>NZ_JBGDVS010000005.1:0-359505 GCF_046551635.1 Salmonella sp. SAL04157
GCTGGTGAGCCGCGACCACACGGATATCCGGGTGTTAAGCCTGTATGCGTTCAGCGCCTTTGAGCAGCAGCGCTTTGGCGAGGCGGTGGCGGCCTGGGAGATGATGCTGAAGCTGCTGCCGGCGGGTGACGCCCGGCGGGCGGTGATAGAGCGCAGTATCCGGCTGGCGCAGGAGAAATAAGACCCTGACGGCCCGGTGGCGTGGCGCCACCGGGCCTGGCTATCTCAACGATACGCTAAAGCCTGAAAGTAAAGCCCGTGTGAAGTATGATGGCGAGCATCGTCTCTTATCAGGACATCCCATGAAACAAATCACCTTTACGCCGCGCCATCACCAGCTTACCAACACCAATACCTGGACACCTGACAGCCAGTGGCTGGTCTTTGATGTGCGGCCTTCAGGCGCGTCATTTACGGGCAAGACTATTGAGCGTGTCAATGTGCATACCGGCGACGTGGAGGTGATTTATCGCGCCGTGCAGGGCGCGCATGTCGGCGTGGTGACGGTGCATCCTGCCGACAATCACTATGTGTTTATTCATGGCCCTGAAAACCCTGATGAGACGTGGCATTACGATTTTCACCACCGCCGGGGCGTTATTGCAACGCCGAGGGGCGTGACTAACCTCGATGCGATGGATATTACTGCGCCGTATACTCCCGGCGCGCTGCGCGGCGGCAGCCACGTCCATGTATTTAGCCCGAACGGCGAGCTGGTGAGTTTTACCTATAATGACCACGTTCTGCATGAGCGAGATCCGGCGCTGGATCTGCGTAATGTCGGCGTGGCCGTGCCGTATGGGCCGGTAACGGTGCCGGTTCAGCATCCGCGCGAATACAGCGGTAGCCACTGGTGCGTACTGGTTAGCCGCACGACGCCTGCGCCGAGACCTGGCAGCGATGACATTAACCGCGCCTATGAAGAGGGCTGGGTGGGCAACCGCCAGATCGCCTTTATTGGCGATACGCTGTCGCTGACGGGCAAAAAAGTCCCGGAGCTGTTTATTGTCGATTTACCGTGTCATGAAAACGGCTGGAAACAGGCAGGCGACACGCCGCTGACGGGAACCGAATCAACGATGCCATCGCCGCCGTTGGGCGTAGTTCAGCGGCGTCTTACCTTTACTCACCAGCGTGTTTATCCTGGACTCACTAACGAACCACGCCACTGGGTTCGCAGTAATCCGCAGGCGACGGCGATCGCCTTTTTGATGCGAGACGATAACGGCGTAGCGCAACTGTGGCTGATATCGCCGCAGGGAGGCGAGCCCCGGCAGTTAACGCATCATGCGACCGGCGTACAGTCAGCGTTTAACTGGCATCCGTCGGGTAAATGGCTGGGACTGGTGCTGGAAAATCGGATTGCCTGCTGCGACGCACAAAGTGGGAGGATCGACTTCTTAACCGCCAGGCACGACAACCCGCCTTCTGCAGACGCCGTCGTTTTTTCACCGGATGGGCGACACGTCGCATGGATGGAAGAGGTGAAAGGGTTCCGTCAGCTATGGGTGACGGAAACCGGGCGATAGATCAGGGAGGAGGCATCTTCGCCGGGGGGATGACGGCATTGGTCATTTTCGTCTCCTCCTCGCTTTTCTCTACGCGCGATCTTACCGAACTGTCTTTGCGGAAGATGTCCCACGGCAGAAGGATCGTATCCATCACGGCGGTAAACGGCATATCCAGGATAGCCAACGATTTGGTGCCCCAGTTTGTCTCATCGTTACCGATCATCGTAGCGCTGGCGCGCGTGCCAGGATAAGTACCCTCTTTACCGCCGGTGTGCGACATGACGCTTGAACAACCGCCTAATAAAAGCATCCCATTCCATATTATCAGCGTTAACAACACGTTTTTTATCATCACTCATTCATCTGTTGGTTGTCGTTATTTGCATGATGAGTTATAGCGATCCGTTGCTAAAAATAACATCACCAGTACGCGGCACTGTGGCAGTAATCGCACTTTAACAATCAGTGCTGTCCCAACCAGTCTATGCAATAGCCAATAAACTGCAAAAAAAAGTCGGATTAAAATACTTGAAAAGTACGTATTCAGACCCATTTATAAGACGTAGTGAATAGAAGGGCACGCCTGATGGGTGTTCTGGCAATCCTGGCCTGTCCATGATGGAAGGTCTGACATTCTCGCTGATTTCAGGAGTTTATGATTATGCGTAACTTTGATTTATCCCCGCTGTACCGTTCTGCCATTGGTTTTGACCGTCTGTTTAACCTGCTTGAAAATAACCAAAGCCAAAGTAATGGCGGCTACCCTCCGTACAACGTTGAGCTGGTAGACGAAAACCACTACCGCATCGCCATTGCCGTTGCCGGTTTCGCGGAAAGCGAACTGGAGATTACTGCCCAGGATAATTTACTGGTGGTAAAAGGCGCTCATGCGGACGAGCAGAAAGAACGTACTTACCTGTATCAGGGCATTGCCGAGCGTAACTTTGAACGTAAGTTCCAGTTAGCGGAGAACATTCACGTTCGCGGCGCAAACCTGGTCAACGGGCTGCTGTATATCGAACTGGAGCGCGTGATTCCGGAAGCGAACAAACCGCGCCGTATCGAAATTAACTGATTCCGTCGGGTCGCGTTGCGCGGCCTGTCATCCCATGCTCGCCGTCAGGGAGCATATTCGCACGTAAAGTGTGAAGGTAAAAACTCGCTTCTTAGAAGGAGAAATGATTATGCGTAACTACGATTTATCCCCACTGCTGCGTCAATGGATCGGTTTTGACAAGCTGGCCAATGCGCTGCAAAACAGCGGCGAAAGCCAGAGCTTCCCGCCCTATAACATCGAAAAAAGCGACGATAACCATTATCGCATTACCTTAGCGTTAGCCGGTTTCCGTCAGGAAGATCTGGATATTCAACTGGAAGGCACGCGCCTGACGGTGAAAGGCACGCCGGAACAGCCGGAAAACGAGCCCAAATGGTTACATCAGGGCCTGGTCATGCAGCCTTTTAGCCTGAGCTTTACGCTGGCTGAGAATATGGAAGTTTCCGGCGCGACGTTTACCAACGGCCTGCTGCATATTGATTTAACCCGCAACGAGCCGGAAACCATTGCGCCGCAGCGTATCGCCATTAACGAACGCTCCGCATTAAATAGCTAATGAGCTCCTTGCCTTGCCCCGCCAGAGATGGCGGGGCTTTTTTATGCCACGAAAAAGGGTAAGACGCTGCCGAAGTCAGGACGTCTGGGCGGTTTTGTAACATGAGAATGTGCGCCATGCTGTATATATGCCTTAACGGTTCAGTCATAATCCCTATAAATTGAAATGTTACTCACAGGGAAGAGAAGATGAGTGATATCGCATTGACGGTCAGCGTTCTGGCGTTGGTGGCGGTTGTCGGTTTATGGATCGGCAACATTAAAGTGCGCGGTGTCGGCTTTGGTATTGGCGGTGTTCTGTTCGGCGGTATTATCGTCGGCCACTTCGTCGATCAGGCTGGGGTGACGCTGAGCGGCGATATGCTGCACTTTATCCAGGAATTCGGCCTGATCCTTTTTGTTTATACCATCGGCATACAGGTGGGGCCGGGGTTTTTCGCCTCGCTACGCGTTTCCGGGCTGCGTCTCAATCTGTTTGCTGTTCTGATTGTGATTATGGGCGGGTTGGTCACCGCGATTCTGCATAAAATTTTCGCTATTCCGCTGCCAGTGGTGCTGGGGATTTTCTCCGGCGCAGTCACCAATACGCCTGCGTTAGGGGCGGGTCAGCAAATCCTGCGCGATCTGGGAACGCCAGTGGATCTGGTGGATCAGATGGGGATGAGCTATGCGATGGCGTATCCGTTTGGCATCTGCGGTATTTTGCTCACCATGTGGCTGATGCGGTTGATTTTTCGCGTTAACGTCGAGGCGGAGGCGCAGAGGCATGAATCCTCTCTCGCTAACGGTCATTCATTAATTCAAACAATGAATATCCGTGTCGAGAATCCGAACCTCAATAATATGGCTATTCAGGATGTGCCGATCCTGAACAGCGATAAAATCATTTGCTCACGCCTGAAACGCGACGACACGCTGATGGTGCCGTCGCCGGGGACGATTATCCAGGCAGGCGACCTGCTGCACCTCGTCGGCCAATCTACCGACCTGCATAACGCGCAACTGGTGATCGGCAAGGAAGTGGACACCTCGTTGTCGACGCGCGGCACGGATTTACGCGTCGAGCGTGTGGTCGTCACCAACGAAAAAGTGCTCGGCAAACGTATCCGCGATTTGCACTTTAAAGAGCGTTATGACGTGGTTATCTCCCGTCTTAACCGCGCGGGCGTTGAGCTGGTCGCCAGTAGCGACGCCAGCCTGCAGTTTGGCGACATTCTCAATCTGGTGGGGCGTCCAGCCTCGATTGATGCGGTAGCCAATGTGGTCGGCAACGCGCAGCAAAAACTCCAGCAGGTGCAGATGCTGCCGGTGTTTATCGGCATCGGATTAGGGGTTCTGCTTGGGTCAATCCCGTTGTTTGTGCCGGGATTCCCGGTCGCGTTAAAACTGGGGCTGGCCGGCGGGCCGCTGATCATGGCGCTAATTTTGGGGCGTATCGGCAGCATCGGTAAGCTGTACTGGTTTATGCCGCCGAGCGCCAACCTCGCGCTGCGTGAGTTAGGCATCGTTTTGTTTCTGGCGGTCGTTGGGCTGAAATCCGGCGGCGATTTTGTCGATACGCTGACGCAGGGCGAAGGATTAAGCTGGATTGGCTATGGTATTTTCATCACCGCTATTCCGCTGATTACCGTCGGTTTGCTGGCGCGGATTTTTGCCAAAATGAACTATCTGACGCTGTGCGGGATGCTGGCCGGTTCGATGACCGATCCGCCAGCGCTGGCATTTGCCAACAATCTTCATGCCACCAGCGGCGCGGCGGCGCTCTCTTACGCGACTGTCTATCCGTTAGTGATGTTCCTGCGTATTATCACGCCACAACTGCTGGCGGTGATTTTTTGGGGAATGGGTTAGCGCCTGATGGCGCGTTGCTTATCCGGCCTATGCACTGTGTTAAATCCAGGCTGGATAACGCGCGCCGCACCGGTCACACTTCTGCTCTTCTTCTTATCTCTTTCCTCAATGAACGCGCTAATCAGCGTAATGGCAACGAGCATAATTCCAATTTGTTTCAGTTAGTTATCAATCTTCTTCGCCTTTTTTTTCGTCGCGACGGGTGGTTTTTCAGCTTTTAATTCGGCAATAATGCCTTTCCTGGCGGTGGCGTTGAAAAAGGTCGCAACTGAAATGAAAAATAGCGGCAATGAGCGCGGTTGCGCCGAAACACATCACCAGTGAACTACAGTTATTTTGCAATAAGATTCCCTTGCTGCGGGATAATGTGAAGCATATCAGCAACAACGTGAGTGGTATTCTGAAAACGAACGGGAATACATAAGAACGTAAAAGGAGTCGTCATGAAGATTTCCCGCCTCGGAGAAGCGCCGGATTATCGCTTCTCGCTGGCAAATGAGCGTACCTTTCTGGCGTGGATTCGCACCTCGCTGGGATTTCTGGCGGCAGGCGTCGGTCTTGATCAGCTCGCCCCGGATTTTGCCACGCCGGTGATCCGTGAACTGCTGGCGCTACTGTTGTGTCTGTTTGCGGGCGGCCTGGCGATTTATGGCTATCTACGCTGGTTACGTAATGAAAAAGCGATGCGTCTGAAAGAGGATTTGCCCTATACCCACAGCCTGTTGATCATCAGCGTTATTTTGATGATTGTCGCGGTGATAGTGATGGGGCTGGTACTGTATGCCGGATAGTCGTAAAGCCCGTCGGCAGAACGATCCGGGACTGCAACCGGAGCGTACGTCGCTGGCCTGGTTTCGCACGCTGCTGGGATACGGGGCGTTAATGGCGTTAGCCGTCAGGCACCACTGGCATCAGGCGGGGTTCTTGTTCTGGGTGTCGATCAGCGTTCTGGCGATAGTGGCGGTGATTCTTTGGCGTTATACCCTGAGTCGTAATTTGATGGATGTCGCGCATAGCGATTTTTCCGAAACTCATGTCGTGCGTGACAAATTTTTGATCTCCCTCGCGGTGTTGTCGCTCGCAATCCTGTTTGCTGTTACCCATATTCGCCAACTTATTGCATTTATCGGGAACTTTATATGACAGGACGTCAGGACATTGTCGTGAGTGATGACCAGATTCAGGTCGTCGTAAATCGCCAGAATAGCCAGCGCCCTCAGCAACTGTACCGTAACTTACAACGGCTCGGCATTCGCAATGTCCATTTTATCCCATTGTTGGAACATGACCGGAACGGAATGTTGACCGAGGATTCATTGTGTTCAGCAGACTGGGGGCGGTTTTTAAATAGCGTATTTGATATTTGGGTACGTGAAGATATTCAGCGTATCTCGGTTCGCCTTTTTGATGAGACGCTACAGCAGTGGTGCGGCGGCAGGAATGGCGCTGAAGCGCCGGACAAGGCGCCGCTAAGCGCTGAATGTCAGAAGTGCTCTTTATTACGATTTTGCGGCGGCGGAT
Organism: Salmonella sp. SAL04157; assembly: GCF_046551635.1. Classification (NCBI taxonomy): domain Bacteria; kingdom Pseudomonadati; phylum Pseudomonadota; class Gammaproteobacteria; order Enterobacterales; family Enterobacteriaceae; genus Salmonella; species Salmonella sp. SAL04157. Next base: position 6,496 of record NZ_JBGDVS010000005.1, read on the forward strand.
GCCCTGAGCATCGGGATAGCCAGGGGAAAAACCGGCTTTGCGAGGGCTACCAGACCTTTTTTAACTACTCCTCGCCGCATATGCGGGTGATGCGGGATTTACTGAAACAGCATCGCTCGCCGGAGGAGTTGATGGCGATGCTGCGTTAGCGTCGTAAGCCTGATAAGCGTAGCGCCATCAGGCGATGGCGTGCCGGATGGCGCTGCCGTCTTTCCGGCACTGAGCGAGTATTAGCGTCCTTTTGCCAGGTATTGTTCCATTTCATCCTCCGGCACCATGCCGCCCCCGGTTGCCCATACCAGATGCGTCGCGTTGCCGAGCTGCGTCTGACTGAATCCATGCCTTTGCTGATACTCGGTGGCGGCGCAAATGCGCTGTGGCCCGGCCATCCCTGCCAGAGCTGATGGCTCCAGTCGAATTCCTTCCTCCTGCGCCAGCCAGCCCAGCATGTCATACATTGTTTGATCGTCTAAGGTATAGAGGCCGTCAAGCAGACGCTCCATTGCCCGACCAACAAAGCCTGAAGCGCGACCTACCGCCAGGCCGTCAGCCGCCGTCAGGTTATCAATACCGATATCTTGTACTGAGATGGCATCGTGCAGACCGGTATAAACGCCGAGTAACATGCAGGGTGAATGGGTCGGTTCGGCAAAGAAACAGTGGACGTTGTCGCCAAATGCCAGTTTCAGGCCAAAGGCGACGCCGCCAGGGCCGCCGCCAACGCCGCACGGTAGATAAACAAACAGTGGGTGGCTGGCGTCAACGACGCGTCCCTGTTGCGCGAATTGCGCTTTCAGACGCTGACCCGCTACCGCATAGCCCAGAAATAGCGTGCGGGAGTTTTCATCGTCGATAAAGAAACAGTTTGGATCGGATTGCGCTGCTTTACGACCCTGCTCAACCGCCACGCCGTAATCATCTTCGTATTCCACGACCGTCACGCCGTGGCTACGCAGCTTCGCTTTTTTCCAGGCGCGGGCGTCGGCAGACATATGTACCGTCACTTTAAAACCGATGCAGGCGCTCATGATACCGATCGATAGCCCCAGATTGCCGGTTGAACCGACGGCGATACTGTACTGGCTGAAGAATTGTTTAAATTCCGGCGAAAGCAACACGCTATAGTCATCGTCGGTGGTTAACAGACCCGCCTCCAGCGCCAGTTTTTCCGCGTGCGTTAGCACCTCGTAGATGCCGCCGCGCGCTTTAATGGAACCAGAGATTGCCAGGTGGCTGTCTTTTTTTAACAGCATTTCACCGTCGATCGTTTGCCCATACTCTTTTTCCAGCCGCTTTTGCATGGCCGGAATAGCGACCACGTCAGATTCGATCATGCCGCCAGCGGCGGCGGTTTGCGGAAACGCTTTCGCCAGATACGGCGCAAAGCGCGCCAGACGGTCATGGGCGGCGTTTACGTCCTGCTCCGTCAGGCCGACATACGGTAGACCTTGTGCAAGAGAGGTGGTGCCCGGGTTAAACCAGGTGGTTTCTTTGAGGGCGACCAGATCCTGGACCAAAGGATACCGGGCGATGAGCTTTTGTATGTTTTCCATAGTACGTCTCTTTACGATCAGATGATAAAGGAAAGCAGGAATGTGCCAGCCAGTGCAACGACAGATGCGATAAACGTGGCCGTCGTATAGTATTTAAACGTTTCATTCAGCGTAGCGCCGCAATACTGCTTGACCAGCCAGAACAGGGAATCGGTCACGATCGTGCAGCCAATGGCGCCGGAACCAATGGCAATCGCAATGATCTCCGGGCTGACGTCAGGATAGAGCGGCAGCATGGGCGCAACAATCGCGGTGGCGCCCATCATCGCCACCGTCGCAGAGCCGACCGCCGCGTGCAGAATCAGCGCTACCAGCCATGCCAGCAGAATCGGGTGCATATGCATATTTGAGAGGATCACCGCCAGCGTGTCCGCCAGCCCGCTACTTTTGAGAATGGCGTTGAACGCGCCGCCCGCGCCGATAATCAGCAGGATGTTCGCAATGGCGCCAAAGCCGTTTTCGGTGTGGGTAAGTAGCGTGCTCATACCCATATGCTGGCGCAGACCGAGTATGTAATACGCTACAAAGACAGCGATAAACATCGCGGTGATCGGATTACCGATAAACTCCAGCAGCGTATACAACGTGCCGTCTTTCGCCATATTCAGTTCAGCGACGGTTTTCACCAGCATCAGGCCAATCGGCAACAGAACGGTAAACAGCGTTGCGCCCAGCGATGGCAGGGTGTTTTCGGCGCGCACTTCAAGATCCGCAAACTCTGTCGGTACGGGCTTGAACGGCAGACGATTACCCAGAAACTTTAAGAACAGCGGGCCGCCGACCAATGAGGCCATCAGTCCGACCAGCAGACCGTAGACAATCACCGAGCCGATATCCGCCCCCAGTTTATTTGCGACAAACAGCGCAGCCGGATGCGGCGGTACCACGCAATGGACGGCCATCAGCGCGGTACACAGCGGAATGGCCAGCTTCAGCAGCGAGGTATGGGTCTTTTTAGCGATAGAAAACGCCAGTGGGATGAGCAACACGACGCCCACTTCCACGAACAACGTGATTCCGCAAATCAGCCCTACCAGTACCATGATCACGTCAGCTGAGAGCCAGCGGCAGCGCTGGAGCGTAAGCCCGATGCGTTCCGCCGCGCCGGAAACCTCCATCATTTTGCCGAGGATGGTGCCAAGACCGATAACGGCGGCCAGAAAACCGAGCGTACCGCCTATTCCGTTTTCTATCGCCGTGACCATCTCCAGCGGCCCCATGCCCATCATCGCGCCGACAAAGAAACTGGCGAGCAGTAACGCCAGGAAGGGGTGGAATTTAAACTTCACGATGGTCAATACGATTAACACGATGCTGATCAGCAGCGTGCTCACTACCCAGATTTGAGCGTGCATATCTCACCTACCCTGTGATTAATCTGTTCTTATTGGACAGAAAAACAGCACCTCCTGACAAACGATATAATTTGCCATTCACATGATGTAAATTGAATCAACTATGTGATTTCCATCTAATATTGCCTTTATTTTGCGATATGGTTCATTTTGCTTCATCTATGTGCGGATTTTTTCAGCGTGTTTTTTTACACTTCGGGAAATTAAAAGATGACTGAGGTTGCCATGGAACCCCTTCGCGATACCCGAAACCGCTTACTCAACGGCTGGCAGTTATCCAAACTCTATACTTTTGAAGTCGCGGCCAGACACCAGTCCTTTGCTCTGGCGGCAGATGAGCTGTCGTTAAGCCCCAGTGCGGTAAGCCATCGTATCAATCAACTGGAAGCCGAGTTGGGAATCCAGCTATTTGTCCGCTCTCACCGTAAAGTGGAGCTTACCCATGAAGGCAAACGGGTATTCTGGGCGCTGAAATCGTCGCTGGATACGTTGAATCAGGAAATCCTCGATATCAAAAATCAGGAACTGTCCGGCACGTTGACCGTGTATTCACGTCCCTCTATCGCCCAGTGCTGGCTGGTGCCCGCGCTGGGGGACTTTACCCGTCGCTATCCGTCAATTTCTCTCACTATGCTGACCGGCAACGATAACGTTAACCTACAGCGTGCCGGCATTGACCTGGCTATCTATTTTGACGATGCGCCGTCGGCGCAGCTCACGCACCATTTTTTAATGGATGAGGCGATTTTGCCCGTTTGCAGCCCGGATTACGCCCATCGTTTCGCCTTGCAGGACAACCTGAATAACCTGCGGCACTGTACGCTCTTACACGACAGACAGGCGTGGAGTAACGATTCGGGCACCGATGAGTGGCACAGTTGGGCGCAGCATTTTGCGGTAAATTTGCCGGATTCATCCGGCATTGGCTTCGATCGTTCTGATTTAGCGGTGATTGCCGCGATGAACCACATTGGCGTGGCGATGGGGCGTAAACGGCTGGTGCAAAAGCGTCTCGACAGCGGCGAACTGATTGCGCCTTTTGGTGACATGAGGCTGAAATGTCATCAGCATTATTATGTCACCACTCTGCCTGGCAGGCAGTGGCCGAAAATCGAGGCATTTATTCGCTGGTTGCAGGAACAGGTGTGAAGATTTATTACGCTTTGCCGCTACACCTGCCGGGAGTGAATATGCTAAATACGTGCTATCACCGTGGTAAAAATTTTAGGGGGCGTCGTGTTTAAACCGCTTATTGCCTCTCTCATGCTGACCAGCGCGGTCGTCTATGCGAAACCGATGCCTTTGACGGCGGCGCGCTATGCGCAGCAGCTTGGCGTTGGGATGGATGTTGACTGGGCGCGAACGGAACGGGGTATTCGCGAGTTTGATCCGCTGGTCGTGCGGGATTTTAAGGCAAAAGGGTTAACGCATGTCCGTATTCGTGTGGCAGGCGCGCCGACGGAAGCGCGCCTCATTCATTTGCGTAAGCTGGTAGAAGCCTGCGAATACTATGGTGTCATACCCATTATTGCCTATCAGGCGGATGCGTATAAAACCGATCCCAGCGCCAGCCATGAAAAGGAGCTGATCAACTGGTGGAGCGTGGTCGCGCGCTATTTTGGTCAGACATCCCCGCTTCTGGGGTTCGATCTCATTTATGAGCCTGCCGACAAACTCAATCATAATATGGCGTCGCTGAATCGCGTATATGACAAAACCATCCGCCTGATTCACGCCATTGACCCACAGCGGATGATTTTCGTTGCCCCCCGAATGCGCGCCGCGCCGGAGGATTTGTCGGCGCTTAAACTGCCGGCGCAAAGCCAGAACTATGTACTGGCGGAGTGGCACATCTTCCCGTGGGGACCCCTGAAAAGCGGCGGTAAATATCCGTGGACGTCAGGCACGGCGGCGGAAAAAGCGGCGATTCGGGCACGGATTAACGCTGCAGTTCGCTGGCAGCATAAGACCGGCCATGCAAGCTGGGTGGGCGGATGGGCGCCGGGAGAGTCGATAAAAATGACGCCGGTCGCTTCACAGTTCGCGTTTGCCCGTTTTATGGCCTGCGAGCTGAAAAAAGCGCATATTCCGTATGCGATAAACGCGGACACACAGTTTTATGACGGCGAAGAAGGAGCGTGGCGTCCGGCGCAAGAGTCCCTGCTCAATGCGATGATCGCGCCGGAATGTGAAACGCCCGGCAAAAAGCCGGGCGAGGGGAACGTTAAACCGTCTGTCCCTGATGCGATATCCGTGACGCCAGCGGCAGCCAGCACGCCAGGATCAGTAATCCCATAAGGGTCATCAACAGTCCCAGACTGCCCTGACCGGTTTGCGGCAACATTGCCGAAAGCCACGCCAGTACGCCGGAACCAATATTTTGCAGCCCGCCGACCAGCGCGCCAGCGGTGCCTGCAAGGAACGGAAACGGCTCCATCGCGCCGCTGGTGGCCAGTGGAAATAACATCCCGGCGCCGAAGAAAAACAGTGCAGCGGGGATGAGTAGCGTCCAGACGTTCATCACGCCAAACCAGCCGGGAATCCACATCATAAGGCCTGCCAGCAGACAGCAAATAACTGACTGCCACATCAGGGTTGAGAAGCGTTTATTCGGGCGTCCGGCAAACCAGGCGCCGAAGAACGCCGCCGGAATCGGCAGAATAAACAGAATGCTTACCACCATACTGCTGAGACCTAATACTGCCCCCATCAGCACGCCGGAACAGGCTTCAAAGACCGCAATGCCAGCCAGCCCGCCGATTAGCATCAGCAGATAACAGTTAAATGCGCCGTTGCCAAACAGCGTTTTATAGCTGGCGATCAGCCGTGTGCGCGGCGCGCCGGCGGGGCGGGTTTCCGGCATCCAGCGCGCCATGCTGAAGGTGACGCCAGCGCAAAGCACCAGCAGGAAAGCGTAACACGCGCGCCAGTTCCACAGGGTGTCCAGCAGACCGCCAATCAGCGGCGCTAACAGCGGGCTGACCAGAATCCCCATATTTAACAGGCTATTGGCGTGACGAAGTTGCGTTCCTTCATACAGATCGCGCGGGAGCGTTCTCGCCATTACTCCGCCAACGCCGGTTCCCATCCCTTGCATGGCGCTGGCGGCAATCAACACCGTCAAACTATGCGTGGTCATGGCGAACAGAGTCGCTACCATAAAAATAGACATGCCGACGAGGATTACCGGGCGGCGCCCAACCCGGTCGGAAAGCGGGCCGTAAAACAGTTGCGAGACGCCGTAGGTCAGGAGGTAAGCAGCCATTACGCTCTGGACGGCGCCTTCCCGGACGTTTAGCGCTTGTGCCATATCGGCGATGGCGGGAATATAAATGGTTTGCGCCATCTGCCCTACGGCCACTAGTAACACCAACATCAACAACAAATTGACGTTTCTCTGCCTTTTCATTTCGCTGATTACTTTTCAAAAAAAGAAAAAATAAGAATAACTTGCTGCGCATTCCCATAAATGCGAGAGGAATCTATCACACCAGAAAAAGAAGGCCAGACAGCGACCAGCAATGGCAGACGAAGGAACGGCAGGATATGTAAACAAAAGCGGCAACAAATGTTGCCGAGAATGTGTTACGTCTGCGGCTGTTATTGGGCAATTATGACAGACGGAGTAAAATCGCCCCGAGGGCAATCCCGCCAGCCGCCACCAGACGTAGCCCGGCCACTTTCTCTTTAAGCAGCAGCCAGGCTATCAGCGCGCCGAATAAAATCGACGTCTCACGCAGCGCGGCGACCACCGCCAGCGGCGCCTGGGTCATGGCCCATAGCGCCAGCCCATAAGATCCCATAGTGCCAATCCCGCCAAAAATGCCTTTTTTCCACTGTTGCGCCAGATAACGCGACGCTTCCCGCCGCCGCGCAATCATCGCCCAGGTTAACAGGCAGGCGCCGTTGAGAAAAAATGACCATAGCGTATAGCCCAGCGCCGTTTCGGAGAGTCTTACGCCGGTCCCGTCCACCAGCGTATATCCGGCAATAAAACAGGCGTTAGTTAATGCCAGCACGACACCACGTTGAGAGCTGGCGCGGCCATTACAGGCCATCCCAAGTATCGCCATGCAGATCACTGCGATGCCGACCCAGGCTAGCGACGACAGGCTGTCGCCAAGAAACAGAACGCTAATGAGCGCCACCAGCAGCGGCGCGGTGCCGCGCATAAGAGGATAGGTCTGGCTCATGTCCGAGATCTGATAGGTTTTCGCCACCAGGACGGTATACACCACCTGGAGCGCGGTAGAGGCCGCTAAAAAAGGGATACTGGCGTGAGCTGGCTGCGGCGAGAAGGGCAAAAGGATCAATGCCATGACCGCCGCGGAACCGCTGACGCCGATCGCGGCGTAGAGCTTATCGTTTCCCGCTTTGACAATGGCGTTCCAGCTGGCATGTAGCAGCGCGGCGAACAGCAAAATGCAGAAAACGGAAAGGGTCATAGCGTCAGGCGTCGTTGAAGATGTCATAAAAACGTAACATACCCGGGAAGCGAAAGACCAGCGGATAAGGTGAAAGGGGAGCGGTTGCCCGCTCCCCTTCGGTGCGGCTTGAATCTGAATTACTTAAGGTATTTCAGAACAGCATCAAGCAGTTGCAGTGCTGCAACAATGAGTTTCAGGATAAGAATGGTGATATCCACTACGCTCATACGCGTCTCCTGTGGTTAAGGAGCACTGCCAGCCGACGTACCTTTCCGCTGCCTGTTGCCAGCTGTTGCGCACGCGATCCCTTTTGCGAGGAATAGTGTGCGTGTTGACATAACACAGTGTGCTCACGAGGGGGTTAAGGCGCTGACGGCACCACCCGTTTCAGCCAGGACTTCGTTGCGCCGGTTTACGATGCGGCCCCCGCATAACACATTGTGTCAAAGACATTATAGTTAAGTACTGTATAAATTAACAGTAATTTATAGACAGAACGGAGCTTCTGATCCATACTCAAATTCATCAAAATTCGCGCCGAAATTGCGCGTTCTGCACAGAACGCGTATACTTCTGCTGTTGACATAACACAGTGTGCTTCGCGGCTACCACCCGCATTACGCTGTAAGAACCTCGCTTCGGCGAGGTTTTTTGTTTTCCGGCATTGTGAAACGCGTGATCATCAATCCCGGCGATTACCGGAGGGCGCTACGCTTATCACGCCTATACTCAAAGCGTGTAAATTCGTAGAAAAATGTGATCGCTGAAGCATTTTTGTGCAGATGAAAATTTTTCCGTTGTCATGCTGAAAGCGCTGTGCTTGTATAAAACGTGTTAATAACAAACAGACAAGGCCCCTAATGAACCCTTCCATGCTGAACGCGACCCTACTAACAACTGCGCCATCTCGCGCAGTGGTCGTCGTGCGTGTGGTGGTGGTCGTCGGCAATGCGCCGTAGGGTCCGGAACACACACGATTCCAAAACCCCGCCGGCGCAAACCGGGCGGGGTTTTTTGTTTAAGACACCTTCCCGGAACGTCGGCTCAGAATAAAAGGAATGGAGCATGGCAAGTTCGGGCACAACATCTACACCTCAGCGCTTTACGGGCGCGGAATTTATTGTTCATTTTCTGGAGCGCCAGGGGATTCGTATCGTCACCGGCATTCCCGGCGGTTCGATCCTCCCCGTTTACGACGCGTTAAGCCAAAGCACGCAAATCCGTCATATTCTGGCGCGCCACGAACAAGGCGCGGGGTTTATTGCGCAGGGGATGGCGCGGACGGAGGGTAAACCTGCTGTTTGTATGGCCTGTAGCGGGCCGGGCGCGACCAATCTGGTCACGGCCATTGCCGATGCGCGCCTGGATTCCATTCCGTTAATCTGCATTACCGGGCAGGTTCCGGCGTCCATGATCGGTACTGACGCGTTTCAGGAAGTGGATACCTACGGTATCTCTATCCCCATCACCAAGCACAACTATCTGGTCAGAAATATCAACGAGCTGCCTCAGGTGATGAGCGATGCTTTTCGTCTGGCGCAGTCGGGGCGTCCTGGCCCGGTGTGGATAGACGTTCCTAAAGATGTGCAGACGGCGACAATTGAGCTGGATGCGTTGCCGTCGCCGGCGGAAAAATCACCCCCGCCGGAGTTTAGCGCAGAGAGTATCCGCGAGGCCGCCGCAATGATTAACGCGGCGAAGCGTCCGGTGCTGTATCTGGGCGGCGGCGTGATCAATGCGCCGACACGCGTGCGCGAACTGGCGGAAAAAGCGCAACTGCCGACGACAATGACCTTAATGGCGCTGGGAATGCTGCCTAAGGCGCATCCGCTGTCGTTAGGAATGCTGGGGATGCACGGCGCGCGCAGTACCAATTTTATTCTGCAAGAGGCCGATTTACTGATTGTCCTGGGCGCGCGTTTTGATGACCGGGCGATTGGCAAAACGGAGCAGTTTTGTCCGAACGCCAAAATCATCCATGTGGATATCGATCGCGCCGAGTTAGGCAAAATTAAGCAGCCGCATGTGGCTATTCAGGCGGATGTCGATGATGTACTGGCACAGTTAATTCCCCATATCGAGGCACAGCCGCGGGAAGCATGGCATCAGTTGGTGGCGGACTTGCAGCAAGAATTCCCCTGCAGTATTCCCCAGGAAAATAACCCGCTTAGTCACTATGGGCTGATTAACGCAGTCGCCGCCTGTGTGGACGACAACGCGATTATTACCACTGACGTAGGTCAGCATCAGATGTGGACCGCGCAGGCTTATCCGCTCAACCGTCCGCGTCAGTGGCTGACTTCCGGCGGGCTGGGCACCATGGGGTTTGGTCTGCCCGCGGCGATTGGCGCGGCGCTGGCGAATCCGGGCAACAAGGTGCTGTGTTTTTCCGGCGACGGTAGTTTGATGATGAATATTCAGGAGATGGCTACCGCCAGCGAAAACCAGTTGGATGTGAAAATCATCCTGATGAATAACGACGCGCTGGGACTGGTACATCAGCAACAGAGTCTGTTCTATAAACAGGGCGTTTTTGCGGCAACCTATCCGGGAAGCATCAATTTTATGCAGATTGCCGCCGGGTTTGGTCTGGACACCTGTGATTTGAATAACGAAGCCGATCCGCAGGCGGCGTTGCAGGCTATCATTCGTCGTCCTGGACCGGCGTTGATCCACGTGCGCATTGATGCGGAAGAAAAAGTGTATCCGATGGTGCCGCCGGGCGCGGCAAATACAGAGATGGTGGGGGAATAAGCCATGCAGAAACAATCACATGATAACGTTATTCTGGAGCTGACCGTTCGCAACCATCCTGGCGTGATGACCCACGTCTGCGGGCTGTTCGCCCGACGCGCTTTCAACGTTGAGGGTATTCTCTGTTTACCGATTCAGGGTAGCGATCAGAGCCGCATCTGGCTTCTGGTCAATGACGATCAGCGGCTTGAACAGATGATCAGTCAGATCGATAAACTGGAAGACGTGGCGAAGGTGGTACGAAACCAGTCCGATCCCACCATGTTCAATAAAATTGCCGTCTTTTTTGAGTAAGTTATTCACTTTCCGAATCAGGCGTGATGACTTTGACGGAACCATTCCGACAGTGAACGGCATAATCTGTCGGTAATGGGCGATCGCTAATCAGGACATCAAAGGCAGAAAGCGGACCAATGCTGGCAGGCGCGACCTCATCAAACAGGGCGTGACGCGCCAGCAAAATTTTGCGCAGACCGCGCTCCATCGCTTTACGTTTGGCGGCAAGATCATCCGGGTTAAACCAGCTCACGCCAAAATGTTCATGTACGCCGCTGGCGGAAATAAACACTTTGCGCGGATTGAGCGAATCCAGCGCCGAAGGATTATTGGCATCATAAAAGGCATCGCTCTTGGCCCGATAGGTGCCGCCGCACAGAATCGCCGTGGCATTAGGCTTTTCATTCAGCGCGATAAATACCCGATGCGAGTAGCAAATCCCGGTAAAGGTAATATCATCCGGTATCATGCTGATAACTAATGGCATTTCCGGACCGTTATCAAAAAAAACCAGATCGTTTTCACGCACCAGGCCGGCGGCCAGGATCGCAACGGGAAGGTCGTCCCGATGATGCGTCTTTTTCGCCGGCAGCGGCATATTGGTTGAAGACGTAGGCTTATTTACCATGACGATATAGCCGCCGAGCAGCGTCAGCGGTAAAGGGTCATCATCCTGGCTGAGATCGCGGCGAATGGTCATCACCGAAACTTCCAGCATCCGCGCGGCGTCTTTCAGATGGATTCGATCGGTCTTTTTCAGTAACTCCATCAAGCGTCGGATACGTTCTTTTTGCTTGGTCTCCATTCACCCTCTCCGCAAATCATGTTGTTATGTTCCATCAGTAACATTTATGTGTTTCTGAGAACATTACAGTGTGGCACTACTATACGTCTGGCTGTCAGGAAATAAAAGTGGGTTTATTCGCGTTTTATAACAATAAATAGTTAATTTTCAGTAAATTGTAACCCTAAAAATGATTTGATGCGCGTATGTTCCGCCAGGGATTGTTCACGAAGTAAATGGCAAAATGATCCTCTAATCGCGATCATAGTCACAAATGATACGGAAGTAACATGATAATGTTACTTTAATATCATTGTCGTGTGACGATTTCTGAGAGGGAGTAAAATGGATATCGCGGTTATTGGCTCTAACATGGTGGACCTTATCACTTACACCAACCAGATGCCCAAAGAAGGGGAAACTCTGGAAGCGCCGGCGTTTAAAATCGGCTGCGGCGGAAAAGGGGCGAACCAGGCCGTGGCGGCCGCTAAGCTCAATTCAAAAGTATTGATGTTGACCAAAGTGGGCGACGATATTTTTGCCGACAACACCATTCGTAATCTCGAATCCTGGGGGATCAATACGACGTATGTAGAAAAAGTACCGTGTACCAGCAGCGGCGTAGCGCCGATTTTCGTCAACGCCAACTCCAGCAACAGCATCCTGATCATCAAAGGCGCTAACAAGTTTCTCTCGCCGGAAGATATCGATCGCGCAGCGGAAGATTTAAAAAAATGCCAGCTTATTGTTCTGCAACTGGAAGTTCAGCTTGAAACGGTTTATCACGCAATAGAATTTGGCAAGAAACACGGGATTGAAGTGTTATTAAACCCTGCGCCAGCATTACGGGAATTAGATATGTCTTATGCCTGTAAATGCGATTTCTTTGTACCCAATGAAACCGAGCTGGAAATATTAACCGGTATGCCAGTGGATACCTATGACCATATTCGCGCAGCGGCACGTTCGCTGGTGGATAAAGGGCTGAACAATATTATCGTCACCATGGGTGAGAAAGGCGCGCTGTGGATGACGCGTGACCAGGAAGTCCATGTTCCGGCGTTTAGAGTGAACGCTGTCGATACCAGCGGCGCGGGCGATGCCTTTATCGGCTGTTTTGCGCATTACTATGTCCAGAGCGGGGATGTGGAAGCCGCCATGAAAAAAGCCGTCCTCTTTGCCGCTTTCAGCGTCACCGGGAAAGGCACCCAATCCTCTTATCCAAGCATTGAGCAATTTAATGAGTATCTTTCGTTGAACGAATAACAATCACCCTGCACTGTTAAAGGTAGCACTATGAACGATAAAAACATCGTTCAGATGCCCGACGGGTATCTGAATAAGACACCTCTGTTCCAGTTTATTTTGTTATCCTGTTTATTCCCATTATGGGGATGCGCAGCCGCGTTAAATGATATTCTGATCACGCAATTTAAAAGTGTATTTTCGCTGAGCAACTTTGCTTCGGCATTAGTACAAAGCGCCTTTTATGGCGGTTATTTTTTAATTGCTATTCCGGCCTCGCTGGTCATTAAAAAAACCAGTTATAAAGTGGCGATACTTATCGGCCTGACGCTATACATTGTCGGCTGTACGCTCTTTTTCCCGGCGTCGCACATGGCGACCTACACTATGTTCCTCGCGGCGATTTTCGCCATTGCGATTGGCCTGAGTTTCCTGGAAACGGCGGCGAACACCTACAGTTCGATGATCGGGCCGAAAGCCTACGCCACGCTGCGGCTGAATATCAGCCAGACCTTTTATCCGATCGGCGCGGCGGCAGGCATTTTATTGGGTAAATATCTGGTCTTTTCCGAAGGGGAAAGCCTGGAAAAACAGATGGCGGGCATGAATGCCGAGCAAGTCCACAACTTCAAGGTGCTGATGCTGGAAAACACTCTGGAACCCTATAAGTACATGATTATGGTTCTGGTAGTGGTGATGGTACTGTTCCTGCTGACGCGTTTCCCGACCTGTAAAGTCGCGCAAACCGCGAGTCATAAACGCCCCTCGGCGCTGGATACGTTACGCTATCTCGCCAGCAATGCCCGTTTCCGTCGCGGTATTGTGGCGCAGTTCCTGTATGTGGGAATGCAGGTGGCGGTCTGGTCGTTCACTATCCGTCTGGCGCTGGAGTTAGGCGATATCAATGAGCGCGATGCCTCAACCTTTATGGTCTACAGCTTCGCCTGCTTTTTTATCGGCAAGTTTATCGCCAACATTCTGATGACACGCTTCAACCCGGAAAAAGTCCTGATCCTTTACTCTGTGATCGGCGCGCTGTTCCTGGCCTACGTGGCGCTGGCGCCCAGCTTTAGCGCGGTATACGTGGCGGTGCTGGTCAGTGTTCTGTTTGGCCCCTGCTGGGCGACCATTTATGCCGGAACGCTCGATACCGTCGATAACGAGCATACCGAAATGGCGGGGGCGGTGATCGTGATGGCGATTGTCGGCGCGGCGGTGGTTCCTGCGATTCAGGGTTATGTGGCGGACATGTTCCACTCGCTACAGCTCTCATTCCTGGTTTCCATGCTGTGCTTTGTTTACGTTGGCGTTTACTTCTGGCGCGAAAGCAAAGTGCGCGGCAACCTGGCTGAAGTCGCCGCGTCCTGAGGAGATCAACCATGACAACACGTATTACATTATGGCGGGAGCTTTTTAACGAGCAGCCGCGTATCTTGCTGGAAAATGACGATTTTACGGTTACGGCGTTTCGTTACGCCAGCGGCGTGGAAGGATTGAAAATACAAAACAGCCGCGGTCATCTGGTGATTCTGCCCTGGATGGGGCAGATGATTTGGGACGCGCAGTTTGACGGTCATGATCTGACTATGCGCAACATGTTCCGCCAGCCGAAGCCAGCTGCGGAAGTGGTGGCAACGTATGGTTGCTTTGCTTTCCATTCCGGACTATTGGCGAATGGCTGCCCGTCGCCGGAAGATATACATCCGCTGCACGGCGAGATGCCCTGCGCTGCCATGGACGACGCCTGGCTGGAGTTAGAGGGCGACAGTCTGCGCGTGACCGGGCGCTACGAGTATGTGATGGGGTTCGGTCATCATTATCAGGCGCAACCTACGGTGGTAATGCGTAAAGCAAGCGCGCTGTTTGATATTCAGATGACAGTGACTAACCTAGCTTCAGTCGCCATGCCGCTACAGTACATGTGCCACATGAACTATGCCTATGTGCCGAACGCCACGTTCCGCCAGAATATCCCGGATACCGCGCTGACGCTACGCGAGTCGGTGCCGGCGCATGTCAAACCCACGGCGCAGTGGCTGGCGTTTAATCAACGGCTTTTGCAGGGTGAAGCCTCGCTGGCAACGCTCAACGCGTCTGGCTTTTACGACCCGGAAATCGTGTTCTTCGCCGATGAACTGGACAGATACACGGATACCCCGGAATTCAGTATGATCGCCCCGGATGGCACCACGTTCGTGACACGTTTCGCCAGCGCGGAGCTGAATTACGTGACCCGCTGGATTCTTTATAACGGCGATCAGCAGGTTGCCGCCTTTGCCCTGCCCGCGACCTGTCGGCCTGAAGGTTTTCTCGCGGCGCAGCGAAATGGAACCTTGCTTCAACTGGAACCGCAGCAAACCCGGACGTTCACCGTCACGACAGGCATTGTCTGACCGCTCAAGGCTTGAACACCCAGGCACTTATCGTTAAGGTAAGTGCTTTTGCCGGATGGCGGCATTAATGCCTTATCCGGCCTACAACGGCACCTGCCCGTAGGCCTGATAAGCGCAGCGCCATCAGGCATGTCTTAGCGCCAGGATGAACCCATGATCACCGTTGCCCTTATCGACGACCATCTTATCGTCCGCTCCGGCTTTGCACAGCTACTGGGGCTGGAACCTGATTTGCAGGTGGTCGCCGAATTTGGTTCCGGGCGCGAAGCGTTGGCAGGCTTGCCGGGGCGCGGCGTACAGGTGTGTATCTGCGATATCTCAATGCCGGATATTTCCGGACTGGAGCTGCTAAGCCAACTGCCAAAAGGGATGGCGACGATCATGCTCTCGGTTCACGATAGCCCGGCGCTGGTGGAACAGGCGTTGAACGCTGGCGCGCGCGGTTTTCTCTCTAAACGCTGTAGTCCGGATGAACTGATCGCCGCGGTGCATACGGTGGCGACAGGCGGCTGCTATTTGACCCCCGATATTGCCGTGAAACTGGCGGCGGGTCGGCAAGATCCGCTGACCAAACGCGAGCGTCAGGTGGCGGAAAAACTCGCCCAGGGTATGGCGGTAAAAGAGATTGCCGCCGAGCTGGGGCTGTCGCCAAAAACGGTGCATGTCCATCGCGCGAATCTGCTGGAAAAATTAGGCGTCAGCAATGACGTTGAACTGGCGCATCGCATGTTTGATGGTTGGTAATGAACACCTTTTTTTCCCGTTTAATCACCGTTGTTGCCTGCTTTTTTATTTTCTCCGCCGCGTGGTTCTGCCTGTGGAGCATCAGCCTGCATCTGGTAGAGCGCCCGGAGCTGGCGGCGCTGCTCTTTCCCTTCGGCCTGCGCCTGGGACTTATGCTGCAATGCCCGCGTGGATACTGGCCAGTATTGCTGGGCGCGGAGTGGCTGCTGGTGTACTGGTTGGCGCAGGAAGTTGCGCTGGCCCATCTGCCGCTTTTGATGATCGGTGGTGTGTTGACGCTACTGCCCGTGGCGCTGACTTCGCGTTACCGCCATCAGCGCGACTGGCGCACGTTATTGCTTCAGGGCGCGGCCCTCACCGCCGCGGCGCTACTGCAATCCCTGCCCTGGCTGGGGCAGGGGGAAGCGGCATGGAACGCGCTACTGCTGACCCTCACGGGGGGGCTGACGCTGGCCCCCATCTGCCTGGTTTTCTGGCACTATCTCACCAGCACTACCTGGCTGCCGCTGGGACCATCGCTGGTATCGCAGCCGGTAAACTGGCGCGGGCGGCATCTGATCTGGTATCTGCTGCTGTTTATCGTCAGTCTGTGGCTGCAACTGGGGTTACCTGCTGAACTTTCGCGCTTTACGCCGTTCTGCCTGGCGTTGCCGATTATCGCGCTCGCCTGGCATTATGGCTGGCAGGGCGCGCTCATTGCCACACTGATGAACGCTATCGCGCTGATCGCCAGCCAGACCTGGCACGATCATCCCGTCGATTTATTACTTTCGCTGTTGGCGCAAAGCCTGACCGGGTTACTGCTTGGCGCGGGCATTCAGCGTCTGCGCGAGCTGAACCAGTCGTTGCAAAAGGAGCTGGCGCGCAACCATCGGCTGGCGGAGCGTCTTCTGGAGACCGAAGAGAGCGTGCGGCGCGATGTTGCGCGTGAGCTGCACGATGACATCGGGCAGACCATCACCGCGATTCGTACCCAGGCGGGCATTGTGCAACGACTGGCGGCGGATAACGGCGGCGTGAAGCAGAGCGGGCAACTTATCGAGCAGCTTTCGCTGGGCGTGTATGACGCCGTGCGTCGCCTGCTGGGGCGCTTGCGCCCGCGCCAGCTAGACGACTTAACGCTGGCGCAGGCCATCCGTTCGCTGCTGCGCGAAATGGAGCTGGAAAGCCGCGGTATTGTCAGTCACCTCGACTGGCGAATTGACGAAACGGCGCTGAGTGAAAGTCAGCGCGTGACGCTGTTTCGCGTCTGTCAGGAAGGGCTGAATAACATCGTAAAACATGCCAATGCCAGCGCGGTGACGCTCCAGGGCTGGCAGCAGGATGAGCGGCTGATGTTGGTGATTGAGGATGACGGCAGCGGCCTGCCGCCGGGCTCTCAGCAGCAGGGCTTCGGCCTGACCGGAATGCGCGAACGCGTGTCGGCGCTCGGCGGGACGCTAACCATCTCTTGTACCCACGGTACGCGGGTGAGCGTCTCGTTGCCCCAGCGTTACGTTTAAGGAAGGATAATGCTTTCGTTTTTAAAAGCCCCGGCCAACGCGCCGCTCATCACCGATAAGCACGAGGTTGACGCCCGCTATCGCTACTGGCGGCGGCACATCCTGATCACCATTTGGTTGGGTTATGCGCTGTTCTATTTCACCCGTAAAAGCTTTAACGCCGCCGCGCCGGAAATCCTTGCCAGCGGCATTCTGACCCGCAGCGATATCGGCCTGCTGGCGACGCTGTTTTACATCACCTACGGGGTGTCGAAATTTGTCTCCGGCATCGTTAGCGATCGCTCTAACGCTCGCTATTTTATGGGTATCGGGCTGATTGCGACCGGCATAGTGAATATTCTGTTCGGCTTCTCGACCTCGCTGTGGGCCTTTGCGCTGCTATGGGCGCTGAACGCCTTTTTCCAGGGGTTTGGATCGCCGGTTTGCGCCCGTTTGCTGACTGCCTGGTACTCGCGTACCGAGCGCGGCGGCTGGTGGGCGTTATGGAACACCGCGCATAATGTCGGCGGGGCGCTGATCCCTCTCGTTATGGCCGCTGTCGCCCTGCATTATGGCTGGCGCGTCGGAATGATGGTGGCCGGATTGCTTGCCATCGGGGTGGGCATGGTCCTCTGCTGGCGGCTGCGCGACCGTCCGCAGGCGATTGGTTTACCGCCGGTAGGCGACTGGCGGCACGATGCGCTGGAGGTAGCCCAACAGCAAGAGGGCGCAGGGCTAAGCCGCAAAGAAATCCTCGCTAAATATGTGCTGTTGAATCCCTATATCTGGCTGCTTTCGCTGTGTTACGTCTTAGTGTACGTGGTGCGCGCGGCGATCAATGACTGGGGCAACCTGTATATGTCCGAGACGCTGGGCGTGGATTTGGTCACGGCCAACACGGCAGTATCGATGTTTGAACTGGGTGGATTTATCGGCGCGCTGGTGGCGGGCTGGGGCTCGGACAAACTCTTCAACGGTAACCGCGGACCGATGAATTTAATCTTCGCTGCCGGGATTCTGCTCTCTGTGGGTTCGCTGTGGCTGATGCCGTTCGCCAGCTACGTCATGCAGGCGGCCTGTTTCTTCACCACCGGTTTCTTTGTCTTCGGCCCGCAGATGCTCATTGGCATGGCGGCGGCGGAGTGCTCGCATAAAGAGGCGGCGGGCGCGGCCACCGGCTTTGTCGGCCTGTTCGCCTATCTCGGCGCGTCGCTTTCCGGCTGGCCGTTAGCGAAAGTGCTGGAGATCTGGCACTGGACCGGTTTTTTTGCGGTCATCGCCATCGCGGCGGGGATCTCCGCGCTATTGCTGCTGCCATTTCTGAACGCCCAGGCCCCACGCGAGACCAGCGAAGCGTGATGCACCTCACCTTTTTGCGCTGAATGGGGCAAAACTAAGAAATTTTCCCGGTTTTGCCTGGACGCTGTCGCAGGCCACTTTTCCTGTGGATTTTTACAATGCCTGCCATTCGCAGGTATAAAAATTAGCTCAGGAGTAATCCATGCTGGCCTTCTTAAACCAGGTGCGCAAGCCGACCCTGGATCTGCCGCTCGATGTGCGGCGTAAAATGTGGTTCAAGCCGTTCATGCAGTCCTATCTGGTGGTTTTTATCGGCTACCTGACCATGTACCTGATCCGCAAAAACTTTAACATCGCGCAGAACGACATGATCTCTACCTACGGGTTGAGCATGACCGAGCTGGGGATGATTGGCCTGGGCTTTTCGATCACCTACGGCGTGGGGAAAACGCTGGTTTCCTACTACGCTGACGGTAAAAATACCAAGCAGTTTCTACCGTTTATGTTGATCCTCTCCGCTATCTGTATGCTCGGCTTCAGCGCCAGTATGGGCGCGGGGTCAACCAGTCTGTTTCTGATGATCGCTTTCTATGCCCTGAGCGGTTTCTTCCAGAGTACCGGCGGATCGTGCAGCTACTCGACCATCACCAAATGGACTCCGCGTCGTAAACGCGGCACCTTTCTCGGCTTCTGGAATATCTCCCACAACCTCGGCGGCGCGGGCGCGGCAGGCGTGGCGCTGTTCGGCGCCAACTACCTGTTCGACGGTCACGTCATCGGCATGTTTATCTTCCCGTCGATTATCGCGCTGATTGTTGGCTTTATCGGTCTGCGTTTTGGCAGCGACTCCCCGGAGTCTTACGGTCTGGGTAAAGCTGAAGAACTGTTCGGCGAAGAGATCAGCGAAGAGGATAAAGATACTGAAGAAAACGAAATGACCAAGTGGCAGATCTTTGTTGAATATGTATTGAAAAACAAAGTGATCTGGCTGCTGTGCTTCTCCAATATCTTCCTGTATGTGGTGCGTATTGGTATCGACCAGTGGTCAACCGTCTACGCCTTCCAGGAACTGAAACTTTCTAAAGAGGTGGCGATTCAGGGCTTTACCCTGTTCGAAGTGGGCGCGCTGGTCGGCACGTTGCTGTGGGGCTGGCTCTCTGACCTGGCGAACGGTCGTCGTGCGCTGGTAGCCTGTGTGGCGCTGGCGTTAATCATCGCCACCCTCGGCGTCTACCAGCACGCCAGCAACCAGTATGTCTATCTGGCCTCGCTGTTCGCGCTCGGTTTCCTGGTGTTTGGGCCGCAGCTATTAATTGGCGTGGCGGCAGTCGGTTTCGTACCGAAAAAAGCCATCGGCGCTGCGGACGGTATCAAGGGAACCTTCGCTTATCTTATCGGCGATAGCTTTGCCAAGCTGGGTCTGGGCATGATTGCCGACGGTACCCCCGTTTTTGGTCTGACCGGCTGGGCGGGCACCTTCGCCGCGCTGGACGCCGCCGCGATCGGCTGTATCTGCCTGATGGCGATGGTCGCCGTGATGGAAGAGCGCAAAATCCGCCGTGAGAAAAAAATTCAGCAAGTCAATATCGCTTAAATGTGTGCATTTGGTAACGTTTTGCCCGGCTTAACGCCGGGCTTTTTTATGCCTTGCGTTCGTCAGACAGGACATCCGGCGTCTGGCGTAAATGAAGACAGGCGTTAATAAATCACATCCTGACAGGCCAGAACGTCGACAGTTATAAATTTACCGTTATGATGGGCATCCTGTTTGGTGACGGATGTGCGCATGATTTGGTTGATTCTGGCCACGTTTGTGGTGGTGTTTATTGTGGGTTTTCGGGTGCTGACATCGGATACTCGCCGGGCGATTCGCCGCCTGAGCGAACGTCTGAATATTGATGTAGTGCCGATAGAATCGATGATTGATCAGATGGGTAAAACGGCGGGCGGTGAGTTTTTACAGTATCTGCATCGCCCTGATGAGTCGCATTTGCAAAATGCTGCTCAGGTGTTACTGATCTGGCAAATGGTGATTGTCGATGGCGGCGATCAGAATTTGCAGCGGTGGCATCGGTTGCTGCAAAAAGCGCGTTTAGCTGCGCCGATCACCGATACACAGGTACGGCTGGCGCTGGGTTTTTTGCGCGAAATGGAACCTGATATGCAGGAGATCAACGCGTTTCAACTGCGCTATAACGCCTTTTTTCAGCCGGAAGAGGGTGTCCACTGGCTGCATTGATACTCTTCACTATCTCGTTAACAAAAGACGAGATGAATGAGGCTGGCAGGGGCGGCGAGCCACGATTAACGGCCGGATGGCGCGATTCATCGTTAGCCAAATAAAGCGTAGCCGCCATCGTATTTGCTAAGGGTGAACCACAGAAGTAACGCACCGAATAATCGCTAACGACGCCAAAACATCAGAGACTTATAGCTCATCATTTCCGTGACATATATCACGGAAATGTGATCTTGTTTTGAACACTAAAACTGTGACTCCTTGCCATACCTCCTGTCTCAAAATTTCTTATCATAAACTCGAAGTTGTACATGATTGTCTATAGACAACTCTAAATGTTTAGGCGCGCCCCATGAAAACATTGAGTAAAAGTTCACACATCCCACTGTATCAACAGGTTGTGGAGTGGATAAGGGAAAGTATTTATAGCGGAGAATTAGTTGAGGATGACCGGATACCTTCAGAGTTTCAAATCATGGATATGCTGGAGGTGAGTCGCGGTACCGTTAAAAAAGCGGTTGACCAACTTGTCCGGGAAGGTGTTCTTGTGCAAGTGCAGGGTAAAGGAACTTTCGTAAAGAAGGAAAATGTTGCTTACCCACTGGGTGAAGGTTTGCTCTCCTTTGCTGAAGCCTTAGCCAGCCAGAAGATAAACTTCACAACCAGCGTCATAACCTCCCGACTGGAACCCGCTAACCGCTTTGTAGCAGAGAAACTGAGTATCAAACCGGGACAAGATGTTTTATTTCTTAAACGCCTTCGTTGTATTGGCGATGAAAAAGTCATGTTGATTGAAAATCGTATCAACATTGATCTCTGCCCCGGTATTATTGATGTAGATTTTACCAGGGAGAATTTATTTTCAGCAATAGAAAGATTATCTGATAAGAAAATAAGTTTTTCTGAAAGCCGTTACGCAGCCAAATTAATTGGTAATGAGCGAGGCCATTATCTTGATATTGGTGAAGACGCACCTGTTTTGCATTTGGAACAGTTGGTATTTTTCTCTAGTGGATTGGCCATTGATTTTGGTAACGTCTGGTTAAAAGGTAATAAATATTATCTTGGCACTATTTTACAGCGCCTGGATGCCTAACTAGCAAAGAGGAATCTATGCAGGATATTCATTTTCGCCGTCATTATGTTCGCCACCTCCCTAAAGAGGTGAGTCAGAATGACATAATCAAGGCTCTTGCCAGTCCGTTAATTAACGATGGTATGGTTGTATCTGATTTTGCCGATCACGTCATTACGCGAGAACAGAATTTTCCAACGGGTCTACCGGTTGAGCCTGTAGGTGTCGCTATTCCACATACTGATCACAGGTATGTTCGCCAAAACGCCATTAGCGTTGGAATACTGGCAGAACCCGTCAATTTCGAAGATATGGGCGGGGAACCAGATCCCGTACCTGTCAGGGTGGTGTTTATGCTTGCTTTAGGTGAAAGCAATAAGCAGCTCAACGTACTGGGTTGGATTATGGATGTGATCCAGGATGAGGATTTTATGCAGCAGTTACTGGTCATGAATGATGATGAAATTTATCAGTCAATTTACACACGCATATCTGAAAGAGGTGAAGTATGAGTAAAATGATACTATTTGTTTGCGCAACGGGTGTTGCTACTTCCACGGCTGTGGCAGAAAAAGTAATGGAATATTGTAAAGACAATGGGCTTGATGTTAATTATTCACAAACTAATGTAGCCTCATTGCCAAACAATACCGATGGTGCAGCTTTGGTTGTATCAACAACGAAAGTTCCTTATGAACTGGATATTCCGGTTGTTAGTGGTCTGCCAATCATTACCGGAGTAGGTGAAGATAAAGTTCTTGAAAAAATAGTTTCAATCCTTAAAGGCCAAGCCTGATTTCATAAATAAAAAACAGATAAATTACCCAGGCGCTAACGCGAGGTCTGGTCACATCTGAATAAGAGGTCGGATATGAATGATATAGCACATACTCTCTATACCGTTGTGCAATATGTCCTGGGATTTGGCCCAACGGTTTTATTGCCGCTGGTCCTTTTTTTCCTGGCATTGTTCTTCAAAGTAAAACCCGCTAAAGCACTTCGCTCATCGTTAATTGTCGGAATAGGGTTTGTCGGAATTTATGCCATCTTTGACATACTTACCAGCAACGTAGGCCCGGCTGCACAGGCAATGGTTGAGCGAACTGGTATTAGCCTTCCTGTTGTCGATTTAGGCTGGCCACCATTGGCCGCAATTACCTGGGGCTCACCAATCGCACCCTTTGTCATTCCGCTGACGATGCTGATTAATGTCGCCATGCTGGCCCTGAATAAGACACGTACTGTTGATGTCGACATGTGGAACTACTGGCACTTTGCCCTGGCTGGAACGCTGGTTTACTACAGCACAGGGAGTTTTGTTTTGGGTCTGTCCGCAGCCGCTATTGCCGCGATCGTGGTTCTCAAACTGGCGGACTGGTCTGCGCCATTAGTGGCAAAGTACTTCGGTCTGGAAGGTATTTCACTTCCGACCCTGTCATCTGTCGTCTTCTTTCCGATTGGATTGCTGTTCGACAAAATTATCGACAAAATCCCTGGCGTTAACCGTATTCATATTGATCCGGAAAACGTTCAGAAAAAAATGGGAATCTTCGGTGAGCCTATGATGGTGGGGACTATTCTGGGGGTCTTGTTGGGCATCATTGCCGGGTATGACTTTAAACATATCCTATTGCTGGGGATCAGCATTGGCGGTGTCATGTTCATTCTTCCGCGTATGGTACGAATTTTGATGGAAGGTTTATTACCTCTGTCTGAAGCCATTAAGAAATATTTGAATGCCAAATATCCTGGCCGTGATGATCTCTTTATCGGACTGGATATCGCGGTAGCAGTAGGTAACCCAGCCATTATATCTACAGCACTGATTCTGACACCCATCTCTGTCTTTATTGCATTCCTTCTTCCTGGCAATAAAGTCCTGCCACTCGGAGACCTTGCGAACCTGGCAGTCATGGCTTCCATGATTGTACTGGCATGTCGTGGCAATATTTTCCGGGCTGTGATAACCGCAATTCCTGTTATTGTCGCCGACTTGTGGATTGCGACCAAAATTGCGCCATTTATTACCAGTATGGCTAAGGATGTCAATTTCAAAATGGCTGAGGGGTCAAGTGGTCAGGTATCAAGCTTCCTTGATGGCGGTAACCCCTTCCGTTTCTGGCTGCTTGAAATATTCAACGGAAATATTATTGCTATCGGGCTGATTCCTGTGCTTGCGCTGATTATTTATGGTGTTTTTCGCCTGACAAAAGGAACGGTCTATGCCTGATTACCACGCAGCGCTTGTCATTGACATTGGCACAACTAACTGCAAAGTCAGCTGTTATTCCTGTCATGACGTGTCAGTTCTGGAAGTCCGCAAGTTTCCGACGCCAATAATATCGTCGGACAAAGGCGAGGTAGATTTCGATATCGAAGCGCTGTGGCAGGCACTGCGACTGGTAATGGCTGAACTGGTGGCTTCAGTACCGTTTCCGGTAAAAAATATCAGTATTGCGAGTTTCGGTGAGTCTGGTGTCTTTGTGGATAAGGAGGGCGTCATTCTTACCCCGATGCTGGCCTGGTATGATCGACGTGGTGAATCTTATCTCTCGTCATTAAGCAAGGCAGAGGCTGAAGAACTGTATTCTATAACGGGATTGCCACCTCACAGTAATTACTCAGCATTTAAAATGAGATGGTTGCTTGATAACTACTCCTTGCATGAAAGAAAAGATATCTGCTGGTTACATGCACCAGAAGTGTTGTTGTGGCGAATGACAGGTGCGAAAAAGACGGAAATATCCCTGGCCAGTAGAACGTTGTGTCTGGACATTGCTCGCCGTACCTGGTCTCGTAATGCTGCCGGGATTCTCGGCATACCGTTCGGTGTACTGGCTCCGTTGATAAAGCCAGGTGAAGTGGCCGGATGGGTGACGGCAACGCTTAGAGAGGAATTGGGCTTCTCTCATGAGGTAAAAGTTACCCTGGCCGGGCACGATCATATGGTCGGTGCCCGCGCATTACAGCTGCAACCGGGCGATGTGCTGAATTCTACCGGCACGACAGAGGGTATTTTACTGCTGAATACACAACCAACGCTTGATGTGCAGGCTCGCAGGGATAAGCTGGCAAATGGTTGTTACTCCGATGGTGAATTTTTCACGCTTTTCGCTTCTCTGCCTGTCGGCGGTTATGCGCTTGAATGGGTGAAAAAAACCTTTCGTTTAACTGATAAGGAAATAAGCACAGGCCTGGAAAAAGCCATGGAGCAATACCTCAAACCTTCCTGGTCTGTCGAGCATGTGCCGGTATTTATTCCTCATTTGCGGGGCTCGGGTTCGCCAAATAAAAATCGGCACACCCGTGGCCTGCTTTTTGGTCTGACGGATTCACTTCCTCCGGAGTCTCTGCTTGAGAGTGTCTTTATTGGCCTGGCGATGGAGTTTGCACACTGTCACGGGTGCTTTAATATCCCGGCGGGCAGGACAGTAAAAGTCATTGGCCCTGCGGTGAAAAACCCATACTGGCTCCAGTTGAAGGCTGACATCCTCCAGTGTCCAATTGAGGCCATTGCTTTTGATGAAACCGTCTCCCTTGGAGCATTGTTGATAGCCTGTCCGAATGTTGTCCCCCCGACTGTTCCTGTGGCTGAGCGATATTTTCCTGACGCGGTTCGTTCTGCAAAGTTGAAAATATATCAGCAGCAATGGCTGTCATTTTACCAATTTAAACTGCGGCAAGAAGGGGCGCTTATTGGTGAATAACTGTGATAAATCAATAGTTCGATAATTTACTTACACTGCTCACATAAATATCTGGAGTTAATATGCCTTTAGTCAATGGTAGGATCCTGCTAAATTGTATTCAGGAAAAACATGTCCTTGCGGGTGCATTTAATACAACGAACCTGGAGACAACAATTTCCATTCTTAATGCAATAGAACGTTCCGGATTGCCCAATTTTATTCAAATTGCTCCTACTAATGCACAGCTTTCAGGTTACGATTACATTTATGAAATAGTTAAGCGACATGCCGATAAAATGGATATTCCTGTCAGCCTGCATCTGGATCATGGGAAAACTCTGGAAGATGTTAAGCAGGCTGTCCGGGCCGGATTTACCTCAGTAATGATTGATGGCGCGGCGCTACCGTTCGAAGAAAATATTGCATTTACCCGAGAAGCCGTCGATTTCTGTAAATCATTTGGTGTTCCCGTCGAAGCGGAATTAGGCGCTATTCTGGGTAAGGAAGATGATCATGTCAGCGAGGCTGACTGCAAAACTGAACCTGAGAAGGTTCAGCGCTTTGTTGAGGAGACAGGGTGCGACATGCTGGCAGTGTCAATTGGTAATGTACATGGTCTTGAAGATATCCCACGCATTGATATCCCGCTATTACAACGCATCGCGTCTGTCAGTCCGGTCCCTTTGGTTATTCATGGAGGTTCTGGTATTGACGCGGATATTCTTCGCAGCTTTGTTAATTACAAAGTAGCCAAAGTGAATATTGCGAGTGATTTGCGTAAAGCCTTTATTACTACTGTCGGTAAGGCTTGGGTAAATAATAACAACGAGGCTAATCTGGCGCGTGTCATGGCGAACGCAAAACAGGCAGTTGAGGATGATGTTTATTCTAAAATTAAGATGATGAATAAAAATCACTCAGCATTCCGCAAAGTCTCTTAAGGAAAATATATGATTAGACAAAAAGTACTCGTTATGAACAGTACGGGGCTTCATGCGCGGCCAGCCGCTACGCTTGCGAAAATTGTCAAAAAATACCAGTCTTCATTAACGCTAGTTAATAATGACAAAGAAATTCCCATTAAAGGAATGATGAGTATTTTGGGGGCTGGCGTAAAGGGAAACACAATGATTGATTTAATTTGTGATGGACAGGATGAACTGGCTTTTATGGATGAATTAAAATCTGCATTTGCTGATGGCTTTGGTGAGTCAGTATAGTGCAATTCCCGTCAAACAGCGCAGGAAGTTGTAGAGGCTTCCTGCACTCATTATCGTATGAATAGCCTTAACAGACCATCGGTAAAACCCTCATACCAGCACCTTTAGCCCGTGTTTTTGGACAACATTAAGTAGTTTCAGTGACATCCCGCTGGGACGCTTGGCGCCGCTTTCCCACTTTTGAACCGTTGATACGCTGGTATTCAGGTACCGAGCGAAAACCGGCTGGCTAACGTTGAGTTCTTCTCGTAACGCTTTTATTTCAAGTGGCTGCAGGTCTTTGATGCTGCTTAAGCAGGCCGTGTCAAAACTGCGCATTGTCTCCTGGGGAATGGCATCCACGCTAAATAATCCAGATGCCGCGCTATGAATCGCTTCAAAGGCAGGGCTTTTGAATTTAGTTTTTGCTGACATGGCGCACCTCTACCAGTTCTTTGTTATTAATGAGTGCCGTTATCTGATCTTCGGTCAGGCAAGCATAGTGTTTTGCTAACTCACGGAAACCCGCGAGTTCACGATAGCTAATGTTGGCCATATCCTGTTTGGCATACAGGAAGGTGTAAAACCAATGCTCGCCTCCCTTTGCCAACACGATTGCGCGATCGCGATTTTGATTGAGACGTTTTTTATAAACTCCGCCGCCAAGATTATCTGCTTTTCCTTGCAGTACGGCGTTGATGGCCTCGCTTAACTCGTCATCTTTTATCGTGTGGGACTTCGCTTCTCTGTTAAACCACCTGGTTTTGAAGATTCGCATCAGGTTGACATCCTGTAATCTAAAGTATAGCACCAGGTGATACACTATGTCTTACCTTTTGGTTTTGCACGCAGCGAGAGAAGATAATTCTCAACGCTCGACCAGCCTCGCAAAATGCAGCGCAACAATGTCAGTTGCTAAAACGTTAATCAGATCACATTTTGTAATGTTACACTGCGTGGATTTTCCGCACTAAAACGACGCAGGTAACCACAATGAATGAAAATATCGCAGAAAAATTCCGCGCTGATGGGGTTGCCAGGCCTAATTGGTCAGCCGTTTTTGCCGTAGCGTTTTGTGTCGCCTGCCTGATTACCGTTGAGTTTTTGCCCGTTAGTCTGTTGACGCCGATGGCGCAGGATCTGGGGATCTCCGAGGGCGTCGCCGGTCAGTCGGTCACCGTTACGGCATTTGTCGCGATGTTTTCCAGCCTGTTCATTACCCAGATTATTCAGGCGACCGACAGGCGTTATATCGTTATTCTGTTCGCCGTTTTGCTGACGGCTTCTTGTCTGATGGTCTCCTTTGCCAACAGCTTTACGCTGCTATTGCTGGGCCGCGCCTGTCTTGGGTTGGCGCTGGGCGGATTCTGGGCGATGTCGGCGTCGCTGACCATGCGACTGGTTCCCGCGCGTACCGTGCCGAAAGCGCTGTCGGTGATTTTTGGCGCGGTTTCCATCGCGTTAGTGATCGCCGCGCCGCTGGGCAGTTTTTTGGGCGGTATTATTGGCTGGCGTAATGTCTTTAACGCCGCTGCGGTGATGGGCGTACTGTGCGTCATCTGGGTGGTGAAATCACTGCCGTCGCTGCCGGGCGAACCTTCTCACCAGAAACAGAATATGTTTAGCCTGTTGCAACGCCCTGGCGTGATGGCCGGGATGATCGCCATCTTTATGTCTTTTGCCGGGCAGTTCGCTTTCTTTACCTATATTCGCCCGGTCTATATGAATCTGGCGGGCTTTGACGTTGATGGTCTGACGCTGGTGTTGCTAAGTTTTGGTATTGCCAGCTTCGTTGGTACTTCTTTCTCATCTTATGTCCTGAAACGTTCGGTAAAACTGGCGCTGGCCGGTGCGCCGCTGCTACTGGCGCTGAGCGCGCTGACGCTCATTGTGTGGGGAAGCGACAAAACCGTGGCGGCGGTCATAGCGATTATCTGGGGACTGGCGTTTGCGCTGGTGCCGGTGGGATGGTCAACGTGGATCACTCGTTCCCTTGCCGATCAGGCGGAAAAAGCCGGTTCCATCCAGGTCGCGGTGATTCAACTGGCAAATACCTGTGGCGCGGCAGTGGGCGGTTATGCGCTCGACAATTTCGGGCTGCTTTCGCCGCTGGCGCTTTCCGGCGGACTGATGCTGTTGACGGCATTAGTCGTGGCGGCGAAAGTCCGTATTACGCCAATGAGTTGATATTGCTGCCATTTGTAGGCCGGATACGACGTTAGTCGTCATCCGGCAATAATAAACGCTTAATCAAAACCGTTATGCTCTGCGGTGGCGGCAAACCATTCTCCGCTTTTTTTCACCGTGCGCGTTTGGGTGGCTAAATCCAGTTGTACAAAACCATAGCGATTTTTATAGCCGTTCAGCCATGACCAGTTATCGATAAAGGTCCACATGTGGTAGCCAAGACAGTGACAGCCCTCGCTAATGCCTTTATGCAGCCATTTAAGATGCTCAGAGATAAAGTCAATCCGGTAATCATCGTGAATCTGTCCCGCTTGCACAAAACGCTGCTCGTTCTCAACGCCCATCCCGTTTTCGGAGATAAAACAGCGCGGATTGCCGTAATTATCCCGCAGGTTGGTGATGATGTCGTAAATTCCTGGCGCGTAAATTTCCCAGCCGCGGTAAGGGTTCATCTTGCGCCCCGGCATGTCGTAATAGTCAAATAACCACTCCGGCATAAACGGCGCTTGCGGATTCACCGCCGTATCACGGCATTTCACGCGGCGCGGCTGATAATAGTTAATCCCCAGTAAATCGATTTTGCCGTCGGTAATAAGCTGACGATCGCCTGGCTGACAGGCAGGCAACTGGTCATAGGTTTTCAGCAGCGCCACCAAGTCCGCCGGGTATTCTCCCTTTAATACCGGGTCAAGAAAACTGCGGTTGAATAACAGATCCGCATGATGCGCGGCTTGCACATCGGCGGGATGCTGCGAGCGTGGGTAGGACGGCGTCAGATTCAGCACTACGCCGATTTCACCGTCGTAGCGTCCGGCGCGCCAGGCGCGCACGGCGGTCGAGTGCGCCAGCACGGTATGGTACGCCACGGTGGCTGCACGTTTAAAATCCACCACATTGGGATAGTGGAAGTCGTACAAATAGCCGCCTTCCACCGGCACAATCGGCTCGTTAAAGGTAAACCAGTGCTTCACGCGGTCGCCAAACAAGGTAAAACACGTTTGCGCGTACCGACCAAACGCCTCTACGACGTCGCGATTTTCCCAGCCGCCTTTCTCCTGCATGACCATCGGCATATCAAAATGGAACAGCGTAATAAACGGCGTGATGCCCTGCGCCAGTAGCTCGTCGATGACGTGATTGTAGAAGCTCACCGCTTGTGGATTCACCTCGCCTACGCCATCTGGAATGAGCCGCGCCCAGCTTAGCGAGGTGCGAAAACTGTTATGTTTTAACTGTTTCAGTAGCGCGATGTCTTGCTTCCAGTGGCGATAGAACGTTGAGGTTTCTGCTGGACCGATGCCCTGATGAAAACGACCCGGCTGGCGCTCGAACCACACATCCCACGTGGTCTGGCTTTTACCGCCATTCAGACTATCCCCTTCGGTTTGCAACGCTGAGCAGGCGCTGCCCCACCAGAAGTTATCGGGAAAACGGTATCGCATTGTCGTGCTCCTTGATCGCGTAAATTCGCTCCAGAATACGCGGTTTTGGCGAACAGAAACCGGTTACAGTCCGCATTTTCGCGACCAAAAAACGGAAAAGGTGTGCTACATCTCCGGGCATTCCACCTTGCCGAGAGCCTGCCAGTAGTTATGCTGATTGTTGCGCTCTATCGCGATCATCGCCTCCCGAATATGCTGCTGGTTCCCCTCGCTCGCCATGATTTTTTTCTCCCAGGCTTCATCGGTTAGAGCGCCTTTGGGCGTACACATTTTGCGCAAATCCTTTAAAATCGTGGTTTTTTCATGTGCCGTCTGAAGCGAGCTAAACGGAGAGTCGGCATACGTGACGCCCGGTAGCGCGACAAGCGCGGCAATAAGCAGAAGCGTTTTTCGTTTCATAAACGGTATCCTTATCGGTTTGCACTTTTTCAAGAGTAAGTGTAGACCGTGCGACGTTCACTCATCGTGGCGTGCTATCCGTTGGCGTTGAAGTCAGGCAAAAGTGGGAAGGCGGTTTCTCGCTGCGCCTTCACTTTCTTGCGTGGCAGAATAGTGTATGTTCTGAACACTCTTTTATTTCGTAAGCGGTAGTGTAATGAGACGTATTGAGATCGTACTGGGAGAGCTGGAACGGCTGACGCGCGGGCTATGCCTTGCCGATTTGGCGCAGGAGACGGCGTTTACGGCGGAGGCGATAGGTTTCAATCTTGGGCTGGCGCGTAACTCCGTCAGCAAAGATCTCAATCAGTTATGGAATGACGGCCTGGCAATCAAAAGCCGTGGCCGCCCGGTCTATTTTTTGCATCGCCAGGCGCTGGAAACGTTGCTGGGACGACAGCTGGAAGAGTCTGAACGCGAGGTGCGGTCGGTGGCGGATGTGCTGCCGCATGAAGAGCATTATGCGCCCGACGATCCGTTTACCAGCCTGATTGGTTACGATCGCAGCCTGCGCGATGCGGTAGAAAAAGGCCGTGCGGCAGTGCTCTATCCGCACGGTTTACACGTTCTGCTTACCGGGCCGTCCGGCGTCGGTAAAACCTTTTTTGCGGAACTGATGCACCGTTTCGCCTGTGAACAGGCGAGCGGCGCTATCCCGCCGCTGGTCTACTTTAACTGCGCGGAATACGCCCATAACCCGGAACTGCTCTCCTCGCATCTGTTTGGTCATCGGCAGGGGGCGTTTACCGGTGCGAATGAACATAAAACAGGCCTTGTGGAGCAGGCGGACGGTGGTTATCTGCTGCTGGACGAGGTGCACCGTCTGTCTTATGAAGGGCAGGAAAAGCTGTTCTCTATTCTGGATAAAGGCGAGTACCGTCCGCTCGGCGTGAGCAGCCAGCCGCGATCAATTTCGGTACGCCTGATTTGCGCCACTACCGAGCCGGTCGGGTCGGCGCTGTTACGTACTTTCCAGCGGCGTATTCAGGTATGCATTGATTTGCCGGGCATTCGCCAGCGCTCCGTTGAAGAACAGATCGAACTGATCGTGGGGTTCTTACAGCGGGAAAGCCGCAAAATAGAACGCACGGTCAGCATTGATAAACCGTTGTTGCTCTGGTTGCTGAATAAACCCCTGGAAGGCAATATCGGTCAGCTAAAAAGCGATATTCAGTTTCTTTGCGCTCAGGCGTGGGCATCGGGAATGACCGAGCATAACGACACGCTACAGCTGGATAAACGGCTGGCGGAGATGTCGGTTAACCCGACGCCGGAACAGCGTCTATTGGTGGATACTCTGTTTGACGGTAAAGCGCGGCTAAATATAGACGCGCGCACGCTGCCCGCATTGAAGACGTCGCTGGCGACCGGGGCGGAAATTGAAGAGAGCGACCTCTTTTACAGCTTCCTGACGCGCGAATATGTTAATTTGCGCAACAGTAACGTCCCCCCGGCGGAGACGCTGGCGATCCTGAAAAATAAACTCAGCTCGATTTTTGAATACGGTCTCTACAGCCGCGACAGCGTGGCGCATCCGCCGCGCTATGGCGACCAGATTGAAGAGCGCGTGACGCTGCTGATTGGCTGCGTAGAGCAGGTGTTGGGCTTTTCGCTGCCGGAAAATCTGGTTAACCCACTGCGTAAACACTTCCTGGCGCTGATAGGCTACGTGCAGCGTGGCCTGATCCCGCAGCTTTACTCTTCCAGTTTGATCCTGGATCGCTGCAAAGACGAATATGACAACGCCGCGCTGCTGTGTCGGAAAATCAACGAACTGCTGCATATTCAGTGTCCGGCGACGGAAGTGGTCTGGCTATGCCTGTTCCTGAAAGAGTGCCGCCATTATCGTCAGCGTATCGATGCCAGCCCCGACTGCGGGGTCATTTTGATCGCCCACGGCGCGACCACTGCCACCAGTCAGGCGCAATATGTCAACCGTGTGCTGGAGCGCGAGCTGTTCAGCGCCATCGACATGCCGTTTGAGCAGTCGGTGCATGACACGCTGGAAACGCTGACCCAAATGATTCAAACCCGCCAATATCGGCGGCTTATCCTGTTGGTGGACATCGGTTCATTGATCCATTTTGGCAGTACGATCAGTAAGTTATTCCAGATAGATGTTTTGCTCATGCCGAACATCACGCTGACCAGTCTGCTGGAAGTCGGGCTGGATTTAAGCTATGAAACCAGCGATTTACCACAGCTGACGGCGCTCCTGCAGAGTAAAAATATCCCCTGCCAGCTTTGTACGCCGCAGCAGGAGAACGGCGGCAAAGTGCTGGTCATCTCCTGTATTACCGGCATGGGAACGGCGGAAAAAATCAAAAAGGTGCTGGAGGAGAGCTTTGGCGAACTGATGTCGCAAGATACCAGGATGGTGATCCTTGATTATAACGAGGTACGAAGTCTGGAGCGCGTTCAGCAGGCATTGAATGCCAGCGAGCGGCTGGCGGGGATTGTCGGCACTTTCCAGCCGGGGCTGCCGGATATTCCGTTTATTTCGCTGGAAGAGCTTTTCTCCGAACAAGGGCCGGAACTGGTGTTGAGCCTGTTAACGCCCGATCTGTCCAACGCTGAACGCCGTCTGGAGATGGAGCGCAGCGCCATGCGCTTTATCAGCGCGCTAACGATGGAGAGCATCATCAATCATATTTCCGTGCTTAACCCGCAGCGTATTCTGAAAGAGATGGAGGGCGTTTTTAACCATCTGACGTCTTCGCTTTCCCTGAAACCAAGCCGCCAGGTGACACTGCGCTTCCTGATCCACTGCTGCTGTATGGTAGAGCGTATTGTGATTAACCGAAAACCGTTACAGATGGCGTTGGAAAGTCAGCCGAATCTGGACGCGCGCGCGTTTAGTGTCATCAAATCCGCTTTTCTGCCGATCGAAGATGCCTACGCCATCCGTTTATCAGATGCGGAATATTTTTATATCTACGAACTGCTCTATAGCTAATCCTTTTACTGGCGGGGCTTCGCGCCTCGCCAGACCTTTCTTCTTCCTCGCGTGACACAAATTCTGGCACAACCTTTGCTCTTCTGATGATGCGTTATGCCGGATAGCGGCGTAAACGCCTTATCCGGCCTACCGGGAGTGTCCTGTAGGCCCGGTAAGCGCAGTGCCACCGGGCAATATATGCCGGTGTCCTCATGTAATTGCGCCAGGAGGCCATTTTGACTACCACACAACCGTTGCCCCACATCCTGCTGCTGACGCATGGCGGCTGGGGACAACCGCTTTGCAACAGCCTGCGTATGGTCACGGGCGAAATTAAAGGCGTGACGGAAATCGCGCTAATGCCTGTCGATACGCTGGGCGAGTTTTATCAACGCGTCGAGGCCGTGGTGAAAACGCTGCCGGAAGGCTCGCTGATCCTGACGGATTTTGTCGGCGGCACGACGTCCAACGTCGCGGCGCGGCTAAGCGCCGATTATCCGGTGGCGGTGATTGCCGGATTGAATGCGTCGCTACTGCTGGAGGCGCTGGACAGGCGCGAACAAGGGATGCTAACCGCCTGCGTGGATGAGTTAGTTGAGGCCGGGCGCAGTAGCTGCCTGGATGTGGTCGCCCATGTACGTCAGCTACAACAATCACTCTAAGGAAAACATCATGGCCAATATCGTTTTATGCCGCATCGACAGCCGTCTCATTCATGGGCAGGTTGTCACGAAGTGGGTCGGACAATCTCAGGCGAACCGGATAGCCGTTGTGAGTGATGAACTGGATGCCGATCCGTTTATGAAAAATATCTACCTGATGGCCGCGCCGCCAAATATCAAAGTGGATTGCTTCGGCAACCAGAGTTTTGCCGCCGCATGGAAAGAAAATCAGCTTGGCGACGGTAACGTGCTGGTGCTTTTTCCCTCACTGGCGGCGGTGCAGGACGCCATACAACTGGGCTTTGACGTTACCCGCATTCAGGTTGGCGGTCTCGGCGGCGGGCCAAACCGCAAGGCGGTTTTTCAGAATATTACGCTGGATGAAAAAGACGTCGGCATTCTTAACGACCTGAAAAACCGTGGCGTTCAGGTATTTTTCCAGACCATCCCGGAAGATAAGCCGCAGCCGCTCGACGATATCCTGAAAAAATTCTAACCCTTTAATAGACACAAAATCATTCTGGATGCATCGAGGCGGCAACTGAGTGAATCCCCTGGAGCTTACTAAAGTAAGTGACTGGGGTGAGCGAAGGCAGCCAACAAAGAGGCAGCCTGAAGGATGAAGTGTATAGGATAACACTATGGATACCTTACTCTTTGCAAGCCTGATGGGGTTGTATTACTGGTTTGCCCGTTTACGCCTCGGCTACACCTTCTCCGCGATGCTGTTACAACCGGTGGTGATCGCGGTATTTGTCGGGCTTTTGCTTGGCAATATGCAGACTGCGATGATTATCGGCGCAGGGATGCAGCTCGTTTATTTGGGCGTGACCTCAACGCCGGGCGGCAACGTGCCGTCGGATCCGGCGCTGGCGGCCTGTATCTCCATTCCTATCGCGGTGAAGGCCGGTATGGACCCAAACCTGGCGATCGCGCTGGCAATCCCGTTTGGCGTGATTGGCGTGTTTCTCGATCAGCTTAGGCGCACGCTGAACGCCGCCTGGGTGCATATGGCGGATAAACACGCGGAAACGGCAAACATGGCGGGCATCATGCGTTGCGCCTTTCTTTACCCGGCATTGCTGGGGTTGGTACTGCGCTTCCCGGTGGTCTTTGCCGCTAACTACTTTGGCCAGGATGTGGTGGAAAGTTTCCTTAAACTGATGCCGCACTGGTTAACCCACTCCTTTGAAATCATGGGCGGCATTCTGCCGGCGCTGGGCTTTGCCATCACCATTATGGTGATCGGTAAAAAGAGCCTGTTGCCGTGGTTTATCGGCGGGTTCTTCGCGGTGTTGTACCTCAAGGTCGACATCATGGCGATGGCCATCTTCGGCACCTGTGTCGCCTTCCTGATTAAAGGCCTGGCGAAAAATGAAGGAGCAGCATGATGAGCAGTGACGTAATGCAACATGAACTGGTTGAGCGCGCGCGGGAAAGCGGGGCGCTGACCAAAGCAGATATCACCAAAGCCTGGTTTATCTACTGGCTGGGCGCCGAGGTTTCCAGCTCCTATGAGCGCTTACAAAGCCTGATTTTCTGCGCCTCGATGACGCCGATCATCAAAAAACTCTACCCGCAAAAAGAGGAGCAGGTAGAAGCGCTAAAACGCCACCTTAACTTCTTTAACTCCGAGCAGACCTTCGGCGCGGTGATTCAGGGCATCTCTATTGCCATGGAAGAACAAAAAACGCGCGGCGAGCCGATTAACGACTCGTCTATCACCGGCATTAAAACGGGCCTGATGGGGCCGCTTGCCGGGATGGGCGACTCGATTATCTGGGCGGCGGTGATGCCGCTGTTGATAGCGATCTTTATTCCGTTCGCAGCAAATGGCAGCGCGATGGGCGGTATTATCCCGCTGATTCTCTACCCGGCGATCACCCTGGCGATCAGCTACGGTATGGTCCACAAGGGATATACGCTGGGGCGTGATTCGATTATCGGCCTGCTGCAGGGGGGGCGAATCAAAGAACTGATCTACGGGGCCAACGTGCTGGGTTTGATCATGATGGGCGCGCTTTCCGCCAGCTACGTCAAAATCACCACGCCGTTAAAAATTAGCGCCTTGAAAGGATCTGAAGTGGTGGTTCAGCAGATCCTCGACTCTATCGCGCCGGGCTTACTGCCACTGGCGGCGGTATTCGCCATCTACTTCTATCTGGTAAAAAAAGGGCCGCGCTACACCACCATTTTGCTGTCGATTGTCGCACTGAGCATAGTCTGTTCGTTGTTGGGAGTGCTGTAAATCATGACGCCGAATATCTATCAACAACTGGGGTTGAAAAAGGTCATTAACGCCTGCGGCAAAATGACCATTCTGGGCGTCTCAAGCGTCGCGCCGGAGGTCATGCAGGCCACCGCGCGCGCGGCTTCCGCTTTCGTCGAGATTGATGCGCTGGTGGAAAAAACCGGCGAACTGGTATCGCGCTATACGGGTGCTGAAGATAGCTATATCACCTCGTGCGCCTCGGCGGGTATTGCCATTGCCGTCGCTGCCGCTATCACCCACGGCGATCGGGCGCGCGTCGCCCTGATGCCGGACAGTACCGGTATGGCCAATGAGGTGGTGATGCTGCGCGGGCATAATGTGGACTACGGCGCGCCAGTCACCAGCGCCATTCGTCTTGGCGGCGGGCGCATAGTGGAAGTGGGGTCGAGCAATCTGGCGGCCCGCTGGCAACTGGAAAACGCCATTAGCGAAAAGACCGCCGCGCTACTGTATGTGAAATCACACCATTGCGTACAGAAAGGCATGTTGAGCATTGACGATTTTGTACAGGTGGCGCAGGCCAACCACCTGCCGTTGATTGTCGATGCCGCGGCGGAAGAGGATTTGCGCGGCTGGGTGGCGAGCGGCGCAGATATGGTTATCTATAGCGGCGCGAAAGCCTTTAATGCGCCAACCTCCGGCTTTATCACTGGTAAGAAAACGTGGATTGCCGCCTGCAAAGCGCAGCACCAGGGGATTGCCAGGGCAATGAAAATCGGCAAGGAAAACATGGTTGGGCTGGTGTATGCCCTGGAGAATTACCACCAGGGCCAGACGACCGTGACCGCAGCACAGTTACAGCCGGTCGCGGAAGCGATTTCCGCCATCCATGGGCTTTATGCCGATATCGAACAGGATGAGGCCGGGCGTGCAATCTGGCGTATTCGTGTGCGGGTGAACGCATCAGAATTGGGGCTGAACGCGCAGGACGTCGAAGCGCAGTTGCGCGGCGGCGAGATAGCGATTTACGCCCGCAAATATCAGCTTCATCAGGGGGTTTTTAGCCTCGATCCACGCACGGTAGCCGAAGGGGAAATGGCATTGATTGTGGCGCGACTCAGGGAGATTGTAGAACATGCAGCAGATTAATTTTTATCGTCAGCGGGTAGCGATTAACGTGCTGGCAAAGGATATCGCCAACGCGAAGGCTATCTATGAAGCCGCCGAAGGCCATGCGGTCATTGGCGTACTTTCCGCGCAGTTCGCTACGGTAGAAGAGGGCGTACCGGAGGTGAAACGCTGGATGGCGGAGGTACCGTCTATCTCGGTGGGGCTGGGCGCAGGCGACCCGGCGCAGTACTACAAAGCGGCGATGATTGCCGCCCATACTCACCCGGCCCATGTCAACCAGACCTTTACCGGCAGCGGCTTCGCAGCGGGCGCACTGGCGGCGACAGGCGGCGAGCAAACACATATTAACGCCCTGGTCAGCCCGACGGGAACGCCTGGCGAGGTGGTGATTTCTACCGGCGTCAGCAGCAGCCAGGGAACGCCAGCCCGCGTTTCCTGTGAAGCGGCGGTACGCATGATGCAGGATATGGGCGCACATGCGGCGAAGTTTTTCCCGATGGGCGGCGAAAAGTCGTTACCGGAACTCTATGCGCTGGCGACAACCGCCGCCCGCCACGGCATGACGCTCATCGAGCCGACCGGCGGTATCTCACTGGATAATTTCGGTATTATCCTGCAAACCTGCCTGGAAGCAGGCGTGCCGCGCGTCATGCCGCATGTTTACAGCTCGATTATCGATCCGCAAACCGGCAATACGCGCCCCGAAAACATCATTCGGTTGATGGAGATAGTCAAAGCGCTGGTGTGAGATTTATCGCCGAAGAGCGCTGCGTTTACCTGGCCTACAGATGACGTGTATTTGTAGGCCCGGTTAGCGTTACGCTATCGGGCGATAATGCGTAGCAGGCTGGGCAAAAATGTACGTATTGCAGCCGTCAGTGATTCCCTTTCGAGCCTCCTCGCAGGGGTAAATTTTCCTGAATGCTGTCTGTATTTTTGGCGAGTACAGTGGCGTCATCTTATTCCTCAGGTGACGGATCGCCATGAAAAAAAGCCCCACGTCTACGCCCCATGATGCGGTATTCAAAACGTTTTTACGTCATCCGGATACCGCGCGGGATTTTCTCAATATTCATCTTCCCCATTCGCTAAGAATACGTTGCGATCTGACGACGTTGAAACTGGCGCCGGACAGTTTTATCGAGAAAAATTTACGCGCGTTTTATTCCGACGTCCTTTGGTCGCTAAAAACGTGTGAAGGCGAAGGTTATATCTATGTCGTTATAGAGCATCAGAGTACGCCGGACGCGCATATGGCGTTCCGGTTAATGCGTTACGCGACTGCCGCGATGCAGCGCCATCTGGATGCTGGCCATAAAACGTTACCGCTGGTGATTCCCATGCTGTTTTACCATGGCGCGAAAAGCCCGTATCCCTTTTCGCTGTGCTGGCTGGATGAGTTTGACGATCCTGCACTGGCGCGTCAGCTTTATGCGACGGCATTTCCACTGGTAGACATTACGGTGGTGCCGGATAACGAGATTATGCAGCATCGACGTATCGCGATGTTGGAGCTGGTACAAAAGCATATACGTCAGCGCGACCTGATGGGATTGGTCGAGCGCTTAGCGGTACTTCTGATTACGGGAAACGCTAATGACAGTCAGCTAAAAGCGCTGTTTAATTATTTGCTAATACAGCATGGCAGCACGCCTCGTTTTGGCAAGTTTATCCGCGAGGTGGCGCGTCGTGTTCCCCAACACAAGGAGAGATTAATGACGATCGTAGACAGAATACGTGAATCGGGGCGCAGAAAAGGTAAGCGTGAAGGCGTACAACAAGGTATACATCAAGGTAAGCAGGAGGAGGCCTTGCGTATTGCGCATACGATGCTGGAACAGGGGATCGAGCGAGAGATGGTGCTGATGATTACCGGGCTTTCTGACGAAGAGATTAAGGCAAAGCGCCATTAAACTTTTCCCTCTTCCGCCCGGTCATCGTGATTATCAACGGCGTTAAGCGGCCCGCGCGCGTCGACGGGAATCGAGGGAGATCAGAATCACTGACGAGAGAATGAGCAGCGTGCCCAGCCAGTCCGGCAAGGTAAAACTAATCCCCAACAGCAGCAGCGACAGCAGGGCGCTGCTTAACGGTTCCGCGCAGCTTAAAATGCTGGCCTTGGGGCCACCAATCAGTTGCGCGCCTTTCAAATACAGGCTGAACGTCAGCGACGTACCGATCACCACAAGGTAGAAAAAGGCCAGAATCAGACTGCCGCTCACCGCAAAGTGCGTTCCTTCTTTAGCGTAGAAGGGCAGCAGAATAAGGCCGCCAAAGGACATACTCCAGCCGACCACTGGCAGTGTGCCGTATTGGGCGATTAGCCTGGAAGGCCAGGTCGTATAAAAGGCGGCGGCAAATGCGGAGGCGATACCCCAGAACAGCGCGCCTGAAGAGATCGACAGCGATGTTGGATTGCCGTGAGTGACCAGTAAAAAGGTGCCGATAAGCGATGTAAGAATGGCGGTTAAGACCAGAATGCCTGGTCGTGTTCTTCGCGCTAATGCAAACCACGCTACAATAATGGTCGGCGATAAAAATTGCAGCACTGTCGCGGTGGCAGCATTGGATTTTTCAATCGTGAGCAGGAAGGTTAGCTGAACGGTGAGCGCGCCCACCACGGAGAAAATCAGCAGACTCAGTGCATCTTTGCGGTTTTTAAGAATTGAAAATATCTTATCGCCGTGCATAAAGGAGAAGGTCACCAGTATCAGCCCGGCGAATAACAAACGTATCATCGTCAGGAACTGTGACGACATACGGCTTTGCTCCATGATGTACTGCGCGCAAACGCCTGAACTCCCCCACAATACGGCGGCAATCAGGACGTTTAGCATCCCTTTTCTGGTGGAACCCATTTTTTCCTCGTCATGTTGTTTTATTTTTTTACGTGCAGGCATCATAACAGAGCTATCGCCGGCATTAAGCAGGAATTTATTGTTTAATGATTTCAGACGAGCCTGTTATTGACATAATATTGTCATTTTTTTGTCATAGAAAATATCAAACAAACTTAAACAAATCGTCACTATCCCCGCCTTTGCACTTTACAGAACATATTGACTGACTATAATAAGCGCAAATTCATGCAGGAGTAATATGTTGGACAGTCACTTTTACGTAAATCATCTGGCAAGTTAACGCACGCTATTCCTGCGCTGCTTGCCGAACCGGTGGGCAGCAATCTCCCCTTGTGACGATTGTCATCCCAATAATGTTACAACACGCGCATTGTCGCGAGGTAATCGTCATGTTCATGTTTAAACACGCTTTATTTCCTCCGCCGTCAACACGACGCTAATTGCCTCAGGGCAGAAATTTGTCGTGTGCTAAATATAGCACGTACTTATTCTTCCAGAAAAAATGGAGGAACGTATGTTAATGTTTCCTTATATTTTAAATTTACTGGCCGCTATGCTATTGGGCGCGCTGATTGGCGCGGAAAGACAATGGCGTCAACGTATGGCGGGATTACGCACTAATGCGCTGGTGGCGACAGGCGCCGCCGTTTTTATTCTGAGCTCCATGACGACATCGCCAGACAGCCCCGGGAGAATTGCGGCGCAGATTGTCTCTGGTATTGGCTTTCTGGGGGCGGGCGTCATCATGCGCGAAGGGATGAATGTGCGCGGACTGAACACTGCGGCAACGCTATGGTGTTCGGCGGGCATCGGCGTGTTATGCGGCTTAGGGCAGTTCAAAAATGCGCTGGCGGCGACGATCATTATTCTTTGTGCCAATATTTTACTGCGTGAAGCGGCGCAGCGTATAAATCAACTCCCGGTATCCGCCGAGGGAGAAAAACGTTATATCCTGAAAGTAACCTGTAATAAAGAAGATGAGAGCGCGGTTCGTCAGTGGTTACTGAATATCGTAAAAGAGGCCGCGATCTGTTTACAAGGGTTAGGTTCGGTCCCCGCTCAGGAACAGGGCTATAAAGAAATTCGTGCCGAGCTCGTGGGTCATGCTGATTATCGTAAAACGCGAGAACTGATTATATCCAGAATAGGTGATAACGATAATATCACCGCAATTCACTGGAGCATTGATAGTCAATAATAGTTTTTATTCAATTGCAACATTACGCCAGGCGTATAAGGAGGGAATGATGGATATTCCCGAGTCGATAAAATAAAACCCACTCAAAATAGTGAGTAAGCAATAACCTTTTTTATGCATAGATAATTCTCCCGGGCATTCACCTTCAAATCGTGAGTTTGCTATTCCCTGGGCGTGATATGCAGGAAACACTACACCTTAATTTTGGGGATTCATCATGACTGACATGAACATTGAAAACCGGAAACTCAATCGCCCGGCGTCAGAAAATGATAAGCAGCATAAAAAAGTATTTCCGATCGAAGCGGAAGCTTTTCATAGCCCGGAGGAGACACTGGCGTGGCTGAACAGCCATCGTCAGGGCCTCACGATAGAAGAGGCCAGCGAACGGTTGAAAGTGTATGGGCGCAATGAAGTGGCGCATGAGCAAGTTCCTCCGGTGCTGGTTCAGCTTCTGCAGGCATTCAATAACCCGTTTATTTACGTTCTGATGGCACTGGCAGGGGTCAGTTTTATCACGGATTACTGGCTCCCGTTACGCCGTGGCGAAGAGACCGATCTCACCGGCGTGCTGATTATTCTGACGATGGTCAGTTTGAGCGGGTTATTGCGTTTCTGGCAGGAGTTTCGCACTAACAGAGCAGCACAGGCGCTGAAAAAGATGGTTCGCACCACCGCCACGGTGTTGCGTCGTGGGCCGGGCAATATAGGCGCGGTGCAGGAAGAGATTCCCATTGAAGAACTGGTGCCGGGCGATGTGGTTTTTCTGGCCGCAGGCGATCTGGTGCCCGCCGACGTCCGGCTGCTGGCGTCGCGCGATCTCTTTATCAGCCAGTCAATTCTTAGTGGTGAATCATTACCCGTAGAAAAATACGATGTTATGGCTGATGTGGCAGGTAAAGACAGCGAGCAATTGCCTGACAAAGATAAAAGCCTGTTAGATTTGGGCAATATCTGTCTGATGGGAACCAATGTAACCAGCGGCAGAGCGCAAGCGGTCGTGGTTGCGACGGGAAGCCGTACCTGGTTCGGCTCGCTGGCGAAATCCATTGTGGGTACGCGTACCCAGACGGCTTTCGATCGTGGAGTCAACAGCGTGAGCTGGCTGTTGATACGCTTTATGCTGATCATGGTGCCGGTTGTCCTGCTGATCAATGGGTTCAGTAAGGGAGACTGGGTAGAGGCTTCGCTGTTCGCGCTGGCGGTTGCGGTGGGGTTGACGCCGGAAATGTTGCCCATGATTGTCAGTTCCAACCTGGCAAAAGGCGCGATTGCGATGTCGCGGCGCAAAGTGATCGTCAAGCGCCTGAACGCTATTCAAAACTTCGGCGCGATGGATGTGCTGTGTACAGATAAAACCGGCACCTTAACCCAGGACAATATTTTTCTGGAGCATCATCTGGATGTGAGCGGTGTAAAAAGCAGCCGGGTATTGATGCTGGCCTGGCTGAATAGTAGCAGCCAGAGCGGCGCCCGAAATGTGATGGATCGCGCCATACTGCGTTTTGGCGAGGGTCGCATCGCGCCATCGACAAAAGCGCGCTTCGTTAAACGCGATGAACTGCCATTCGACTTTGTACGTCGCCGGGTATCGGTCCTGGTGGAGGATACGCAGCATGGAGACAGATGCC
This sequence comes from Salmonella sp. SAL04157, assembly GCF_046551635.1. Lineage (NCBI taxonomy): Bacteria > Pseudomonadati > Pseudomonadota > Gammaproteobacteria > Enterobacterales > Enterobacteriaceae > Salmonella > Salmonella sp. SAL04157. Next base: position 49,709 of record NZ_JBGDVS010000005.1, read on the forward strand.
TGATCTGTAAAGGCGCTGTTGAAGAGATGATGATGGTAGCCACCCATCTTCGCGAAGGCGATCGTGTGGTGGCGCTGACGGAAACACGCCGCGAGCTGCTGCTGGCGAAAACCGAAGATTACAATGCGCAGGGATTCCGTGTATTGCTGATAGCGACACGTAAGCTGGATGGTTCCGGGAACAATCCGACATTAAGTGTGGAGGACGAGACCGAACTTACCATCGAAGGGATGCTCACTTTTCTCGATCCGCCGAAAGAGAGCGCCGGAAAAGCGATTGCCGCGTTGCGGGATAACGGCGTGGCGGTCAAAGTCCTCACCGGCGATAATCCGGTCGTGACGGCGCGTATCTGTCTGGAAGTGGGTATTGATACGCACGATATCCTGACCGGAACCCAGGTTGAGGCGATGTCAGATGCCGAACTGGGGTCTGAAGTGGAGAAACGCGCAGTATTCGCCCGGCTGACGCCGTTACAAAAAACGCGTATTTTGCAAGCGCTACAGAAAAATGGTCATACCGTTGGTTTTCTTGGGGATGGGATCAACGACGCGCCCGCGCTTCGTGATGCGGATGTGGGGATTTCCGTCGATAGCGCCGCCGATATTGCTAAAGAGTCATCAGATATTATTCTGCTGGAAAAAGATCTCATGGTGCTTGAGGAAGGTGTCATCAAAGGGCGGGAAACCTTTGGTAATATCATTAAATACCTGAATATGACCGCCAGCTCTAATTTCGGCAATGTTTTTTCGGTACTGGTAGCCAGCGCGTTTATTCCGTTTCTGCCGATGCTGGCGATTCATCTGTTGATCCAGAATTTGATGTACGATATTTCGCAGTTGTCGTTGCCGTGGGACAAAATGGATAAAGAGTTCCTGCGTAAGCCGCGGAAATGGGACGCGAAAAATATTGGTCGTTTTATGCTATGGATTGGCCCAACGTCTTCTATTTTCGATATCACAACCTTTGCGTTGATGTGGTACGTCTTTGCGGCTAATAACGTAGAGGCGCAGGCGCTCTTTCAGTCCGGCTGGTTTATTGAGGGTCTGCTCTCGCAGACACTGGTCGTGCATATGCTAAGGACGCAGAAAATACCGTTTATCCAAAGTCGGGCGACGTTGCCGGTATTATTGACGACCGGCTTGATTATGGCGATAGGCATTTATATTCCATTCTCACCTTTGGGTGCGATGGTTGGACTGGAGCCGCTGCCGCTGAGCTACTTCCCGTGGTTAGTGGCGACATTATTGAGCTACTGTCTGGTGGCGCAAGGCATGAAGCGCTTTTATATCAAACGCTTTGGCCAGTGGTTTTAATGATGTTTGAGGATCGCCCAGATGAATCGCTCACCCGATAAAATCATCGCGCTGATATTTTTACTGATTAGCCTGTTGGTGTTGTGTTTAGCCCTCTGGCAAATCGTTTTCTAACGAGGTGACGCCATGCAAAAAAGAGGGTTGGACAAAATTTTTTATCAGGTTGTCCTGATAGCAATCATCCTGATTTTACTGACTATCTGGATACGATAAGCTGCTGTTGGCGAGCCCCGCTTAAAATAAGAATCGATGTAGTTGTTCTTTTTATGGCGGGGCGCTATTTTCATGGTATCCCACATCAGAAGGGCAATATCATGAATAATCGTCGTGGTTTAACCGCCGTCCTGGCGACGTTGATTACGTTTTCCCTGAGCGCTACGCCTGTGCTGGCGAATCCGGGAAATGGCAATGGCGGCGGACATGGTAATAACGCGGCTAATCAGGGTAATAACGGTAACGGCCATAAAGGAAATGCCGGGCAAAAAACGGAACACCGTAAAAATGGCGGTAAACCGGATCACGTCGAGTCGGACATTAGCTATGCTGTCGCCAGGCAACTGGCAGTGAATTTAGGGCTGACGGGTTATCAGTCTTTACCTCCGGGGATTGCGAAAAATCTGGCGAGAGGAAAACCGCTGCCGCCGGGAATCGCTAAAAAAACGGTGCCGGCGTCTATGCTGGGACAATTACCTTATTATCCGGGCTATGAGTGGAAAATCGTTGGGGATAATCTGGTGCTGATCGCGCTCAGTACCGCGGTGGTCACGGCGATTATTAATGGCGTATTTGATTAAGAGCCTATCCCACCAGGCGTTATTGGCGCAGCCAGTTTGGACACGGACAGCGCGCAAAAACCGGAGCGTACACGTAGTACGTGAGGATTTTGAGCACTGCCCAGGACCAAAATGGCAAGTAAAATAGCCCCATTAAATGGGGCTATTTAGCCGCTTCAGGGCGTTATTTATGCGCGCTGAGAATCCAGCAGTTCATTATTTTTTACTACTTCCTGCGCTTTGGTATAACTTTCAATCAGTAGCTGATAGGCCGGGAATATTTTGGTATATACATCCGCCCATTCTGCGGCATCTTCCCTATTCCAGGTACGTTGCAGCTCAGAGGCTACCGCCGCGGTATCCATTGGTACTACGCCCGCCTGCACCACGCGGGCCATCGTAATTTCCTGCGCCATTTTACTGTACGTACCGGAGGCATCAATTACCGCAAATACCTTGTAACCTTCCGCGACGGCGCTGATGGCTGGAAAAGCCATGCAGACACTGGTAATAGTACCGGCGATGATCAGCGTTTTACGGCCTGTCGCTTTTACCGCTTGTACAAAATCGGCATTATCCCAGGCATTAATTTCCCCTTTACGCGCGACATATTGCGCGTGTGGCGCATTCGCATGGATTTCCGGAATCAGCGGACCATTCGGTCCCTGTGGTACGGATGCGGTAGTAATGACCGGCATATTGCATAAGGTAGCGATCTTAGCCAGCGCCGCGGCGCGCGCGCGTAATTCCGGCATCGGCATGTCGCCGACGGTCTGAAACAGGCCACTTTGGTGGTCAATCAGCAGCATTACTGCGTCGTTAGCATCAATGGCAGGGCGTTGACCGTTAAAATTCGCGGGTGTAGACATAATTCATTCCTTGTTGTTGCCTTTCACTGATAATCACTATCAGTGTTAAAGTCATTAATCGCCGGGGCGATTTCCGTTTTTAAGCTGATGACAGTAATCCGTTGCCGATTTTGGATTACCCTGTTGAGTTCTTTCTGAAGGAATATTCATCGGCATCACCTTCAGTCGATTTACTTTCACGCGAATCTGTTATCACAACAATATTCATATTATGAATAAATGTTTCTATTTTACATGTCAGAGAGGATTATTGATTGAAAAAACAGGCAATATCCCTACAAATTGTTTCTGATAGATAGTTTTAAACTTATTTAGTATAAATTTGAAATAGTTCAATTTAAGGATTAACTTATTTATATTTAAATAATATAAAGCGTAGCTTAAATATTAAGTGGGAAGCGTGCTGACATTAAGTATGGCTACTGTAACTCTTAATAAATTGAAAACTATCCCTACATGACGAGTGCTGCTTTTTTGGATATTACAAGCCATTATAGGAACACGTTGAATAAAGCCTTGTCTTTCATGTGGGGTAGATTATCAGGATATGTTTTTCTCATGGTTTATATATGAGATATTAAAGATAATATATTAGTGGGAGCTATGAGTTATAACTATGCTAGTAAGCATGGTAGTGCTGTTGCGTTGCGTATGGGTTATAAAGACTTTCCGGATGAGAATGCTTATGATGATGCTTGCTATATTAAAGATGCCTTAAAATGAGTATTTAAGATAACAGGCTTAAAAAAAGCTGAGTGTTTACAGTGACGATGATCTTCGTAAACAGAATTATGATGTAGACACCTATTATCGCGTTGAAAATGAGCCGAAAGAAAGCGCTGAATCACCACAGGATTAACAGACTCCTCAGCGTCAAAAATGGCTTAGACAGATGTGCACATGAGCAGTAAGCGTTATCCTGAAATCACACGGACTGGAGAGCAGTATGAACCGTCGTGGTAACTGCCACGACAATGCAGTTGCAGAAAGTTTTTTCAGTTACTGAAGCGTGAACGAATAAAGAAAAAGATCTCTGCCAGTTTTTCATTATCAGGTCTGACGTCAGGTTAGGGTATACACCAATTTGACATAAGCAAAAAATAATCCTGGAGTAATACTCTTCCTAATATTTTCGTTTTGACGTCACCATAAACTTTAATCAGTTGCCCTGCTGTACTAACACTTTTAATTCAATAGTCATTTTATGAAAGTTTCCAATTACAGCCCATGGCATAGAAGTGACTTGAATATCTCCAGGTAAGGTTACCCATGTTTGTATCCAGATTAGGCAGTACTCTAAACGCTATTTTCGGCATGAATGAGCAAGGTAAGCCGGAAGCAATATCCAGGAGTGACCCACAAGGAATAACCTTTTCCGACGCTCAGAAACTGACAGTTAAAAACAGCAAGTTCTTCGAGGCAGGCGCCAGCATGTCGCTTCTGGACCAGCCTGACAAGATGGGCCATGTATTCGACCAGCACGCAAAACAATTAGCAGGATTGTCGCGCCACATTCTGGACGGACAGAGTGAAGCCGCCAACCATACCGTTCATTTTCAGGGCCGACAACCAACACGGGTTTCGCTACAGGTGCAACACCCCGACCTTGACCTGAGCACCCGAGCGCATGATGTCGAGTTCCACGGTTCCCCTGAGATGATAGAAAGCAGGCGTCTAATGTGAGTCAGCGGTTCTGGACTGCATGTCTGTCAGATGGATTGCAAGTCCAGTAGCAGTAATTTTGAGCCGCTATCTGCAGCCACAGAGTGATGTGTTCCCCCTCATTACCCCGTGGCTGCAGGGGCGTGGACGATAGTATCAGCAGGGAATCTATTTAATGAAGTTTGTATCTCTCCCGCATCCGTCCGGGGATGCCGTTGCCTCTCCGGCTTTGCGCCGACTGGCCTGGTTTAACATTGCCGTGCAGGTGGCCTTTCCGCTGGCGGTGGCGTTCCCCCCGGCGATGGCCGGCGAACAGCATTTCCTGCCGCAGCCTGCGCCGCTGTCCACGCAGCGCACGCAGGTCTACACGCTGGGTCCCGGTGAGACGGCCATCTCGGTTGCAAAAAAATTCGATCTCACCCTGAACCAGCTGCGCGAGCTCAATCAGTTGCGCACCTTCGCGCACGGACTCAATGGTCTGCAGTCTGGGGATGACGTGGATGTGCCGCTGATGGCAGCAAAGGATAATAAAAACGCGTCAGATGCCGCCGCCCCCGGCAGGTCCGCTTCCGCAGAAGAGGGCAATGAGCAGGCGCAGAAAGTGGCCGGGTATGCCTCACAGGCTGGCAGCTTCCTGGCCAGCAGTGCAAAAAGTGACGCCGCCGCGTCCATGGCCCGCAATATGGTCACCGTCGAGGCCGGCGGAGCATTTCAGCAGTGGCTGAGCCACTTCGGCACCGCCCGCGTGCAGCTGGACGCGGACAAAAACTTCTCCCTGAAAAACTCGCAGTTTGACCTGCTGCTGCCGCTGTATGACCAGGGCGATAACCTTGTGTTCACCCAGGGTAGCCTGCACCGTACCGACAGCCGTACCCAGGCCAGCCTCGGCGCCGGCTGGCGTCACTCCACCTCCACCTACATGCTGGGCGGCAACCTGTTCGGGGATTTCGACCTGTCCCGGGACCATGCGCGTGCCGGCGCCGGTCTTGAGTACTGGCGAAACTTCCTGAAGTTGGGTGTCAATAGTTACCTGCGTCTGTCTGGATGGAAAGACTCTCCGGACCTGGAGGATTATCAGGAGCGGCCAGCAAACGGCTGGGATGTCCGGGGGCAGGCCTGGGTACCGTCGCTGCCGCAGCTGGGCGGCAAGCTCACGTATGAGCAGTACTATGGCAAAGAAGTCGCCTTGTTCGGGGTGGACAGTCGCCAGAGGAACCCGCATGCCATCACGGTCGGGATTAACTATACCCCGGTGCCGCTGATCACCCTGGGGGCGGAACAGCGTCAGGGCCAGTCAGGGAAAAGCGACACCCGGCTGACGTTGAATATGAATTACCACCTCGGGGTGCCGTGGCGCGCCCAGGTGGACCCGACCGCGGTGGCGGCGATGCGAAGCCTGGCTGGCAGCCAGTATGACCTGGTGGAGCGTAACAATAATATTGTGCTCGAGTACCGAAAGAAAGAGATTGTCCGCCTGAAGACGGCAGACCTGGTGACGGGCTATACCGGTGAGCAGAAGTCTCTGGGGGTATCAGTGAACAGCAGGCATGGACTGGAACGCATCGACTGGGATGCTTCAGCCCTGAACGCAGCCGGCGGTAAAATTGTGCAGAACGGAAGAGATTATGCGGTGGTGCTGCCGGCGTACCTGTCATCGGCGCAGGGGGTGAACACGTACACCGTCAGCGGTGTGGCGGTGGACACGAAGGGCAACCGCTCTTCGCGGAGTGACACTCAGGTGACCGTGCAGGCGACGGAGGTGAACAAACAGACCTCGACCTTCACGCCGGTGAGCAGTGTCCTGCTGGCGGACGGGAAGAGTACGCAGGTGCTGACCCTGATGCTGTTGGATGAGAATAACCAGCCGGTAGATATGGATGTGAAGGACATCAGCCTGAACAGCAGCGTCCTGAAAAGCGCCACGATATCGGCCCTGACACGAAAATCTGCAGGAGTTTATGCGGTTACAGTAACAGCCGGAAGGGATGCTGAGAATGTCACCCTTACGCCAGTAGTCAACGGTACTACGTTGTCCTCAGCCGTGGTAACTATCAGCAGCGTCACGCCGGACGGGGCACGGTCGACCATTAGCACCGATGCCGCCGCCTATGTGTCCGGTTCTGATATGGCAGTGACGGTGACGCTGAAGGACACGAACAATAATGTGGTGGCCGGAGCGGCCTCCTCGCTGACGGCGGATACGGTGACCGTACCGAATGCGATCCTTAAAGCCGGCAGCCGCTGGCGGGACAACGGGGACGGGACCTATACGGCCACCTACACGGCCACCACGGTGGGCACAGATCTGAAGGCGACGGTGAGGCTGGGCGGGTGGGACTCGGTGGCGCAGTCCGGGGCGTATGCCATCACGGCGGCCACGCCGGACGGGGCGAAATCGGCTATCAGCACCGATGCCACTACCTATGTGTCCGGTTCTGATATGGCAGTGACGGTGACGCTGAAGGACGGGCAGGACAACCCGGTGACCGGGGCGGCCGCCTCGCTGACGGCGGACACGGTCACTGTACCGAATGCGATCCTTAAAGCCGGCAGCCGCTGGCGGGACAACGGGGACGGGACCTACACGGCGGCCTACACGGCCACCACGGCGGGTTCACACCTGAAGGCGACGGTGAGGCTGGGCGGCAGGGGCAACCCGGCGTCATCTGATGCGTATGCCATCACGGCGGCCACGCCGGACGGGGCGAAATCGGCTATCAGCACCGACGCCACTGCCTATGTGTCCGGTTCTGATATGGCAGTGACGGTGACGCTGAAGGACGGACAGGACAACGCAGTGACCGGGACGGCCGCCTCGCTGACGGCGGATACGGTCACCGTACCGAATGCGATCCTTAAAGCCGGCAGCCGCTGGCGGGACAACGGGGACGGGACCTACACGGCGGCCTACACGGCCACCACGGCGGGTACGAACCTGAGGGCGACGGTGAGGCTGGGCGGGTGGAGCACGGCGGCGCAGTCTGGTAAGTACGGCATCATTCTGGGATATGAGGCCCCTGCATCCATCAATACGCAGGTCAATGCTTACACCTTTACACAGACCAGCGAAGAGGGGACATTCCCGACCACCGGCTTTACCGGGGCGACGTTCACCATCGTGCCGAAGGACAGCAAGAGCGTGACTGATTACACCTGGACCTCCGACGCCAGCTGGGTATCAGTGACGGACGGGGTGGTGAAGTTCACCGGAACAGGTACGGGCGACAAGGTGACCATTACGGGTACGCCGACAAGCAGTCAGGGGAACATCATTAAGTACAGTTTCACGCTTAAGAGCTGGTTCATACATAGTGGGTCGACCAGAATGAGCTGGTCCGACGCGAACACGTATTGCTCATCGCAGTCGGGTTACAGCCTGCCGACGATCGCCCAGATGATCCTGCGTACAAATCACACCGCAACACTGATCCGGGGCACCGGAGCGCTGTTGAACGAGTGGGGCATGATGACACGTTATACCAGCGCGCGTTTCTCCGACAACACCTACTGGTCATCGGACCAGTTGAGTAGCGGCTCCCATAACAACGTCAGCCTGCGCTATGGCGGCGTCTACTTCAGCAGCGATAGCAGCAAGATCAACGTGGTGTGTCGTCAGGGTCTTTAGTTTTTAACCTTTGGTTTTTATTTTTAATGATGGTTTTTATTCTCCTCCGCGGGAACGCGGGGGAAAATAAGGACAATGAATGATGGAGATAAAGGATAGGGTGGCGCTGAGTGCCCGTCCGGGAAAGCTTACACTTATCCGGGAGGGCGTGTTCCTGAAATGCTACCAGCAGTCGTTGTTTTCAGGGGGGAGGGTCAATGCTTTAACGGGAACTTTGACCTTTTCAGGGAGGTCGTATGTATTTAATCCTGAAGGAAGCACGCTCATGCCACGCTTAAAAAAGATGAATATCCTTTTAATCTTATTGCTTTATAGCATGGCAGCATCTGCCTCATCAAATCATCCATATTCTACTGATAATAAAGAATATTTATATTTACCAAAAGATAAACCAACATTATCCTGGGAGAAGAAGGAGCCTCAAACAGATAAAAATTTATATTGCCTTACTCCGAGTGATCCGGGGTGTAGTGATATGTGGTACAAGGAAAAATTGAGGGAGCATCAGGAGCGTGTACAACGTTACCAGCTTCCAAAAAAACGTAACTTTCATAAATAATCGCTCAAAATTTGTCGGTTCCAGGGTAGAACCATAAGTTATGAAATAAATTTCAGAGCTGACCTTCCCGCTGAAAATAGCACCAGGGGTAAACTGGAGTATCCTGCCTTTTTTTCACCCCACAGAGAGGTGTATTTACAGAAACAAAGTAAATACCCGGGCGAAACACAGTCTCACAAATTGCCAGAGTATCGTTGGCGTTGTTCCTCTGGCTACGAAAAAAGGCTTTTACATGTTGTGCTGGAGTCAGCCTCGCGGGATACCCCATTGTACTGAACGTTACTCCCCAAAAATGAGAGGTTAAACAAGCCTCATAGCGTTAAGCGTTACGGGCTCAATTTGTCGAAAGGTATCCTGCAATCTGGAGCGTGAGATTTTTTTATTCCATGCAACGGAGCCACCATCCATCCAGACGCAGAACTGAAAAACAGATTTGGCAATATCAATACCGTGTGATACTACTCCCGGAATAATGCAGTTTGTAAAAATATAGCTCTGGCTACTTCAGGAAGGGGCGTCCATCACATTATTTGCCTGCTATAATGAGAAAAGCGGTGTCTACGCTTACCTGTTAATGTCTTATGCCTCTCGCTCTTCTATATGATCGGTATGTGCAGGGGACAATCCATGTCCTGCTACGCAGCCACAGCATCAGACTATACTCAGTGGTGTCTATTAACCCTCTCCAACTACGTTATGTTTTGGCATGGTAACAATGCGATGTTATGGATAATTAACGATAATATTGAATTTAATCCAGAAATGAATCGCCTGGCGTCATTATCGAGGCCAGATCTCAACATTATTCTGACAACGCCCGCCAGCCGCTGCTTGCGCCTTCTGCTGGAAAACGCCCCCTCCGTCGTCTCACAACAAACATTCTTTCAAAAAGTGTGGGAAGAAGACGGCATGGTGGTGTCGGCAAATACGCTTTATCAGAATATCTCCATTATTCGCCGCGGATTACGTACCGTTGGCGAAAATGAAGATACGCTGATAATCACGGTTCCGCGTAGAGGCTTTCAGATTGAGCCTGGCGTGAGCATCATGACCATCCGCAAAGACTTCGCTCAGACAATAGAAAAAAAGGGTGAGACGCCGCCGCGTATGTCAGGGCGTTGGTTTAAACATTATGTACCTGTACTTTGGATGACCGGGACATTTGCTGTCGGTATTTTGCTTGGCACTATAAGCTGGCAAACCGTTCCCGATAAGGATTTTTATGATCGCTACACGCTGGTTGAAACAACGCAGGGTTGTCATTTTTTCTCGCGGAATGAAGATATCGAAAGCGGTAGCCGCTTTGCAGGCTATAAGTCAATGATTCTAAAAACCGGTATGGATTGTCAGAAATACCCATGGGTCTATTTTCCTTCCAGCAGTCGCACCCCAGCGGTTACGGCATTGATTTGTCAGCAACCGTATAAAACGCGCGGCGATACAGGCTGCGTGACGCTTTTTTTCCGCGGGGTGACACATGGGTAAAAAGGCACTGATGTTAGCCTGCCTGACGCTACTGTGTCTGGGAGTAGGGCTTGGGCATCTTTTTCATTTGTATACGGAAAAGCACCGGGATCCAGAGAAATGTACGGCGCCTGTGATTGTGTTTTATAACAATACTCAGGCTAACCTGACGCTGGACTTTATGTATTCGCTGAAAAAACGCACTGGGGTAGTTTCCATCAGCGGAACGTATTACGTCGATAATAAAATGAGCGGCGTGATCCGCCGTGATGTTTCCTATGTATGGAGTGAAAATAAAGACAGCACCCATTTTATATCGACGGATATCAACAAAGTCACGCGTGACGAAACACTGTCCGATGCGGTTATCGAGACGGTTTTACCCGATTTTTATGTCTATCCAGGGAAAAGCATCAGTTACACCATCCTGACTCAGGGCCATCGTGGCTTTATGTTCACTATCGGGAAACGCCCGATATTTTTCTGTACACATTAAGCTGTTTTGGGAGCCGTTTATGGAACGTATCAGCCAAATGAAAGCGCTTCCGGGTAAAAGCCGCTGAAGATCAGCGGCTCTGTTGTTACCTGAATCAGAAACTGTATTTAACCCCCAGTAGGCCTTGGGTATTACTATAGCCCTGGTCACCTACCTGTTGCGCCACGTTACCCCATACGTTCAGGCGCGGGGTAATTTGCCCTTCAATGCCCACTTTCAGTTCACCAATATTTTTCGTACCACGCATATCGCTGCTGACATCGTCCATCTTCACGCTGGCAGGCTGCGTATTATGGATCCAGTTCGCTTCCACGAACGGCTGGAACTCTCGAGATTTATCGTTATCAATAGCGTTGTGGCCGTTAATATAGGCTTTTACGCCCATGCGGGTTAGCAGATTACCGGCGGTATCATCCTTCACGAGAGTACCATTGGCTTCGCGATTGTCGTCAGCCTGCACGCCCATCCATACCACCTGCGCTTTGGGCTGCAACCAGTAGCTTTGATGCGCGCTTTCACCTAACCTGAAGCTGTAACCGGCTTCAACCGAGGCGGTAATTCCTTTGGATTTATATTTCTCAGCGGCCTGATCCTGACCCATGACCTTGTTATCAAACCAGTTGTACAGCATCCAGGTATCCACATAAGCCCCAGACCGATCGATATTGTTAGCATACCAGGTGCCGTAAAGGCCGACGCTGTAACCGGTGACTTGACCACGGGAATGATAGTCACTCACGGACGACTGCGTGCGGTTCTGGCTGTTGGCATAACCTGCCATTGCACCAATATGCCAACGGTCAAGACCGTCAGTGCTCCACTGTGCCAGATCGCCTCCCAGTTGTAACACATAGCTGTTGATGCGGGTTTTTAGCTGCCCGCTGCCATCGTTGAAGCGAGTATGGGCGCCGACGTTACGCATCCACAGGCTGGTGACCTTCTTCTCACCCGTCAGCATGTCGGTGTACTGGGTTTCACCCAGACGGTCATGGAGACGCGTCATGAACAGCGTATTTGCCGCATAGTTGTTGGCAAGATAGCTGCCCACTTCCGGACGGAACTGATGTTCTGTTATCGGCGGTGTGTCAGATTGCCCTATGTCAGGAATTGTCGGATCAGGGATGACCGGGTCTACTGGCTCAGGGTCTACAGGATCAGGGTCCACCGGATCGGGAATAACAGGGTCAGGGATGACCGGGTCTACAGGATCAGGGTCCACCGGATCGGGAATGACAGGGTCAGGGATGACCGGGTCTACTGGATCAGGAATAATCGGTTCGTCCGGCTCAATGTAGCTGGTCAGATACCAGTTTTTACCTTTCTGCACCACGTTGTAGTCATAGGCTCCGGCAACAATACGGCTTGCTTTTTCGAAAGTACCGTTGGAATTGCCAGCAACGTTAACAATTTCAATACCTTCAATGGTTTGTGCCCCGGCTCCTCCAATATTATTTACTGCAACAAATGTGTTACCTGAAGTATTGCCGAGAACCTGCAGCCTGTCCGTTTCGGAATCATCATCGTTGAGCACAGTATTAAAGACCAGCTTACCGCCGTTGCCTACATAATCTTCATTGATGGTGAGCGTTTGCCATGGCTCGCCATCTTCATGGCTGAAGTTAATGGTTGCGCCACTATTCAGCGTCAGGTCAGTGAGCGTTGAGCTGCTGGTCATATTCCAGGTCGCATCGCTCATTTGTACAGAGATAACGCCTGTGCCCGCCGTAGCGCTGGTGATGTACGACGCCCCGTTCCATCGCGAGTTGTCCGTCATATTGAGCTTAATCGTACTGTTCTGCTGCGGTAGTGTACCGCTGGCAGCGGTGGCGCCAGCAGCACGAATATCACCGTCGATGATGAAACGTCCTCCTGAAGAACCGTCAACAATGCCGCCAGTCTCCGTGCTGATGGCGTAACTTTCGCTACTGTTATCGCCCGCCATAGTAATAGCCGCACCGCCTGCCAGATTAATGGCGCCTCGGGAGAGGGCGTATAAACCGGCAGGAGCTTTACTATAGGATGCAGCCTTACTGGCGCTGTTAACACTAATAGTGGCATTCTCTCCCAAATTAACGGTAGCGTTAGTTGCATATACCGCGTGTGCGCTGGCACCGTTCACCGTAATAGTAGCGTTGTGGCCAAGCTCGGTTCTGGAGGAGGATGCTGCGTAAATCCCCGTTGAGGATGCGCCGGAGGTTTCGATGGTTGCATCGTCACCCAGACGAATCAACGAACCGCTTTGTCCGGTACGCAGCCCCTCCGAACTGTCGCCAGTAGTAACAATATGTGCACGATTGCCGACGACAATCGTATTTTTGGCACGTGACGCATCCCTCATGGCGTTGGCTGTAATTCCACGTCCCTGGCTACCTGTTGTTTTGATATACAGATCGTCGCCGACGTAAATATTGGCCGATCCGGTCCAACCCTGGCCCAGTGAGTTATATCCGGCGTTAATACCGTCACCATCCTGACCATCCACGTAGATGCGGGTACGGTCACCGGTAATAATAAATACCGGGTTATCCGGAGTATTCGCGCCGTGAGTACGGATGCCATCGACGTCTCTACCATTATTCGCGGCATTCGCCGACTGCGTCCGAATGGTCAGGTCGTTGCCAAAAATCACGCCCGGACTTCCCGTCCCGCTGTTTTGAATAACCGTGACAGTGTGTTCAAACGCCTCCGCGCCCGGCCCATTAAGCGTGAGGCCATTGCCATAAACCGGGATGGTGCCGGTGTTCCACTGATAAACGTAGTTGGGCATGGTACCGACTTTGGTGAAACCGGTACTGGCCTGAGCGGGAATAATAGCCTGTAATTCCGGCGGCAACTGACTAACCAGCCCACTGGATGGCAGACTATCAACGTCAACCCAGGCCGCCTGGGAGGGAAATACCATAGAGGCTAATGCTGCTGATACCGCTATGGCGATGAATGAGTAATTTTGGGGAGTTGGCATTCTGCCTCCTGCATTATGGCGTAAAGCGTCTTCCACATCGCAATAATATGGAAATAATAAAAATGGAAACGGATCTATAAAATATTTGATATTATTTTATGAATGCTATGCCCTAGCTTATTTTCAAGCCGCAGCTTATGCACATAAAGTTTCTTAATATCAATATTGTCAATATTTACAATCTGCTGAATACTTATTCCTGATACAAAGCGCTTCAGTAATATAAATTCCGTATAGTTAAGCGTTCGTCCACGTTTACTGTTGGCAAGCCGACCGGTAAACAAGCGGTGCATCTTTTGCTGTTGCACAATATCATCGTCATCGGAATAAATAATTCCTTGTATTTTATTGCTTTTCAAAATCCAGTAATTGGCCAGCGGAGTTAAACTTCTGTCAGAAATCAGAACAATATGCATACCACTGTTTGCCAGACTGTCAGCCCATTGTAAATCGGTAAATCGTCGAAGATTCGGGAAAGAAAAATCAACAAAGATAAAACCGCTGGATAAATGGTTGTGTCTATCAAGCAATAACTTTTCAATAAACCCTTTTTTCAGGAAAGCATTACCATCTGGCCAGATGGAAAATGCCGCATTATGACAGTATTGCACCCGTACTGCGCTGTCAGGGAATAATTGACAGGATAAATCGCAACTAATGCAATGGACAATTTGTGAAGGCTTTCTCATCATCCTGAACGACTCCCGTCGATGTTTCTATTAATATTTCATTGGTAAATAAATGTGTCAATCCAGATAATATACAGTGCTACGGCTGTCAAAAGTCGTGAATTATTGTCAGTGTCATAAACTCCTGGAAAGACCTAAAATACAGCTTTAAGGAACCATGACAGATCCGACAGTCGTAATACATCATTTCGGATTTGTATTTCACCCATTGGGATTTTTATACATAATCTCCAATATCAGAAAAAATCTTAAAACAGCACTATTTGCTAAATCATGAGAGTGATAAATAATGGTTCTCAATACCATCTGTCTGCTGCCCTCGTCACTATCGGGGTGATGTGATGAAATATAAAAGTAATTCCTGTAAACCTGTAATGAATTCTTATTATTAAAACCTAATTTAAGATTTTTTCTTTCATTGCATTGTTATTCAATGACTTAATGGTGACATTTGTGCTCTCATCAACTTCTTATATACAAATTTAAGACTATTTTATAGAGACGCATGTAAACTTTAAGGGGGTGTAATGCTAATGCCATGAGAAAATCTTGTAACTTAATGCCGGGGGTTATACCTTGCCAATAAGTTGATCTGACTTAATTCTGAATGTGACAGTGTGAGCAACCGACAGACTTATCGGTCGAGGCAACTTCAGCCTCTGGCTTCTCTTTTCAATTGTTCATCTGATGAAAACTCTTTCCCGGAGCACATTAGTGAGAAACAGAATGTGGTCAAACCTAATGTCCATAGATGTCGTCAGTCACTTCACAAATATCCGCCTCCTGGCAGATATCTTTAACCGTTCGTCCGGCTTCGACCAACTTAATTACGGCGATGTTCTGATGCTCAGTGAGACGGGCTTTACGCATAGAGATTCCTTCGTCAGCAGATCGATGACGTGATCTCTAAATGTGAATAGCACGATTATGTGGAATACGTACAAAAAATTAAATGAATCGCCACAGGTTTAACAGACACCGCAGAGTCATTTAAGATGGCTTAAAGAGAGGAGCCCATGAGCGGTAAACGTTATCCCGAAGAGTTTATAATTAAAGCGGTAAAACAGGTTATTGAGCGCGGCCATTCTGTTTCCAGCGTCGCAACACGTCTTGATATTACTACCCACAGTCTTTACGCCTGGATAAAGCCGCCATATTCACGACGGTATCATGCAATCACAGGAGTCTAATTTGATATCTTGGCCTGTTGAATTTATTGATTTTTATCTTGTTGGATTTTTACTGGTGCCCACTATTGTGCCCCCAAATGATTTTGCTTGTGGGGTTCTGGGCATTTTGAGCTACTTTTAAGGTTCTGTTTTCCATTGTAGCAAACCGGCGATATCCTTCTCACCTTCGGCTTCTTTTAAGCGCCGTTGTTGTTCAGCAAACTGACTATATTCCGCCTGCGCTTTTTCATCGGCCATTTTCTTACTGACTTTACCTGCGCCTTGTAAAACCTCACGGTCGTTAAATTGCAGGAACTGATCCAGCTTATCCTGCCAGTCGCGTAAAAAGACCTGCTGACGACGACGGGCCTGATCCTCGGCAAAATCCAGCCACATGTTAACTACGCGGTTAAGCTCGCTGACTTCATCTTGAGTGAGATAATTTTTTGCCACCGTCACGTCACATTTGCGCACCTCTTCACCTTTATAGCTGGTTAGCCCCATATGCGGCTGGCAGGCGTCAGCACGCTGATGAATGAGTTCAGCGGCGGTATGCCCGGTACAGGCAAAATGCAACTTGTTCTGGATGGTTTGAAAAAATTGCGTGGTTTCTTTGAGCGATGGTTGATAGTCGGCGGCTAACGCAAAGATCTCTCGTACCCGCAAATAAACCCGACGCTCGCTGGCGCGAATATCGCGGATACGCTCCAGCATCTCATCAAAATAGTCGGGTACAGCCGATGAACCCACGGGCGGATTTTTCAGCCGCTCATCGTCCATCACAAAACCTTTGATCAGGTATTCCTGGAGCATCTGGGTTGCCCACTGGCGGAACTGCGTGCCGCGCGGGGAGCGAACGCGGTAGCCGACAGCAAGGATGACAGGCAGGCTGTAGTGAAGCCTGTTGCGGCTTACCTGACGGCTACCTTCCTGTTGAACTTGTAAGTAAGACTTACAGGTTGCATTTTGCTCAAGTTCGCCTTCTTCATAGATCGCTTTAATGTGCTGTGTAACTGCCTGGGGAGTGATCTGATAAAGGTTGGCGATGGTTGCCTGAGGGAGCCATAGCGTCTCTTGCTCAAAGCGGCACTCCACACGAACTTCACCGTCATCGCTGGCAAACATAACAAATTCGCCTGCCGGGGATTGGGTTAAGTATTTGTCTGCCATGCCGCCTCCGCTTATATCTGACTCGCAATGCCGTAATCTGCCTAGTATGCCAGAAATTCCTGGTGAAGCTTATTACGCAGATAGCGTTTATTTTGCGGGCAGCGCCCCCGGATAATGCTTCGCCACGATATCATTCATCTTCTCCACCAGATCCAGACGCTTAAATGTGATATGTCCGCTGCCCTTCTAAAAGTAGCGGATGGTGAACATATCGTCTTCAAAGACCTGCTCACGCGGATTATCGCGCACGAAGTCCATAAACCGGATAGAGACATCATGCCAGTTGTCAGGAATGGTTTTACTATCCAGCAGGTAGAGCATTCGTTCCAGATCGGCGAGCTGGTCGCGTCGCCAGCCCCAGTTCAGGCTGTAGCCCCATCGGTCATGCTTCACCAGATTGTTGACGATAGTCTTCTTGCCGAAATAACAAGGATTATTGGTTTTGTACTCCTGGCTTAACCCCTTAAATACATTGATAACCCCACGTTCGAAAACATCCTGTTCCTTAACCGGAGGTTGCGGATCGACGCCCATCACGCTGTGCAGTACATCATTACTTGGCTCGCCGTAGGTCGCCCCGGTGGTATTGACGCCAGACCATTACCTTTCTCGTCCTGTTCAAGTAGGCGAACAGACTCACGTTTTACCGTGCTGATAACCTGCGGGCTATGGGTCGTAACAATAAACTGGATCTGCGGAAATGCGCTGCGCAAAGACTGGATAATTTGTTGCTGCCAGGCTGGGTGCAGGAACATATCGACTTCATCGATCAGCACAATCCCCTGTGTTTTTAAGGCGGCTTCATCGCGTAAATGGGGGTTGAGTTTGACACAGCGAAACGCGATATCCGCTACCATCGCAACCGCATTACGCAGGCCGTCGCTAAGCTGGGGTAAGGGGATCTTACCGTGCTGTGGATGGCTCATGACCAGTTGCTGGTTATGGCTGGAACTGTATTCCAGATCGCGCCAGCCAGTCACTTCCTGCGTCAGATAATTAATGGTTTGCTGGATAGCCTGAATAGCTTCTTTCATCCGCTGAGCACGAACACCTTCTTTTAACTTTGCTGAAGGTGATTCAAGTTGTGTGATTTGATGTTCACGGTAGCTAAGCCATAACCAGCTATACCATTGTTCAAATTGCTTATAATTTGATGTGGCAGAAAGGCAATCGTCATAACCAGACAAACGTGAAAAGGCGCTGTTATCCAGACGCTGTTCAGTAGGCTGTGCCTCATAACGTTCCTGATACCACAAGCGAGCAGTCCCCAGATAAAGCATTAGGGGAAGCTCAACCTGCTGCAAATTATGCTCTTCACGCACCAGCGTCTGAAGTTTGTTCACCCCAACGGGTAAGCTGCGCCGCTGTCTTATCTTCATGCGGCGGCTGTTCTCCTCGCTTGTCGAGCATCCAGGTTGCCGTTTTTCCACTTTCCCATTCCCCGGTAGCCGTAATCATGGCCGGAGACGACATTTCCATATTCAGCGCTTCGGGGCGGAAAACCAGACGTACATCTTCTGTACGGATCGCCAGCGATTTATCTTTTACGTAGAGGCTGGCATCAAAACCACGAATAAAGGGAAACAGCGCCAGGCGTATCGCATCCAGCACTGTCGTCTTGCCCGCGCCGTTCGGTGCAACCAGAATCGTAATGTGTTCATCAAAAGTAATATCGAGCTGCCTGAAACAACGAAAGTTAAGCAGTGAAAGTTTGTCGATTCTCATTACACCAGCCTCACCTGTTTTTATGTTTTAGTATAATAACATCTCTTGCCTGCAATATTGCCCGCTTTAAGCGGGCAAAGGTTACGCCTTTTATCACGTTTCAACTATTTATCCTGTTGATTAAAATGGTTTTTCTAAGGAATTAATAAAATCCTTTCCTGTCGTGCCCGTAGGATATCGACAGCCTGGAGACAAGGTGACTGTTGCTGGTAACCATATTCTTTGCGATCGATACCAACTCGTTCATGTTTTTTCTTCAGAAAGTTACGGCATCGACAAACGTAGCGCCTGCGTTAATAAACGTAAGGCTATAGTGCCTTCAAGTAGATGAGTAAGCTGCGACGTTACTGCTCGTATGAACACCATCCACCCTTATGATGTGAGCCCGTACCCCCATGTGGATGTTGACCCTTTGGGCAGGCAAGCGCACCGGATGATGCCGTGACGGTAATAAAAGCGATAATCATCGCTGTAAATAATCTCTTCATATATAACTCACATTAATAAATTAGAACATATTACTACCTACCACAGAATACGCATACTTGATACGTACTTTGGGGATAATATAACGCGTACTTTAGTTTAAATTCTATCCTTCATGTGGCATAGGTTATCAGGATAGGTTTTCGTTATGAATTTTATCTGGGATATTGAAGCAACATATTGGGGGGGATATGAGTTATAAATATGTTGGTAAGCATGGCTGTGATGTTGCATTGCGGATGGGCTATAAAGAATGCCCAGATGAAAATGCTTATGGTGATGCCTATTATATTAAAGATGGATTAAAATGGATATTTAATATAACAGGCTTAAAAAAACGGCTTGGCGTATACAGCGACGACGATCTCCGTAAACAGAACTATGATGTAGATACCTATTATCGAGTTAAAAACCAACAGGAAGAAAGTACAGACGATGAAATGCAATCGCTATATCATAATTTAGCGGTAGAAGAAGGAGAACCCGTGTATCTGGAGGAAGGCATGTATCTTTATCCGGATGGCTCTATACGTTGATCTTATAATTTTGGCCTGGTAAGCGTTATCTCTTTTGAGAAAGGATGAACCTGTAAGTATGACCCACAAGTTCGTTTGGTGATTAGTTAAGTCCCGCCCGCGTTAGTCCTGGCGTACTTTTATCCCTTCTTTGCGGTCGATATTCCACAATAAATGGACGTTCGGTTTTAGCAATCGGTAAGTGGTGGTTAATAAAATAATATTCCACTTTCTCTCTCCACCTTTCCTTTCGTATTATATGCAAGAACTGGTCTTAATAATAAGCAAATACTTTATCTTGAAATAGAGGACGAATGGTGGGCATAAGAGAAGGATTTTGGCGGAAGATCACAGGAGTCGAACCTGCCCGGGACCGCTGGCGGCCCCAACTGGATTTGAAGTCCAGCCGCCTCACCGGAGACGACGATCTTCCGCGCCTCGATTGCTACATGGAGGCGCGCGCATTATAGCTACTTCCTGGCGTTTCCACATCCCCTCCCGTGCTTTTTTAACTTCCCTTTCCTTCTGCCATGATCGGTTTCATGTAAATCCCCATAAAATCCATTAGTTACATTTCATCACACTTTTTGACGCTACCCCGATCACAGAAAACAAGAATCGTAATTTGATAACTAAATAACGGAATATTCACGCTCGCAGGGAAGGTTTACAAAAACTGTAACCGGTATCAGTGAGTGTTGTGAGCGTTAAGGATGCGTAATGAAAAGTGAAATTCTCTCCGTTAAGGAGAAGATTGGCTATGGTATGGGCGATGCCGCGAGCCACATCATCTTTGATAACGTCATGTTATATATGATGTTCTTCTATACCGATATTTTCGGCATTCCTGCTGGTTTTGTCGGCACCATGTTTTTACTGGCGCGTGCGCTTGATGCCATCTCCGACCCTTGCATGGGCCTGCTGGCCGACCGCACCCGCTCTCGCTGGGGCAAATTCCGACCCTGGGTGCTGTTTGGCGCGTTGCCGTTTGGTATCGTTTGTGTGCTGGCTTATAGCACGCCGGATCTCAGTCTGAACGGCAAAATGATTTATGCCGCCATCACCTACACGTTGCTCACCCTTCTGTACACTGTGGTCAACATCCCTTACTGCGCGTTGGGGGGTGTAATAACCAATGACCCAACGCAGCGTATCTCCCTGCAATCCTGGCGCTTTGTGCTGGCAACGGCGGGCGGAATGCTCTCTACCGTACTGATGATGCCTCTGGTGAAACTGATTGGCGGCGAGAATAAGGCGCTGGGCTTCCAGGGGGGTATCGCGGCGCTCTCGGTGGTGGCGTTCCTGATGCTGGCATTCTGCTTCTTTACCACCAAAGAGCGCGTTGAAGCGCCTGCCACCCATACCTCCATGCGTGAAGACCTGCGTGATATCTGGCACAACGACCAGTGGCGCATAGTCGGCCTGCTCACCATCCTGAATATTCTGGCGGTATGCGTGCGCGGCGGGGCGATGATGTATTACGTCACCTGGATATTGGGCAAACCGGGCGTGTTTGTCGCCTTCCTCACCACCTATTGCGTCGGCAACCTGATTGGCTCGGCGCTGGCAAAACCGTTGACCGACTGGAAATGCAAAGTGAGCGTTTTCTGGTGGACCAACGCTTTACTCGCAGTAATCAGCGTGGCGATGTTCTTCGTACCGATGCACGCCACGATCGCTATGTTCGTCTTTATCTTCGTGATTGGCGTGTTGCACCAGTTAGTCACGCCTATCCAGTGGGTGATGATGTCTGACACCGTCGACTATGGCGAATGGTGTAACGGCAAACGCCTGACGGGGATCAGTTTTGCCGGCACGTTGTTCGTGCTGAAACTGGGTCTTGCCCTCGGCGGGGCGCTGATTGGCTGGATGTTGGCAGGCGGCGGTTACGACGCGGCGGCGAAAACGCAAAACAGCGCCACGATCAGCATCATCATCGCTCTGTTCACTATCGTCCCGGCCATCTGTTATCTGCTGAGCGCCGCGATCGCTAAACGCTACTACACCCTGAAAAGCCCGTTCCTGAAAACCATTCTGGAACAACTGGCGCAGGGCGCACACCGTAACGAACAAGAATTTCCCCATAAAGAATTGCAGAACTAAAGGAACAGACTATGAAAATTAGCGACGGAAACTGGCTGATCCAGCCTGGCCTTAATTTGATTCACCCGGTTCAGGTGTTCGACGTTGAACAGCAGGGGAATGAGATGGTGGTCTATGCCGCGCCGCGCGATGTCCGCGAACGAACCTGGCAACTGGATACCCCGTTGTTTACCTTGCGCTTTTTCTCGCCGCAGGAAGGAGTGATAGGTGTACGGATGGAACACTTCCAGGGCGCTTTGGATAACGGCCCACATTATCCACTCAATGTCTTGCAAGATATCAACGTAGAGATGCAGAACAACGCCGAATTTGCCGAACTCAAGAGCGGCAGCCTGAGCGTGCGCGTCACCAAAGGCGAGCTCTGGTCCCTGGATTTTCTGCGCAACGGTGTACGTATCACCGGTAGCCAGTTGAAAAATAACGGCTATGTACAGGACACCAACAGCGGGCGCAACTACATGTTCGAGCGCCTGGATCTCGGCGTGGGCGAAACCGTCTACGGGCTGGGCGAGCGCTTTACCGCGCTGGTGCGTAACGGTCAGACGGTGGAGACCTGGAACCGCGACGGCGGCACCAGCACCGAGCAGTCTTACAAGAACATCCCGTTCTATATCACCAACCGTGGCTACGGTGTGCTGGTAAACCATCCGCAGTGCGTGTCGTTTGAAATTGGCTCCGAGAAAGTCTCCAAAGTCCAGTTCAGCGTTGAGAGCGAGTATCTGGAATACTTCGTCATCGACGGCCCGACCCCGAAAGACGTGCTGAACCGCTATACCCAATTTACGGGTCGTCCGGCGCTGCCGCCCGCCTGGTCGTTTGGCCTGTGGCTGACCACCTCATTTACCACCAACTACGACGAAGCGACCGTTAACAGCTTTATCGACGGTATGGCCGAGCGCAATCTACCGCTGCACGTCTTCCACTTCGACTGTTTCTGGATGAAAGCTTTTCAGTGGTGCGATTTTGATTGGGACCCGGTGACTTTCCCCGATCCGAAAGGGATGATTCGCCGCCTGAAAGCGAAAGGGCTGAAAGTCTGCGTGTGGATTAACCCCTACATCGGCCAGAAATCCCCGGTCTTCCAGGAGCTAAAAGAGAAAGGGTATTTGCTTAAACGCCCGGACGGCTCCTTGTGGCAGTGGGATAAATGGCAGCCGGGACTGGCGATTTACGACTTCACCAACCCGCAAGCCTGCGAATGGTATGCCGACAAGCTGAAGGGCCTGGTGGAGATGGGAGTGGACTGCTTCAAAACTGACTTCGGCGAACGCATTCCAACGGATGTGCAGTGGTTTGATGGTTCAGATCCACAGAAAATGCATAACCATTATGCCTATATCTACAACGAACTGGTGTGGAACGTGCTGAAAGAGACCGTCGGCGTTGAAGAGGCGGTGCTGTTCGCCCGTTCCGCCTCGGTGGGCGCGCAACAGTTCCCGGTGCACTGGGGCGGCGACTGTTACGCCAACTACGAATCGATGGCGGAAAGCCTGCGCGGCGGGCTGTCCATTGGCCTGTCAGGATTTGGCTTCTGGAGCCATGATATTGGCGGATTCGAGAATACCGCGCCGGCGCATGTCTACAAGCGTTGGTGCGCATTCGGCTTGCTCTCCAGCCACAGCCGCCTGCACGGTAGCAAATCCTACCGGGTTCCGTGGGCCTATGACGACGAGTCCTGTGACGTGGTGCGCTTCTTCACCGAACAGAAGTGCCGGATGATGCCGTATCTGTATCGGGAAGCGGCGCGCGCCAACGAAGCCGGTACGCCAATGATGCGGGCGATGATGCTGGAGTTCCCGGACGATCCGGCGTGTGATTATCTTGATCGCCAGTACATGCTGGGAGATGCGGTCATGGTAGCGCCGGTATTTAGTGAAGCGGGCGACGTGGAGTTCTACCTGCCAGAAGGCCGCTGGACGCACCTGTGGCGCAACGATGAAGTGCAGGGCAGTCGCTGGCATAAACAGCAGCATGGCTTCCTGAGCCTGCCAGTGTACGTGCGTGACAATACACTACTGGCGCTGGGCAACAATAGCCAGAAGCCCGATTACGCCTGGCATGAGGGTACGGCCTTCCAGTTATTCCATCTGGATGACGGTTGCGAAGCGGTCTGCGAAGTCCCTGCTACGGATGGTTCGACAATCTTTACGCTGCAGGCGAAACGCACAGGCAATACCATTACGGTGAGCGGCGAAGGCGAGGCGCGCAACTGGACGCTGTGTCTGCGTAATATTACGCAGATTAGCGGTACCAAATGCGGCTCATATGCGGGAAGTGAACTGGGCGTAGTGATCACCCCGCAGGGAAATGAAGTGGTGATTACGCTTTAAATCTGAATCGCCGGATGGCGCCGTGAGCTGCGCTTATCCGGCCTATAAATGAGCAAGAACCGTAAGCCCGGTAAGCGCCATCGCCACCGGGCAAGCCCTCAATTACAGCGCTGGCTCCGTTGACGTAACTTCCCCGCCGGACACCACGCCCGCTTGCATCGTTTGCGTTATCTGCTGCTTTTGTGCGTTGACCGCGTGTAATTGCCCATTTACCGTCGGTTTCAACGGCGCATCGGCCTGAATATTGCCGCTGGCCGTGAGCTGAATATTGCCATCGCCAGCAATCGGTAATGCCGGCCAGCCCCACTGCTGTAGCACATCCATTGGTACGCCGCGTCCGTTCAGGCTGATTTGCGTCTGACGCTGCGGCAGTTGCGATACGCTGGCAGTGGCTTCCAGTATCCCTTTTCCAGTAAACGCGCTCAGATCGCTGATGTTGACCGTGCTGGCATTAGCCGTCAACGACAGCGACGGGCGGCGCACATCCACACGGTTAAAGGTTGCCGCTGCGGCGTTGAGGGTCGCATTGCCGCTCCAGACGCCCCATTGATGATGTTGTACCAGCTCCAGGTTTGCGCCGTAGCCGTCCAGAGCGGTGATTTGCCACGGGAAGGCTGGGTCGATATCAATCACCAGGTTGCGGCTGGCGCTGAATTTTTTCAGCGTCAGGCTGTTCAACCAGTCGGGCAACGGCTTCATCCATAACTGCTTCCAGTTTTCCGGCAGCGTGTACTCCAGCCCGGCGATAGCGGTATCGTCCAGAATAAGCGCTTTGCCTTCGCGTAACCAGGCGCCGGAAGTTCTGACCATACCGCCTTCCCAGCGGGTGGTGAACTGGCGTAGCGCAACGCCCTGTGGTGAAAATTCGGCGTTCAGGATTGGATCGAGCAAGTGCAGCGAGCCGTAAATAAACTCGCTGGCGTTCATCGATAATTTACCTTCCTGACTTTGCCAGTCTTCTTTGCGCAGAGTCAGATTGCGCAAACTCAGGTCAAGATCGGTGACTGCCCAGTCTGGTCCTTGCAGGCTGGAGTCCGTCACTTCAAGACGACCAATCTGCAAAGATGGAACCGTAGTAAGCGGCGCGAAAAACTCACTCAGGGATTTATCGCTTTGTAACCGAATATCATTCAGCCGCAGATTTTCAACGACCCAACTACCGTCAGCGTTACGCCGGGCGACGCCGGTTAACGCTCCGCGCGCCATATCGGCGCCGACGGTGTTTAACATCACCTGATTATGGTCGATACTGCCTTCAATAAGCACATTCGTGGCGGGAACGTCGTTTAACGTCAGCGAACCAGCGCTCAGTTGGATCTGGGCTTTATTGCCCAATACCCGACCGGCTTCGGGGCGCCAGGGCATAACGCCGCCGTTAACGCGCTGGGCGCTCAACCGCCATTCGCTGCCGGGACTATTGAGCGCCATATTGCGAAGTTGCAGGCGGTCGGCCTCAAACGGGAAAGGGGCGGTTTGCACTGAAATATTCAGCGTGCCGTCCTGTAACAGAATCGTGTCGACATGCAGCGGCGCGGTTAACTGGCGAATGCTCAGACCGATATCTACGGTTTTCGCGACCAGGGTAGCAGGCTGACCATCACGACCAAAGGTCACATTCTCCAGTAAAAGATGGGATGGGGCGGAAAAACGATGATCCATCACGTCGAATGTGAGGTGATAACCGCTGTTCTCTGATACCCAGTTGCTGATGTGATCTGCGCCCCAGCGCGTTTGCAGCAGAAAATAAAAGCCGAAAATCACCACTAAACAGGCGATCAGCACATAGAGAAGCAACCTCCCAATCAATTTCATGGTCTTCCATCCCGTGAAATGCACATAGGGGATTTATGCACGATTTGCGTGCAATCCTCAAGACAGGAATGGTGAAAGAGCGTTACAGCAGCGGCGAATCGCGTCGCCGCCGCAGGGTTTTTACGGTTTTTCCGGCGGGAGAATCAGGTTCAACACGATAGCCGTGATGCCGCCAGCGGCAATTCCGGATGAGAGCAGATTTTTCACCCATTCCGGCGCGAACTGCAGGATCTGCGGCTGTTGCGAGACGCCAAGACCCACGGCCAGCGACAGGGCGATAATCAGCATCAGCGCGACGACAAATCCCACATAGCGGCTGGCGACGCCGGTCAACTGAATTACGCCGTTGTTCTGACCGAAACAGGAATTCGGGAACGTATTAAATACCGCTGAAACAAATGAGTTCAGGCCGTTAGCCAGTACGCCGCCCTTTAGCCGTTTCATATACAAGGGGCCGGATACCGGCTGCTCGGAGACATCAGAGGTGGCGGTGATGTCGCCGATGGTCTCCAGCGACGTAATCATAAAGACCAGCATCAACGGCAGTAACAGGTTCCAGTCAATGCCCAGACCATAATACAGCGGGGTCGGCACCATCAGGATGTCCTGCGAGACTGGTGCGTTATTCTCAGGCAACATGCCCATAAACCAGGCCAAAAGATAGCCTGCCGCCATGGCAATAACCAAAGAAGCCACGCGTAGGTAGGGATTACGCTGCCGATTCAGCAGGATAATAATGGCCAGGACGACGCCGGCCAGCAGCAGGTTTTTCGGTGCGCCAAAGGTGTTGTCGCTCATGGCGGCATAGCCGCCGCCGATGGAGGTTAGCCCCACCTGAATCAGCGACAGGCCAATAATCATCACCACGACGCCGGAGACTAACGGCGTGATAATCCGGCGCGCCAGATGTAGAATGCGAGAAAGCACCATCTCGGTGCAGCTTGCCAGCATCAGCGTGCCGAACAGCGCCGCCATCATCGTCGGGACATCCGCGCCGCCGGTTTTCAGCGCGGTACCGCCCATAATCAGCGGGGCGACAAAGTTAAAACTGGTTCCCTGGATGGATAACAGCCCCGATCCTACCGGCCCCCACGCTTTGATTTGAATAATAGAGGCTACGCCGGAGGCGAACAGCGACATGCTGATAATGTGCTGCGTATCCTGCGCCGGTAAACCCAACGCCTGGCAGATTAACAGCGCTGGCGTGATTACCGCGACAAACATGGCCAGCAGATGCTGACAAGCGGCAAAAAGTGTTTGAGGGAGCGGCGGGCGATCTTCAAGACGGTAAATTAATTCGCTGTTTTGCGTCTGCGCAACCGGTTGCGCATCTGCCGGCTCGATGGCGTTAACGGACATCAGGGACATTCTCGTGGTGGAAAAGCGGTGATTTTATCTGACCAGGTGGTAAAAGCAAACGATTGCGAGCGAATATTCTTAATATTTAAAAAAGATAAATGCACCTTTTTATATAACTTTTTGCCTTTTTCTGCTTAAAATCCATGCCGAAGACTCGCAAAGAGCTAAAAAACTGACTCAGGAAATGATTTGTGCGCACGTGTCACAGCGCACTACAGGAGCTTTAAATGTTTGAACTCGATACCTTATCGACCCTTGTCGCCGCCACGCTGGTGCTGCTACTGGGTCGCAAGCTGGTCCAGTCTGTCTCCTTACTGAAGAAATATACGATTCCGGAGCCGGTGGCAGGGGGGTTACTGGTCGCGGTTGCGCTGCTGGTGCTGAAAAAAAGCGTCGGTTGGGAGGTCAACTTTGATATGACCCTGCGCGATCCGTTGATGCTGGCGTTTTTCGCGACGATCGGCCTTAACGCTAACCTTGCCAGCCTGCGCAAGGGGGGACGCGTTGTTGGCGTCTTCCTGGTCGTCGTGGTCGGATTACTGCTGATGCAGAATGCCATCGGTATCGGCATGGCGAGTCTGTTGGGGCTGGACCCGTTAATGGGGCTGATTGCCGGGTCAATTACGCTGTCCGGCGGACACGGTACCGGCGCGGCGTGGAGTAAACTGTTCGTCGAACGTTATGGTTTTGCCAATGCCACCGAAGTTGCGATGGCATGTGCAACCTTTGGCCTGGTGCTGGGCGGGTTGATTGGCGGCCCGGTAGCGCGTTATCTGGTGAAACACTCCACCACGCCGGATGGAATGCCTGACGATCAGGCCGTGCCGACAGCCTTTGAAAAGCCGGATGTGGGCCGTATGATCACTTCTCTGGTGCTAATCGAAACCATCGCCCTGATTGCTATCTGTCTGACCGTGGGCAAAATCGTAGCGCAGCTACTGGCGGGAACGGTGCTTGAACTGCCGGTCTTCGTTTGTGTGCTATTTGTTGGGGTGATCCTCAGCAATGGCCTGGCGCTGGTGGGTTTTTATCGCGTATTTGAGCGTGCTGTTTCGGTGCTGGGGAACGTGAGTCTGTCACTGTTCCTGGCAATGGCGCTGATGAGCCTGAAGCTGTGGGAACTGGCGTCGCTGGCGCTGCCGATGCTGGCGATTCTGGTGGTACAGACCATCTTCATGGCGCTGTACGCGATCTTCGTCACCTGGCGCATGATGGGGAAAAACTACGATGCAGCGGTGTTGGCGGCGGGTCACTGCGGTTTTGGCCTGGGCGCAACGCCGACCGCCATTGCTAATATGCAGGCGATTACCGACCGTTTTGGCCCCTCGCATATGGCGTTCCTGGTGGTGCCGATGGTTGGTGCGTTCTTTATCGATATCGTTAATGCGTTGGTGATCAAGCTGTACCTGATGCTGCCGATTTTCGCGCAATAATAGTTTGTACGGCGGCATTAAAGCCGCCGTGCTCATTAGGCGTTGGAATAACGTTCGGTTTCCGGCATCCAGCGCTCAATCAGCGCTTGTGCCTGCTGCGGATAACGTTCGTGAATATGACGGGCAATACGCTGAACTTCGGGGATCATGGCTTGATCGCGCAGCAAATCAGCTACTTTAAATTCGGCGTTACCCGTCTGGCGCGTGCCCAGTAATTCCCCCGGGCCGCGAATCTCTAAATCTTTTTGCGCAATCACAAAGCCGTCATTGCTGTCGCGCAATACCTGTAAACGCTTCTGCGCCGTTTTCGACAACGGTGATTTATAGAGCAGCACGCAGTGCGATGCGACCGCGCCACGGCCAACGCGCCCTCTGAGCTGGTGTAATTGCGCCAGGCCCAGTCGCTCAGGGTTTTCAATAATCATCAGGCTGGCGTTAGGAACATCGACCCCCACCTCAATCACCGTAGTGGCGACCAGCAGATGCAGTTCACCCTGCTTAAAGGCCTGCATCACCGCCTGTTTTTCGGCGGGCTTCATGCGGCCGTGTACCAGGCCGATATTCAACTCCGGTAACGCCAGCTTGAGTTCCTCCCAGGTGGCTTCCGCCGCCTGCGCTTCCAGCAGGTCGGACTCTTCAATCAGCGTACAGACCCAGTAGGCCTGACGGCCTTCGGTTGTGCAGGCGTTGCGCACACGATCAATGATTTCATGGCGACGGGTATCCGGAATAGCAACGGTAGTGACAGGGGTACGGCCCGGCGGTAGCTCGTCAATCACCGAGGTATCGAGATCGGCGTAGGCAGTCATCGCCAGGGTGCGCGGAATAGGCGTTGCGGTCATAATCAACTGATGCGGATGAAAGCCCTGCTGCTGGCCTTTTTCCCACAATGCCAGACGCTGGTGGACGCCAAAGCGGTGCTGCTCATCGATAATGACCAGCGCCAGCCCATTAAACTGCACCTGTTCCTGGCAGATTGCGTGGGTGCCGACAATCATCTGTACCTGACCACTGGCAATAGCCTCTTGCTGCGCCTGACGCGCTTTACCTTTTTGCTTACCCGCCAGCCAACCCACTTCAACGCCCAACGGTTCGAACCAGTTGCGGAAATTATTTGCGTGCTGTTCGGCGAGCAGTTCGGTCGGCGCCATCAACGCGACCTGCTTACCGTGGGCAATAGCGCGCAAGGCGGCAAGCGCGGCAACCAGCGTTTTACCGGAACCCACGTCGCCCTGAACCAGACGCATCATCGGCACATCGAGCGCCATATCGTGTTCGATCTCTGCTACCACCCGCGCCTGCGCGCTGGTGGGTTTAAACGGCAACGACGCTAACAGTTGCTGCTTTAAGGTATCGTTTGTACTTAGCGGCTGAGCGTGATAGCGCTGCGCGCCTGCGCGAAGTGCCAGCATACTGAGATTATGCGCCAGTAGCTCTTCAAGAATAAGCCGCCGCTGCGCCGGGTGTTTGCCGGTTTCTAAATCGGCGAGCTGGAGTGTCGGCGGCGGGCGATGCAAGGTACGTAGCGCCTCCGGCAGGCTCATCATACCCTGCGCCAGTTCCGGCGGCAGTAGTTCGGCAATGGCGCAGGTGTCGAGCAACTCCAGCGCCTGATCGGTAAGCTTGCGCAGTGTCGCTTGCTTCACGCCCTCGGTGGTCGGATAGACGGGGGTGAGCGTTTCCTGAAGTTCCGGCGTGCTGAGATCGCCCTGCAGGCGATATTCCGGATGGATCATCTCTGCGCCATACTTGCCGCGCTTCGCTTCCCCGTAGGCCAGCACACGTCGCCCCGTCGCCAGGCTGTTTTTCATCGCTGCGTTAAAATTGAAAAAGCGCATGGTAAGAATGCCGGAACCGTCGCTAATCTGGCAGGTCATCATCCGACGACCGCCGAAAGTGATATTGCAGTTCAGCACTTCACCTTCAACGGTGGCGTAGATGCCAGGCAGCAGTTCGCCAATGGGGTAGAGATGGGTACGGTCTTCGTAACGCAGAGGAAGATGTAATAGCAAATCCTGGACGGTATGCAGGCCAATTTTCGCCAGTTTACTGCTTTGCGCTGCGCCGACACCTGTCAGGGAATTGAGCGGAACAGCGTCTAACAAGCGGCCTGACATGGTGATTACCCTGCCGCCTGCATCGTCGCCCACCAGTCAGCATCGGCGTCTATTTCGCCCTGCTGATTGACGCGAGGATAAGGAAGACCTTTACGTTTAGCGACTTTCGCCAGCACCGGATAACCGCCCTCAAATAGCAGGCGCTGCTGTTCATCTTCCGGCAACATGCTATTTTCACGCAGATACATGCCCGCGTTCTGCCGCTGGCGCTGGGCTTCATAAAGAATGAGCGCGGAGGCGACGGAAACGTTCAGCGACTGTACCATGCCGATCATCGGAATGATGATGTCCCTATCTGCCAGGTCTAATGCTTCCTGAGTAATACCGGTTTTCTCCTGACCCATCAGAATACAGGTCGGGCGCGTGTAATCAATCTCGCGAAAGTCTACGGCCTTATCAGAAAGATGGGTTGCCAGAATCTGCATTCCCCGCCCTTTCAAATGGGCTACCGCATCGCCAATGGTACGGTGTGTTTTCACCTGTACCCAACTGTTGCTGCCCGCCGCCGCGGAAGCCATGGTACGCATCCGGCTACCTGGCCAGATAGCATGGACTTCATGGACGCCAACGGCATCTGCGGTACGAATGATTGCAGAAACGTTATGAGGTTTGTGGACTTGCTCCATGCAGACCGTGAGATCAGGCTGACGCCTGGCGAGCATTTCGCATATACGCGCATAACGTTTTGGATTCATAGCGCTAGTTTCGGTTACGGGTGACTTTAATAACGTCTGGCATCACGCGGATTTTGCGCATGATATTCGCAAGATGTACGCGATCGCGTGCGGTAAGGCGAATAAAGGTACTATAGACGCGACCATCTTTCTCTTCAGTATTCAGGCTTTGAATATTGGAGGTGGTGGTATTAATCGCCGCCGTCAGGTTAGCCAGCGCGCCCTGATGGTTAAACATTTCCACCTTGATTTCGGTAATGAATTCCTGCTCCGTCTCTTTGTCCCATTCGACCGCCATAAATTTCTCTGGCTCTTTCTGGTATCCACGGATATTACGGCAGGATTCGTGGTGGATCACCAGTCCTTTACCTGGGCTTACGTGGGCGATGATCGGGTCGCCTGGGATCGGACGACAACACTTCGCAAAGGTGATAAGCACGCCATCCGCGCCTTTAATCGGCAGGTGGCCGTGATTCGATTGCGCAACGGTCGGCACCACGGCTTCGCCTTGCTGCAGATTTTTCGCGACCACTACGCTCATCGCGTTGCCGAGACCGATTTCCGCCAGCAGATCGTCAAGCGTTGCCAGCTTCATACGATCCAATTCGCGCTGAATATTTTCCTGCGGAATTTCCGCCAGCTTACGACTACCGCCTAAAGCATGGTTAAGCAGACGACGGCCCAGGCTTACGGAGTCATCACGTTTGAGGTTTTTCAGCAACTGACGAATTTTAGCGCGCGCTTTAGAGCTGACGACAAAGTTCAGCCAGGCGGCGTTGGGACGCGCGCCTGGCGCGGTAATAATTTCGACGGTCTGACCGCTGCTAAGCGGCTGCGACAGCGGATAAGGCTGCCGGTCGACACGCGCGCCGACGCAGGCGTGACCGATGTCGGTATGCACTGCATAGGCAAAATCCACCGGCGTAGCGCCAGCGGGCAGTTCGACAATGCGTCCTTCCGGGGTGAAAACGTAAATCTCATCCGGGAAGAGATCGGATTTTACGCTTTCGATAAATTCAAACGAACTACCGGCGCTCTGTTGTAGCTCCAGCAGGCTCTGCATCCAGCGCTGGGCGCGGATCTGCGCCGTGGTGCTGGTCTCACCGTGTTCTTTATACGCCCAGTGCGCCGCGACCCCCATTTCCGCCATCTGATCCATATCTTCGGTACGGATCTGGACTTCAACAGGAACGCCGTGCGGGCCGATCATCGAGGTGTGCAAAGACTGATAGCCGTTCGCTTTGGGAATGGCTATATAGTCTTTCACGCGTCCCGGACGCGGCTTATAGAGACTGTGCATCTGGCCGAGTACGCGATAGCAGGTATCGGAGTCATGAACGATGACGCGAAACGCGTAAATGTCCATGATCGAGTGAAAACGCTGCTCTTTGAGCACCATTTTACAGTAGATCGAGTAAAGATGTTTTTCGCGACCGCTAACGCGACACGGAATTCCCGCCTCTTGCAAGCGTCCTTCGATTTCAGAGAGGATTTTTTGGATCATCTCTTTACGGTTGCCGCGCGCCGCTTTTACCACTTCTTTGATGACGCGGTAACGATTGGGATACAGCGCTTCAAAACCCAGCTCTTCCAGCTCGGTTTTAATGTGATGAATACCTAAACGGTGCGCCAGAGGACTGTAGATTTCCAGCGTTTCGCGGGCAATACGACGACGTTTATCCGGGCGTAATGAGCCCAGCGTGCGCATGTTATGGGTACGGTCAGCAAGCTTAATGAGAATGACGCGGATATCCTGCACCATCGCCATAATCATTTTGCGAAAGTTTTCGGCCTGCGCCTCTTTCTTATCGCGGAACTTGAGCTTATCAAGTTTCGACACCCCCTCTACCAGCTCGGCAACGCTTTTACCGAAAAGCTGTTCCATGTCCTGATAGGTGGCGGGGGTATCTTCAATCACGTCATGCAGCAGAGCGGCCATCAGCGTTTCGTAGTCGAGTTTCATCTCGGCCAGAATACAGGCCACCGCTACCGGGTGCGTGATATAGGGTTCACCGCTTGAACGTGTCTGGCCCTCGTGAGCGTCACGTGCAACGAGATACGCCTGCCGAAGACGCTTAATCTGGTCTTCCGGCAGGTAGGTTTGAATCAGTTGATTCAGGCTTTCAAACAGATACAAGGGCGACCCGCTTTGTGATTAACGACGACCTTCAGCAATAGCGGTAACGGCTTGTAATTCAGCGGCTTCCTGCTCTTGCTGTTCCTGGCGCTCGCGGACGTCAAGGATCTGGTTGTTAATCAGACCTTCTTCGATTTCGCGCAGCGCGATAACGGTAGTTTTATCGTTTTCTTCCGGTACCAGCGGATCCTTTCCGCCTACCTGCATCTGACGAGCGCGACGCGCGGCGACCAGTACCAGGTCAAAACGGTTACCAATTTTCTCTACAGCGTCCTGAACAGTTACGCGTGCCATACTTAAAATGCTCCACAGGTGAAGAAATGACTGGGCATGATACTGAAAGTGGGTTCAGTCTGCCAACAATTTGCTGATTAAAGCGTCATGACGCTGCTTTTGGCGGCTCATACGCAGACGTTCAGCGCGAATGATGGTTTTCAAGTCGCTTAACGCGGTATCAAAGTCGTCATTCACAATAAGATAATCATATTCGGCGTAATGGCTCATTTCTGCAACCGCTTGCGCCATTCGTTTGGCAATGACTTCTTCGCTATCTTGCCCGCGACCGCGTAAACGGCGATCCAATTCGATCTTTGACGGCGGCAAAATAAAAATGCTGCGTGCTTGCGGCATCTTTTCGCGAATTTGCTGGGCGCCCTGCCAGTCGATATCGAGAAAAACATCAACGCCGGTTGCCAGCACTTGCTCAATGGTTTCGCGCGAAGTGCCGTAGTAATTGCCAAACACTTCCGCGTGCTCCAGAAACGCCTCCCTGCCAATCATGGTTTTAAACTCATCATGATTTACAAAGAAATAGTGCTCACCGTGCACTTCACCCGGACGCGGCGCGCGCGTGGTATGTGAAACGGAAACCTGAGTGTCATACAACGGTTGGGTTTTTAATAAAGCCTGAATCAGGCTGGATTTACCCGCGCCACTGGGGGCAGAAACAATATAAAGCGTACCTTGAGCCATGAGTATCTTACGTCTGTGATTATCGAAATAGAGCCTTGATACGGGCTTATTATACACATCGCCGTTATGCGACGTAGTCTTTGTCACACTTTTTGCGCCAGATTATTGCATTTTGCGTCCCTTTTTCCGCTTTTATCGCGTCGTTGCAGCAACCCACCAAAAAATCTGGAAAGCGGCTCGGATGATGCATTTTTACCTGTCGGTTTTTATTCACTAAAGCGCTATACCTGCCGGGCAATGTGCGCAGGAGGTCGTGATGAGATTATGGAAAAGTATGGCGTGGGGAATTTTATTGTGGCATTCGCAGAGTGGGGCGCTTTGCCCGGCCTGGCCGCCAGCAAGGGCCGCTGAAGAAATTGCCCGTTTACAGCAACAGCTCGCTGACTGGAATGACATTTACTGGAAACAAGGCGTTAGCGCGGTTGACGATAGTGTGTACGACCAACTCAGCGCAAGGCTGGTTCAGTGGCAACGCTGTGTTGGTCAGGATGTTTCATCTACTCCGGTTTCACCGCCGTTAAACGGTACAACAATGCATCCTGTTGCGCATACGGGCGTACGTAAACTCGCGGACCGGCAGGCGGTAGAACAGTGGATGCGCGGGCGCAGCGAGCTTTGGGTACAACCAAAAGTGGATGGCGTAGCGGTAACGCTGGTTTATCAAAACGGTAAACTGGCCAGGGCTATCAGCCGAGGTAACGGACTACAAGGCGAGGACTGGACGCCAAAAATTCGCCTGATCCCCTCTATACCGCAGACAACACAAGGCGCGCTTGCTAACGCGGTTTTGCAGGGCGAAATCTTTCTACAGCGCGAGGGGCATATCCAGCAACGGATGGGCGGGATGAATGCGCGCTCGAAAGTCGCAGGAATGTTAATGCGCCAGGATAACGCCTCCGCGCTAAATTCGTTGGGTATTTTTATTTGGGCGTGGCCGGACGGTCCGGCAAATATGCCCGAAAGATTAAGCCAACTTGCTAAGGCTGGATTCAGTCTGACGAAGAAATATACCCTGGCGGTAAAAGATGCCAGCGAGGTCGAGCGGGCGCGCCAGTCATGGCTGACGTCAGCGTTGCCCTTTGTGACGGATGGCGTAGTGATACGCATGGCTAAAGAGCCCGCGGCACAATACTGGCGACCCGGGCAGGGCGACTGGCTGGCAGCATGGAAATATCCGCCAGTAGCGCAGGTCGCGCAAGTGAGCGCTATTCAGTTCTCGGTGGGGAAAAGCGGCAAAATTACCGTAGTAGCGTCGCTTGTCCCCGTTATATTGGATGATAAGCGGGTTCAGCGGGTCAATATCGGCTCTGTGAAACGTTGGGAAGCGTGGGATATCGCGCCGGGCGATCAGATCCTGGTGAGTCTGGCCGGGCAAGGCATTCCCCGGCTTGATGAGGTCGTCTGGCGGAGTCGTGAGCGGAGTAAGCCTGTACCGCCTGATAGCCATTTCAACTCGCTGACCTGCTTTTACGCGTCGGCAACGTGTCAGGAACAGTTTATCTCCAGGCTGGTATGGCTGGGATCACGATCGGCGTTGGGTCTGGACGGAATGGGCGAAGCCAGCTGGCGGGCCTTGCATCAGACGCATCGCTTTGAGCATATCTTCTCCTGGCTTGCCCTGACGTCAGCGCAAATAGCCAACACGCCAGGCTTTGCTAAAGGAAAAAGCGAGCAGATATGGCGGCAATTTAACCTGGCGCGCCGGCAGTCGTTTACCCGCTGGATCATGGCGATGGATATCCCCTTAACGCAGGCTGCATTACAGGCCAGCGGCGATCGTTCATGGGAGCAGTTATTAATGCGAACAGAGCAACACTGGCGGCAGTTACCAGCGACGGGCGAGCGTCGTGCCGGGAGAGTCATCGACTGGCGGAATAATCCGCAGATCAAAGCGCTGAGCAGATGGCTGGCTGCTCAGCATATTCCCGGATTTGGGTCTTAGTGCCCTTCATGGCGGTAATAAAATACCGGCAGGCCAAGTTTAAGACGTAGCGCTAATAACCTTGCTGTAAAGCCAAACAGTAACGTAGAGATAACGACGACATCCGGATTCATGACGTAATGTTGCAGCGCAATATAGAGCACCGCCGAGGCGAACGAAATGCCGGCATATAGCTCTTTTTGAAACACCAGTGGAATGCGTTTGCAGAACATATCGCGGAGCACGCCGCCAAAGACGCCGGTAGTGACGGCGGCTACCACGGCGATAATTGGCCCTTCGCCCATATCAAGGGCTATCTGAGCGCCAATAATAGAGAAAACCACCAACCCCAGCGCGTCAAGTACCAGGAAAAGCTTGCGTAAATAGGGCATGACGGGGGCAACAATGGTGGTCAATACAGCGGCAGTCGCCACAATAATGACATATTCGGGATGCTTCACCCAACCCAGCGGATAGTGACCGAGCAGAATGTCGCGAACCGATCCTCCACCAATGGCGGTGGCGGTAGCAATAATAATTACGCCGAATGTATCCATGCGACGACGACCCGCAGCGAGTGCGCCCGTCATGGCCTCGGCAGTGATGCCAATTAAATAAAGAACGTGCAACAGCATGATTTCCCCCTAATTTACTGGGGGCGAAGATTAACGATTTGTGCGCTGTATCACGATTGAGATTTTCTAAGGCATTACACGATTAATAAATTTTAGTAATGATTTTAAATTTATGATTAATAATTATTTATTATAAATATCAATAAATTGAACATCATTTTTGTGGTTTATTGTATGCGAGGTTTTTCTATTTTGACTTAGATAATTTAAAAGAACGGCGCCCTGGACGCGCCGCCGGTGAATCATTTCATTATGGCTGCTGTGCGGTAAGTTGTGTGATGAAGCGCTGGCGCGAGCGTTCCACATACTGTTGCAAGCCATTGGAATCAAAGAAAGCCTGTGTATCGCCGTTGCGAAGTTGCTGTCGTTTCTCCAGTAGCCCGAAGCGGTCACCTTTGTTGGCAATAAAGATATCAACATGCTGGGCGGCCAGTGTCTTAAAGCTGCTCTGAATATCAGTAACCAAGTCAGGGTAATTTTTGTTGTTAATCAGCAGATAGTCAGGTGTGGCGAGACTATCTGCGTAAATTAGCGTCTTGCCGTTGCGGAGCGTTACGCGCCAGGAAGTTGAGCCGGGCAGATGTCCGGGCGTGAATAGTGCTGTCACGGTTATCCCTCCGAGGCTGATGCTTTCCTGGTTGTGGATAATTTTATCAGTGGTGACGGGCGGGAAGGGGAGCGCATCGCCAAGCGCAAAATCCTCTCGTCCACCCCTCGCCATCTGATCGGCGTTGGGTTGGCTGGCGACCAATTGTGCGCCGCTCCACGCTTTCAAACGTGCCATGCCCCCCGCTTGATCCAGCCGCGCATGGCTGTTCAATAGATAGCGTATGTCTGTGAGGCGGAATCCTGCCGCTTCAATATTCGCTTTAATTTGCGGTGCGCTTTCATCCAATCCCGCATCAATAAGAATATGCCCTGCCGGGGTGGTCAGCAGAATAGAAGAGAGATTTTCCGTGCCGACATACCACACGCCTTCTGTGATTTGAAACGGCTTCATAGGTTTAGCCCATGCTTTAAACAGTGATAACGGAGGCGCGGGTGATAACGGTTGTGAAGGATCTAATGCCGCCATGGCAGGAAGTGCTGATGTTGAAAATATACATACAAAGAATAATGCATAGCGATTCATAATGTTCTCCTGATTGAAGCGCCCGCAGTATACCTGGCAGTAATTTAGCCAGGTTCAATAAGAGAGACGTTTAATGAACTTGCTGCAAATGGATATGAACCTGTTAAAAGTACTGTATGTGCTGCTGGAGACGAGCTCTACGGGGAAAACGGCGCAAAAGCTGGCTTTGTCGCCTTCTGCGGTAAGTCATGCGTTAATGAGATTGCGCGATGCGCTAAACGACCCGTTGTTTCGACGGGAAGGGAACCGCCAGATTCCTACGCCTTATGCGCAGGCGCTGCGTGACAAATTGGCACCTGTGTTTGTTTCGCTTAATGAGGAGCTGTTTGGCGATAAAGAGAACGGCTCCCGTTGTTTTCGGGT
This sequence comes from Salmonella sp. SAL04157, assembly GCF_046551635.1. Taxonomy (NCBI): domain Bacteria; kingdom Pseudomonadati; phylum Pseudomonadota; class Gammaproteobacteria; order Enterobacterales; family Enterobacteriaceae; genus Salmonella; species Salmonella sp. SAL04157. The sequence goes on from NZ_JBGDVS010000005.1 coordinate 88,174, forward strand.
GGTACTTCCTCCCGCATTGAACGCGCTGCTTACGCCCGTTCTCGCAGAGAAAGGTCATCTTCATCAGGCGGTGATCGAGTGCCTTCCTTTTGCCCGCCGACCCTGGCGTGATGAACTGTTGGATAGCTCGGTTGATTTGGTGCTGGCAATTGGCGACCATCAAAAGCAGGTCAGCGCTCTGCATTACGAGCGGGTGGGGACGACGCGTTTGATCGCGGTTTATGGCGCGCCATTGCGTTCACGTCTGGAGAATGCCACAGCGTTGAATTTTGCTGATCTACAGCGTTATCAGCACATTTACTGTTTGCCGTGGACAAAAGAGAACAACGAACTGGACAGGCAGCAGGCTCGTGCCGGGTTTGAACGTCCGCTGGCGTTTGTTTGTCATGATTACAGTCAACTTGCGCCTGCTGTCCAGTCGGCGCCGCTAATGGCGATTGTACCGCGCCCCTGGTATGAAAATTTATCCGATAAGCGCGGTCTTTTTGTCCTGCCGCTTGCCGGGGAGCAGGCGGAAGGCGCTATTTTTATGCAGTATCGGGCTTCGACGGTAGAGTGGAAGCGACGCCTTATCGACGCTATTCGCCGGAAATTAAAAACGTACTACCGATAAACGCGAGAGCCCGCATAAGGCGGGCTCTGTGACATATTGAGCGCCAGAATTATTCAATATTCTGGATTTGCTCGCGCATTTGCTCGATCAACACTTTTAATTCAATAGCGGAGTTAGTTACATCAGCGTTGATGGATTTGGAGGCCAGGGTGTTCGACTCACGGTTAAATTCTTGCATCATGAAGTCCAGACGGCGACCTACCGCCTCTTTTTTCTTCAGAATGTTGTAAGTCTCTTTGACGTGCGCTTCCAGACGATCCAGCTCTTCCGCCACATCAATGCGCTGCGCCATCATCACCAGCTCTTGCTCCAGACGGTTGTTTTCCAACTGAACCTGAGCATCTTCCAGCTTCGCGACCAGACGTTCACGCTGCCATTGCAAGATTTCCGGCATATGCGCGCGGACTTTCGCTACTTCGGCGCTGACGCCCTCCAGCCGTTGTTCAATCAGCGCTTTCAGCGCCTGGCCTTCCGTTTCGCGCGCGATGATAAAGTCATCCAGCGTACCGTCCAGCGCGGCTAAAATTTCTGCGGCAATCGCGTCCAGATCCTGCTCTTGCGCCGCCATGACACCTGGCCAGCGCAAAATATCAACCGGATTGATTTCCCCTTCGTCGCTCTGCATTTTGACCCAGTTTGCGGCGCTAACTAATTGTTTCGCTAGCTTTTCATTCAGAATAAGCTCGCCTTGCGCGCTGGCATCGGGTTCAAAACGCAGCATACATTCGACTTTGCCACGCGTCAGGCGTGTACGAATGCGTTCGCGCACGACGGGTTCAAGACTACGGAACTGTTCCGGCAGACGAAAGTAAGTTTCCAGATAACGCTGGTTTACCGAGCGCATTTCCCAGGTCGCGCTACCCCATTCACCCTTGATTTCACGCCGGGCGTAGGCGGTCATACTGCGGATCATAGATGTTCCCGTTTTTAAAGGAGAGATGAGGGGATTATAGCTATCCAGGCCTTGTCAGGATAGGAATAACCATCGGAAGTCCGTATAATGCGCAGCCACATTCGTTTTAAGCCGGAGATCTCAATATGCGTCCAGCAGGCCGTAGCGCTAATCAGGTGCGTCCCGTAACCCTGACCCGTAACTATACAAAACACGCTGAAGGCTCGGTACTGGTCGAATTTGGAGATACCAAAGTGTTGTGCACCGCCTCCATTGAAGAAGGCGTCCCTCGTTTTCTGAAAGGGCAAGGCCAGGGGTGGATCACCGCAGAGTATGGCATGTTGCCTCGCGCTACCCATACCCGTAATGCGCGTGAAGCGGCAAAGGGTAAGCAGGGCGGCCGTACTATGGAAATTCAGCGTTTGATCGCGCGTGCGCTGCGTGCAGCGGTCGATCTGAAAACGCTCGGCGAATTTACCATTACGCTGGACTGCGATGTAATCCAGGCCGATGGCGGTACGCGTACAGCGTCTATTACCGGTGCCTGCGTGGCGTTGGCGGATGCGCTGAATAAATTGGTTGCCAACGGTAAGCTGAAAACCAATCCGATGAAAGGCATGGTGGCGGCGGTTTCCGTAGGCATCGTTAACGGCGAAGCGATCTGCGATCTGGAATATGTTGAAGATTCCGCCGCAGAAACCGACATGAACGTCGTGATGACTGAAGACGGCCGCATTATTGAAGTACAGGGTACCGCGGAAGGCGAGCCGTTCAGCCATGAAGAACTTCTCACTTTGTTGGCGCTGGCCCGAGGGGGAATTGAATCCATTGTGGCGACGCAGAAGGCGGCGTTAGAAAATTGATTTTAAGGCGACTGAAAAGTCGCCTTTTTTTTGTCCGTAAATTTCGTAAATGATGAAAGTAAGAAAAGGAGCGAATCCATGAAACCGTATCAGCGCCAGTTTATTGAGTTTGCGCTTAACAAGCAGGTACTAAAGTTTGGCGAGTTTACGCTGAAATCCGGGCGCAAAAGCCCCTATTTCTTCAACGCCGGGCTGTTTAATACCGGGCGCGACCTGGCGTTGTTAGGCCGTTTTTATGCCGAAGCGCTGGTGGATTCCGGTATTGAATTTGATCTGCTGTTTGGCCCCGCATACAAAGGTATTCCGATCGCGACGACGACGGCGGTTGCGCTGGCGGAACATCACGATAAAGACCTGCCGTACTGCTTTAACCGCAAAGAGGCAAAAGATCATGGCGAAGGCGGGAGTCTGGTGGGCAGCGCGCTACAGGGCCGCGTGATGCTGGTGGATGACGTGATTACCGCAGGTACGGCGATTCGCGAGTCGATGGAGATTATTCAGGCGCACGGGGCTACACTGGCTGGCGTACTGATTTCGCTGGATCGTCAGGAACGTGGCCGCGGCGAGATTTCCGCGATTCAGGAAGTGGAGCGCGACTATGGTTGTAAGGTTATCTCCATCATTACGCTGAAAGACCTGATTGCCTATCTGGAAGAAAAACCTGATATGGCTGAGCATCTGGCGGCTGTGCGAGCATACCGGGAAGAATTTGGCGTGTAAGCGAATTGCCCGGTGGCGCTTTACCGGGCTTATGTTTCTGTCGCCTGGATAAGGCGTGAGCCTCTATCCAGTCAGCGTTACTGTAGCTGAGCGGCAATGAGCGGCCAGCGGGCGTCGAAATCGTCCGTTGGGCGGTATTTAAATTCGCTACGCACGAACCGTGAAAGCATACCTTCACAGAAGGCTAACAGTTGGCTTGCCAGCAGATTTTCATCCGTCGTGTAGCCTTCGCCTTCACGCATTCTTTTTTCTCGTAGCACCTGGCGGAGCTGCGCTTCGATGCGTTCAAAAAGCTGATTAATGCGCCCCTGCAGGCGATCCTGTTCAAACATCAGCGCGTGCCCGGTAAGAATGCGCGTCAGGCCAGGGTTGCGTTCGCCAAAACCCAGAATCAGCAACACAATCAGGCGCAAACGCGTGCTGGTGTTTTTTTCATCTTTTAAAATCAGATTGATACGGGTAATCAGACTATCTTCGATAAACTCAATCAGGCTATCGAACATGCGGGTCTTGCTGGGAAAATGGCGGTATAGCGCCGCTTCGGAAACGCCGACCGAGGCCGCCAGTTTTGCCGTCGTGATGCGTTGGCTTCCATCGCTGGATTCAAGCATCAGCGCCAGTGACTGAAGTATTTCTTCGCGACGATTCCTTTTCGCAGTTTGTTTTTCTGCCATGTTACAAAATACCCCTGAAAATAAGCACTTGCCAGGCGAGCACCCACGCTATAACCGCAAACTCAGCGCTTGCGGCAGTATTATGACGTTATGGGGATGCGTAAAATTTACTTACGGCCAGAATGACCGAAGCCGCCCTCGCCACGTTCGGTGGCGTCAAATGCTTCCACCAGATTAAATTCGGCCTGAACGACCGGAACAAACACCATTTGCGCGATACGTTCGCCCGGTTCAATGGTAAAACTGTCCTGACCACGGTTCCAGATCGAAACCATCAGCTGCCCCTGATAATCGGAATCAATCAGCCCGACCAGGTTGCCCAGCACGATACCATGTTTATGGCCCAGGCCAGAACGCGGCAACATGACTGCCGCCAGTGATGGATCGGCGATATGAATGGCCAATCCGGTAGGCACCAACGTCGTTGCGCCAGGCGCCAGTTCTACGGCGTCGTCGAGACAGGCGCGCAGGTCAAGCCCGGCAGAACCAGAAGTAGCATAAGTCGGCAGCGGAAACTGCTGACCAACACGCGGGTCCAGAATCTTAACGTCGATTTTTTTCATCATAACGGGTCACGATCTCGTCGAGTAATAATTGGCCCAGGAGTTCTTTTCGCTCAAGCGGTAAGACTTTATCTCCATCCTGCCAGAAAAGGTGTAAAGCGTTTTTATCGCTATTAAATCCCTGATTTGAAAGAGAAACATCATTTGCACAAATCAGGTCAAGGTTCTTACGGATACGTTTTTGCCGGGCGTATTCTTCCACATTATTCGTTTCCGCGGCAAACCCAACAACGTAGGGTCGATTGTCACTGAGTGCGGCCACCCCGGCGACAACGTCCGGGTTTTTGACCATTTTTATTAGTAATTCATCACCTTGCGCCGCCTGTTTTTTGATTTTTTCACTGGCGATAGTCTCTGCGCGATAGTCAGCCACGGCGGCGCAGCTAATGAAAATGTGCTGCTGTTGAACGGCGGCCTGAACAGCGGCTTCCATGTCCAGCGCGGTTATGACATCAACCCGTTTTACAAAAGGCGGCGTTGGTAACGAAACGGGACCGGAGACCAGCGTGACATTTGCGCCGCGACGCGCTGCGGCCGCCGCAATAGCGAAGCCCATTTTACCTGAGCTGTGGTTGGAAATATAACGCACCGGGTCGAGCGGTTCGCGCGTCGGGCCTGCCGTAATCATGATATTAAGATGTCGCAGATCGTTGACGGCAGCGAAATGCGCGGCGGCCTTATCAACGATAACTAATGGGTCCAGCATTCGGCCTGGTCCTACATCGCCGCACGCCTGACTGCCGCTATCCGGCCCCCAAATGAACAGGCCGCGAGAGGCGAGCACCTCCAGATTATGTTGCGTGGCGGCAGCGCGGTACATCTGTTGGTTCATGGCCGGAAGAACGGCCACCGGGGCTGGCGTCGCCAGACAGATGGTGGAGACTAAATCATTAGCCATACCCGATGCTACACGGGCGATCAGATCGGCGGTCGCGGGGGCAAGAATCACCAGGTCGGCCCATTTCCCCAACTCGATATGCCCCATCGCGGCTTCGGCGGCAGGGTCAAGCAGACTGTCGGATACGGGATAGCCCGACACTGCCTGTAAGCTCAGGGGGGTAATAAAGGCTTTTGCCGCCTCGGTCATTGCCACGCGCACGTCAGCGCCGCGCTCACGTAAACGGCGCACCAGCTCCGGCGTTTTATACGCAGCGATACCGCCGCTAATGCCGAGAACAATTTTTTTACCGGCCAGGCTCATCATGTCTTTCCTGTTGGGTGACTTTGAAAGGCGGCTATTTTATCACAATCTCTACGGCGTCGTGTCTTTGCCTGCGCTCCACTTTGCGAGGCGCTACGCAAGAACAAAATCGGGGCGTCGATCTCTCCCAAAGGCTGTGCCACTATGCCGCTTCCTTAAAAAAGGAGGTGCGCGTATGGATACGTTGGACGAATTATTACCGCGTGAAAAAATGCTCAGATCCGGCATTGCTTCCCTCAGCGACGTGGAACTGCTGGCGCTTTTTTTACGTACCGGCACGCCGGGAAAAGATGTTATGACGTTGGCAAAAGAGATATTGCAGCACTTTGGGTCACTGTATGGCCTGCTGTCGGCGGACTTTGCGCAGTTTCGCGGCGTAAACGGCATCGGCCTGGCGAAATTCGCGCAGTTGAAAGGCATTGCTGAGCTGGCAAGGCGCTATTACAGCGTGCGCATGAATGAGGAAAGTGCGTTGCTGAGTCCGGAAATGACGCGGGAATTTCTGCAAAGCCAACTGACGGGTGAAGAGCGTGAGATCTTTCTGGTGATCTTCCTCGATGCCCAGCACCGGGTGCTTCAGCACAGCCGCCTGTTTTCCGGCACGCTTAACCACGTAGAGGTGCATCCGCGTGAGATTGTTCGGGAAGCGATTAAACTCAATGCTTCAGCGGTCATTCTGGCGCATAACCACCCTTCAGGCTGCGCAGAGCCAAGTAAAGCAGATAAACTTATCACTGAGCGCGTGATAAAGTGTTGCCAGTTTATGGATATCCGGGTGCTCGATCACCTGATAATTGGGCGCGGAGAGTACGTTTCTTTTGCCGAACGCGGCTGGATTTAAGATTCTTTGCGCGATCCATCGGGATCTTTGTCTGTTCGGGACTTGAGCATATCGCCGGGTCAGCGTATACTACGCCACCTTTGAGAATCTCGGGTTTGGCATTTGGGCCTGGCAATCGAGAGTTCAATAGAACTGCGCGATGACCAGGCTGTAAAGCCTGACGAGGCGCCGATACCCCATACGAAGCTCGAGCTAATTTGATTTTTGGAGAATAGACATGTCCCGAGTCTGCCAAGTTACTGGCAAGCGTCCGGTGACCGGTAACAACCGTTCCCACGCACTGAACGCGACTAAACGCCGTTTCCTGCCTAACCTGCACTCTCACCGTTTCTGGGTTGAGAGCGAGAAGCGTTTTGTCACCCTGCGTGTATCTGCTAAAGGTATGCGTATCATCGATAAAAAAGGCATCGAAACAGTTCTGTCTGAACTGCGTGCCCGTGGCGAAAAGTACTAAGTACTAAGAGGAAATAAGTCATGGCTAAAGGTATTCGTGAGAAAATCAAGCTGGTTTCTTCTGCTGGTACTGGTCACTTCTATACCACTACGAAGAACAAACGTACTAAACCGGAAAAACTGGAACTGAAAAAATTCGATCCAGTTGTCCGTCAGCACGTGATCTACAAAGAAGCGAAAATCAAATAATTCTCGCTTTGATGTAACAAAAACCTCGCTTCGGCGGGGTTTTTTGTTTTCTGGCCGTCCCCATATTAATGAGACCTGCCACACAGCCGGAGACGTTATGCCTGAATTACCCGAAGTTGAAACCAGCCGCCGGGGTATTGAACCCCATTTAGTTGGCGCTACTATCCTGCACGCCCATATCCGTAACGGCCGTCTGCGCTGGCCGGTTTCAGACGAAATTTATCGTCTGAGCGATACACCTGTCCTTAGCGTTCAGCGTCGTGCTAAATATTTACTGCTGGAGCTGCCTGACGGCTGGATAATTATTCACCTGGGGATGTCGGGAAGCTTGCGGATACTGTCGGAAGCGCTGCCGGCGGAAAAGCACGACCATGTCGATTTGGTGATGAGCAATGGCAAAATTCTACGTTATACCGATCCTCGCCGCTTTGGCGCCTGGTTATGGACCAAAGAGCTGGAAGGGCATAACGTACTGGCGCATCTGGGACCGGAGCCGCTAAGCGATGAGTTTAATGGCGAATATTTGCAGCAGAAATGCGCGAAGAAGAAGATGGCGATTAAACCCTGGCTGATGGATAACAAGCTGGTGGTCGGCGTGGGGAATATCTACGCCAGCGAGTCGCTGTTTGCCGCTGGTATTCACCCTGACCGCCTGGCGTCGTCACTCTCGACAGAGGAGTGCGACCTGCTGGCACGGGTGATTAAAGCCGTTTTGCTGCGCTCTATTGAACAAGGCGGGACAACGCTGAAGGATTTTCTGCAAAGCGATGGGAAACCGGGCTATTTTGCGCAGGAGTTGCAGGTGTACGGGCGCAAAGGCGAGCCGTGTCGGGTATGCGGTACGCCGATAGTCGCAACGAAACACGCACAGCGTGCGACGTTCTATTGCCGTCACTGTCAGAAGTAAAACGCCAGGCCCGGCAAGGAAGGAAACTTATTTCAACTTATCCATTAGCGCCTGATGCACATTGTCCGGCAGAAAGTGGGTCACATCGCCCTGATGGCGTGCCACTTCTTTGACCAGCGACGATGAAATAAACGACCACTCTTTGGACGGCATCAGGAAAACGCTTTCCAGTTGCGGCATCAGATGGCGATTCATATGCGCCAACTGCATTTCATATTCAAAATCCGCCACCGCGCGCAGACCACGAATCAGGATATTCGCCTGTCTGTCGCGGGCGAAATTGGCCATCAGGTCGCTAAAGCCCACCACCTCTACGTTACCCAGGTGTGCGGTCGCTTTTTGCGCCAGCGCCACACGTTCGTCCAGGGTGAACATGGGTTTCTTACCGGGGCTGGCGGCGATGGCCAGAATGACATGGTCGAACATCTGCGTTGCGCGCGTCACAATATCGAGATGACCGTTAGTAATCGGATCAAACGTGCCTGGATAAATCGCCCGTTTTTGCATGACAGTCCTCAATGCGTTTTCGGTGGCAGATAAGGTTCCAGCAGTTGCAGCAGACGCTGGAGCGCGCCCTGATTTTGATACAGCACTTCAACTGCGTGACGTCCGTAGAAATTACGATAATCAGCATCGGTCAGTAAAGAGGAAACTTCTTTTGCCAGCGTAGCCGCATCGGTAATCGTGATAAGTCCGCTCGCCTGATCCAGACGGGCGCAAATATCTTTAAAGTTAAAGGTATGCGGACCCATCAGTACCGGAATCGCATGAGCGGCGGCCTCCAGCGGGTTATGACCGCCGCGTTCAACCAGCGAACCACCAACAAAGGCGAGATCGGCAATGCCATAGAGCAACATTAATTCGCCCATAGTATCGCCTACCACGACCTGGGTGCTGGCGGACGGCACTTCGCCCGAAGAGCGAGTGATGTAGCTTAACCCTGCCTGACGCACAAGATTGATAGCATCCGGGAAACGCTCCGGATGGCGGGGCACCAGAATCAGTAATAAATTCGGGAATTGATGTAATAACGCCTGGTGAGCGGCGATAACGATACTCTCTTCGCCATCGTGGGTGCTGGTGGCAATCCAGACCGGACGGTGCGGCGCCCACTGGCGGCGTAGCGTAACGGCTTTAGCCGCCAGCTGCGGCGTAACTGAAATATCAAATTTCAGACTGCCGGTGACCGTGACCTGATTGTTCTTCGCGCCCAATGCCACAAAGCGTTCGCCATCTTCTTCGTTTTGCGCGGCAATCAGGGTGATACGGCGCAGGAGCGTACGGACAAACTTGCCAAGCTTCGCATAACCCGCGGCGGAGCGGGCGGAAAGCCGCGCATTAGCGATAACCAGCGGAATATGACGTTTGTGCAGCGCAGCAATCAGATTTGGCCAGAGCTCAGTCTCCATGATCAATACCAGCTTAGGATCAATCTCATTGAGGAAACGATTGAGCGCATCGGGCAAATCATAAGGCAAGTAAACGTGCTGAACATCGTTGCCAAAGGCGGACTGGACGCGCTCCGAGCCGGTCGGCGTCATGGTCGTTACGGTAATAGGCAGATCGGGATAGCGATGACGTAGAGCGCGGACCAATGGGATGGCCGCCAGAGTTTCGCCCACCGAGACGGAATGCAGCATGATTCCGCCCGGTTTCAACGGACGGCGGTAGAATCCGTAGCGTTCACCCCAGCGCTTACGATAGGCCGGCGCTTTACGTCCACGCACCCAAAGCCGTATCCAGATCAGAGGCTGAATAAGGTAGAGAAGAGCGGTGTAAAGCAATTCGAGCATAGTAAATAGCTGACTTATGGATGTGCTGGGGATTCTATGTATTTAGCCTGGGCTTTACCATTACTTTTCCCATTTTTGCGCCAAATTGGCTCAGAAGCGAGGATTCCAGGCGCTGAACCTCATTATTTTTGCATTTTTACGCAATCCATTGAAATTTGCCGCCCTTGTCGCCCCAGACAATGGGAATGACCATTCACAAGAGAGGGATAAATTATTATCTCTTTGAATTTATAATTAAAAAAATGATTGTGTATAAAAATTATTCGTATCGGATTGCTGCGAAAGAAGTGTTACACTAGCGCATCTAAAATGAGTGCGGTATTAGCCATCGGGTTGCTGTGAAGCCTGGGGCGGTAGCGTGCTTTTTTCTGCTTATTTATCCGGACAATTTCAACCAAAGAGTCGCTTGTGGAAAAGCCATTTCGAAGAATTCTGATTATAAAAATGCGTTTTCATGGAGACATGTTACTTACCACCCCTGTCATCAGTACGCTGAAGCAGAATTATCCCGATGCAAAAATCGATGTGCTTCTTTACCAGAACACCATACCGATATTGTCGGAAAATCCGGAGATTAATGCACTCTACGGCATCAGTAACAAAGGCGCAGGAACAAAAGAGAAGATTAAAAACGCGCTATCGCTAATCAAAAAATTGCGTGCTAACTCGTATGATCTGGTCGTCAATCTCACCGATCAGTGGAGCGTGGCGCTCATTGTGCGTTTTTTAAACGCAAAAACAAAAATCTCGCAGGATTTCGGTAATCGTCAGTCTGCTTTATGGAAAAAGAGCTTTACGCATTTAGTACCTTATGCGGGAGAACATGCTGTTGAGCGCACATTATCCGCGCTAAAGCCGTTAGCGTTAAAACAGTATGTCACGGAAACCACCATGAGCTATCGCCCGGAACATTGGGAAAACATGCGACAACAGCTCAAACAACTTGGTGTGACCCGACAATATGTTGTTATTCAGCCTACGGCACGGCAGCTATTTAAGTGCTGGGATAATGATAAATTCTCTCAGGTTATTGATGCCGTGCAGCGCCGCGGTTATCAGGTTGTACTGACGTCAGGCCCGGCCGCAGACGAGATGGCCTGCGTGGATGCTATTGCACGCGGCTGTGAGACAAAACCGGTTACTGGTCTGGCGGGTAAAACTCGCTTTCCTGAATTGGGCGCGTTGATTGACCATGCGGATCTCTTTATCGGCGTTGATTCGGCCCCTGGTCATATTGCCGCAGCAGTCAAAACGCCGGTCATTTGCCTTTTCGGCGCGACGGATCATGTATTCTGGCGTCCCTGGACCGACGACATCATTCAGTTTTGGGCAGGAAATTATCAGCCGATGCCTGAACGGCATGAGCTTGATCGTAATAAAAAATACCTTTCCGTGATTCCGGCTGAAGATGTTATCGCCGCGACGGAAAAAATGCTGCCGCATGAGGCACGCCCCATAGATTTGGACAGCCTGCTATGAGAGTTGCCTTTTGCTTATATAAATATTTTCCTTTTGGCGGTCTGCAGCGTGATTTTATGCGCATTGCCCAAACCGTGGCGGCGCGAGGGCATCAGGTTCGTGTTTATACTCAGTCATGGGAAGGGGAATGCCCGGATAACTTTGAATTAATCCGCGTGCCGGTTAAATCCCGGACGAACCACGGTCGTAACGCAGAATATTATGCCTGGGTGCAACACCATTTGCGCGACCACCCTGTCGATCGGGTGGTTGGATTCAATAAGATGCCGGGCCTTGATGTGTATTACGCCGCAGACGTGTGTTACGCCGAAAAAGTCGCACAGGAAAAAGGATTTTTCTATCGCCTGACATCACGCTATCGGCATTATGCTGCTTTTGAACGCGCCACGTTTGAACACGGCAAGCCGACGCAACTATTAATGCTGACGAATAAGCAGATTGCTGACTTCCAAAAACATTATCAGACTGAAGCGGAGCGTTTCCATATTCTTCCTCCGGGGATTTACCCGGACAGAAAATATAGCCAACAGATCCCAAACAGTCGTCAAATTTATCGTCAGAAAAATGGTATCTCAGAACAGCAAAAATTACTGTTGCAAGTAGGGTCTGACTTTACCCGTAAAGGTGTGGATCGCTCTATTGAAGCGCTGGCATCGCTACCCGAATCTTTACGGCAAAATACGGTGCTCTATGTTGTTGGGCAGGATAAGCCGAAGAAGTTTGCAGCGCTGGCTGAAAGAAGCGGCGTCGGCACGAATGTGCATTTTTTCTCCGGACGTAATGATATCGCGGAGTTAATGGCGGCAGCCGACCTTTTACTGCATCCAGCCTATCAGGAAGCTGCTGGTATTGTTTTGCTGGAAGCCATTACTGCTGGTTTGCCGGTGCTGACAACCGCGGTGTGCGGTTATGCACATTATATTGTGGATGCAAACTGTGGCGAAGCGATGACTGAACCATTCCGCCAGGATGCGCTAAATGAGGTTTTACTCAAAGCGCTGACACAGCCTTCCTTACGCAGCGCCTGGGCTGAAAATGCGCGGTATTATGCTGATACCCAGGATTTATACAGCTTACCGGAGAAGGCCGCAGATATTATTACAGGTGATTTAGATGGTTGAGCTGAAAGCGCCGTTAACCACACTATGGCGCGGTAAAGATGCTTTTGAGGAAGTGAAAACGTTACAGGGCGAAGTGTTCAGAGAGCTGGAGACGCGTCGAACATTGCGGTTTGAGCTGGACGGCAAAAGCTACTTCCTGAAGTGGCATAAAGGCACTTCGCTGAAAGAAATTGTGAAGAACCTGATTTCGTTACGTATGCCTGTTCTGGGCGCTGACAGAGAATGGCACGCCATTCATCGTCTACATGAGCTGGGCGTTGATACGATGCACGGCGTTGGTTTTGGTGAAAAAGGCGTAAACCCGCTAACCAGAACATCATTTATTATCACCGAAGATTTAACGCCTACCATTAGCCTTGAAGACTACTGTGCTGACTGGGCTGTTAATCCACCGGACGCGCAGGTGAAGTGGATGATTATTAAGCGTGTTGCGACTATGGTACGTAAAATGCACGCCGGGGGAATTAACCATCGTGACTGTTATATTTGCCACTTTCTTCTGCATTTACCTTTCACAGGTCGTGAAGAGGATTTAAAAATCTCCGTAATCGACCTGCATCGCGCGCAGATACGTCAGCACGTTCCCCTTCGCTGGCGTGACAAGGATTTAATTGGGCTTTATTTTTCTTCAATGAATATTGGCCTGACTCAGCGAGATATATTCCGGTTTATGCGTGAGTATTTCTCTCTCCCCCTGCGAGAGATTTTGCACAAAGAATCGGGGTTGATTCATCAGGCGGATGTTAAAGCCGCTCGAATTAAAGAAAGAACAATAAGAAAAAATCTTTAATATAAAATTTATATATTTAAATAGCTTAGAGGCTATATGTTTCTATTCATATGCATGACTAATTTGCAATTATTGATTGCACGGTCAATTATAGAAAAAGAGCAGTTGAAAAAAGTTGATGTTTTATTTATTGGCGATGTAGATAACGTAAAAAATCAGTACTATTTAAAAAAAATTCAGCCGTTATGTCGGCACTCAGACATCGTCCCGCAGGTAGCAAAATTTTCGACATTTAAAACGATTCAAAGAACACGGTATGCTAAAAAAATCATGGAAAAGTATGCCAGAGAATATCATACTGTTTTCTTCGCGAATTTTCATGTCCCGCTTATACACCATATTTTATCCTGTATCACTTTTTCTGAAATAAAAACCTTTGATGATGGTACAAATAATATCAATCAGAAAAGTATAATGTATGAAAATAAGAATATAAGCGCCACATCGAAGTTAATACGAAAGCTGATGGGGCGTAAATATCATAAAGATGAAATATTAAAGTTAGACGCAAAACATTATACTCTATTTCCTAATAGAACCAACATAATTGAAAAGACCGAAGGAATTATATTGGTACACCATAACGGTCTTCCTGATACGAATAATGGCTTTAAAAAAGTATTATTGGGAACTGTATATACTGATGCGTTAAAAAATAAAGAAGATGAGTGTGTTTTTCTTCAGCATCTTCAGCGGTTTATTAAAAAAGAAGCGGTTGATATATATATTCCTCACCCTCGATATGACTCTCATCAGTTTAATGGTGTATTGAATGTTAGCTCTGAAATGATAGCCGAGGACATTATTTTAGAATATCTGGAGCAAGGGATATCATTAGAGATATATGGATTTAATAGCACAGTTCAGTATAACCTAAATAATATCTCAACTATCAAAAACTATAAAATAACCAGCCCTTTTCTAAAAGATAGCTTTAATCATGGACTGGGGTTCGATTTTAATCAGGTCTCAGTATAAATATAGTGTTGATTGGGTTTGTTCTTACAGAATTTTAAAAGTGAAGGAAGCCGAATAACATGAGTGTCAGCAAATGGTGACTTCATTGAAAATAGCATTTATAGGCGAAGCGGTATCTGGTTTTGGAGGGATGGAAACCGTTATTAGCAACGTTATCCATACGTTTGAAAATAGCTCTCCGAAAATCAACTGTGAAATGTTTTTCTTTTGTCGTAATGACAAAATGGATAAAGCATGGCTAAAAGCGATTAAATATGCGCAATCATTCTCAAATATAAAATTAAGTTTTCTTCGTCGAGCTAAGCATGTTTATAATTTTAGTCAGTGGCTGAAAGAAACGTCACCGGATATTGTGATATGTATTGATGTCATCTCATGTCTTTATGCCAATAAAGCACGAAAGAAAAGTGGTAAACAGTTTACTATTTTCTCGTGGCCGCATTTTTCGCTCGACCATAAAAAACATGCAGAATGTATAACGTACGCAGATTATCATCTGGCCATCAGTAGTGGTATTAAAGAACAGATGATGGCACGGGGTATCTCAGCGCAAAATATTAGCGTCGTTTATAATCCTGTCTCTATTAAAACAATCATTGTGCCGTCGCCTGAGCGCGATAAACCCGCTGTATTTCTCTATGTAGGGCGTCTTAAATTTGAAGGACAGAAAAGAGTTAAAGATTTATTTGATGGCTTAGCTCGTACGACAGGGGAATGGCAGCTACATATTATTGGTGATGGCTCAGATTTTGAAAAGTGCCAGGCCTATAGTCGGGAGCTTGGTATTGAGCAGCGTGTGATCTGGTATGGTTGGCAAAGCGAGCCGTGGCAAGTCGTACAGCAAAAAATAAAAAATGTCACCGCGTTACTACTTACCTCTGCATTTGAGGGATTTCCTATGACCCTGCTGGAAGCAATGTCATATGGAATTCCGTGTATTAGTTCTGATTGTATGTCTGGTCCGCGCGATATGATTAAACCCGGCTTGAATGGTGAGCTTTACACCCCGGGGGCTATAGATGATTTTGTAGGACACCTTAATCGCGTTATTTCTGGTGAAGTAAAATATCAGCATGATATTATTCCCGGCACGATTGAGAGATTTTACGATGTGCTATATTTTAAAAATTTTAATAATGCAATATTCTCGAAATTACAAAAGTGATCACTATGAGCAGAAAATATTTTGAAGAAGAAGTCATTCAACAGACTTTAGATTATAACTATGCACAACATAGTGATGCTGATAAATTTAATATAGCTTATGGGATTGATAAAAACTTTCTTTTTGGCTGTGGTGTCTCTATTGCATCGGTTTTCCTCGCTAACCCAGAGAAGGCGTTAGCTTTCCATGTTTTTACCGATTTCTTTGACTCTGAAGACCAGCAGCGATTTGAGGCATTAGCAAAACAGTACGCTACGCAGATTGTTGTTTACCTAATCGACTGTGAGCGCTTAAAATCGCTACCCAGTACCAAAAACTGGACCTATGCAACATACTTTAGATTCATTATCGCCGATTATTTTTCAGATAAAACAGATAGAGTACTTTATCTGGATGCAGATATTGCATGTAAGGGGAGTATTCAGGAGCTTATTGATCTTAACTTCGCTGAAAATGAGATTGCGGCTGTCGTTGCTGAAGGCGAGTTGGAATGGTGGACTAAGCGCTCGGTTAGCTTGGCAACGCCTGGGCTGGTTTCTGGCTATTTTAATGCCGGTTTTATTTTAATTAACATACCTCTTTGGAGCGCAGAAAATATCTCTAAGAAAGCGATTGAAATGCTAAAAGATCCGGAGGTAGTACAGCGCATAACGCACCTTGATCAGGATGTATTAAATATATTGTTAGTGAATAAAGCGCGTTTTGTTGATAAAAAATTTAATACACAATTTAGTCTTAACTATGAATTAAAAGATTCAGTTATTAATCCAGTTGATGCTGAGACTGTATTTGTTCATTATATCGGACCAACGAAGCCCTGGCATAGTTGGGGGGCTTATCCTGTGTCACAATATTTTTTACAGGCTAAGAGCAACTCACCATGGTCTCATTGTGCACTTTTAAATCCAGTCACTAGTCATCAGTTACGTTATGCGGCAAAGCATATGTTTAATCAGAAGCATTATACTTCGGGTATAAATTATTATATAGCCTACTTTAAACGTAAACTTCTTGAATAAAACCCATAGGTGATGTAATGGATTCATTTCCTGAGATAGAAATAGCTGAATATAAAGTTTTTGATGAAAGTAATAATAATAATGATGATAACGTATTAAACATTTCTTATGGTGTTGATGAAAACTATCTTGATGGTGTGGGGGTATCAATTGCTTCAGTTGTATTAAATAATAATATCCCGCTCGCTTTCCATATTATTTGTGATTTATACTCCCCGTGTTTTGTAAAATATATAGAGCGTTTAGCCGTACAGCATCACATAAAAATTTCTCTTTATCTTATTAAAGTAGAAAGCCTTGAGGTATTGCCTCAAACTAAAGTATGGTCGAGAGCAATGTATTTTCGTTTATTTGCTTTCGATTATCTCAGCAAGAAGGTAAACACATTACTTTATTTGGATGCCGATGTTGTATGCAAAGGATCTTTGCAAGATCTTTTACAGCTTGATCTGACAGAGAAGATCGCTGCGGTCGTAAAAGATGTTGATTCCATCCAGAATAAGGTAAATGAGAGATTAAGAGCATTTAATTTACAAGGTGGTTATTTTAACTCCGGCGTGGTTTTTGTTAACCTGAAATTATGGAAAGAGAATGCCTTAACTGAAAAGGCATTTTTACTTCTGGCAGGTAAAGAGGCTGACTCTTTTAAATATCCCGATCAGGATGTTCTGAATATTCTCCTACAGGATAAAGTCATTTTTCTTCCGCGACCGTATAATACCATTTATACTATCAAAAGTGAGTTGAAAGATAAGTCACATAAAAAATATAGCAATATAATTAATGATAATACTATTTTAATTCATTATACGGGCGCTACAAAACCATGGCATGCCTGGGCAAATTATCCTTCAGTTATCTATTATAAAAATGCACGACTGAATTCGCCCTGGAAAGATTTTCCCGCAAAAGATGCGCGTACCATAGTTGAATTTAAGAAGCGATATAAACATCTTCTCGTGCAGGGGCATTATTTTAAAGGCCTTCTGGCTGGAAGCGCATATCTTTATCGTAAAATTTTCCACAAATAATTTCCTTCCCTAAATCTCCATTATGATTATTGAAAAAAAGGTTAAAAACTATACCGTCTTTGTCAAAAAAGACGGTGAAAAATACATTGAGATATTCAAAGATTTTCTATCTTATAATCATCAGATTATTAAAGTCTTCCGTAATATAGAAGATACAAAAGTTGTATTGATTAATACAGACTACGGAAAATATATTCTCAAAGTATTTAGTCCAAAAGTAAAAAATACTGAACGATTTTTCAAATCGTTAGTAAAAGGAGATTACTACGAAAAGCTTTTTCATCAGACAGATCGTGTGCGGCGTGAAGGGTTTGCGGCGCTTAATGATTTTTACCTGCTGGCGGAAATTAAAACATTACGCTATGTAAAAACATACGTGATGATAATTGAGTATATTGAAGGTATTGAACTTGTTGATATGCCAGAAATTTCTGACGAGGTGAGAGGGAAAATCAAACAGTCGATATATTCCCTGCATCAGCATGGTATGGTTTCGGGCGATCCCCATAAAGGTAACTTTATCCTGCAAGGCAATGAGATCAGAATTATCGATTTGTCCGGAAAAAGACCTTCCAGGCAACGAAAAGCAAAGGATCGTATTGATTTAGAAAGACATTATGATATCAAGAATAATGTGAGAGATATCGGATTTTACTTATTGATTTATAAGAAAAAACTTCGAAATTTCCTTCGTCGTATTAAGGGTAAGGAAAAGCGCTGACCAATGTAGCACGTTTGGTTTAATTTAAGGGGCTGACTGACTTTTATTTGCTGCAGCGTTATGACATACTTGAGAGAATTTGAGATGTAATATTAGTTATTGAATATAACATTTATTTATAGGTTGCATGATAAACATACGAGTTTTTTATGGGCAGCGTTAATTTCATAACTCACGCCGATGTTCTGCAACTTATTGCGAAAAGAACGGCTGAAGATTGTATTATTTTTCTTTCTGGTCCTACGTCCAGAAAGACGCCGCTGTCCTTGTTACGAATGAAAGATGTCATTGCAGTCAATGGTTCTGTTCAATATTTGCTAAACAATAACGTCAAGCCATTTTTGTACCTTCTGACGGATGTTCGCTTCCTTCATCGCCGGCGCGAAGATTTTTATAACTTTAGCCGTAACAGTCAGTTTACTATCGTCAATCTTGATGTGTACGAACAGGCTTCAGTAGATGATCAAAAATATATTGAAGAAAACTGTTTAATTATTCGCTCCTTTTATCGCCGAGAAAAAGGGGGCTTTTTAAAGAAAATTAAATTTAATATCCTCAAGCGGGTTCATAAAGCATTACTTATTTCAGTTCCTCTTTCGAAAAGAGGACGACTGGCTGGATTTTGCAAGGATATCAGCATCGGCTATTGCTCTTGCCATACTATTGCTTATACCGCTATTCAGGTTGCCTATTCCCTCAAGTATGGCCGTATTATATGTTCTGGGCTTGACTTAACAGGGAGTTGCCCACGTTTCTATGACGAAACTACCAGCCCTATGCCATCTGAGCTTAGTAAAGACCTGTTTAAAATACTGCCATTTTTTACTTTTATGAGAAAAAATGTGAGTGATTTAAATATCTTTAATTTATCAGATGATACTGCAATTCATTACGATATTATTCCATATATTACAGCCTCGGAACTTGAGGGTGAAATATATTATGATAAAATTGTCTAGACACTAGATAAATCATTATTTTGCGTTGCTTTGGCACGAATTTCTTTTTCTATAACATTTCTTTTTCTATAAAGTTAACTATTCTGGATTATAGCTATTATGATTAAAAAAATCATATTTACTGTTACTCCTATATTTTCAATTCCTCCTCGTGGTGCGGCTGCGGTAGAAACCTGGATTTACCAGGTTGCAAAACGACTATCAATACCGAGTGCTATTGCTTGTATAAAGAATGCTGGCTATCCTGAATATAATAAAATAAACGATAACTGTGATATTCATTACATTGGGTTTAGTAAAGTTTATAAGCGTCTTTTTCAGAAATGGACTCGTCTCGACCCACTACCCTATTCCCAGCGCGTCCTTAATATTAGAGATAAAGTGACTACCCAGGAAGATAGCGTCATTGTTATTCATAATAGTATGAAACTGTATCGGCAGATCAGAGAGCGCAATCCGAATGCAAAACTGGTTATGCACATGCATAACGCATTTGAACCAGAACTTCCTGATAACGATGCAAAAATTATCGTGCCCAGTCAGTTTCTTAAAGCGTTTTATGAAGAAAGATTGCCTGCCGCTGCTGTTAGTATTGTTCCTAATGGTTTTTGTGCTGAGACTTATAAAAGAAACCCACAAGATAATCTTCGTCAGCAATTAAATATTGCGGAAGATGCCACCGTTCTCTTATATGCCGGGAGAATTTCGCCTGATAAAGGCATCCTGTTGCTTTTGCAGGCGTTCAAAAAATTACGTACCTTAAGAAGTAATATTAAACTTGTCGTTGTTGGCGACCCTTATGCAAGCCGCAAGGGTGAAAAAGCAGAGTATCAAAAGAAAGTACTGGACGCCGCAAAAGAGATTGGAACGGATTGTATTATGGCTGGGGGGCAATCTCCCGACCAGATGCATAACTTCTATCATATAGCCGATTTGGTTATTGTGCCGTCTCAGGTTGAAGAAGCATTTTGCATGGTGGCTGTAGAAGCGATGGCAGCAGGAAAAGCGGTTCTTGCCAGCAAAAAAGGGGGGATTAGCGAATTTGTGTTAGATGGCATAACGGGCTATCACCTCGCAGAACCTATGTCGAGCGACAGTATAATTAATGATATTAACCGTGCGCTTGCTGATAAGGAACGCCACCAGATTGCCGAAAAAGCAAAATCCCTGGTGTTTTCAAAATACAGTTGGGAAAATGTAGCGCAGCGTTTCGAGGAACAAATGAAAAGCTGGTTTGATAAGTGATTGAGTCCTGATGATGGAAAACGCGCTGATACCGTAATAAGTATCAGCGCGTTTTTTTATCTATTTCTTAGCGCCAGCAGAAAACCAGTAATGATACCAATTTGAGCAATATCGACCTGTTCAAAATTACCACGAACGATATAAAAACCAATGAAAGATAAAAATAGCAAAAGATGAGCATTGTAGGGGCTTATCTCTACTTTCCTGAAGGTAGAGCTGGCTGTTTCCCTGATGATAGCGCCGTATAAATAGACCAGGCTCGCCAGACCCAATATGCCAGCACTAAACCAGATGTACAGGATGGTATTATGCGGACCGATGGATTCTTTAAAGGTCCACGTTGGATAATCGACAACGCGTTTATTATAAACACTATCATACACATCATTACCATAGCCGTAGCCCTTGATCGGGTTTTCCTGAATCAGTATCCACGCGGTACCCTGGGTTCCATTAGTATAACGATATGAGCTATCTGTCTGCTGTAATTTATACAGTAAATGTTCTGGGTCTGGTTTGTTATTATGTTGAGTGATAACCAAAGCGCCGATAATGGCTAATAAAATGGCACCAACTCCTATTAACTTCCATTGGCGGTTCAGTATTGCCCACAGAACACCTACTATGAGCACCGCCAACCATGCCCCTCGCGATAGGGTTCCCAGGATAAAGAAAAGGTAGATAGCGCTAAGCACCAAAAAAACCAACTTAATTGCATTTTTTCTAAACAGCCAAATATTCAATAATGCTGGAAATAAGAAAACCATGGAATCGGACATATGTCGATGCGCATAGCTTATGAATGGCATAATCCCTTTATTATAGTCCTCGATATACAGAATACTCTCTGCAAGGCAGCGAAGCCCTAAACTTGTTAAAAAGGAGAAAAGTACTATTTTCGCAACCGTTTCTTTTGTTTCATCTTTTAATAGTACGGGAATTAATAAAGTATATAATAAGAAACCCTCCAGTACCGTATTTTCAAATTCCTTGAAACTTCCTTTCATATCTGGCGATATGAGTATGGAATAAACAAGGATTAATGATAATACTGCTACGCTATAAAATAGGCTATTTTTGAAAAGAGGGGGGAAACTTTTCGGTGAGCGTGAGACCTGATAAATCGCGGTGATAATCATAAGTATGATTATCAAATGTTTATAACGCGTAATACCATCCAGAAAATACGTGGCAACAAAAAGAAAAACCAGCGCTTTATTCCAGATCGGCTTCCATTTCTCTTTATTTAACGTTAATGATGTGGTTAGCATCTTTTCTCCACAATAGGTTTGGGATGAGACAGAGTCTCTTTAATGAATCTTTCCAAATACGCTTGTGGCATCTAAATTCGCCAGGTTCTGTTCTGGTGAGCAGCATGCCATTTGGTTCTTCCCATAACCTCCAATTAACCCAGGGTCCGTTGGGCCATATAGCGTAATATTCGGTCTGTCGAGCGCGGCGGTGAGATGGCTCAGGCCGGTATCAACCGATACGACAAATTTTGCGCCAGCCAGCACTCTGGCGACCTCCTCCAGGCTCATACGCGGTAACACATCCACATAGTCAAAGCCTTCGGCCAGTCGTTTAGCCCGGGCCTCCTCATGAGGCGCGCCCCAGGGAAGTTTTATCCGTAATCCGGTGTTGCCCACTAGGCCGATAAGCTCGCGCCAGTTTGCTTCCGGCCAGTGTTTATCATCGCGGGTCGTGGCATGTAAAAACACCGCATACGGATCGCTAACCGCCTGCTGGCAATGCAGAAAATGTTTTGCGATGGCATAATCGCCCTGCGACTGCGGTTTATCGTATCCCAGACTTTTGGCGAACAGTTCGCGCGTCCGTTCAACCGCATGTTGTTGCTTTGCGATATGGTGTTTACGGTTATAAAACAGGCTGGCCAGCGGTTCGCGGGCGGTACTCCAGTCCATACCGTGCTTTATCCCATGCGCCAGACGCGTCACCAGCGCCGCGCTTTTCACCAGCCCCTGCGCATCAATCACAGCGTCGTATTGGTATGCGCATACCGCCCGATGAAAGGCTGTGCGTTCCGCTTTGATGGGCGCGGAAAACCAGGCCTTGCGCCAACGGCGAATAGCGACGGGAATCACGCGATCGACAGCACTGTGCCAGGACGGAATTTGCGCAAACCCTTCTTCGACAACCCAATCAAATTGAATCCCCGGAATCGCCTGTTGCGCGTCGGTAAGCGCAGGCAGGGTATGTAATACGTCGCCCATCGATGATGTTTTAACGATCAAAACCCGCATTAAACGCCCTCTTCCGACAACAGCGAATGAAGCTCTTCCTGAACCCGCTGCGGCGTGATATCGATCAGGCTCTGGTGATAGCCTTGCGCCGTATCGCCTTTACGCACTTTGTGATAACCCGTAATAAGACGAATCACCCGGGCCTTATGAGACAGCGGCGGCGTGAAATCCGGGCTACTTGGGCCATACAAGGCGACCAGCGGGCGGTCGAGCGCCGCCGCGACGTGCATTAGCCCGGAATCGTTGGTGACGATGGCTTTACAGGCGGCTATCAGAATGACGGCCTGTTCCAGCTGGGTTTCCCCCGCCAGGTTGCGACACCATGCCTGCTGCTCGCTATTCAGCGCCGCCAGGATCTCATTTCCGGCTTCATGGTCTTTTGCCGAGCCAAACAGTACGACCTGATACCCTTCGTTAATGAGCTGTTTTGCCAGTTCGGCGTAGTGATAGTGCGGCCAACGTTTTGCCGGGCCAAATTCCGCGCCGGGGCAAAAGCCAATCAGAGGACGTTCAGAAGATAGCGAAAAATCGCTGCACATCAGCGACTTTTCACCCTCGCTAACCTGGAGCTGTGGCCAGAGTAGCGGCTGCGGCAGATCTTTCGCCGTGCGCATCACGCCCTTGTCATAGGCCAGCGCCACGTAGCGCTCCACCATCAGCGGCCAGGCGTCTTTATCAAGGACGCGCGCATCGTTCAGCAGGCCATAGCGCATTTCGCCGCGCCAGCCGGTACGGTGCGGGATATTGGCAAAGAAAGGAATCAGCGCCGATTTAAACGAATTTGGCAGCACCCAGGCGCGATCGTAGCGCTTCTCACGCAGGCTATGGCCCAATCTACGGCGCTCGCCGATTTCCAGCGCGCCGTGGCCCAGCGGCATGGGTATCGCCTCGTTAACTTCCGGCATACGCGATAACAACGGACGGCACCAGGCTGGCGCCATCACGTCGATTATCGCCTGGGGATAGCGCGCTTTAAGCGTGCGATAGAGACTTTGCGACATCATCATGTCGCCCACCCAGGACGGGCCAATGACCAAAATTTTCATACTTACGCGTCGCGGTTCAGCCAGGCCATATACTCCGTGACGCCTTCGGCGACGGTCTTAAAGGGTTTGTCGTAGCCCGCGTTGCGCAGATTGGTTAAATCCGCCTGCGTAAACGCCTGATAGCGACCTTTCAGCTTATCCGGGAACGGAATGTATTCAATGCTACCTTTTTTATGGTATGCCAGCGTCGCGTCGGCGACGGCCTGGAAAGATTCCGCACGGCCTGTGCCCAGGTTAAAGATGCCGGACTTGCCGCTTTCCAGGAACCACAGGTTAACGGCGGCCACATCGCCCACGTAAACGAAGTCGCGCTTGAAGTTTTCGCTGCCTTCAAACAGTTTCGGACTTTCGCCGTTGTTTAACTGTGTATTCAGATGAAAAGCCACGCTTGCCATGCTGCCTTTATGGCCTTCACGTGGTCCATAGACGTTGAAATAGCGGAAACCGACAATCTGCGAGTTCGCTTCTGGCAGGATCTGGCGCACATATTCATCAAACAGAAATTTAGAATAGCCGTAAACGTTAAGCGGTTTTTCGTATTCGCGCGATTCGATGAAGTCAGACGTGCGACCGCCATAGGTGGCGGCAGAAGAGGCGTAAAGGAACGGGATTTCGCGCTCAAGACAATAGTGCAGTAGCTCTTTGGAGTATTGATAGTTATTATCCATCATATACTTGCCGTCCCACTCGGTGGTGGAAGAGCAGGCACCTTCATGGAAAACAGCTTCGATATCGCCGAGCTCTTCTCCGGACATAATCTGGATCAGGAAATCTTCCTTATCCATATAGTCAGCAATGTTCAGATCCACCAGGTTTACAAACTTGGTGCCGTCTTTCAGGTTATCCACCACCAGAATATCGGTGATACCTTTATCATTCAGGGCTTTAACGATATTGCTGCCGATAAAGCCCGCGCCGCCGGTAACGATGATCATAACTGTAACCTTTGAATTATGGTGTCAGAGACTGTCTCAGACATGAATGCTCTTATCATAACACTATTCATCCATTCACTGATAACCCGTGAGGATACGCGTGATTTATGCTGCATTTTAAAGAAGTGATGACGCGTCATCTCGTATCAACGTATCGCTTTGGGTAATATGTGCTGAAATTTGCCCAGTCTGGAGAATCGCAATGCGTGGGGATTTTTACAAACAGTTAACCAACGATCTGGAAACCGCCCGGGCGGAAGGATTGTTTAAAGAAGAGCGCATTATTACGTCTGCGCAGCAGGCGGATATCACCGTGGCGGATGGAAGCCACGTTATTAACTTTTGCGCCAATAACTATCTCGGGCTGGCGAATCACCCTGAGCTGATTAATGCCGCAAAAGCGGGAATGGACAGCCACGGTTTCGGTATGGCGTCCGTGCGTTTTATCTGCGGCACCCAGGACAGCCACAAAGCGCTGGAGCAAAAGCTGGCAAGCTTCCTCGGCATGGAAGATGCGATTCTGTATTCCTCCTGTTTCGACGCTAACGGCGGCTTGTTTGAGACGTTGCTGGGCGCGGAAGATGCCATTATCTCCGACGCGCTGAACCACGCGTCTATCATTGACGGCGTGCGTTTGTGTAAAGCGAAGCGCTATCGCTATGCCAACAACGATATGGCTGAGCTGGAAGCTCGGCTGAAAGAGGCGCGTGAGGCCGGCGCGCGTCATGTCCTGATCGCTACCGACGGGGTGTTCTCAATGGATGGCGTCATCGCCAATCTGAAAGGTGTCTGTGATCTGGCCGATAAATACGATGCGCTGGTGATGGTTGATGATTCTCACGCGGTAGGCTTTGTCGGCGAAAACGGTCGCGGTTCCCATGAATACTGCGATGTAATGGGCCGCGTAGATATTATTACCGGTACGCTGGGCAAAGCGTTAGGCGGCGCATCCGGCGGCTATACCGCGGCGCGCAAAGAGGTCGTTGAGTGGTTGCGTCAGCGTTCCCGCCCATATCTGTTTTCCAATTCACTGGCGCCGGCGATCGTGGCGGCTTCTATTAAAGTGTTAGAGATGGTGGAAGCGGGCGCAGAACTGCGCGATCGCTTGTGGGCGAACGCCCGGCAGTTCCGTGAGCAGATGTCTGCCGCGGGATTTACGCTGGCAGGCGCGGATCACGCCATCATCCCGGTAATGCTGGGAGATGCGGTTGTCGCGCAGAAATTTGCCCGCGAACTGCAAAAAGAGGGCATTTACGTTACCGGTTTCTTCTATCCGGTCGTACCAAAAGGTCAGGCGCGTATTCGTACCCAGATGTCTGCGGCGCATACGCCTGAGCAAATTACGCGTGCGGTAGACGCGTTCACGCGTATTGGTAAACAACTGGGCGTGATTGCCTGAGGATGTAAGATGAAAGCGTTATCCAAACTGAAAGCGGAAGAGGGCATCTGGATGACCGACGTTCCGGAACCGGAAGTCGACCATAACGATTTGCTGATTAAAATCCGTAAAACAGCCATCTGCGGCACTGACGTTCACATCTATAACTGGGATGACTGGTCGCAAAAAACCATCCCGGTTCCGATGGTCGTGGGGCATGAATATGTCGGCGAAGTGGTCGGCATCGGTCAGGAAGTGAAAGGCTTTAAAATCGGCGATCGCGTCTCCGGCGAAGGTCATATCACCTGCGGTCATTGCCGCAACTGCCGTGGCGGTCGTACTCACCTGTGTCGCAACACCACTGGCGTGGGCGTCAACCGTCCCGGCTGCTTCGCGGAATACCTGGTCATCCCGGCGTTCAATGCGTTTAAAATCCCGGATAACATTTCTGATGATTTAGCCTCTATTTTCGACCCGTTTGGTAATGCGGTGCATACGGCGTTGTCTTTCGATCTGGTCGGCGAAGATGTACTGGTATCGGGGGCGGGGCCAATCGGCGTAATGGCCGCCGCGGTGGCGAAACATGTCGGCGCGCGTCATGTGGTGATTACTGACGTCAATGAATACCGTCTGGAGCTGGCGCGTAAAATGGGCGTCACCCGCGCGGTCAACGTCGCGAAAGAGAGCCTGAACGACGTCATGGCGGAGCTGGGAATGACCGAAGGGTTTGATGTGGGTCTGGAGATGTCCGGCGCGCCGCCGGCGTTTCGTACCATGCTGGACACCATGAATCACGGCGGTCGTATTGCGATGCTGGGGATTCCGCCATCGGATATGTCTATCGACTGGACTAAAGTTATCTTTAAGGGCTTGTTCATTAAAGGTATTTATGGTCGTGAGATGTTCGAAACGTGGTACAAAATGGCGGCGCTGATCCAGTCCGGTCTGGATCTGTCACCGATTATCACCCATCGTTTCTCTATTGATGATTTCCAGAAAGGTTTTGACGCCATGCGTTCAGGCCAGTCAGGAAAAGTTATTCTGAGCTGGGATTAATATGTATAGAGACCCGATAATTTTATCGGGTCTGATATACGTTTCATCGTAAAAGGTTGGTGTCATTCGCCAACCTTTTTTGTTAGGGAAAATCTGGAAAGCCGTAAAGAATTGTCATAGACATCAAGCATTCGTAATTGCGCTTTACTCTTATTTTACTCGCTAACGTCACGCTCTACTCTGAGTTTTGTGCTTGCTTTTTACTGTAAAAATTAATTATGGCGACTTAATAGTTTCTTAATAGAGCCACAGTATAAAGGCAGGGTAAATTAAGGTTTTTCTGGTAATCGTTATGAAAAATAGTAAAACCAAAGTGAGTATCATTGTCCCGTTATATAATGCGGGAGCGGATTTTAATGCTTGCATGGCGTCGTTAATCGCGCAAACGTGGTCGGCGCTGGAAATTATTATTGTGAATGATGGATCGACAGATCATTCCGTTGAGATAGCAAAACATTACGCGGAACATTACCCGCATGTTCGACTGCTTCATCAGGCCAATGCTGGCGCATCTGTCGCCCGTAATCTTGGCCTGCAAGCGGCGACCGGCGATTACGTCGCCTTTGTCGATGCGGATGACCTGGTCTACCCGAAGATGTATGAAACGCTGATGACCATGGCGCTTAACGATGATCTGGACGTTGCGCAGTGTAATGCGGACTGGTGCGTCCGAAAAACCGGGCACGCCTGGCAATCTATTCCGACCGATCGTCTGCGTTCCACCGGGGTATTAAGCGGACCGGATTGGTTGCGTATGGCGCTGGCCTCGCGGCGCTGGACGCATGTTGTCTGGATGGGCGTGTATCGACGTGCGTTAATTACCGATAACAATATTACTTTCGTTCCCGGACTACATCATCAGGACATATTATGGTCGACGGAAGTTATGTTTAATGCCACGCGCGTACGTTATACCGAACAATCATTATATAAATATTTCCTGCATGATAATTCGGTAAGCCGTTTGCAAAGACAAGGCAATAAAAATCTTAATTATCAGCGGCATTATATTAAAATTACGCGATTATTAGAAAAGCTCAATCGTGATTATGCCCGTCGTATTCCGATTTACCCGGAATTTCGCCAGCAAATTACCTGGGAAGCGTTACGCGTTTGTCATGCGGTGCGTAAAGAACCTGATATTTTGACCCGCCAGCGTATGATTGCCGAAATTTTTACTTCTGGCATGTATAGACGGATGATGGCTAACGTCCGCAGCGCGAAAGCGGCTTATCAGACGCTACTCTGGTCTTTCCGGCTGTGGCAATGGCGCGACAAAACTTTGTCGCACCGTCGTATGGCCCGTAAGGCGCTCAATCTGTCTTAGCGCTCACGTTTTTAGGCGCGGCGATTTTCCCCCAGCCTTGCCACTGGTGCTGAAACCAGACAACCACGGAACTTTGCGTAATGCTCTCGCCGATGACGCTGAAAAAGCGCGTAGCGTAGACCGGTTGCAGCGGTTTTTTCGGCTTGCACATCTTCACGCCGCGAAAGGGATTGCGCGGCGCGTCAATTTTCTGCGGCGTCAAACCAGGTCGGGACGTATCTACCTGCGGTTCGTTGAGCAGGCTGCCTGGACGTACCAGGGTGATATCCGCCGGCAGGCGATAAACCATCTGTTGCAGCACGCGAACCGTTGCGGGATGCGGATGACCAATCGCGATAGCGGAACCGTTGCGACGGGCCAGTTCGATAGCGCGATTAAACTGACGGCGGATATCCGCCTCGTTTTGCGTATCGTCGAGGAACACTTTGCGCTTGATCACTTTCACACCCGTACCGGATGCCGCGCGCATCGCCTGGCTATTGCCAATCGTCATGCTGTCGAGAAAATAGAGATTGTAATGTTCCAGCGCCTGCATTACTTTTTGCATACCGAACAGGCTGGAAGTCATTGCGCTGCCCATGTGGTTATTAAGCCCGACGGCATACGGCACGTTGTTTACCGCCTCGCGGATAATGCGCTCGATCTCATCGCTGCTCATATCTGGTCGCAGCGTATCCTTCTCCAGCGGCTGTTTGCTTAGCGGCGCCATCGGCAGATGGATTAACACCTCATGCCCGCTATTGTGCGCTTTAGTTGCCATTTCGCGCGCGTGCGGCGCGTTGGGCAGCACGGCGACGGAGATGTTTGGCGGCAGCGCCAGAACCTGGTTTTCCGTGTGCGGGCGATAGCCAAAATCATCAATCACGATGGCGAGCTTGCCAGCGAAAACGGGATGTGCAAACGCCAGCAAAGTGGCCAGCGTGAGAATGGAGCGACGAAACTGAGGCAAAACTTATCTTCCCAACCACGGCTGTGGATTGACGGCCTGACCCTGGCGACGAATTTCGAAATAAAGCGAGGGTCTGCCCTGACCGCCGCTACTGCCCACAAGGGCGATAGGTTGTCCGGCGCGCACCTGCGCGCCTACGCTGACCAGCGCGCTCTGGTTATAGCCGTAAAGGCTCATATCGCCTTTACCATGCTCCACGACCACCACCAGGCCATAGCCTTGCAGCCAGTCCGCCAGAATCACCCTGCCGTCGGCGATGGCTTTGACCTCGGTGCCTTCCGACGCGCCGATCACCATCCCCTTCCAACGTAGCTCACCTTGCAGCCGTTCGCCATAGCGATGCAATATCGGGCCGCGTACCGGCCAGTATGCCTGACCGCGAGGCGCGCCCAGACCGCCGGTGCGGGACATTAGCGAACGCTCGCTTTCCGTCGGCTTATAGGTGCTGCCTTTACGCGAGGCTTCCTGCTGCTTATCGCGTACCGCCTGCGCTTCGCGGGCTTCACGCTCCGCTCGCGCTTTGGCCGCCGCTTCTGCCCGCGCGATACTGTTGCGTAGGCGTGATTCGTTGGCGCGTAGTTCGCTTAACTGTTGCTGGCCTTGCTGAATAGACGACTCCAGTCCGGCAAGCGTTTTCTTACGTTCATTACGCGCCTGCTCCAGCTTCGCCTGCTGGGCGCGTTGTTCATACAGCAACGTTTGTTGTTGGCTTTGCTTCTCTTCCAGCTCGGCTTTTTGCGTAGCGACCTGTTCGCGAGTCTGTTTCAGTTCGGCGATAGTCTCCTGGCGCGCCTGGTTCAGATAGCCGAAGTAGGCCTGCAGGCGTTGCCCACGCTGGCTTTCTTCTCCGCTAAGAATAAGCTGAATGCCGGTGTGTTCGCCCTGGCGGAAAGCGGCGTCCAACTGCGCGGCGAGATTACGCTCCTGGCTGGCTTTTTGCTGCTTCAGTTTGGCAATTGAGGCGTTCATCTCATCAATTTGCGCGTTTAACTGATCCAGAGTGCTTTGCGTTTCGCGCAGCTTACGCGCTGCGGCCGAGATGGCCTCTTCCTGGGCTTTAAGTTGTGCCAGGAGGCTGGCGCGCTGTTGCTGCTGCTGGCGTACGTCGCGTTCTTTCGCGGCGATATCGGCCTGAATAGATTTGAGTTGATCACGGTCATCCGCGTGGGCGGAAAAGGCGCACAACAATACGCCAGCGCTAAGTACGCTGGCGTAGAACAAAGGCCTGACTGAAAACGTTCTTGGTTTCACGGCCTGTTGAATGGTGTTAATCGCCTTTCCCCTCATGGGGAGGGATTATTCCACGATGAACAGCGGCTTACCAGTCATCTCTTGCGGGATTTCCATCCCCATCAGCGACAGCATGGTAGGCGCAATGTCTGAAAGTTTGCCGCCTTCGACCGCCTTCACGTTTTTCTCGCCGACATAAATCAGCGGCACCGGCAGGTTGGTGTGGGCGGTATGCGCCTGACCGGTCGCCGGATCGCGCATCTGCTCCGCGTTGCCGTGGTCCGCGGTAATCAACAGTTGTCCACCAACGGACTCAACCGCTTTTGTTACCTGGTCAATGCAGTTATCCAACGCTTCCACCGCTTTGATGGCGGCTTCCATCACGCCGGTATGACCGACCATATCGCCGTTTGGATAGTTACAAATGATGGTGTCGTACTTACCGCTTTCGATCGCCGCGACCAATTTTTCAGTCAATTCTGCAGAGCTCATTTCCGGTTGCAGGTCATAAGTGGCCACTTTCGGGGAGTTGATCAGAATGCGCTCTTCGCCAGCAAACGGTTCTTCTACGCCGCCGTTAAAGAAAAAGGTTACGTGCGCATATTTTTCCGTTTCGGAAATACGCAGCTGAGTTTTGTCGTTTTTCGCCATCCATTCGCCAAAGGTATTCGCCAGCGACGCTGGTGGGTAGGCAACGGCAGTTTTGATGTCGGCGGCGTATTCGGTCAGCATCACAAAGTTCAGATTAACCACTTTCTTACGCGCAAAGCCGTCGAAATCAGCGTTAACGAAAGCGCGGGTAATTTCGCGCGCGCGGTCAGCGCGGAAGTTCATGAAAATCAGCGTATCGCCGTCTTCCATCGCCGCATCAGCCTGGCCCTCGGCGCGGATAACGGTCGCTTTGACAAACTCATCGTTTTCATCACGAGCGTAAGCGGCCTGCAGGCCAGCCACAGCGGTATCCGCCTGGAACTCGCCCTGCGCCAGGGTCATCAGATCATACGCTTTTTCCACGCGATCCCAACGGTTGTCGCGGTCCATAGCGTAGTAACGACCGACGATAGACGCCACGCGGCCTTTGCCCAGCGCGGCGAATTTGTCTTCGAATTTTTTCAGCGAGGCTTCAGCGCTGCGCGGCGGCGTGTCGCGACCGTCGAGGAAGGCGTGCAGATAGATTTTTTCTGCGCCGCGCTCTGCGGCCAGTTCCACCATCGCCATAATGTGATCTTCGTGGCTGTGGACGCCGCCCGCGGACAGCAGACCCATAATATGAACCGCTTTACCGGCGTTTTTCGCCTGGTCTACCGCATTGGTCAGGACTGGGTTAGCAAAGAAAGTACGTTCTTTAATTTCAACGTCCAGACGCGTCAGGTCCTGATAAACGATGCGGCCTGCGCCCAGGTTAACGTGGCCCACTTCGGAGTTGCCCATCTGGCGGTCAGGCAGACCCACTTCCAGACCGGATGCGTCGATCAGGGTATGCGGACGTTTTGCCCACAGAGCATCCATCACTGGGGTTTTGGCGTTTAAGATAGCGTTATCCTGCTGTTCTTCACGGTAGCCGTAGCCATCCAGAATCACCAGTACCATAGGTTTTTTAGAAACCGACATTGCGACAACCTCATACTCAATAGACAAAATAATTGCGTAATTTTACTACAGCTGAATCGATAAAATAGCCTCAGAAGATCAAAGAAAGGGATCGCGCTGGCGTGAGAAGGCAAGTAATAGCGTGATTTTTTTTCGTAGCGCCCCGCAAAAATGCATTCCAGTGCACGCTCTGGCTGTATTTGCGCCACTGCGCAGGTATACTCCTTTCCTGGTTTTTTAATCACTACGTCGGGAGTTGTTACCCCCCATGCAAGAAATTATGCAATTTGTTGGCCGTCATCCCATACTGAGTATCGCCTGGATTGCGTTACTGGTGGCGGTTTTATTTACCACGTTCAAAGGTCTGACTTCAAAAGTTAAGGTGATTACACGCGGCGAAGCCACGCGCCTTATCAACAAAGAGGACGCCGTTGTTGTGGATTTACGTCAACGTGACGATTTCCGTAAAGGCCATATCGCTGGCGCGACCAATTTGCTGCCGAGCGAAATCAAAGCCAACAATGTTGGCGAACTGGAAAAGCACAAAGACAAGCCGATTATCGTGGTCGACGGTTCTGGTATGCAGTGCCAGGAATCCGCTAACGCGCTGACAAAAGCCGGCTTTGAAAAGGTCTTTGTGTTGAAAGAAGGCGTAGCAGGCTGGAGCGGCGAGAATCTGCCTCTGGTGCGCGGTAAGTGATTACCCGTCGTTTTCATGACGTAAGGGGAATGACTTGCCCTTGCGTCGGCATGAAATCCATCGGGTAAAAAACAGGAGCGAAGTCATGGCCAATATTGAAATCTACACCAAAGCAACCTGTCCGTTTTGCCATCGTGCAAAGGCGCTGTTAAACAGCAAGGGCGTGAGTTTCCAGGAAATTGCGATTGACGGCGACGCCGTGAAGCGTGAAGAGATGATCAAACGTAGTGGCCGAACGACGGTTCCGCAAATTTTTATTGATGCACAGCACATTGGCGGTTGTGACGACTTGTATGCGCTGGATGCGCGTGGTGGACTGGATCCGCTGTTGCGTTAAGGCGTACTCAAGTATTTAAGGACAACACTAAAGGGTTTTACACATGTCAGAACAAAATAACACTGAAATGGCTTTCCAGATCCAACGTATCTATACCAAGGATGTTTCTTTCGAAGCGCCAAACGCACCGCATGTTTTCCAGAAAGATTGGCAGCCAGAGGTTAAACTGGATCTTGATACGGCATCTTCCCAACTGGCGGATGACGTTTATGAAGTTGTGCTGCGTGTTACCGTAACGGCTTCCCTGGGGGAAGAAACCGCGTTCCTGTGCGAAGTTCAGCAGGCCGGTATTTTCTCCATCAGCGGTATTGAAGGTACTCAGATGGCGCATTGCCTGGGCGCATACTGCCCGAACATTTTGTTCCCGTATGCTCGCGAGTGCATCACCAGCCTGGTTTCACGCGGTACGTTCCCGCAACTGAACCTTGCGCCGGTCAATTTTGATGCGCTGTTCATGAACTATTTGCAGCAGCAGGCTGGCGAAGGTACTGAAGAACATCAGGATGCCTGATGAACCAAAGTAATGCGTCAATGACAGTCATCGGTGCCGGCTCGTACGGCACCGCTCTTGCCATCACTCTGGCGAGAAACGGCCACCAGGTTGTCCTGTGGGGCCACGACCCAAAACATATCGCGACCCTGGAGCACGATCGCTGCAACGTCGCGTTCCTTCCCGATGTGCCTTTTCCCGATACGTTACACCTGGAAAGCGACTTAGCAACCGCGCTGGCGGCCAGTCGTAACATTCTGGTGGTGGTGCCAAGCCATGTTTTCAGCGACGTGCTGCGGCAGATTAAACCGCTGATGCGTCCGGATGCGCGTCTGGTATGGGCGACCAAAGGCCTGGAAGCGGAAACGGGGCGCCTGTTGCAGGATGTCGCTCGCGAGGCGTTAGGCGATCAAATCCCGCTGGCGGTGATTTCCGGTCCGACGTTCGCTAAAGAGCTGGCGGCGGGTTTGCCGACGGCAATCTCGCTGGCCTCAACCGATGAGACCTTTGCCGACGATCTCCAGCAACTGTTGCACTGCGGAAAAAGTTTTCGCGTCTATATCAATTCGGATTTTATCGGCGTGCAGCTTGGCGGCGCGGTGAAAAACGTGATTGCGATTGGCGCGGGGATGTCTGACGGCATCGGCTTCGGCGCGAACGCCCGCACGGCGCTAATCACGCGTGGACTGACCGAAATGTCGCGGCTTGGCGCAGCGCTTGGTGCCGATCCCGCCACCTTTATGGGGATGGCGGGCTTAGGCGATCTGGTGCTGACCTGTACCGACAACCAGTCGCGCAACCGTCGTTTTGGCATGATGCTTGGCCAGGGCATGGACGTTAAAGGCGCGCAGGATAAGATTGGCCAGGTGGTCGAAGGCTATCGCAATACGAAAGAAGTTCGTGAATTGGCGCACCGTTTTGGTGTTGAAATGCCAATAACCGAGGAAATTTATCAAGTATTGTATTGCGGAAAAAACGCGCGCGAGGCAGCATTAACGTTATTAGGTCGCGCCCGCAAGGAAGAGCTGAGTCGCCACTAGCCGTAAGGAACTGTTTGCATAAACGACCCAACCCGCACAGAACGGGTTGGTCGTTTTCTGCCCGTCTGGAGTAAGCCATGCCGTGTGAAGAACTGGAAATCGTCTGGAAGAATATTAAAGCTGAAGCCCGCGCTTTAGCTGACTGTGAGCCTATGTTGGCCAGTTTTTATCACGCCACGCTACTCAAGCATGAAAATCTGGGCAGTGCGCTGAGCTATATGCTGGCAAATAAACTGGCTTCGCCCATCATGCCCGCTATCGCTATCCGTGAAGTAGTTGAAGAAGCCTATGCCGCCGACCCGGAAATGATCGCGTCGGCAGCCTGCGATATTCAGGCAGTACGCACTCGCGATCCGGCGGTGGATAAATACTCCACGCCGTTGTTATATCTGAAAGGCTTTCATGCGCTACAGGCCTACCGCATTGGTCACTGGTTGTGGAATAAAGGTCGCCGCGCGCTGGCTATCTTCCTGCAAAATCAGGTTTCGGTCTCGTTTCAGGTGGATATTCACCCGGCAGCGAAAATTGGCCGCGGGATTATGCTCGACCATGCCACCGGTATTGTGGTGGGGGAGACGGCGGTTATTGAAGATGATGTGTCGATTCTGCAATCCGTCACCCTGGGCGGTACCGGGAAAACGAGCGGCGATCGCCATCCTAAAATCCGCGAAGGCGTGATGATTGGCGCGGGCGCGAAAATTCTCGGCAATATCGAGGTGGGGCGCGGCGCGAAAATTGGCGCAGGTTCCGTTGTTTTACAGCCTGTCCCGCCGCACACTACCGCTGCAGGCGTTCCGGCGCGTATTGTCGGCAAGCCGGGCAGCGATAAGCCGTCGATGGATATGGACCAGCATTTCAACGGGCTACATCATACGTTTGAGTATGGCGACGGCATCTGATTTCGAGCTATCTTACTTGCCATATTGAACCTGGGCTATGCTCGTCATCCTCTCGTATTGCGTGTACGCTCAGGTAGACAAGCGCAGTCCGTGTCCAATCTGGCTGCGCCGATAACGCTCGAAACGAATATTATCAATATTAATGTAGGCCGGATAAGGCGTCAGCCGCCATCCGGCACAAATCAACTGCGCAATACCGCGCCGGGATATCCTAACTGGCGCCACGCTTCATACACCACCACCGACACCGCATTCGACAGGTTCATGCTACGGCTATCCGGCATCATCGGAATGCGAATCTTCTGCTCTTTAGGCAACGCATCGAGAATGCTGGCGGGCAGGCCGCGCGTTTCCGGGCCAAACATCAAATAATCGCCATCCTGATAGCTTACGGCGCTATGGGCGGGCGTCCCCTTTGTCGTCAACGCAAACAGGCGCTGCGGATTTTCAGCGGCGACAAAGGCGGCATAATCGTGATGGCGCTGAACCGCGGCGAATTCGTGATAGTCCAGCCCTGCGCGGCGTAAGCGCTTATCATCCCAGGTAAACCCCATCGGTTCGATGATGTGCAGACGAAAGCCGGTATTGGCGCAAAGACGAATGATGTTGCCGGTATTCGGCGGGATTTCTGGTTCGAAGAGTACGATGTTAAGCATGATGCCCCCTTAAATGCGGGGGGCAGAATAGCAGAAATTTACCGGGCTCTCACGCGCCAGGCGTTCAGGCGGCATCGCCTTTGCTCATTGGCGCCAGCGCGGCGGGCAAACTTCTCCCCAGTTCCTGCACCAGTGAATCGCCACTGATTTCGCTAATGGATTTCGCGCCGGTCAGGGTCATGGCGACTTTCATCTCTTTCTCGATCAGGTCCAGCAGGTTGGCGACACCCGCTTTTCCTGCCGTCGCCAGCGCGTAGAGATAGGCCCGACCCAGCAGTACGGTATCGGCCCCCAACGCAATCATACGCACGACATCCAGCCCGTTACGAATCCCGCTATCCGCCAGAATGGCGATATCACCTTTCACCGCATCGGCAATGGCGGGCAGGGCGCGGGCGGAAGAGAGTACGCCATCGAGCTGGCGGCCGCCGTGATTCGACACCACAATACCGTCAGCGCCGAAACGTACCGCATCGCGGGCATCTTCTGGATCGAGGATCCCTTTGATCACCATTGGGCCGTCCCAGAATTCGCGTATCCACTCCAGATCTTTCCAGGAGATGGACGGATCGAAGTTATTTGCCAGCCAGCCGATATAGTCCTCAAGGCCGGTCGGTTTACCCAGATAGGCGGAAATATTGCCTAAATCATGCGGGCGACCGTTCAGGCCGACATCCCACGCCCATTTAGGGTGCATCACCGCCTGCCAGTAACGGCGCATGGCCGCGTTTGGGCCGCTCATCCCGGAGTGGGCGTCACGGTAGCGCGCGCCCGGCGTCGGCATATCCACGGTAAAGACCAGCGTGGAGCAGCCCGCCGCTTTTGCTCGTTCAAGCGCGTTGCGCATAAAACCACGATCGCGTAATACGTAGAGCTGAAACCACATGGGGCGTTTAAGCGTGGGGGCGACTTCTTCAATCGGACAGACGGAGACGGTGGAAAGGGTGAACGGAATGCCCTTTGCGTCTGCGGCGGCGGCGGCCTGTACTTCGCCGCGACGGGCGTACATGCCGCACAGGCCTACCGGCGCTAATGCCACCGGCATCGACAACGTTTCGTTAAACAGGGTCGTTTCCAGGCTTAAATCGGACATATTTTTCAGCACGCGCTGGCGCAGAGCGACTTGCGACAGGTCTTCCACATTTCGGCGCAGGGTATATTCCGCATACGCGCCGCCGTCGATGTAGTGGAAGAGGAAAGGAGGCAACGTGCGCTGAGCTGCGGCGCGATAATCGCTGGCTGCTGAAATAATCATGATTTATTCTCCCTGGTCATCTCATTATGGTCGCCGGGCAGGCGGGTAATACGCGCCTGGCGGGCCTGGTCTTCATCAAATCGTTTAATCGTAGTGTGGACAAAACTGAGGTGCGCCATCATCGCTTTACGCGCGCCCTCGGCGTTACCATCCAGAATGGCGTCCATCACCGCCTGGTGTTGTTCCGTCAGCTTTGAGAATACGGGCGGAACGAGATACATACGCTGGCGACTCTGTTTGACGGAGGATTGCAGGACGTCGAAGAAACCGCGCATGGTTTGCAACAGCACCACATTGTGCGAGGCTTCCGCGATCGCCAGATGAAAGCGCACGTCGGCCTGGGAGGCGAGATCCGGGTCTTCGCTGAGCGTCGCATCAAAGCAGAGTCTGATCTTCTCTTTGTCGGCGCTGGTGGCCCGCATGGCGGCGTGCCAGGCCGTACTGGCTTCAATGGCGTGGCGGGCTTCCAGAATGTCGAAGCTGTAATCAGGATCGTCCGCCAGCAGGGTTTTCAGCGGCTGAACGATATTCTGTTCAGACCAGGTTTCGTGTTGCCAGCGGACAAATGTCCCGCCGCCGCGACGACTCACCAGCACGCCTTCACTGACCAGCTTCGCCAGCGCTTCGCGTAAAGAGTTGCGTGATACGCCAAGCTGTAGAGCCAACTGGCGCTCGGCGGGCAATTTCATGCCCGCTTCCAGGTTTTGTTCTTCAATCAGCGCCCGCACGCGAGAGGCAATCTCGTCAGACAGGCGTTTTGGCATCACAATCACGGAATCATCCAGGTTAAAACATAGGCCTGAAGCGTAGTGATCACGCCCACCATACAGGTGAAGATCAGGCTGTGTTTGACGGTAAAACGGAACAGATCGGACTCTTTCCCTACCAGTCCCACCGCCGCGCAGGCGATGGCGATAGACTGCGGCGAGATCATCTTGCCGGTTACGCCGCCGGTGGTATTCGCCGCCACCATCAGCACATCCGAAACGCCGATTTGCTGCGCCGCGGTAGCCTGTAGAGAGGCAAACAGCGCGTTAGATGAGGTATCCGAGCCGGTCAGGAATACCCCCAGCCAGCCGAGGAACGGCGAGAAGAACGTGAAGGCGCTGCCGGTGTGCGCCAGCGCTAACGCCAGCGTGGAGGAAAGCCCGGAATAGTTCGAGATAAACGCGAACGCCAGCACCATGCCGATGGAGTAAATCGGCAACGCCAGCTCTTTCAGCGTGCTGCCGAAGGTCTGGATTGCGGCTGAGGGTTTCATTTTCAGCCAGACGATAGACAACAGCGCGGCAAACAGGATCGCTGTGCCGGTGGCGGAGAACCAGTCAAATTTATACACCGCCGCGTAAGCGGTCGCTTCGTGTACGACTGGCGGCATACGGGCGACCAGTTTATCGAGATACGGTACCGGAACGTTAATTACCCAGTCATACAGCGCGCCGCCGGGGGTAAACAGCGCTTTGAACGGCGGTATGCTCCAGAGAGTGACCGTGGCGGTCAGGAACAGGAACGGCGACCAGGCGCGAACAATTTGTCCTGTCGTATAACGGGTACGGGCCAGCGTCTGATCGACCTGCGACGCGCCCATATCGCCGAAGCGGAAGATGCGTACCGGCTGCCAACGTTTGAGGAACAGCGTCAGACACACCAGAGACACCAGAGAAGAGATAATGTCCGGCAGTTCCGGCCCGATAAAGTTGGAGCTGAGATACTGGGCGATAGCAAATGAACCGCCAGAGACCATTACCGCAGGCCAGGTTTCTTTCACGCCGCGCCAGCCGTCCATAATCGCCATAATCCAGAACAGCACGATAATGGTCAGGAATGGCAACTGACGGCCTACCATCTGACCGATTTCAAAGCTGTCCAGGCCCGTGACCTGTCCGGCAACCAGAATCGGAATACCCATCGCGCCAAAGGCGACCGGCGCGGTATTTACAATCAGACACAGCCCTGCCGCATACAGCGGATTAAAGCCCAGACCCACCAGCAGCGCGGCGGTTATCGCCACCGGCGCGCCGAAACCCGCCGCGCCTTCAAGAAACGCGCCGAAGCAGAAGCCGACAATCAGCATTTGCAGACGTTGATCGGGGGTAATCGACAGAATTGACGAGCGGATAATGTCAAACTGCCCGGTCTTTACCGAGATTTTATAGACGAAGACCGCGGCGATGATTATCCAGGCAATCGGCCATAGCCCGTAGAAGAAGCCATACACGACCGATGCCAGCGCGTGATCGACCGGCATTTTATAGAACAGCAGCGCGACGGCGAGCGCGATAACCACCGTCCACGAAGCGGCAACGTAGCCTTTCAGCTTGAGTTTAATCAGGGCGAAAAAGAAGAACAGGATTGGGAGCGATGCGATCAGGCTGGAAAGCCAGATATTACCCGCCGGGTCATAGTTTTGTTGCCAGAGGTTCATTGCAGGTCTCCTGAGAACCACACGCATAATGGGATGAATCTTTGCTCATCTCGTTGGGGTCACATTATGTGTAAAAGTGGTCCTGCCAATATTGTTGTGTATGGATAATGACAACAAATGGTTAACCAAATGTTATTTATTGGCAACGGTATTGTAGGGGTAATTTAATGAAATGTGAACATGTGGCCGGATTTAGCGGGAATTGGTAGAGCCAATTAAGGGGTGAGGACAGCAAAGGGAAGTGAAAAGGCAATGGCATAATGCCATTGCCTTTGATGTCGGGAGTATGGTTACTCCATTACCACTGGAAGCCAGCGCCAATAGCTGCAGAGTAATCGCCCTGGCTGTTACTGGTTCCTTGCAATTTATACACCCAGCCCCCGCTTTCACTTACCATGGAGACACCAATAGCGACGGCACTTTCACCATTAAATGTACCGCCAGCAATCGAGGTCATGTTGGCACCTGGGGCGTAGGCTTGTGGCAGACCGGCCATGGCCATCGCTGAGGCGATACCGCCGCTCATCTTGTTTTCTACCCCTTTGATTTTGCTGTTCATTTCACCCATTTTCTGGTCGGTATAGGTGTTTGCTTCTTCGACGCTGCGTTTCAATTGCGCATAGTTAACCGCATCCGTATCGTTCACCGCCGCTGAAACATTGCCGATCCGAGTGGTACCGCCACTCCCGTCTCCCAGGTTGAGCACGCTATAGTTAACCGAACCATCTGCATTGGTTTCATAACGCACGGAGCCTGCTTCTGAAGCTTTCAGTTGCGCCACATTAACCGCGTCAGTGTTGTTCACCCCTGCGGCAACGTTGGTAATACGGCGTTGTTGGGTAGAAGAGCCGACAGACACAGTATTAGCTTCATCTGCGACTGAATTTGTGCCCAACGCTACGCTGTTTTCAGCGGCAGCAATAGAGCCAGATCCAATCGCGACGCTGTCCGCACCCTGGGCATTTGCATCTACGCCATCAGTGTTGGTCTTGAAGTACTTGGTGCTACCGGTAGTGACGATATCGCCAATGCCGTTTTCAATATTGGTGACGCGAGTATCAAGACTACTCACCTGCGTGTTCAGGTTATTGATACTTTCGGTATTTGCGGCAACACGGCTGTCGGTGACTTTCAATTGACTAACGTTTACGGCATCGGTGTCTGCCGAACCCGCCGCGACGTTAGTGATCTGACGTTGACCGTCTTCACTGCCGACAGAGAACTCACCGACAGAGTTCTGCGGTGTGTCCATGTTGTAGGCGGTGTAGTCAGTCTGTGCGCCGCGAGTGGTCTGAGAACCATTACCCATTGCAATACTGTTTGCATGGTTGGCGCGTGCGTTAGAACCGATAGCAATACCGTTGATGGCATCAGCCATCACCAGTGTATTCAGACCAATACCAATACCTGCATCAGCATTGACGATGGTTTTCGCACCCATTGCCAGTGAGTCAGTCCCGACAGCCAGTGAATCTTCTTCCGTTGAGTTTGCGTGGTAGTACTTGGTCGGTGTAGTGGCGACCGCACCAATGGCATTTTGTAACTGACGAACTGTTACCGCATCTTGCGCTTCAGAGCCGTCCGCAACGTTGGTAATTTGACGATAGCTTACTCCATCCGTCCCCAATGACAACGCGCCCAGCAACTCTCTGTCTGTTGTATTGTAGCCAATGACGACGCCATCGCTTGTTACGCTCGTTGCTCGTATACCTGATGAAATCGCGCGGTTAGAGGTGGAGCCACTGCCCAAAGCGATACTGCCCTCAATGCTGCTGCTGCTGTTCTCTCCAAGCGCCAGACTCGAAGCACCGGATGCGACGGCGTTGTAACCCACTGCCGTTGCGCCGTTACCCGTTGCGTATGCATCCTGGCCTTCAAGCCCGTTATCATTCGTACGGATGTATTTCACGCCGGTACCATTTTCCGTGATATAGGTTTCGCTGGTATCGCCGGCTAGTTGGCTAATAGATTCATTATACTGAGAAATCAGCATGTTAGTTTCATAAAGCTGAGAGCCATTAACAGCGTCAGTACTGTCACTGGCGATTTCACCTGCTGCCACATTGGTTATCTTATTGGTACCGCTGGTACCGTGGCTGGCGCTGAACGCACCCTCTTCGTCATCCCAGCTCAGTGCATCGGTACCAAGATTGGTGATGGACGTATTGATATCCGCGATAGCAGAGGTGTTTTGATCTACCTTCTGGTTGGTTTCATACAACTGTGAGCCGTTTACCGCGTCTGTACTGTCCTCAGAAAGCGCCCCGGCGGCGACATTGGTTATTTTACTGATGCTTCCACCGTGGTTTGCGCTGAAAGCGCCGATGTCTTCGTCCCATAACAGAGCGTTATCAGTGAGGCCGGTAATGGACGTATTAATGTCGGAGACAGAAGTATTCAGGTTCTCAATCGCGGTGCTGTTCTGAGTGATGTTGGTAGTATTGGCAGCGATATCGGTCGTGTTCTGATCCACTTTTTCATTGGTTTCGAACAGCTGCGATCCGTTAACGGCGTCGGTACTTCCTTCAGACAGCTCCCCGGCGGCAACGTTGGTAATTTTGTTTGTCGTACTACTTCCGTGGCTGGCAGAGAACGAACTTGTTGTCTCATTCCAGCTCAGGTTGTCAGAGCTAAGATTGGTGATGGACGTATTAATATCTGCGATAGCAGAGGTGTTTTGATCCACCCTCTGGTTAGTTTCATACAACTGGGAGC
This sequence comes from Salmonella sp. SAL04157, assembly GCF_046551635.1. Taxonomy (NCBI): domain Bacteria; kingdom Pseudomonadati; phylum Pseudomonadota; class Gammaproteobacteria; order Enterobacterales; family Enterobacteriaceae; genus Salmonella; species Salmonella sp. SAL04157. The sequence continues at coordinate 130,683 of NZ_JBGDVS010000005.1, forward strand.
CGTTCACCGCGTCTGTACTGTCTTCAGAAAGGTCACCGGCGGCGACATTAATGATTTTGCTAGCGTTTCCGTTGCGGTTAGCGTTGAATGCGCCAGAGGCTGCATCCCACAGCAGTGCATCGTCGGTGAGCGTGGTGACGGAGTTGCTCAGGTTGTTGATACTGGTGGTGTTGGTGGCGATATCCGTGGTGTTCTGCGACACATTTTCGTTGGTGGCAAACAACTGTGAGCCGTTAACAGCGTCGGTGCTGTCCGCGGCCAGGGTGCCCGCCGCCAGATTGGTGATCTTGCTGTCGCTTCCGTTGTGCTTAGCGCTGAATGCGCCAGAGGCTGCATCCCACAACAGGGCATCGTCGGTGAGCGTGGTGACGGAGTCGCTCAGACTGTTGATACTGGTGGTGTTGGTGGCGATATCAGTGGTGTTCTGGTTAATGCTGGCCGTATTGGTGGTAATATCAGTGGTGTTCTGATTGATGCTGGTGGTATTGGCGGCGATATCGGTAGTGTTCTGGTTAATACTGTCGGTATTGGCAGCGATATCCGTGGTGTTCTGCGACACATTTTCGTTGGTGGCAAACAGCTGGGAGCCGTTAACGGCATCGGTGCTGTCTGCGGCCAGGGTGCCTGCCGCCAGATTGGTGATTTTGCTGTCGCTTCCACTGTGGTTGGCGCTGAATGCGCTTGCGCTGCCATCCCACAACAGGGCATCGTCGGTGAGCGTGGTAACGGAGTTGCTCAGACTGTTGATACTGGTGGTGTTGGTGGCGATATCAGTGGTGTTCTGATTAATGCTGGCCGTATTGGCGGCGATATCGGTTGTGTTCTGGTTAATGCTGTCGGTATTGGTAGTGATGTCAGCGGTGTTCTGATCCACTTTTGCATTCGTATCAAACAACTGTGAGCCGTTAACGGCGTCGGTGCTGTCTGCGGCCAGGGTGCCTGCCGCCAGATTGGTAATCTTGCTGTCGCTTCCGCTGTGGTTAGCGCTGAATGCGCTTGTGTTGCCATCCCACAACAGCGCGTCTTCGGCTAATCCTGCGACAGAGGCCTCTGTATTCGTGATAGAAGTGTTAAGTGCGCTTAACGCACTGCCTACGTTATTGTAGATGCCTGTGCCCACCTTGTAGAGGGGCGCATTCACTGTACCATCAGAATTAACGGAAGCCCCTCCGCCTAGTCGATCGGCGACGGATTGACTTAAAGAATAAATTTGCGCACCTGTAACGGCATCGGTACTGTTGGCATTGATGTCGCCTTTAGCAACGTAGGTGATCTGTCGCTGAGTGGTGCTGTTACCCACGGCGACCGAATTGTCTTCCAGAGCGGTAGAGCCCGCGCCAAGGGCAACTGAGTTGGTGCCTATCGCTTGTGCGCCATTACCAAATGCAGCGCTGTCGTCGCCGCTCGCAGTGGCTTGATAACCTAATGCAGCGGAAGTTGCTCCGCTTGCGACAGATTTATAACCTAATGCAACCGAGTTTGCGCCGCTCGAATCGGCATACACGCCCATTGCCATCGAATAACTCCCGCCAGCTGAGGATGAGGCCCCCATCGCAATAGCCCGGTCACCGGCTGAAACGGATTTTACGCCAAGCGCTAGCGAAGAGTTGCCGGTGGACTGGCTGTATGAACCAATGGCGGTACTCCATTTCCCCATCGCGGAGGCGTGATAACCCATTGCGGCGCTTGCGCCATCAACGTTGGTGTAAGTATTGGCTGTGGCATCGGTACCAATTGCAATCCACCCTGTTCCTGCAGTGGAGTCGGATGGAGTAACACCGCTGCCAGTATCTTTACCTGCATTGGCCAATACATCCGCAGAGACCATAATACTGCTAAGACTGATGAGTGCGGAAACCGCCAGCTTTCTGCGGCCGCTTTTTTTGCCGCGGCTTTTTGCGGTTTCGCTGGTGACAACAAATGTTCCCGTAGCGGCATTCCAGAGGACTTTAAATATTCTGTTCATGGATAAGTGCTTTCCTTTTCTAAAATAGTTGTATCAATGGCTATTATTTTTTTGGCTTCTTTTTCGTATCATTAATAGGTTGTATGCTGTCGAATATGACATTCTCCATGTTAATACCTATTTTTAGATACTTAAGATTATTGGGCGATACGCCTTTTAATGTTAGCGTGACGTTTGTCCATGTTCCCGGTAAAAGTTCGATTGTCGAATCCATTTTCGTGTTAAGCAGGAGTTGTTTCCAGCGAGGCAGATCTTTTGCCTCGGAAGGTTTTTTCGTACCCCATGTCATATTAAACGCAAGGTTTGATACGGGAATGCTGAGTAAGTTAACTAAATCAAGATGAATAACACTTCCATCATCTATTGGCTCAATAGATAGAATACGCCCGGCTAATCCGATATTGCCGTTGTTAATAATAAAATAGCGCGTTTGTGATGGATCCAGTTCTGTGTAGTCGAATAGCCGTTGTTTGCGTTCAATGCGACCAACGACTTCGGCGACCTTTTGAGTCGTGTTGATAACTGTAGCTTCTTGTTTTTCTAGCAAATTTATCTTTGCTTCTTGTTCTTTTTGTTGTTTTTCTAACAGATTTATCTTTGTTTCTTGTTCTTTTTGTTGTTTTTTCAGTTCTTCAACAAGGTGTTTATCTGCAAAGTAATCACAACCAGATAAAAAGAATGTGAATCCCAACGCAAGCAAGGGGATAAATTTTCCATTTTTGTGCATATAAAATATCCTTGTTAATAATTTATATAATATAAATAGTTAACCTGTTATTTATACAGCTAACTCATCATTTTGCGAGCATTGCCAATAGCCATTAATATATGGTTATAATTAAAACATTCATTGTTTCTATAGGAATGTGCAAATACCCGACGTTGTTTATCAATTATTCATAGCAATACTTTATAAAAATATAATTATAATATTTATGTATGAGCATTTTTTTTCATGGATGATAATGTTATTTAATTTTGCGGGTCAATCATATTCTGCGGGATATGAGAAAAGGGGATGAAAAAATTCATTGCATAAATACAAATAGGCATGATAGTGGAATTTTTCATCCCGAAAAAGCGGGGATTACCGTTAAAAATGAACTTGTATATAAGCGGTGTAAATACGTCTGGATAAAAATTCGGAATATAGCCCGATGCTCTCAAGACATCCTCCGTACACGGGTGTCCTGAGAGCCTGAGATGCGGAAGGTTTAGAACTCGCTCTTCGCGAACCCTGTCATCTCTTTGAGCCCCATTTCCCGGCCCAGCGCCGTCATCGGGTGCACCACGATCAGGCCGCGTACGCTTTTTTTGAGTTTGCCCATATCGGCCTGCTCTTTTTTAGTGATCGCGCGGCGAAACGGCAGGTTCATCAGCTTCTGCGCTTCTTTACTCAGTTTCTGGCTGTGTACTTCGCGCAGACGGATAATTTCTGCTTCCAGCGTCTCTTTTTCTTTTTCCAGCTCCGCGTATTTATCGGCGGATTCAACCAGAGAGAGACCTGCCTGCTGGTGGCGAATAGCGTCAAGACGATCGCTCAGGCGTTTAATTTCGTTTTTTTCAACTTCTTTCATGGGATTGCTTCTGATAGAAATGGGATAGATACCCTATAGTATGCGCGCAGTGAGTGATTCTTCACAACTCATGACGTAAAGATAATCAATTATGGCAAGTATTACACCGCTAATTATTTAGTTATCTCTTTGAGAATAAAATCTTTTTTTCGAAAGAAAAGATGAAGCGCCTTTTTTGCCGGCAAGAAAAGCGATTAAGCACATTTTCCTCAATGACAACGCTAAATTGATCCTAAACTCAAATAAGCGACCGCGGGAGTTAGACGCGGGTCACACATGGAGGATCTATCATGGCAAAAATAGGTGAGAACGTACCACTTCTTATTGATAAAGCCGTCGATTTTATGGCGTCCAGCCAGGCGTTCCGTGAATACCTGAATAAAACGCCGCCGCGTGATTATGTTCCTTCCGAGGTGCCGTCGGAGAGCGCGCCCATTTATTTGCAGCGTCTGGAATATTACCGGCGGCTGTACCGACCAAAAGAAGAAGAAAGAGGTTAACGGAGGGATTTACTTTTGAAAGGCCTTTTTTAAGCTGATTTTAGAAATCAGCTCGGTCAGGGAGAGAACCATCGTCGAACGCACCGCCTGCTGGTAGCGCTGAATTTGCATGGCGTAGAGCGCCGCGTCGGACGTATCAAAATGCGGCGGCGGCGGCAGCGCCATGACGCAGTGTAGTTCGCCAAACGGCCCGAGGATTTCATCGTCGGTAAAGGCGTACTCATTGCCGTCGTGATTCAGCTCTTCGCGCAGCGCCATTAACAGCTCCGCATCTTCATATTCGGTGCGGCTGAGTACGCCCAGGCCATAGATAAGTTTCAGACGTACCGAAAGATCGCCCAGCGGTCCGTCGCCGTCCAGCAACGGTTCCACAGCGTATTTCACCGCATAGTCGTCTTTGCGAAACACCTGGAGCACCAGAATATTCACCGCCTCGGTCAATAACTCGACGGCAGTAATCAGGAAGCTCCGTACGGTTTTGCCAGCATTCAGACGCTCAAGCACACGATTTTCAAAGGCCTGGGTTTGTTCCATTATTGCCTGCATATCTGACAATCTGTTATTTGGGCGCAGGCTAACCTGCGCCGGGTTCTGCGTCATTTGGTCGCGTTATAAGCGTTAACCGCCTCCGCCACCACATCGCTATTGGCATCCAGCCCGGAAATTTGCGCCAGAGCGGCCTGTGGACCTTTTTCGTCAATCAGCGCGGCCAGTTCCTGTGCCTGCGGATCTTCTTCACTACGGAAATGCATCGCCGCCGCGATCCCTTTGACCAGATTCACATGCGGCAGACCATATTCCAGGGTGCCAAGCAGCGGTTTGATCAGACGGTCGCCCGCGCTGAGTTTGCGTAGCGGCTGACGTCCAACGCGCTCAACATCATCTTTCAGATACGGGTTTTCAAAACGACCGAGGATTTTCTGAATGTATGCCGCATGTTTGTCGGCGTCAAAACCGTAGCGTTTGATCAGCACCGCGCCGCTTTCTTCCATCGCGCCTTTAACCACCGCGCGAATACTCTCATCGAGAATGGCGTCGCGAATGGTTTGATGACCGGCTAATTTGCCGAGGTACGCGGTTATAGCATGACCTGTGTTCAGCGTGAAGAGTTTACGTTCGACAAATGCCATCAGGTTATCCGTTAACTCCATCCCCGGAATGGTCGGCAACGCGCCTTTAAACTGGGTTTTATCGACGATCCACTCGCTGAAGGTTTCTACCGTCACTTCCAGCGGGTCATGGGTGGCGGAAGCAGATGGCGGCACAATACGGTCAACGGCGGAATCCACAAAACCGACGTGCTGTTCAACCCAGGCTTTATCGCCATCCGCCAGCGCGTTCATCACATGACCTTTGAGCTGTGTGGTGCCGCGCACCATATTTTCACAGGCGATGATATTCAGCGGGGCATCCACGCCCTGCGCCTTACGTTTTACCAGCCCTTTAGCGATGGCCGGAGCGATACGCTCAAGCACAACCGGACCCACGGCAGTAGTGATTAAATCAACGTGGGCAATCAGGTCGACAACATCATCGCCGATGCTGCTGACAGCGTTGACGCCGGAAACGGTATCCACCTGCTCATTTTCACCCACAACATGAACCTGATAGCTATGACGGGCATTCAGGGCATCGAGTACGACCTGGTTTACATCCGCAAACGTCAGTTGTATCCCCGCGTCAGCCAGCAATTTGCCGATAAAGCCACGACCGATATTACCTGCGCCAAAATGTAATGCTTTCATAGTATTAACCTTCATTAATGTTTTTACCCGAGAGGGCTGGGGTGAGGCTTTTCCCTCAACCTAACCCTCTCCACAAGGGAGAGGATATCGCCTTCATATTTCGAACTGCAGATGCGTTGGCTCTCCTCGCTCACCCCAGTCACGTACTTATGTACGCTCCTGGGGATTCACTGCGTTGCCGCCTTCCTGCAGCTCGAACTATTTTGGGGATACTTAACTGTTAAGCTTTTTTACCTGCCAGCAGTTCCAGCACTTCATCCACGCTGGTGGTGTGCGCCAGACGTTCGATCACGGATTCATCATCCAGCGCGTTGGTCAGGCTGGTGATGACCTGGATGTGCTCATTGTTACGTGCGGCGATACCAATGACCAGACGGGCAATATCGTCTTCTTCTTCACCGAAGCGTACGCCTTCCGGATACTGGCAGAACACCACGCCGGTTTTCAGCACGCGGTCTTTCGCTTCTACCGTGCCGTGCGGTACTGCGATGGATTCACCGAGGTAAGTCGGCGTCAGCTTTTCGCGGTCCAGCATCGCCTCGACGTATTCCGGCTCAACATAGCCGCCTTTCACCAGTTGTTCACCGGCAAAGCGAATCGCCTCTTCTTTGTTAGCGGCTTTACGGCCCAGGAAGATATTCTCCGCGCCCAGCTTGAACAGGTTGTTATCACCCTCCTCAAAGCTGTCTTTCAGATGGTCGCGTACTTTCTCTTCATTAGTATTGTGGCGCTGTGCGGCAACCAGACGTTCGGTCAGGCTGGTGTACAGGCCGCTATCCAGGAAGTTGGTCAGCGAAATATGCTGCGCCTGCGGTACCTGACGCATCGCGCGCTCGGTCAGGTCGCGGTGAGTAATGACCAGATCCACATCCGGCGGCAGATTGTTAATGGCGCTGTTGGTGACGGAGATCTGGCTCAGGCCCGCATCCTGTACTTTCTTACGCAGTACCCCTGCGCCCATCGCGCTGGAACCCATACCGGCATCGCAAGCCACGATGATTTTACGCACATGGCTCAGGTCGTTAGTCACGTCGCCAGCCGCCAGCGGAGAGGCGCCTTTAGATTCCGCTTTCATGTCATGCATACGACGGGTGGCCGCTTCAATGTCATCTTCTTCTTTCACTTTGCTGGTTTTCAGCAGAATTGCAGACACCAAGAAGGAAACCGCCATTGCCGCCACGATGGCAGCGATGTTAGCGAAGTAAGCGCCTTTTGGCGTCATCGCCAGTACCGCCAGAATGGAACCCGGAGATGCCGGAGAGACCAGACCGCCGTTCAGGATGGTCAGGGTGAATACGCCGGTCATACCGCCGAGAATCACCGCCAGAATCAGGCGTGGGTTCATCAGCACGTACGGGAAGTAGATCTCATGGATACCGCCCAGGAAGTGGATAATTGCCGCGCCGCCCGCAGACTGTTTAGCGCTGCCGCGACCGAAGAACATGTACGCCAGCAGGACGCCCATCCCCGGACCCGGGTTAGCTTCAATCAGGAAGAAGATGGATTTACCCATCTCATGGGACTGCTGGATACCCAGCGGTGAGAAGATGCCGTGGTTAATCGCGTTATTGAGGAACAGGATTTTCGCCGGTTCAACAAAAATGGACGCCAGCGGCAGCATATCGTGCGCCACCATGAAGTTAACGCCCGCCGCCAGAATTTTGGACAGGACTTCAACCGCCGGACCAATACCGAGGAACGCCAGGATGGCGAGGATCATACCGATGATGCCAGCGGAGAAGTTGTTCACCAACATCTCAAAACCGGATTTGATCTTACCGTCTACCCAACTGTCGAATTTCTTAATGCAGTAGCCGCCTAATGGACCGGCGATCATCGAGCCGAGGAACATCGGCATATCCGCGCCGACAATAACGCCCATGGTAGTGATAGCGCCCACTACGCCGCCGCGTTCGCCGCCAACCAGACGACCGCCGGTATAACCGATGAGCAGCGGCAGCAGGTAGGTGATCATCGGACCAACCAGTTTCGCCAGCGTTTCGTTAGGCAACCACCCTGTTGGAATAAATAATGCGGTGATAATACCCCACGCGATAAACGCGCCGATATTAGGCATCACCATATTGCTGAGGAATCGACCAAAGCTTTGCACTTTGATCTTAATATCGGATGACATAAAAACACCCCTTCTTATGTTGCTGTCGCGCAGGCTGAAAGCCCGAGGTTTGTTAATGTAGCGGCAGAGGTAGCCGGACCCTGTAGTGTAGATACTGCGCAATCTGGCACTGAATCGTTCAACTGTCCAGACAGGGACAATTTATGTGATTTGTGTCACATAAATATAGGGGGTAGAGAGGTAATTGATGTGATATTGATCACAAAGTAGCTGTGTAAAAAAACAACGAATCTAATTTTTAGCTCTTAAAAGGCAATTTTATGTGAGATATTTCACATTTTTATTTTGGTGCTTTGTTGAATTTTTGTGATCTTCTTCACAAGAAATTTTAAGCCCGGGTAACGTCAATACGATCCGGCAAACATTTTGTCGCGAGCCCTCTCACGTTATGTCATTCAGCAACCTCCTTTTGTGTCTCTTTTCGTCTTATTTGAGCCATACTATGATTTTTACTGGTTGGCAAAAAGGACACGGCATGAAACTCATCGGTAGCTACACCAGCCCTTTTGTGCGCAAAATCTCTATTCTGCTGCTCGAAAAGGGCATTACCTTCGAATTTATTAATGAATTACCCTACGAGGCGGATAACGGCGTGGCGCAATACAACCCTCTGGGTAAGGTGCCAGCGCTGGTGACGGAGAAAGGCGAGTACTGGTTCGATTCGCCGATCATCGCGGAATATATTGAGTTGCTGGATATCGCGCCAGCGATGCTCCCGCGTGACCCGATGGCAGCGCTTAAAGTTCGCCAGCTTGAAGCGTTGGCTGACGGCATTATGGATGCAGCGTTGGTGTCTGTACGCGAACAGGCGCGCCCGGCGGCGCAACAATCGGAAACGGAACTGCTGCGCCAGCGGGAAAAAATCAACCGCAGCCTGGATATGCTCGAAAGTTATCTGAGCGATGGGACGCTAAAAACGGATACGGTAAATCTGGCGACTATCGCGATTGCCTGTGCGGTAGGCTATCTCAACTTCCGCCGGGTTGCGCCCGGCTGGTGTGTTAGCCGCCCCCACCTGGTCAAACTGGTCGAAACGCTTTTTCAACGCGAAAGCTTTGCCCGCACCGAAGCGCCAAAGGCTTGACGCGCATTATGTCCGCCTGAGCAAACTCACGTTACAATCCCCCTTATGTCGATATCCCTCTCCCGCCAGGAGAGGGCCACCAACAGCCAGGCATTTTCATGACAAGCGAAACGCGTACACTCTACAGCCAGCTTCCTGCTATCGATCGCTTATTGCACGATAGCGCTTTTCTTTCTCTGCGCGATCGGTATGGCCATACCCAGGTGGTTGATCTGCTTAGGCGGATGCTTGACGACGCGCGCGACGTCATACGGAATACGCAAACGCTTCCCGACTGGTACGCAGACTGGGCGCAAGAGGCGAAACTCCGGCTGGAAAATGCGGCGCAAAGCGCGCTGCGCCCGGTGATTAACCTGACGGGGACGGTGCTGCACACCAATCTTGGCCGCGCATTGCAGGCGCAAGAAGCGATTGAGGCGGTAACGCAGGCGATGCGCGCGCCGGTGACGCTGGAATACGATTTGGATGGCGCCGGGCGGGGGCATCGCGACCGGGCGCTGGCGACGCTATTATGCCGTATCACCGGGGCGGAAGACGCCTGTATCGTCAATAACAATGCGGCGGCGGTATTGCTGATGCTGGCGGCGACCGCCAGCGGCAAAGAGGTAGCGGTTTCGCGTGGCGAGCTGGTCGAAATCGGCGGCGCGTTTCGTATTCCGGATGTTATGCGCCAGGCGGGCTGTACGCTGCATGAAGTGGGCACCACCAACCGGACGCACGCGAAAGATTACCGTCAGGCGGTAAATGAAAATACCGGGCTGTTGATGAAGGTGCATACCAGTAATTACAGCATTGAGGGCTTTACCAAAACGGTAGAGGAAGCGGAACTGGCGGAAATCGGGCGAGAGCTGGATATTCCGGTGGTGGCGGATCTGGGCAGCGGTTCGCTGGTGGATTTAAGTCAATATGGCTTACCCAAAGAGCCGATGCCGCAGCAGCTCATTGCCGCAGGCGTCAGCCTGGTAAGCTTCTCCGGCGATAAGTTGCTGGGCGGGCCGCAGGCCGGGATCATCGTCGGCAAAAAAGCGATGATTGCCCAACTGCAAAGCCATCCGCTGAAACGCGCTCTGCGCGCGGATAAAATGACGCTGGCGGCGCTGGAGGCCACGTTACGTCTGTATCTGCACCCGGAAGCGTTGGCGGAGAAATTACCCACCCTGCGTCTGTTAACCCGCAGTGAAGCGTCGATTCGCGAACAAGCGCAGCGGTTACAGGCGCGGCTGGCGGCACGTTACGGCGATGAATTTGCGCTGGAGGTTAAACCCTGCCTGTCGCAAATCGGCAGCGGTTCATTACCGGTAGACCGCCTTCCCAGCGCCGCCATGACCTTTACCCCGCACGACGGGCGCGGTAGTCGGCTGGAGGCGCTGGCGGCTCGCTGGCGCACGCTGCCTGTACCGGTCATTGGCCGAATTTATGATGGCCGTTTATGGCTGGATATGCGCTGTCTTGAAGACGAAAGCCGGTTTATGGAGATGATGCTGAAATGATTATTGCAACTGCCGGACACGTAGACCACGGTAAAACAACGTTGCTCCAGGCGATTACCGGGGTCAATGCCGACCGTCTGCCGGAAGAGAAAAAACGCGGGATGACTATCGATCTGGGTTACGCCTATTGGCCGCAGCCGGATGGCCGTGTGCTGGGCTTTATCGATGTGCCTGGGCATGAAAAATTCCTCTCTAACATGCTGGCGGGCGTAGGCGGTATCGATCACGCTTTGCTGGTGGTCGCCTGTGATGACGGCGTCATGGCGCAAACGCGCGAGCATTTACAGATCCTGCAACTGACGGGCAATCTCCAGCTCACCGTCGCGCTGACCAAAGCCGATCGCGTGGACGAGGCGCGTATCGGTGAAGTACGTGAAGAGGTACTGGCGGCGCTCGACAACTATGGCTTCGCCGATACCGTTTTATTTGTCACCGCCGCCAATGAAGGACGCGGTATTGCAGAACTTCGCGCTCATTTACAGCAGCTTCCTGCACGTTTGCACGCCGCGCAGCATCGTTTCCGTCTGGCTATCGACCGTGCGTTTACGGTGAAAGGGGCGGGACTGGTGGTGACCGGAACGGCGTTGAGCGGAGAGGGGAAGGTAGGTGATACGCTGTGGTTAACCGGAGTAAATAAACCGATGCGGGTGCGTAGCCTGCACGCACAAAATCAGCCTACCGACCATGCGCACGCCGGGCAACGTATTGCGCTCAATATTGCGGGCGATGCGGAGAAGGAACAGCTTAACCGCGGCGACTGGCTGCTTTCCGATGCGCCGGTGGGGGAAGCTTTTTCCCGGGTGATCGTTTCTCTGGCACTTCATGCGCCGCTTTCCCAATGGCAGCCGCTACATATTCACCATGCCGCCAGCCATGTGACCGGTCGCGTCTCTTTGCTGGAAGGCGGGCTGGCCGAGCTGATCTTCGATACGCCGTTGTGGCTGGCCGATAATGACAGACTGGTGCTGCGTGATATTTCCGCACGCGCCACCCTTGCCGGCGCACGCGTGGTGACGCTTAAGGCGCCGCGTCGCGGTAAACGTAAGCCAGATTATTTGCACTGGCTTTCAACGCTTGCCGCCGCGCAGGACGATAGCGCGGCGTTGGCCATTCATCTGGAACGCGGCGCCGTCAACCTGCCGGATTTCGGTTGGGCGCGTCAGCTTAATCCTCTCGGTATGCGTCAGCTTATTGAGCAACATGGTTTTATCCAGGCCGGAGACAATCTGCTAAGCGCGCCCGTCGCCGCCCGCTGGCAGCGTAAGATTCTCGATACGCTGGCGACCTACCACGAACAGCACCGCGATGAACCGGGGCCGGGACGCGAGCGTTTACGCCGCATGGCCCTGCCAATGGAAGATGAAGCGCTGGTCCTGATGCTGATCGAGCGGATGCGCGACGACGGCCTGATTCATAGCCATCACGGTTGGTTGCATCTGCCGGATCATAAAGCAGGATTTAGCGATGAGCAGCAGGCCGTCTGGCAAAAAGTCGAACCGCTATTTGGCGATGAGCCCTGGTGGGTACGCGATCTGGCGAAAGAGACCGGAACGGAAGAACAATTGATGCGGCTGGTGCTGCGGCAGGCGGCACAGCAAGGCATCATTACCGCGATCGTAAAAGATCGGTACTATCGTAACGATCGGATTGTCGCTTTCGCCAATATGATCCGCGAGCTGGATCAAGAGAGAGGATCAACGTGTGCGGCGGATTTTCGCGACAGGCTGAATGTAGGGCGGAAACTGGCTATTCAGATCCTTGAATATTTTGACCGGATTGGATTTACACGGCGTCGTGGGAATGATCATTTATTACGTGATGCGTTATTATTTCCGCAAAAAGAATGAAATGGTTAAATTAAATCAGAAATGAATCAATACAATTATTGAGTTGATTTATAAAAGCACATCAGGAAATTAACCTAATGTGCTTTTTATTTTTCTGACTTCTTAAAATAGTCATCGTGATCATATTATTAGGATAATTTCACCCGTATTCTTCGCACCTTATTCTGGTAATTAAGGACAGTATAATGGCAGCTTCAACGTTTTTTATTCCTTCCGTGAATGTAATTGGTGCCGATTCATTAAAGAACGCAATGAATACGATGGCGGAATATGGTTTTCGCCGTACATTAATTGTTACGGATGCTATGCTGACAAAATTAGGGGTGGCGGGTGATATTCAAAAAGCGCTACAGGAACGTGATATTTTTAGCGTGATTTATGATGGTACGCAGCCTAACCCTACCACCAGCAATGTGGCAGCTGGGTTGAAGCTTCTGAAAGAAAATGGCTGCGACAGCGTTATCTCGCTGGGCGGCGGTTCCCCGCACGACTGTGCGAAAGGTATCGCTCTGGTGGCGGCGAATGGCGGCGATATTCGTGACTATGAAGGCGTTGACCGCTCCGCGAAACCGCAGTTGCCGATGATTGCGATTAATACGACCGCCGGCACCGCGTCTGAAATGACCCGTTTTTGTATCATCACCGACGAAGAACGTCATATTAAAATGGCTATCGTCGATAAACACGTTACGCCGCTGCTCTCTGTCAACGACTCCTCTTTAATGGTTGGTATGCCGAAATCCCTGACGGCGGCAACCGGTATGGATGCGTTAACCCACGCGATTGAAGCTTATGTTTCCGTTGCGGCAACGCCTATTACCGATGCCTGCGCGTTGAAAGCGGTAACGATGATTGCGGAAAATCTGGTTGTTGCGGTTGAAGAGGGGAGCAATGTCCAGGCGCGTGAAGCGATGGCTTATGCTCAGTTTCTGGCGGGAATGGCGTTTAACAATGCGTCGCTGGGCTACGTTCATGCTATGGCGCACCAACTTGGCGGTTTCTACAACCTACCGCACGGTGTATGTAACGCGGTTCTGCTGCCGCATGTGCAGGTATTCAACAGCCAGGTAGCGGCGGCTCGCCTGCGTGATTGCGCAGCGGCGATGGGCGTCGATGTATCAGATATGAGCGAGGCGGAAGGCGCGCAGGCGTGTGTGGCGGCCATTCGCCAACTGTCGCAGAAAGTCAACATTCCGGCGGGACTGCGCGAGCTAAACGTGAAGGAAGAAGATATCCCGGTTCTGGCGACCAATGCTCTTAAAGATGCCTGTGGTCTGACGAACCCGATTCAGGCGACTCACGATGAGATTGTGGAAATTTATCGCGCGGCGATGTAACGCCTTTGCCCGGTGGCGCGGACGCTTACCGGGCCTGCGTAGACGATGCAGGCCGGATAAGGCGTAATACGTTAGCTTCGGTCGAGCTTTTGCTGCGCCAGCCAGACGGCGCCCAGCCTGCCCGCCTGATTTCCCAGTTGGCAGGGCTGAATCGGCACCTGGAGCGCCTCCCACATTTCAAACGTTTCAAGATGCCGCGTCAGGAGCGGGTAGAGCTTTTCCTGTTCGCTTATTCCTCCGCCGATCAGCACCACGCCCGGATCAAACATAGAGATCACGCTGTAAACGCCGCGTGACAGATAACGCGCCCAGTCATTGACCGCCTCACGCAGATGAACATCGGTCGCCATTCGTTCGAAGATCACATCCGCAGGCGGCATCTCTTCGGCAGGCAGTGCCAGCGCCTGGCGGCACGACGCCATTAATCCGCTGGTTGACGCGATTTTATGCATACTTTCGCCATTGTTCCCGACCGGCATGACGCCGAATTCACCGGCATGGAAATGTGCGCCGCGATACAGCTCTCGTCCGACGATAATACCGCCGCCAATGCCGGTTCCAATGGTGATACAGACCAGATTGTCATAATGCTGCCCGGCGCCTCGCCACATTTCGCCCAGCGCCGCGCAGTTCGCGTCGTTCTCCACGACCAGCGGCAGATCGGTCAGCCCGCTGAACAACTCCATCAGGTTGACGTCATCCAGGTAAGCCAGCGCGCCCGCTTTTGCCGCATGACCGTTATGGGGATTAATATGGCCGGGGAAACTGACCCCGATTGCCGCAATGTCATAGTCCTGTTGGCAACGCGCCACCACATCCTGCCATTTGCGGGTAAACGTGGAGGCGTCCTCTGGCGTATCGAATTGATGATGGGTTAATTCTTCGCCGTCACTGTTAATCACGCCATATTTGACGTGAGTTCCTCCCACATCAATACCGATATATTGCTGCATAGTGTTCTCCGTACGTTAAACAGGCACCTGTTTAGTATGGCTAAAACCAGACGGAGAAACGTAAAGGAAAGTAATTCGTGATTGCTGTCGTAAAGCAGAAAACCATTGGCGAAAAATTCACCAGTACCGTCTACCCTTGTGGAGTACCTTTACAATAAGGAGTTGGTCATGACGAACAATCCCCCTTCAACACGTATTCAGCCAGGTGAATACGGGTACCCACTGAAATTAAAAGCCCGCTATGACAATTTTATTGGCGGTGACTGGGTTGCGCCCGCCGACGGCGAATATTATCAAAACCTGACGCCAGTGACCGGCCAGCCGCTATGTGAAGTCGCTTCCTCCGGTAAAAAAGATATCGATTTAGCGCTCGACGCCGCGCATAAGGCGAAAGATAAGTGGGCGCATACGTCAGTACAAGACCGTGCCGCTATCTTGTTTAAGATCGCCGATCGGATGGAACAAAACCTCGAACTGTTGGCGACAGCGGAAACCTGGGATAACGGTAAACCGATTCGTGAAACCAGCGCCGCCGACGTACCGCTGGCGATCGATCATTTCCGCTATTTCGCCTCCTGTATACGTGCGCAGGAGGGCGGGATCAGCGAAGTTGATAGCGAAACCGTGGCCTACCATTTTCACGAACCGCTTGGCGTCGTGGGGCAGATAATCCCGTGGAACTTTCCGTTGTTGATGGCAAGCTGGAAAATGGCGCCAGCGCTGGCGGCGGGTAACTGCGTAGTGCTTAAACCGGCACGCCTGACGCCGCTTTCCGTTCTGCTGTTGATGGAAGTCATTGGCGATCTGTTACCACCGGGCGTCGTCAACGTCGTGAACGGCGCGGGCGGCGAGATCGGTGAATATCTGGCGACCTCGAAACGTATCGCGAAGGTGGCGTTTACCGGTTCGACGGAAGTGGGCCAACAGATCATGCAGTACGCCACGCAGAATATTATTCCGGTGACGCTGGAGTTAGGCGGTAAATCGCCAAATATCTTCTTTGCTGACGTGATGGATGAAGAAGATGCGTTCTTTGATAAAGCGCTGGAGGGTTTTGCCCTGTTTGCCTTTAACCAGGGCGAGGTGTGTACCTGTCCAAGCCGTGCGCTGGTCCAGGAGTCCATCTATGAGCGCTTTATGGAGCGCGCTATTCGCCGGGTAGAGAGCATTCGCAGCGGGAACCCGCTAGATAGCGGTACGCAAATGGGGGCGCAGGTCTCCCACGGCCAGCTTGAGACTATCCTCAATTATATCGATATCGGTAAAAAAGAGGGGGCCGATATTCTGACCGGTGGGCGACGCAAGGAGCTGGATGGCGAACTTAAAGAGGGCTATTACCTTGAGCCCACTATCCTGTTTGGTAAGAATAATATGCGCGTCTTTCAGGAGGAGATCTTTGGCCCGGTGCTGGCGGTAACCACCTTTAAAACCATGGAGGAGGCGCTGGAAATCGCTAACGATACGCAGTATGGCCTCGGCGCAGGCGTCTGGAGCCGCAACGGCAATCTGGCTTATAAGATGGGTCGCGGCATTCAGGCCGGGCGCGTATGGACCAACTGCTATCACGCCTATCCGGCACACGCGGCGTTTGGCGGCTATAAGCAGTCTGGCATCGGGCGCGAAACGCATAAGATGATGCTGGAACACTACCAGCAAACCAAGTGCCTGCTGGTGAGTTATTCCGATAAGCCGCTGGGGCTGTTCTGACGCAAGAGGTAATGCCCGATGGCGCTGCGCTTATCGGGCCTACCGCGTTGATATTAGCCTGGTGGTAATGCCCGATGGCACTTCGCTTATAGGGCCTACCGTATTGATATCAGCCTGGTGGTAATGTCTGATGGCGCTTCGCTTATCAGGCCTACAAAAATTCATCGCAATGTACTGATATTGCAAATCTTGTAGGCCGGATAAGGCGCAGCCGCCATCCGGCACAGTATTACCGCTCGTTGACCCAAATCCGCATTTCGCCCTCGCCGCGGTTGGCCCAGCTAAACCACGGAATGAACGTTAGCGTCTGCGGCTGGCGCGATGACGGCGCGTTATCGTAGTGCCACAACGCCTGATGCTGCGCATCTGGGGCGCTTTGCTTCTCGCCTTCAGCCTGAATCAGCATCTTATGCGCAAAAAGCCCTTTGCCCTCAAAGACCCGGAACTCACTCTCTTTCGGTAACCACAGATTATGCAGTTCTTCGCCGTTATCGGCCTGCTCAAGGCAATAGACCAGCGGCCCGCGCTGAATGGCGACCTTACCGGCGACGTGACGCGCCAGCGGATTGCCATACACGCGGCGAACCGGCATCGGCAGCGTCAGGGTTATCGTATCGCCCTCCTGCCAGGTTCGACGGATATGCAGATAACCTTTGCGAATATCCTGCTCCACTTCCAGCCCGTTGAGCGTCACTTTTGCCTCAGGGCACCAGTCCGGCAGACGTAGCGCCAGCGTGTGACGTACCGGCTGCACAGAGTCGATGGCGATCTTCACCTGCTCATGCCACGGGTAGTTCCCGCCAATCCGCAGTTTGAGCGCGCCATTTTCAACCGGTATTTCCATGCTGTTACCCACGTACATATTGATGTACAGCGCATCCGCACGCGGCGTGTAGATGTAGTGACCAAGGGAGGTGAGCACGCGGGCGATGTTCGGCGGGCAGCAGGCGCAGCCAAACCAGCGCTGGCGAATGGGCTTAACGTGATCGTAAATATGGTTGAATTTTAACGATTTTGGATGCACTTCCAGCGGGTTGACGTAGAAGAAATGCTTGCCATCCAGCGCCATACCGCCGAGGACGGTATTGTACAGCGCGCGCTCCATCACGTCGGCGTACTGGCTATCGGCTTCCATTTCCAGCATCCGGCGGGCGAACATCATCAGGCCGATTGAAGCGCAGCTTTCCGCATAGACCGAATCATTCGGTAAATCGTAATCGCAGCTAAAGGCTTCGCCGCTGCTCTGCGAGCCAATCCCGCCAGTGATATACAGCTGACGCTGCGCCATATTTTTCCACAGACGCAGGCAGTCCTGGCGTTTGCCTTCATCGTTGCTCAGGCGAGCGAGATGCGCCACGCCAGTCATCAGATAGACAAAACGTACCGCGTGGCCAATGGCCGTCTGCTGCTGCGAAATTGGCAGATGCGCCTGGCTGTAGGCTTTGTCTTTGACCATCCACGCCGGGCCGTAGGTATGCCAGTAAGAGGTTTGGCCGCGTTTTTCGTACTCTTCGTCGTAGAAGTGCGGTTGGGCACCGCGCTGCCCGATAAAGTAGCTTGCTAGCGTCATATAGCGCGGCTGCTCTGTTACCTCATACAGACGCATCAGCGCCAGCTCAATTTCCGGGTGGCCCGGATAGCCGTGCAGCTGATTTTCGCCAGGGCCGAAAGTGCTGTCGATATGATCGGCCAGGCGACAAACGACGTCTAGCAGCCGACGCTTGCCGGTGGCCTGAAAGAAGGCGACGCCCGCTTCAATCAGGTGCCCGGCGCAATAAAGCTCGTGGCACTCCGCCAGGTTGCTCCAGCGTTCTTGCGGGGCTTTTGCCGTAAAGTACGTATTGAGATAGCCATCGTCACACTGCGCGGCGGCCACCAGTTCAATCACCTCATCGGCGGTTTTCTCAAGCGCGGGATCGGGCTTCTGGCACAGTGACCAGGCAACCGCTTCCAGCCATTTCGCCACGTCGCTGTCCTGAAAGACCATGCCGTAAAAGTCGCCCGTCTGCTGTCCTGCGGCAATGCGGAAATTCTCAATGGCATGGCTGGGTTCAGCCTCTGGAATACGATCGTTTAACGCATCCCACTGGTAAGGAATAACCACATCGCGAACCAGTTGTTGATACTGTCCGAGGAACGGATCGCTGACCGTCAGTTTATGCAGATCGACTTCCAGTACGTTCATTTCGTGCTCCTTAAGGCTGTAGAGGTCATAGATATTCCTCGCTGACGGGGTATTTTATGGCAGTAATTTTTATTTTCGCGTTATGACCTAATTCATTTTGCCCAGATAGCGGTGAGCGACAAGGCGATAAAAGAGTAAAAAAAGATGACGATTCCGACCCGTATTTAAAAATGTGAGATGGATCGAGTGAAATGACTATTTTTAGTTAATAATCAAAAGCTAATATGAAATACGGTGCTGAATGAGCGGGAAATGACATATTAATGCTCGAATTATCCATAACATTACCGATTAAAGTCCAAAACGGCGGATTATTTATTTCTCGCGGCATTGGGCGTCATCCTGCCAGGCGTCTGCAATCGTGGGAAATTATATTTGTGGAAAAAGGCTGCCTGAAAATTCAGGAAGAAGAATGTGTTTTCTGTGTCGAAGCCGGGGAAAGCCTGTTGCTTTGGCCGCATCGCCGCCATATTGGCGTTGAAGAGTTTCCCACCGATCTTAAATTTTACTGGCTCCATTTTGAGGTCAAAGCGCCGGACAGCGACCCGCGCTGGCTGACGCATCTTTCCGTGCCGCAGCATACCCAGGTTGCCGATCCGCAGGCGCTGATTGCGCTTTTTCGCCAGTTTATGAACGAGCAGGAAAAGCACCAGCGCAGCCCGGCGCTGGAGTTCATCGTGCTGCTGATTTTGCAGCAGCTCACCGTTGACGCCCGGCAGAATGAAAACGCCGAGGCCGCTGGCGTGTCGCTGGCCTGGAAAGTACAGCAGCTGATTCGAACGCACTATCACCTGCCGCTTTCCAGCTCAGTTCTGGCGAAAGAACTGCATTGCAATGTGGATTATCTGGGACGCGTTTATCGGCGGGTATTTCACCTTACGCTAACGGAAGCCATCCACCGCCAGCGGGTGCGCGAGGCGGAAAAGTTGCTGATTAGCGACGCGCGTTCGTTAAAAGAGGTGGCGGAGCGGTGCGGTTTTAATGACGTTGGTTACTTTCGCCAGATCTTCCGCAAGCACACCGGCCTGACGCCTACCGCCTGGAAGCGGCGCTACAGTAAGGAACACGTTAATTCTTGAGTATAATCTTTGGCCCTCTGACAACGCGGTTGCAAACTGAATGCCCGATGGCGCTTTGCTTATCGGGCCTACAAGAGTTCATCACAACGTATTGATATTGCAAGTCTTGTAGGTCGGATAAGGCGCAGCCGCCATCCGACATAGGCTGTTACTGCCCGTAATAGGCGTTCGCGCCGTGTTTACGCAGATAGTGTTTATTGAGCAGTTCAGGCTGCATATCCGGTAGCTGCGGGGCCAGCTGGCGCGAGAACAGCCCCATATAGGCACACTCCTCAAGCACCACGGCGTTGTGGACGGCATCGGCGGCGTTTTTACCCCAGGCAAACGGGCCGTGTGAATGAACCAATACCGCCGGGATTTGCGCCGGATCCAGACCGCGCTCTTCAAAGGTTTTAATAATCACCTCGCCGGTCTGATACTCGTACTCGCCGTTAATTTCCTCAACGGTCATCAGCCGGGTACAGGGGATCGCGCCATAGAAATAGTCGGCGTGGGTGGTGCCCCAGGCGGGCAGATCGAGCCCGGCCTGCGACCAGATCGTCGCATGGCGGGAATGGGTATGCACGATCCCGCCGATCTGCGGATAGCGCCGATAGAGCGCCAGATGGGTCGCGGTATCGGACGACGGTTTTTTGTTGCCTTCAACGATCTTGCCGTTGGCGATCTCTACCACCACCATATCGTCGGCGGTCATTACCTCATATTCAACGCCGGAAGGCTTAATGACCATCAGTTTGCGCGTCTCATCGACCGCGCTGACGTTGCCCCAGGTAAAGGTGACCAGCCCGTGCGCCGGGAGGGCCAGGTTGGCCGCCAGCACCTCGGCTTTCAGTTGCTCTAACATGTGAAACCTCCTTCCTGCATCCGTGATTCAATCCAGCGGCGGGCCTGGATAATTTCCAGCACCGGCTCACTGGATTTCTCTGTCCACATCTCAATCAGAAATGAACCGCGATAATTCAGCTCATGCAGCGTTTTGAAGATGCCAACAAAATCAACGCATCCTTCGCCAAACGGCACGTCTCGGAACTGGCCGGGGCTGTCACCGGTCACTGGCAGCGTGTCTTTCAGGTGGATAGCGGCGATACGGTCAATCCCCAGCTTCAGTTCGGCGGTCACGTCGTTCCCCCAGGCGCTGAGGTTGCCGACGTCTGGATAAACGGTGAACCACGGTGACGAAAGCATCTCGTCCCACTTTTTCCACTTGCTGATGGAGTTCATAAACGCGGTATCCATGATCTCCACCGCCAGCATCACCTGCGCAGCCGCAGCCTGTTCTACCGCCCACGCCAGCCCTTCGGCGAAACGTTGCTGGGTGCCTTCGTCGTGCTCTTCGTAATAGACGTCGTAACCTGCCAACTGGATGGTGCGGATCCCCAGGTCGCGCGCCAGGCGAATGGCTTTGGTCATGATTTCACGCGCCCGCTGGCGTACCGCTTCGTCGCGGCTGCCAAAAGGGAAACGGCGATGGGCGGAGAGACACATCGACGGGATGGCGACGCCGCTTTCCAGCATCGCGTTCACCAGCGAAGCGCGTTGGGCCGAGGTCCACTCCAGGCGTGAGAGACGTTCATCCGTTTCGTCCACCGACATCTCAACAAAATCAAAACCGCAGCTTTTTGCCAGCACCAACCGCTCCGGCCAACTGAGATCTTTCGCCAGTGCTTTCTCGTAAATACCTAATGGATGATTACGCATGTTGTTATCCCCAGATGGCGTCAATTTGGGCGTGGAATTCGGCGGCGACCTGCGCCGGATGGGCGGCACCTGCCAGCGCACGTCCGGCGATAAATGCCTTAACGTTAATGTCGCGGAACAGCGGTAGATCGGCCGGGGTAATACCACCGGTAATTGACAGCTCAAGGCCGATGTCGGACAACGCTTTCATACGCGTCAGGTCCGCCTCTCCCCACTGCTGCCCGCTGGCCTGCGCATCGCGTCCGCGGTGATAAATCGCCTGGCGAACCCCGACGCGATACCAGTCTCGGGCGTCGTCCAGCGTCCAGTTGCCGAACAGTTCCATTTGAATTTCACCGCCGCAGGACTGGGCAACGGCATGGCCTTTCTCGACGGTTGCGAGCGGCGCAGCGCAGATGATAGTCATCCAGTTGGCGCCAGCGCTAAAAGCCTGCTGCGCCAGGGTTTCACCGGCATCGGCCACTTTCCAGTCGGCGACGATGATTTTTTCCGGGCACTGCGCTCGCAGGGCTTTCACCGCGCTAAGGCCTTCGGTTAAACAGAGGATGGTGCCAGCCTCAACGATATCGACATGATCCTGTAGCAGGGCGACATCGCGCTGGGCTGCTTCCAGATTGGTGTGGTCGAGCGCTAGTTGCAGTAGTGGTCGGCTCATAATGCGTGCTCCTTAATACGGGCGTGATAGCCCTGTAGTGCTTCAATCAAATGCTGGTATTGGCGGTATTTACGCTGATAGAGGGCGTGCGCGGCCATGTCCGGCAGCAGCGTGCGCACCGGGTGCCGGAGGTCGCGTTGGGCCTCGCGGAAATTGCGATATACGCCGGTTCCGACGCGGGCAGCCAGCGCCGCGCCGAAGCAGCCGGTCTCCTCCACCTGCGGCAGCTCAATGCGCAGGCCGCTGACGTCCGCCAGCATCTGCATCCAGACGTCGGAGTGGGCCGGTCCGCCGGTAACGCGCAGGGCGCAAACGTCGGTAAAACGTTCACGCATGCGGTTGAGGTGGGTCATATGGCTGAAGACCACGCCTTCATAAATCGCCTGCAGCAGGTGCGCGCGGGTGTGCAGCGCCTGCATCCCGTAAAAACCGCAGGTCATCTCCAGTCCGGCATTGCTGCCGTAGAGAAACGGCAGAAAAAAGAGGTCGCTACCGGCTTTCGGCAGGCTGGCAACCGCCTGGTTGATCTCATCAAAAGAGAGGTCGCCCCACTGGGCGGTGAACCATTCAAGGTTGCCGGAAGAGGTCGGGCTGGCTTCGTGAACGATATACTGCCCGTCATTGACGTAGCGGCCATAGACGTAAGGATGGGCCTCATGGTCGCGCAGACCGTGAGCGATGCCGCTGGTGACGGCCCAGGTCCCCATCACCGCATTGAGCGTTGATTCATCCTCAATACCGGCGCAAAGGGCGGTGGAAACCACGTCAAACAGGCCGCCGACGACGGGAGTGCCCACCGTCAGACCGGTGATGGCGGCCGCCTGAGCGGTGATCTCCCCGCATATTTCGGCTGAACCCACCACGGGGGGCAGCGCGCTGTCGATTTCACTGATGCCCAGCCACTCGGTCAGGCGCGGGTCGTACTGGCCCGTCGCCATGTTGTAGAGGTTGGACTCGGAGATGTTGCTCTCCTCACAGCCTTTCACGCCGGTTAAGCACCAGCGCAGATAGTCATGCGTCATCATGACGCTGCCTATCTGCGCGTAGCGCTGCGGCTCATTCTCTTTTACCCAGCGTAAAAGGGAGACCGGATGCCCGGTCCACAGGGTTTGTCGGGTCAGCGGGTAGAGTTTTTGCGGAACCGCTTCTTTTTGCCAGCGCTGGACAATTTCCATGGCGCGACGGTCGGAAGAGAGTATCGCTTTACCTAATGGCCGATCGCTTTTATCTAACAGGAACAGGCCCTTACCCTGAGCTGAAATACCCAGACCACGGATTTGTGAACCGTTCACCCCCGTGTGCGCCAGCAGTTTGTTGATGACCGAGGCGCACTGTTGCCACAGTTCGGTCATATCGCGTTCAACCCAGCCTGGCTGCGGGCTTAAAGCGTGCAGCGGCAGGCGTTGCACCGCTACTTCCCGGCCTGCGCCATCGTACAATCCGGCTTTTAGCCAACTCCCACCACAATCTAACCCCAGCCAGTAGTTACTCATGACTTATTGCACCTCGTCCACGGCTTTCAGGAGATCGGCGCCCTGCGGGTTGTCTTTCAGGAACATATCGCGCACCTGGCTGCCCAGCGCATCGCTGAAGGCTTTACGGTCGATGTCGGTCAGGACTTCAACTCCGGCTTCTTTCATGCCATCGATAATTTTTTGCTGATCTTCGGCGACCAGTTTGCGCTGATAGTCACCCGCTTCTTTGGCGGAACTCAGCAGTGCCTCCTGGAACTGCGGGCTTAAAGCGTCGAATTTGGCTTTATTGATCACCAGCAGCAGAGGCGAATAGGCGTGATGAGTGAGGGAGAGGTATTTCTGTACCTCATAGAATTTCGCTGACCACACGACGTTGATAGGGTGTTCCTGGGCATCAATCGTACGGGTTTCGAGGCCGGTATAGACTTCGGAGAACGGCATCGGAATAGGGTTCGCGCCGAAGATTTTAAAGGCCGCGATATTCATTGGGCTGTTGTTAGTGCGGATTTTTAAGCCTTTCAAATCGCCCGGCGTTTTTACCGGCGCGCGGGAGTTGGTGACGTCGCGCCAGCCGTTTTCCCAGTAGGCGAGGACCTTTAACCCTTTTGAATCGAGTGATTTTTTCAGTTCATCGCCGACTTTGCCGTCGAGCGTTTTATGCGCATGCGCGGTATCGCGAAACAGGAAGGGGACATCAAGTAAGTTGAATACAGGGGCCAGGCCGGTGAAATTGTTCGAACCGGACATTTCCATATCAATGGTTCCGCCGCGCACCCCGCTGATCATTGCCTGGGCGTTACCTAATGTGCTGTCAGGAAAGAGTTTTAGCGTTAATTCGTCGTTGGTTTTTTCTTTTAATAATTCGTTAAATTTTTTCGCGGCAATATGTTGGGAGTCAGTTTGCGGTGTTTCATAACCAAAACGTAAAGATTGTGCCGCCAGAGACGACACGCTGAAAACTGTCAGACCTGCTATCAATAATGAACGAGCAATAACGTGTAATTTCATAATATTATCCTTTAATTAATCCATTTAAGCGGTGTGATAATTAGCTCGGGAATAAAAATAAATAAAATCAGCAACGACATCAGTACGACAACGTAAGGGAATACACCTCTTACCGCGTCATCAAATTTCAATTTTGCTACCCCGGAAATAACGTTGAGGACGTTGCCAACGGGCGGTGTGATTAATCCAATAGAGCAGTTAATAATGAACATGACGCCGAAATAAATCGGATCAATATTGGCTTCTTTAACTAATGGCAATAATACAGGGGTAAGAATTAACACCGTTGGCGTTAAGTCCATCACCATACCGACGACCATAATTGAGATCATAATGACGATAAATAAGAGTCGCGGAGAGTCGACCAGCGGCTGCAGCAAATCTGACACCATCATGGGTAATTCCGCGATCGTAATCAGCCAGGCGGATACCTGAGCTGCGGCCACCAGAAACATGACGACTGACGTCGTTTTGGCGGCATTGACCAGCACGTGGTAGAGACTGGAAAACGTTAATTCCCGATAGATAACCACGGCGACAAAGAGGGCGTAAAACGCGGCAACCGCTCCTGCTTCCGTTGGCGTGAAAAGTCCGGAACGGAAGCCGCCGATAATAATCACCGGTAAAAACAGCGCCCAGATACCTGAAACCAATGATTGCCAGATTTCACGCGGTGTTGCTTTAGGCTGAGAAGGGAGATTTAATCGCCCGGCCTGCCACCACCAGGTGAGCATAAGCGCCGCGCCCATCATGATGCCCGGTGCGATCCCGGCCATAAACAGCTTGCTGATCGACAAGCCGCTGGAAACGCCGAAGATAATAAAAGGAATCGAGGGCGGAATAATTGGCGCAATGATCCCGCCGGAAGCGATTAACCCAACGGAGCGGTTGATCGGATAGTTTGCGGAGCGCATCATCGGCACCAGCAGCGCGGCGACCGCAGCGGTATCTGCTACCGCAGAGCCGGAAAGGCTGGCCATAATCATTGCCGCAATAACGCCCACGTAGCCCAGGCCGCCGGGCTTATGGCCGACCAGCTTCATCGGCAGGTCGACGATTCGCTTTGACAGGCCGCCCGCGTTCATGATTTCACCGGCCAAAACAAAAAAGGGAATGGCCAGCAGGGAGAAGCTGTCCGCGCCGTTAACCAAAGTTTGCGCCATAATCTGCACGTCAAACATATCCAGGTATGCCATCAGAGCAGCGCCGCAAAGCAGCAGCGACCAGGCGATGGGTAAACCTATCGCGATCCCGCCGAGCAGGCAGCAGAGAAATATCACCACGGCCATGATTAGGCTCCTTGCTGTGGTTGTTGAAAGGAATCGTTACGCGTTATTAAGTGATAAAGCCGACGCAGCTCGATTAACGCGATGGCAACGCTTGTGGGCAGACAGGCGATATACATCAGGCCGATCGGTAAACCGAGGATTGGCGAGTGATCGCTCCAGTCCTGCAGTGCTTTTTGTAGGCTGCCCCAGCCTAATGCGATGCATAACAATAAAATCAGTGAATGCGTCAGCAGCGAGAGACGACGCTGATTCGCTGGCGAAAGTTTTTCCACCACAAAAGTGACCTGAACGTGAGCGTTATCCATAAATGCCACGATGGCGCCAATAAACGTCAGCCATACAAATAGATAACGTGATAGTTCATCTACCGACAAAATACTGC
Source organism: Salmonella sp. SAL04157 (assembly GCF_046551635.1). NCBI lineage: Bacteria > Pseudomonadati > Pseudomonadota > Gammaproteobacteria > Enterobacterales > Enterobacteriaceae > Salmonella > Salmonella sp. SAL04157. The sequence continues at coordinate 156,797 of NZ_JBGDVS010000005.1, forward strand.
TCTCAAAACCGTAACGTAAAATAACGTTAATAAATACAATGCAGGAAAGTACGGCAATTAATACCGCAAGTATGCCCTCAAGTACCCGCTTCATAACGACTCCATCAGGTTATAGAAACTTATTTCTTTCGATGCTGAATAGTGGAACTTAATTTCTTATGTTTGGTTTATATTAGGTCGGCGCAACGTTGAGTTGCAGGCCGAGGATTAAGGTGATGATGTTTAATTCAGGTTAGCTGCGTGTGGCCTTTTTCATCATATTAATACCATCACGTAATATATTTATGCGGTGATTAATATCGGCGCTGGCATTGATTTCCAACAATTTAATGCCGGTAAACAGCAACAGTTCGGGAGCTGCGGCGGTAATGAGTTCTTTAACATGTTTCTCCGTCATCAGGCTTTGTGGACAGAAAGGTACAAACGGAGCATGGAGGTCCTGCCATTCGCCGTATTCTCCATCCAGCGTTGTACCGGAGAACATCAGCGCCCCGAGTTTTCCAGCCTGTTTGGCCTGCTGCGTGTGGATCAGCGGTAGAGAGGTATCCCGCCCTTCAATAGCCGAGCGCGCCCAGTTAATGCAGACGCTTATGTCATAGTCGGCAATAGTTTCCAGTACGTTTACTAACGGTAAGAATCCTTTGCGCGGTGCGGGGCCGGTCATCGCGTCGCAGTGTTCAAGCACCAGGTCGCAGGACCAGTCCCAGTTGGCAATCTCTTTTAATGAGCGCGCAAAGGCGTCGGTTGCCTGCGCCACGTTCGGATTGCCCGCCAGTGGGGCGGCATGAAGCTCAAGGGCTATGACTTTGCCGGGGGTTTTCGCATTGAGTTTATTTATCTTCTGATAAAGATGACGGTAGTATTCCACGCAGGCTTTACGCTGCTCCTCGTCACTGGACGCTAATCCAAAACCACCGTTTTCGCTACGGCGGCGCATGGTTTCCATTATCGCGGTGACCACGATTTGCCAGTTTCCCGGTGTATGGCGCAATAACCACTCGTCGCCGAGCGGGTGAAGATGTTCAAGACAAGGCTGCTCCAGCCCCCGGATATCCGGAGTATCAGAGAGTTGCCGCCAGAATTCCGTCTCTTCCTCTTCACTCTTTTGGTGAAATGAGGGTGCACAAGGGTACGCACCGATAATATAACCGGTATTATTTTTCATTTTGTGCTCCAGTAAACTCTATTTTATAAAACGTCTATGGCGACTTTTACGACTATTTTCCGTATCGGCGTAGCAATGTTTTTATTACAACCTGGACGATGAACATCCTGCGGGAAAAACAGGGCATAACTTCCCGGTATCATTTCAATGAATGATTCATGTTCACTGTCGTGATAAAAAATAATATCGCGCTGTTCTAATAATGACTCGCTGATTTGATTATTACCGGTATCAATGGCAACCCCAATTTTCTCTTCACCCCATGCCAGAAACTGAATATCCAGATAGCGGCGATGAACCTCCGGACGATTTTCAGCAGCATCGCGGGTGGTCATATCGATTATCTGCGCGAAGATATTTTGGCCGTCGATTTCCACTACGCCGGGTTCCAGCGTGCGAAAGTCCGTATTGCGCAGGAAATCGAGCGCCTGCTCTATGGCCGACGGTAACCGGCACGGATTAGGCTGCGCGATATGTCCAAAAATCATGATGTGGCTCCTTACAGCGCCTGAATTTTGGCCCAGACGCTGTCGTCAATGGTGATACCGTGACGGCGGTTGTCATCCAGCAATTTGGTAAATTCGTGGCCGGGCAGCCGAATCGCGACGTTGTCGTCAGCACGTTCAGCAGTGGTGATGAAATCCATAATCCGCTGCAGTTTGGCATCGCGGGTTGCGCCATCGATCAGCTTATCCACTTCTATGGCGATGAAGATCTGCGAAACGCCATACTCATCGCTGTTTTCCTGGGTCACTTCGGCAACGGAAGAACCGTTGGAAAGCAGGGTGGCAATCATGTCCAGCACAATCGACAGACCAGAGCCTTTCCAGTAACCCATTGGTAAAATGCGGCGATTTTTCTCGATAACGCCCGGTTCTTTGGTCAAATTACCTTCATCGTCAAATCCACCGTCAACAGGAAGCTCGCGGCCGGCCAGGCGGTTAACCTCCAGCATGCCGTAAGAGAACATCGACATCGACATATCTACCATAGTGATCGGCGTAGACGGGATGGCGACGATCAGCGGATTGGTACCGATACGGCACTCTTTCGCGCCCCATGGCGGCATGACGGCGATGGAGTTGGTCCAGCAAATGCCGATATAGCCTTTTTCCGCCGCCTGCCAGCCGTAGCTGCCGCCGCGCATCCAGTGGTTAGCATTACGTAACGCCACCAGGCCAATACCATGATCGGAAGCCAGCTCGATGGCCCGGTCCATCATCTTTTTCGCCGTCAGGTTGCCGATAGCGCGCTGAGCATCCCACTGTTCGATGGCGCCGAGGCTGGTAACCCGCTGCGGTTTAGCATCAGGAATAATGTCGCCGTTATCCAGTTGCTGGATGAAGCGGGGAAAGCGGTTCACGCCGTGGGAATAGACACCGGACTCGGTGGTGCGAGCGAACATTTCCGCGCAGGCGTCGGCGGTATCTTCCGCAATATTCCGCGACCGCAAGACGCGGTAGAAGGCCCCTTTTAACTCTTCGAAAGTTACTTTCATCCCTGTTCTCCTGGTCGATTGTTAGAAATTTTAGTATGTTTTTTTGTCGATAAATTTCATAATACGAAATGTAGTTCCAAATATATAGATCAAAAATTGACATGGCAACGCCAGAGAAGGTTTTTAAAAACGATTAAAATCATCGGGTTATGTTTTTTATGCTGATATCGTGAACTGCAACACACTTTGAGCTACCATCTGATCGCCCAAGAAAGGAGAGAGTTTTCTGATGAGCCAGAACAACGATAAAGAGAAGCCTGCGGGGAGTCAGAGCCTGTTTCGTGGCCTGATGTTGATAGAAATTTTGAGTAACTACCCGAACGGTTGCCCGCTGGCGCACCTGTCGGAGCTGGCGGGGTTGAACAAGAGTACCGTCCATCGTTTGTTGCAGGGGCTTCAATCCTGCGGATACGTGACGCCAGCGCCGGCGGCCGGGAGCTACCGTCTGACGACAAAGTTTATTGCCGTCGGCCAAAAAGCCCTGTCATCGCTGAATATCATCCACGTTGCGGCACCGCACCTTGAGGCGCTCAACCTGACCACCGGCGAGACGGTGAATTTTTCCAGCCGTGAAGATGATCACGCTATCCTGATTTATAAGCTGGAACCGACCACCGGTATGCTGCGCACGCGCGCCTACATTGGCCAGCATATGCCGCTGTACTGCTCGGCGATGGGGAAAATTTATATGGCGTTTGGTCAGCCGGATTATGTGGCGTCTTACTGGGAAAGCCATAAAGATCAGATCCAGCCGCTGACTCGCAACACCATTACCGATTTACCAGCAATGTACGATGAGCTGGCGCAAATTCGTGAAACCAGCATGGCAATGGATCGCGAAGAAAATGAACTGGGCGTTTCCTGTATTGCTGTGCCTGTGTTTGATATTCACCATCGAGTGCCTTACGCCATTTCTATTTCACTGTCGACGTCACGGCTAAAACAGATCGGCGAGAAAAATCTGCTCAAACCGTTGCGTGAAACCGCACAGGCTATCTCTAATGAGCTGGGATTTACCGTTCGCGAATAAGACAGCTCGCCAGGTTTTATCAGGCATCTGACAAAATTTGTCCGTTTGCGTAGTGGGATCAAAGCGGCGGGGAATGGCTCTCTGGCATTCTGGCGTTTTAACGCAGGGGGAGAACAATGAACCGGTTTATTATGGCGGATGCGTCGGCGTGTATCGGGTGTCGTACCTGCGAGGTCGCCTGCGTGGTGTCGCACCAGGAACAGCAGAATAGCGCGGCGGTGACGACGGCGGACTTTGTGCCGCGTATCCGGGTGATAAAAGAGGATAGCTTCACCACGGCCACGGTCTGCCATCAGTGTGAGGACGCGCCGTGCGCGAATGTCTGCCCGGTACAGGCGCTTCGACGTGATCGGGGGCATATCTTCGTGACGCCATCGCGCTGCATTGGTTGTAAAAGCTGTATGCTGGCTTGCCCGTTTGGCGCGATGACCGTGGTGGCGTCCACGTCAGGCGCGCAGGCGATTAAATGCGATCTTTGCTGGCATCGGGAAGCGGGGCCGGCGTGCGTGGAAGCCTGCCCGACCAGTGCGTTACAGTGCGTTGACGCAGCACACGTGCAGCGCCAGCGCCTCTATTCTCAACCTTTCTGAACGTCGTTCCGGCCTGCATGATGGCCGGAATAACCGTCAGCCTTCACGCCAGGCGCGTTCAATCTCTTCTGCCAGAATTTTTACGCCCGCCTCGATTTTATCCGGTTCAGGCACGTAGTTCATCCGCATACATTGGTGTGTGTGCGGCCAGGGTTTATCCAGTCCGGGAAAGAAATAGTGGCCCGGCACCATCAGCACGCCGCGCGCTTTCAAGCGTTGATAGAGTAGCTCGGTGGTAATCGGCAGATCTTTAAACCACAGCCACAAAAATATTGCGCCTTCCGGTTTATGAATCAGGCAGCGTTCTTCGGATAAATAGCGACGAATGATCGCGATAGTCTGTTGAACGCGCTGATAGTAGAAAGGTTTGATAACCGTTTCCGACAGCCGCAGCAGATCGTTACGCTTAATCATTTCGCACATCATCGCCGGACCCATGCCGCCGGGCGCAAGGCTGATGATGCCGTTCATGTTGGCAATGGCGGTAATCGTCTTATCATTGGCGATGATAATCCCGCAGCGGGAGCCGGGCAGCCCCAGCTTTGAGAGGCTCATGCATAGGATAATATTGGGGTTCCACAGCGGGCGCGCCTCGCTAAAGATAATGCCCGGAAACGGTACGCCATAAGCGTTATCAATCACCAGTGGGATGTTGTGCTGATTCGCCAGTCTGTCCAGCTTCATCAGCTCTTCGTCGGTGATAACGTTACCGGTTGGGTTGGTCGGGCGCGAGACGCAAATCATCCCCGTTTCTTCGCCGATGTGCAGATGCTCAAAATCGACGTGATACTTAAACTGGCCTTCCGGCAGCAGTTCAATATTCGGGCGCGCCGAAACGAAGAGGTCGTCTTCCAGACCGGAATCTGCATAGCCGATGTATTCCGGCGCAAGCGGGAATAGTACCTTTTTCGTACTGCCGTCGGCGCGACGTCCGGCGAAGAGATTAAATAAGTAGAAAAACGCGCTCTGACTGCCATTTGTCAGCGCAATATTCTGTGGTTCGATATCCCATCCCAGCGTTTCACGTAGCAGTACGGCCAGTGCATTCAGTAGCGCCGTTTTTCCCTGGGGACCGTCATAATTACAAAGCGCATCAGCGGCTTTGCCGCTTTCTACCATATCTGTCAGTAGCGTCTGGAAATAATCCTGCATTGCAGGGATGTGTGCCGGGTTACCGCCGCCAAGCATGATGGCGCCTGGCGTGCGTAAGCCGTCGTTGAGATCCTCCATCAGGCGGGTAATGCCTGAATGGCGGGTAAATTTATCGCCGAAAAGTGAAAATGTCATAACGGGTGATCTATCGAACTGTCTGTCAAAGTGGATAACCATAACGCTACAAATGGCGGGGCGCAAATGGGGGTCAGGCGGTAGTGTTGATGTTTTATGCTACAAATTTTTATCAGGTTAGTTTTTTATTTTGAAGGGGCTACCGGTACGCGAGGAGACCGGTAGCGCAACGATTAGCGGCGGCCCGCCCAGACGACCATCACCGTATCGTCGCCGTACTGGCGTACAAAACCGTACCCGTGTTTTAGCGTCAGCGTGGTTTGTTGGCCTGCGCCGATGGCGGGATGTCTGGCGCGGAACTGGCTAATACGCTGCCAGTGCGCGACGGCTGCGGCTGACTTTCCGCTCACGTCCTGCCAGTTCATATCTGAACGGGTGCCTTGCAGCGGGTCGGAACCGGTGGGGCCGAAGGGACGAGCGGATTCATCGCCGTAAAAGATCTGCACCGCGCCCGGTGAAAGCAGCAGCAGTTCCGCCGCCTTATCACCGCCCTCACGGAAAAGGCGCGTATCATGCGAGGAGAGGTAACTTAATACGTTGAAATCCTGCATTTTATCCGCCATCTGCTGCCAGACTGGCCCCATTTCCGCCAGGCAATCGACCGCTTTCGCCGCCTGCTCCTGATAATCAAAATTGATCATCGCGTCGAAACCATAGCGATAATAATCACTTTTCATGACGCCGTGGCCCCACGCTTCGCCAGTCATCCAGAACGGGCTATCATCCAGCGCTTTGTCCGGATTGGCCTGCTTCCATTCCTGTAACGCCGCGCTGGCCTGGGTTTTTAGCTGTTGCCAGGCAGGAAGCTCAACATTTTTGGCAGTATCGACCCGGAACCCGTCAATGCCGTAATCATGCACCCACTGGCTTAACCAGTGAGTCAGATAATCCCGTGGCGTATAGCCTTCAATGAACTTTGCTTTAGTACCGGGTTTGTTGGCATAGAACGCGGGTAGGCCGGAAGGCGTGGTAGATTCCGTTTTTATATCCGGCAGGAAGGCCAGCGACAGGGTTAAATCGTCAAATCCCGGACTGTCGTAGTCGCCAATATCGGTACGAATCCACTTTTTCCCCCACCATTTTTCCCAGGCGGCGCTGTCGCTGAAGTTGATGTAGTCGTTAAAGCTGTGCCAGCTTTGTCCGGCGGCGGGTCGCCAGTTTGTCCAGCGATCGCCGAGAATTTTTTGCCGTTCCGCGCCGGATAAATAGAGCGCGCCGAACTGATACTCCTGCATATCCGCCAGCGTGGCGTAACCGGCATGATTCATTACTACGTCAAATAAAATACGGATGCCGCGCTGGTGCGCGCCGTCGACCAGCGCGCGGAGATCGGCTTCGCTGCCCATATTGGCATCCAGCGTCGTCCAGTCCTGAGTGTAATAGCCGTGATAGGCGTAATGAGGAAAATCACCTTTTGTTCCGCCGCCGACCCAGCCGTGGATCTGTTCAAACGGCGAGCTTATCCACAAGGCGTTCACGCCTAATTGCTGTAGATAGTCCAGTTTACTCGTCAACCCGCGTAAATCGCCGCCGTGGAAAGTGCCAATCTCTTGCATACCATCCTTATGGCGACCATAGCTGTGGTCGTTGGTTGGATCGCCATTGCGAAAACGATCCGTAAGCACAAAATAAACGGTGGCGTTGCGCCAGTTAAAAGGCGCTGATGCATGGGTTTCCGCGCGTTCCAGCAATAAAAGCCCGTGGCTGTCGGCAGGTCGCAGCGTGATTTGCCCGTTTTGGACGGTATCGGTTTGACCACTGTAATAATCGCGCACTACTGTCCCTTCCGGAAAGGTTTGGCGAACATCCAGCGTGAGCGGCGAACCATCCCAGACGGGACACTGGTAGGTGAGCTGTGTGGTGCGTTCAGGTTCAGTTTTTATCGATAACAACAGGGTCGGCGTACCGGAGCGGGTATCTACCGTTATCGTATAGTCGCCATCTTTAAACAAACGCCATTGCGGCGGCGCGCCTTCGCAGGGTTTTAACGACAACATCTGGTTGAGTTTTATGGCGCCGGAGGGCTGCCAGCACTGCTGGTCAATATGGAGCGTTAACGCGCGTGTACCTTTTGTTAATGCAGCATGGCTGGTAAAGCGTCCGGTTTCCTGCGTCGAGAACGTCGGAAAACCGGGCGAGGTCCATGATGAGGCGATCGCGATACCGGGTATCAGCGTCAGAGCGAAGGCGGCAAGTTTCATCACGCTATCCTTTGTGGGCAATATTCATCAGCTTGCCTGGTTTTTAGGCGAATGAACTCCTCCCCCGCAGAGAGTCGCGCAGGAGGAGGCGCGAGGGTGAGCGACGAGGCGCAAAAAAACGCCTCTATTTGCGATAAGCGCCACATTTCATTGGCATTATTGCTGTCTGTTATCGTTAATAGTTGACATAGTTTCGGATTAAGACTATTCCCTGAGGTGCTTTTTAAGCCTATTTTTGCTAGAATTTGGGGTTCAAACCTTAACTTCGTGAAAAATAAAAGGTGTTGGAATGTATCAATCCGACCAGGAGACCTAATGATATTGACTCCCATGCGACGATATGGGGCAATGATTCTTATGTTACTCACCATCGCATTTTCGGGTGAGGTGCTGGCAAAGACGCACGCAACGCAAACGAGTCAAAAGTCCCACATAACCGAGAAAAGTTATAAACAGGTTAGCAGTAAACAAGAGTATTCTCGCAATAGTGCAAAGAGCAGTTCACTTCCTGATTTGCGAAAATACCCTTCCGGAACCCCCAGAAAAAAAGCGTTTCTCCGGACCGTTATGCCTTACATCACCAGCCAAAATGCCGCGATTACCGCGGACCGTAATTGGCTGATCTCAAAACAGTACCAGAACCGCTGGTCGCCGTCTGAACGCGCGCGTATGAAAGATATCGCGAAGCGCTATAAAGTGAGCTGGTCCGGCAACACGCGTCGTATTCCGTGGAATACGTTGCTGGAGCGCGTCGACATTATCCCAACCAGCATGGTGGCGACGATGGCGGCGGCGGAAAGCGGCTGGGGAACCTCTAAACTGGCGCGTAGCAACAATAACCTGTTCGGCATGAAGTGCACGAAAGGGCGTTGTACCAATACGCCGGGTAAGGTGAAAGGTTACTCGCAATTCGCGTCGGTTGAGGAGTCGGTGAGCGCGTATGTCGCCAATCTGAACACGCATCCGGCTTATTCTTCTTTCCGCAAGTCGCGCGCCCAACTGCGTAAGGCGGATCAGGAAGTCACCGCCACGGCGATGATTCATAAGCTGAAGGGTTACTCTACCCAAGGGTCGCGCTATAACAACTACTTGTTCGCGATGTACCAGGACAACCAGCGTCTGATCGCCGCGCATATGTAATTCTGTGTGCCGGATGGCGTTACGCTATCCGGCTTATAAGGCGTCTGTAGGCTGGATAAACTACAACAACGCTTCACTATGCTGGTCGCGATACTCCTTAGGCGTAGTGACGTACTCCTTTTTAAACACCGAATAGAAATATTGCAGTGACGGGTAGCCGCACATTTGCGAAATTTCGTTTATCGCCAACGTGGTAGAAATCAACAAACTACGCGCTTTTTCCAGCTTTTCGGCGTGGATCAGCGCATGTATCGTCTCGCCAACTTCTTCCTTAAAACGTTTTTCCAGGTTTGAACGTGAAATCCCAACCGCGTCCAGCACTTGCTCGACTTTAATGCCCTTACAGGCATGGTTACGAATAAAGTGCATCGCCTGGATAACCGCCGGATCGGTCAGGGAGCGATAGTCTGTCGAGCGGCGCGCAATGACGCGCACCGGCGGCACCAGAATGCGCTGTAACGGCATCTCTTCGCGCGCCAGCAAACGGTGCAGCAGCTTCGCCGCCTGATAGCCCATTTGCCGCGCCCCCTGCGCGACGGAGGAAAGCGCGACGCGCGACAGATAACGGGTTAACTCTTCGTTATCAATACCGATAACGCAAAGTTTTTCCGGCACCGGAATATGCAGGTGTTCGCAGGCCTGCAATACGTGACGGGCGCGGGCATCCGTTACGGCAATGATGCCGGTTTGCGGCGGCAGCGTCTGAAGCCAGTCGGCGAGGCGATTTTGCGCGTGCTGCCAGTTTTCCGGCGCGGTTTCCAGCCCCTGATAGACTACGCCGCGGTATTTTTCCTCGGCGACCAGCTGGCGAAAGGCGTATTCCCGTTCCGCCGCCCAATGTTTACGGCTGGAGTCGGGCAAACCGTAAAACGCGAAGCGGTTAACGCCTTTTTCTTTTAAGTGCAGGAAAGCGCTTTCAACGAGCGCATGATTATCGGTGGCGATGTAATGAACGGCGGGATAATTTTCAGCAAGATGGTAAGAACCGCCGACCCCGACAATGGGTACGTCGACATCGGCCAATAATTGCGCGATATCGTCATCATCGTAATCGGCAATAACGCCGTCGCCTAACCACTCTTTAATGTTATCGATACGGGCACGGAAATCTTCCTCAATAAATATATCCCATTCGGATTGCGAGGCTTGTAAATATTCACCCACCCCCTCCACTACCTGACGGTCATAGGCTTTATTCGCGTTAAATAACAGAGTGATGCGGTGACGTTTATCAAACATGAGGATATATCCTGCAAAAGTGAACCTGGACTCATGGATACTATCAAAACGGCTGACATAACGGTCTGGCGAATGATGACAAATTATTTTGCGCCTGAAACGTTATGCGAAATTCATCACAGCAAACGGCGGATGACAATTGTCATTTCTTATCTATATATTACGGTTTTTTGTTTATTTGCCAGGATTCGATCGCGATCGCTTTTTTCTTCTGTGGTTTTCAGCGTTTTTTTGAGAGCCAGAGCACATTTGGGGATTCTCTTAATAGCGGTGTGAAATAACGTAATTGAGCAATAAATCAGGAAATTCCAGTATGACGTTATGTCGTTTACTTGCCGTCTTATCTGATTATGGAGCTCACTATGCAGGCTTATTTTGACCAACTCGATCGTGTTCGCTATGAAGGCCCTCAATCGACTAACCCGCTGGCATTTCGTCATTACAATCCCGACGAGCTGGTTTTAGGTAAACGTATGGAAGATCACCTGCGTTTCGCGGCCTGTTACTGGCATACCTTCTGCTGGAACGGCGCGGATATGTTTGGTGTAGGCGCGTTTAATCGTCCGTGGCAGCAACCGGGCGAAGCGCTGGAGCTGGCGAAACGCAAAGCGGACGTGGCGTTTGAATTTTTCCACAAACTGAATGTGCCTTTTTATTGCTTCCATGACGTGGATGTGTCGCCGGAAGGCGCGTCGTTGAAAGAATATAAAAACAACTTCGCGCAGATGGTGGATGTGCTGGCGGCGAAACAGGAGCAGAGCGGCGTAAAACTGCTGTGGGGAACGGCGAACTGCTTTACCAACCCGCGCTATGGCGCAGGCGCCGCCACTAACCCGGACCCGGAGGTCTTTAGCTGGGCAGCGACGCAAGTGGTTACGGCAATGAACGCCACGCATAAACTGGGCGGCGAAAATTACGTCCTGTGGGGCGGGCGCGAAGGTTATGAAACGTTGCTGAATACCGATCTGCGCCAGGAACGCGAACAGATTGGCCGCTTTATGCAAATGGTGGTCGAGCACAAACATAAAATGGGTTTCCAGGGCACGCTGCTGATTGAACCGAAACCGCAGGAACCGACAAAACATCAGTATGATTATGACGTTGCAACGGTCTATGGCTTCCTCAAACAGTTCGGCCTGGAAAAAGAGATCAAAGTGAACATTGAGGCGAACCACGCCACGCTGGCGGGCCATTCGTTCCACCATGAAATCGCGACCGCTATCGCGCTGGGTATTTTTGGCTCCGTTGACGCCAACCGCGGCGATGCGCAACTGGGCTGGGATACCGATCAGTTCCCGATTAGCGTTGAAGAGAACGCGCTGGTGATGTACGAAATCCTGAAAGCGGGCGGATTCACGACGGGCGGTCTCAACTTCGACGCCAAAGTTCGTCGCCAGAGCACCGATAAATACGATCTGTTCTACGGTCATATCGGCGCGATGGATACGATGGCGTTGTCGCTGAAAATTGCCGCGCGTATGGTTGAAGATGGCGAGCTGGATAAACGCGTGGCGAAGCGCTATGCCGGCTGGAATGGCGAGCTGGGGCAGCAGATTCTGAAAGGACAACTCTCCTTAGGCGAACTGGCGCAGTATGCGGAGCAGCACAATCTGGCGCCAGTACATCAAAGCGGTCATCAGGAGCTGTTAGAAAATCTGGTTAACCGTTATCTGTTTGATAAATAACCCTATCTACCGGGCGACTCCGCGTTAGCCCGGCCTGTAGTCGTGATTAGCCCGGTAAGCGTAGCGCTGCCGGGCGCTTTCAGTAAAGGAACCCACACTATGTATATCGGGATCGATCTTGGTACATCGGGTGTAAAAGCTATCCTGTTGAATGAGCAGGGCGATGTGCTGGCTACGCATACTGAAAAACTGACCGTATCGCGTCCGCATCCCTTATGGTCGGAACAGGAACCAGAGCAGTGGTGGCAGGCGACGGATCGTGCGGTTAAAGGTTTAGGTCGGCAACAGTCGTTAAGTGGCGTCCGGGCGTTGGGCATCGCCGGACAAATGCATGGCGCGACATTGCTTGATAGCCGTCAGCAGGTCCTGCGACCAGCGATTTTATGGAATGACGGACGCTGTAGCGAAGAGTGCGCCTGGCTGGAAAAACAGGTGCCGCAGTCGCGTGCGATAACCGGTAATCTGATGATGCCCGGTTTTACCGCGCCCAAATTAGTCTGGGTGCAGCGCCACGAACCGGATATTTTCCGCCAGATAGACAAAGTTCTGCTGCCGAAAGATTTTCTGCGGCTGCGAATGACGGGCGTCTTTGCCAGCGATATGTCGGATGCGGCAGGAACGATGTGGCTGGACGTGAAAAAGCGCGACTGGAGCGACGTTATGCTCAACGCCTGTCATTTAACCCGACAGCAGATGCCAGCGTTATTTGAAGGTAGTGACATTACCGGAACGTTGCTGCCAGAGGTAGCCAGCGCATGGGGAATGCCAGCAGTACCTGTGGTGGCGGGCGGCGGCGACAATGCGGCTGGCGCGGTCGGCGTAGGAATGATCGATGCCGGACAGGCGATGCTCTCACTTGGAACATCGGGCGTCTATTTTGCCGTCAGCGACGGCTTTCTGAGTAAACCGGAGAGCGCAGTACACAGTTTTTGCCATGCGCTGCCGGAACGCTGGCATTTAATGTCTGTAATGTTGAGCGCCGCCTCTTGTCTGGACTGGGCGGCTAAACTCACCGGGCAGAAGAACGTCCCGACACTGATTGCCGCCGCGCAGCTGGCGGATGAGCATACCGATCCGATCTGGTTTTTGCCGTACCTGTCCGGCGAGCGCACGCCGCACAATAATCCGCAGGCAAAAGGCGTTTTCTTTGGTTTAACCCATCAGCATGGTCCGGCGGAACTGGCGCGGGCGGTACTGGAAGGCGTGGGATATGCTCTGGCGGATGGCATGGATGTGGTTCACGCCTGCGGCGTCAAACCCGCCAGCGTGACGCTTATCGGCGGCGGAGCGCGCAGCGAATACTGGCGTCAGATGCTATCTGATATTAGCGGGCTACAGCTTGATTATCGTACTGGCGGCGATGTGGGGCCAGCGCTGGGCGCGGCGCGTCTGGCGCAAATTGCGGTGAATAAACAGACTCCGCTCGCCGATGTATTGCCGCAGTTGCCGCTGGAGCAGGCGCATTATCCTGATGCGCAGCGTCATGCGGTTTATCAACAACGTCGTGAAACCTTCCGTCGACTCTATCAGCAGCTGTTGCCGTTGATGTCATAAGTCAGAATGCCTTTCGGTTTTGGCTGAAAGGCATTTCCCGTAAATATTAATTCTATTGAATTATATCGAAGTAAGTATGTGTGTTTTCTGATTTTTATATTATTGCTGAGCAGGCGCCTTTTTCATCGCTATTTCTTCGCTTAATGTGTCTCACACAACCACAAGGAGAGTGAGATGGACGATCACGTTGCACGCAGGAAACGGATATTCGGCCTGGGAATGTTAGTTGTCGGTGCAGTGGTATACCTGGTGGGACTGTGGCCAGGCTGTCATACATTAAGCGAAAAGGGATATTTTTTTGCGGCAATCGTCATGTGCGGTTTTCCAGTCTTAATTCGCCAGGAACACACGGGGAATGACCGCTTGCTTTCTCGTTGCAAATCTTTGCTGTTGCTTGGCATCGGCATGGTCGCGGTCGGCGTATTTAACCTGGCGCTGGCGGGCGCGCTGAAAATACTGTGTCTGGTGGCGCTGGGGGTCAGTATATATGGAACCGATCTTTACGCTTCCTACAGTGATGATGAATGATGGCCGGAGCCATCATTGTCGTTTAGCTAACCCATTTCCGTTTATCAATACGCTGTAACAGCATGGAAAGTAGCAGGCTTCCTGTCACCGTCGCGGCAAAAACCCACACGATGTCTAACGGCGGCCAACGTTTTAACTCCAGACCATTAGTACGTAGCGCATGGATAATCAGCGCGTGGAAACCATAAATACCCAACGAGTGGCGGGAGATAAGCCCCAGTCCAGGTAACGTCCGCGCATTCAGCTTATTTTTAACTACCGTGAACAGTGAGACAGCGCAAATAAACACCATGGGACCGCAATACAGATACCAGGTATCGGCAAAATTTCCGCGCCAGCGTAATTCATGCAATGTGCCGCGAGAAATAACAAATACCGCGATGATGAACAGGGCAGTGCAGATAAGCGTCAGCGATGACTTTTGCGTCTCCATCATTCCAATGGCGCGGCCCAGGATACCGTAGAGAATGTAGTAGAACGTGTCGCCGCTGATATACAGATTGATGGGCAACCATTCAACGCCGCCGATTTTTTGCGGCACAGTATTTGGGTTAGCAATAATACCAATGATCACTATCAGCATCAGGAGCATTTTGCCGCTCACGTTTTTTACCTGGATTAATGGCGATACCAGGTAGATCACCGTAATCGCAAAGAAAAACCACAGGTGGTAAAACACGGGTTTTTGCAGCGCATTTTTTAGCGAAAGCTCGACGTTGATCGAAGTAAAAAGTGAAATGTAAGCCAGGGCGACAACGCTGTAAAAGATAAGGCACAGGGCGATACGTAAAAAATGCCGCGGTTGCGCGCAGCGCTCGCCAAAAAAAAGATAGCCTGAAATCATAAAAAACAGGGGAACGCTAACGCGCGAAGCCGAATTCAGGACATTCGCAATATCCCAGTTTAGCGGGCTGACGCTGTGGGCGTTGGTGATGTACCACGTTGTAGTATGGATCATCACTACCATTAAACAGGCGATCCCTCGCAGGTTATCAATCCAGTTAATTTTAGGCTGCATCAGTTCCTCAGCTTCCGTTTCAATAGAGTTCCAGCGCGGTGGCTCACTGGAAAAATCTGACTTTCTACGCTACATCTTGTGATGGCGTAAGGAGATTCGCACAATGTGTCTGCTACCCACAAACCTTAATAATAAGACTGACCAGCAAACCAGACGGTAATAAAAATGATAATGAAGTATTTCTGTACTGTGATGATAGCCATCGCTCTGGTGGGATGCACAGCGACACCGCCACCGACGCAAAAAGCCCAGCAGAGTAAAGTGAGCCCAACACGCACGCTGGATATGGAAGCATTGTGTAAAGCCCAGGCGGCGCAGCGTTACAACACTGGCGCACAGAAAATTGCTGTTACCGGATTCGAGCAGTTTCAGGGGAGCTATGAGATGCGTGGTAATACCTTCCGTAAAGAGAGTTTTGTCTGCTCTTTTGATGCAGATGGGCAGTTTTTACATCTTTCTATGCGGTAAAAGCCGCGCCTGGTGAGGTGTGATGCCGCGAAATCCGGCAATTTTCGCTAAACAAACCGGTTTCATACTGTATATCTCGCATCCAGCGGGTATACTGGCTCCTTCCTTTAAATCCACACGTATCCAGCACGAAATAATATGCAAAAGTTTGATACCAGGACCTTCCAGGGCTTGATCCTGACCTTACAGGATTACTGGGCTCGCCAGGGCTGCACCATTGTTCAACCATTGGACATGGAAGTCGGCGCGGGAACTTCTCATCCAATGACCTGCCTGCGCGCGCTGGGGCCAGAGCCGATGGCGACTGCCTATGTGCAGCCTTCTCGTCGTCCGACCGATGGCCGCTACGGCGAAAACCCGAACCGCTTACAGCACTACTATCAGTTTCAGGTGGTGATTAAGCCATCTCCGGAGAATATTCAGGAGCTGTATCTCGGTTCTCTGAAAGAGCTGGGTATGGACCCGACCATTCACGATATCCGTTTCGTGGAAGATAACTGGGAGAACCCGACGCTGGGCGCCTGGGGACTCGGCTGGGAAGTGTGGCTGAATGGCATGGAAGTGACGCAGTTCACCTACTTCCAGCAGGTCGGCGGCCTGGAGTGCAAGCCGGTGACCGGTGAAATCACCTACGGTCTGGAACGTCTGGCGATGTATATCCAGGGCGTGGACAGCGTTTACGACCTGGTCTGGAGCGATGGCCCGCTGGGTAAAACCACCTACGGCGACGTGTTCCATCAGAACGAAGTGGAGCAGTCCACCTATAACTTTGAATACGCCGATGTGGATTTCTTATTCACCTGCTTCGAGCAGTATGAAAAAGAAGCCCAGCAGCTGCTGGCACTGGAAAACCCGCTGCCGCTGCCGGCCTACGAGCGTATTCTGAAAGCCGCCCATAGCTTCAACCTGCTGGATGCGCGTAAAGCTATCTCCGTCACCGAACGTCAGCGCTACATTTTGCGTATTCGCACCCTGACCAAAGCAGTGGCAGAGGCTTATTATGCTTCCCGTGAAGCCCTCGGCTTCCCGATGTGCAACAAAGACAAGTAAGAGGCGGCCATGTCTGAGAAAACTTTTCTGGTGGAAATCGGCACTGAAGAGCTGCCACCAAAAGCACTGCGCAGTTTGGCTGAGTCCTTTGCTGCGAACTTCACTGCGGAGCTGGATAACGCCGGCCTCGCGCACGGTAACGTTGAATGGTTTGCCGCCCCGCGCCGTCTGGCGCTGAAAGTGGCGAATCTTGCTGAATCTCAGCCCGATCGCGAAGTCGAAAAACGTGGTCCGGCGATTGCCCAGGCGTTCGACGCCGAAGGCAAACCGAGCAAAGCGGCAGAAGGCTGGGCGCGCGGCTGCGGGATCACCGTTGATCAGGCCGAGCGTCTGAAGACCGACAAAGGCGAATGGCTGCTGTATCGCGCCCACGTGAAGGGCGAAAGTACCGAAGCGCTGGTGCCGAACATGGTAGCCACCTCGCTGGCGAAACTACCGATCCCGAAACTGATGCGCTGGGGCGCGTCTGACGTCCACTTCGTGCGTCCGGTGCACACCGTGACCCTGCTGTTGGGCGATAAGGTCATTCCGGCGACCATCCTGGGCATTCAGTCTGACCGCATCATTCGCGGCCATCGCTTTATGGGTGAGCCGGAGTTCACTATCGACAATGCTGACCAGTACCCGCAAATTCTGCTGGAGCGCGGTAAAGTCATTGCGGATTACGAAGCGCGTAAAGCCAAAATCAAAGCGGACGCCGAAGAAGCAGCACGTAAGATTGGCGGTAATGCCGACCTGAGCGAAAGCCTGCTGGAAGAGGTCGCCTCGCTGGTGGAATGGCCGGTGGTATTGACGGCGAAATTCGAAGAGAAATTCCTCGCCGTGCCTGCCGAAGCGCTGGTGTACACCATGAAGGGCGACCAGAAGTATTTCCCGGTTTATGACAACGCGGGCAAGCTGCTGCCAAACTTTATCTTCGTCGCGAATATCGAATCGAAAGATCCGACCCAGATTATCTCCGGTAACGAGAAAGTGGTGCGTCCGCGTCTGGCGGATGCCGAATTCTTCTTCAACACCGACCGTAAAAAACGTCTGGAAGATCATCTGCCGCGTCTGCAAACCGTGCTGTTTCAACAGCAGTTGGGTACCCTGCGCGATAAGACCGATCGCATTCAGGCGCTGGCGGGCTGGATTGCCGGTCAGATTGGCGCTGACGTTAACCACGCCACTCGTGCGGGCCTGCTCTCCAAGTGCGACCTGATGACCAACATGGTCTTCGAGTTCACCGACACCCAGGGTGTGATGGGGATGCACTACGCGCGTCACGATGGTGAAGCGGAAGATGTCGCTGTGGCGCTTAACGAGCAGTATCAGCCGCGCTTTGCCGGTGATGACCTGCCGTCTAACCCGGTGGCCTGTGCGTTGGCGATCGCCGATAAGATGGACACTCTGGCGGGTATCTTCGGTATCGGTCAGCATCCGAAAGGCGACAAAGACCCGTTTGCGCTGCGTCGTGCCGCGCTGGGCGTGCTGCGCATCATCGTTGAGAAGAACCTCGCTCTTGATCTGCAAACGCTGACCGAAGAAGCGGCGCGTCTGTATGGCGACAAGCTGACCAATGCTAACGTAGTCGATGATGTGATCGATTTTATGCTGGGTCGCTTCCGCGCCTGGTATCAGGACGAGGGTTACACCGTCGACACCATCCAGGCGGTACTGGCGCGTCGTCCGACCCGTCCGGCAGATTTCGATGCTCGTATGAAAGCGGTATCGCACTTCCGCACCCTGGAAGAAGCCTCTGCGCTGGCGGCGGCGAACAAGCGCGTCTCCAACATCCTGGCGAAAGCCACTGAGCCGCTGAACGATATCGTCCACGCCTCCGTACTGAAAGAAGCGGCGGAAATTGAGTTGGCCAGACATCTGGTTGTGCTGCGTGATAAGCTTCAGCCGTACTTTGCCGATGGTCGTTATCAGGAAGCGTTGATTGAGCTGGCTGCTCTGCGCGCGCCGGTGGATGAATTCTTCGAAAATGTCATGGTTAACGCGGAAGAGAAAGATATCCGTATCAACCGCCTGACGCTGTTGTCGAAACTACGCGAACTGTTCCTGCAGGTTGCGGATATTTCGTTACTGCAATAAGCGTTCAGTTAAATAAATAAAAACCTGCTCTCGGGCAGGTTTTTTTATAACGTAAAGAGTGCTAGTCGATTCGCTAATAATTCTGTAACTCATAGACGCGGTTATTTCTATTGATTGGCAAAAATATTTCAGGAATACATTAACGCTGGCGGTACGGATATTGGCGTTAGAATAGCTGCGGGTGCTTGAGACTGTTTGTCTCAGGTATTCATCAAAAGGCAGACAGAGAAAAGCCCCACCTGACTATACCCAAAATAATTCGAGTTGCTTAAAGGCGGCAAGGGAGTGAGTCCCCAGGAGCATAGATAACTATGTGACTGGGGTGAGCGAGCGTAGCCAACACATAAGCAACTTGAAGTATGAAGGGTATATAAATCAAAAGTGCACTGCGCCCATTATTGATCTCTTCAATAACGAAGCTATCCCCTACAGTATTTCAGAACGTCCAACCATGCCGATGATCGATGACATACTCATGAAGGCATTTGCCAGACTTGATGCGGGTACCAATCCGGTTCTTCATTCAGATCAGGGCTGGCAATACCGTCATTGATGGTACCAGTATCAGTTACGAGAGTTTGGCATCATCCAAAGTATGTCCCGCAAAGGCAACTGCCTTGATAATGCCTGTGCAGAATGTTTTTTCGGGACTTTAAAATCAGAAAGTTTTTACACCAGTAAATTTAAGGATATTGATGGGCTTAAGATAGCTATTGAGGATTACATACGATACTACAATACCCGACGAATTAGCCTTAGATTTAACGGACTCAGCCCGGTTAAATACCGCCTAAAGAGCTATCCAGGCAGAAATTAACAAGGTCTGTACAGGGATGCTATCAGGAAACCTGAACGTCGGTGGATACGCTCACGCAAATGTCTGCTATGAGAGAGGAGCGGACGTTGATAGCACTTCACTTTCCCTAAGAATAAAATATGTAGAAAACGGATTATGAAACTTTAGCTGCCTTGGGGGGGCAGTTAAGTGATTAGCACATATTTAACACAGACTATTGACTGTAACTGGATTTTTTAATAACCTAATTAACAGGTTATGCGCAGACCTGTCAGCCTGTAGACAAATCCGCCAACGCGCTTTTTACCCCTTAGTTTTCAGAGCATATCCTTTTAACTTTGCTCTGTGTTTACAGGCCGCAGAGTATTTGTAAAAGGCATATGCAATGCTCTCACGCATCAATGTTAACAATCACCGATATGTCCCCTCACTCGATCAGCTTCGCAAACAAGCCCGTTTCCTCAGGGAGCACTGCAATGTTCAATTGAACCATGCCTATGAGATGGTCGCGTATTTTTATCGGTTTTCTAGCTGGGGAGGTCTGCTAAATCACACCACCAGTGATATAGCTATCGAGGATCAGCAAATCGTTGCTCACATGCGAGAAGAACTCCAGACATACAGAAACCGTCTGGCAGCATCTGATCTTCAACGATTATCCCAATTAGCAGCGCTGAAGGGCACCTTAACAGAGGCTGTGGTGAATGACCGTATAATGACATTAAACGCTCTGGATATCGTTCAGATCTATAATTGCCTGTACAACGAAGAATACTGGGGAGAGCCAGCTCCGGTTTCCTGGTATGAAGTACTCGATGAAACAGACAGATGTTTAGTGTTGCTTGCCAAACGGACAGCTCTGGCGGGCCGTACCAACACAGTCAATCCTCATATTAGCTTTCCATGGTTTGGATTCAGAATGTATGGATATTTACACATTGATGGAAACACACTGAACTACAACTGCAGAGAACTGGACAGCTACCTATGGCCCTCAGAAAAAAAATACACAACGGTATTCAGCAGGCCGTGGTTTGCTGCATATGTCAGTGGCTTCATCCGTATTCAGCTTCATTCACTATGCAGTTCTGGCTTCTCAGGGAAAATGTCATTTGAGAGAATAAATAATGTCGATTTGGTTTCAGGACCAGTTAGACAATCATTCTTTAATGATGAAATACCGAGCTCGTCAATAAACACCGTTGTTGAAAATTTGCTCAGCATGGGAGGCGTGAGGGACACCAGAAAACAAAATATAACATTCCGTTTTGGCAACGGTGAAATGTATTGATGGATCGCTCATTCTGGATTTTACTCAGTGAACTCCCATCTTCAACAACTGCGTTTATTTTACTTTCAGGTGTCATCTATACGCTGGCCAGAAAAGGTTGCTTTCCCTCGCTTTCACAACGCCAGTTCTTTTATCTGATAATGACGTTTACCATGATAACTGGCTGTAAAATCTTATTTGGATAAAACTCACTAGGCCGATGTGCGACTTATTGATTAATATAATGGGGCTCTGGTAATGTCCGCTGCTGGCACAAAGCGGACATCAGTATTCAAAAAATGAAAAACGACGACTTGATGTGTATCGTTTGCTATACATAGTGGTTGTGCTATTCTTGTAAAGCAAATGCTATACAAGGGGTGTCTCATGAAATCAGATGTTCAACTTAACCTTAGAGCTAAGGAATCGCAGCGGGCGCTCATTGATGCAGCTGCGGAAATCCTTCACAAGTCACGTACAGATTTCATTCTGGAAACGGCCTGCCAGGCTGCCGAGAAAGTGATCCTTGACCGCCGTGTATTTAACTTTAACGATGAGCAATATGAGGAGTTCATCAATCTGCTTGATGCACCGGTCGCAGATGATCCCGTTATCGAAAAACTGCTGGCAAGGAAACCTCAGTGGGACGTGTAACAGCACCAGAACCTTTGTCCGCTTTTCATCAGGTAGCTGAGTTCGTCAGCGGTGAGGCTGTGCTCGATGACTGGTTGAAGCAAAAGGGCCTCAAAAACCAGGCTCTCGGAGCGGCCAGAACATTTGTGGTGTGCAAGAAAGACACGAAGCAAGTAGCCGGTTTTTACTCTCTGGCCACCGGTAGCGTCAACCATACAGAAGCGACAGGCAACCTTCGGCGTAACATGCCAGATCCCATCCCTGTCATTATACTTGCCCGTCTTGCTGTCGATCTCTCATTCCATGGAAAAGGGCTTGGGGCTGATTTACTTCATGATGCAGTGCTTCGTTGCTATCGGGTTGCCGAGAATATTGGTGTACGTGCAATCATGGTTCATGCACTTACCGAAGAAGCCAAAAATTTCTACATTCACCATGGTTTCAAATCATCACAAACTCAGCAGCGAACATTGTTCCTTAGGCTCCCTCAATAGAATGCAAAGACTGTTATGTTCAAATCGCTATAAGCGATAATTTGATAGAACGTCTAAGGTTAAATTCAGGAAGAATACGACGAACAAAATATTGATGAGACAGGAATCCGCGTGATGCAAGAAAGCAACGGAATGGATAATTCGATTGCGGACAATGTTATTTAGTTATAGCCAGAAACAAAAAAGAGCCCATGTATTAAATGGACTCTTTCGCTGATGCCTCGGTTAATCTGTCCAGGTTTTTGGGGTCAGTACAAAGTGAGCCCACCTCTGCCATTCTTGTGGCGTTATGCATTCTCAAGGCACTCTGTTAATTTTATCTTGTTGGCGTTTTATAGGCCCGATAACCCATTATGTTATCGGGCATTTTTTTAACGTAATGGTAATTCCGTCAGACAGGTCTGGCTGTCATCTCTGGTGGCAATGGCATGTGACGCCGTTTTACCGTTGTAGCTTACTTCCAGCGTCCCTTCCATATTGCGCGGTAGCCAAACACCGATAAATCCGTTTCGATAGCTTTGCATCTCTTTTTGTACGATGACAGCGCCTTTACTGTCTGTCACTTTTACAGTGAACGGTTTATTCGGCATTTCTCCCTGACAGCCGGAAAGGCTGTGGTTAAAACAGGGGTGTGTCCGCCATTCATAGGGCGCAAAAGAGAGATAGAATTTGTCGCCTAACGGCAGCGTATAAATCTGCTCTCCGTCAGATAATTTGAGTTCGGTACTGGTAATCGACGCGGAGTAAGGCAAAGGACGGCTCTGCGGCGTCTGATCAATCGTATCCACGATCTGCTCAACCGTTTTTCCCGCCAGCCCATGTTGCGCCAGAAAAGCGGATTCTGCGGATGCCGCAAGCGCGGAGCCGCTGGCGCATAAACCCAAAAGTAATAACCATGATGATTTCGACATAACTTCAATTCCTTGTGAACAATCTCCTTACCTACTATAGGGGTTCCCCTAAGGGAAAGGTCAAAGGGACACAGGGTAAAGTAATGCAAAGTTATGCTGGGGGGAGAGGGGGAATTGGAATAAAAAAATCCCCGCCATCAGGCAGGGATTCAAAATTCTGAGCTTTTTAAGCTTACAGGCTGGTTACGTTGCCAGCTGCCGGGCCTTTAGCGCCGCTTTCGATAGTGAAGGAAACTTTCTGACCTTCGTCCAGAGATTTGTAACCATCGTTCTGAATAGCGGAGAAGTGTACGAACACGTCTTTAGAACCGTCATCAGGAGTAATAAAGCCGAAGCCTTTATCAGCGTTGAACCATTTTACGATACCAGTCATTTTACCGGACATAGTGTATTACCTTTTAAAAAATAAGTGTGCCTTTCGGCGTTATGGCGTGCTTTACAGATTTTTTAAGCGTTAAGGAAATGCGCACTACGAGGGGTATCTAATGGATAACTCTTGAAGGGACTTGCCTTACTAAACTGCTTTAATGGTCTGTACGTCAAACCGTTGAGCACATTAACTCATGTAATGCCGGGCGATGCAACTTTTATTTTACTTTATTTCTCCAGGTCAGGAATCGAGCGGGGAAAACGGTCCTTGCGCAGGACCGTTAAAACAGAAAGGGTTAAAAATTACTCCATCAATTGCTTACTTAAGCGTGGGTTTGCCTGTATCAGGCGCATCAATTTGAGCTCTGCTGGCGTGGGTTTTTCGCGTTTCGATTCCCATTCCTGAACCATGGCAACCGTTACGCCCAGCGCTCTGGCAAATTCATCTGTTTTTAGTCCCGTCCCTCTCCGTAACTGTTCAAATTCGGTAAAAGGATTGGGTTTTTGCGTCAGGGTGATCTTTCGCGTTTCATCTTTAAAAACAATTTGTTCCAGGCTGCTCAGCAGCTCAAACATCGGATCTTTATATTCCATTGAGAACTCCTGTAAATCACACAGCGGGATCGTGAAGTGCATCGAAGCCTCTTAAGAATAGTCGGGAAACTTGCGGGTGGGGGGTGACGCGCCGCCATGAAGCGCTATCGATTCGTTTCGATGCCTTACGCTACGCGACTTTTAGGACGCTAACAATTTGATCCAGGAAGGTATATCCGTCTTTCAGAAAATAATTGTAAAGATTAAAAAAATATTACATCCCCCGCTGGAAAGCTTTCTTGCCGCGTTTTTTATCGCAGTGCCAGGTCAAAAATTAACAATAAAATAACAAATTAAGCATTGATGCAGATAAACATAATTTTCCGCTACAAGATCGCGTGGAAAGGGTATCCTGCAAGCCTGACCTGGACTATCCTTGTAAACCGTCAGGCACGCAGGTGTCGTTGTGCGCATTTTTGGGTGAAAGGAGTATTAACAATGGCGACAGGTAAGTCCTGCTCTCGCTGGTTTGCGCCTGTTGTGGCGTTATTAATGGTGTTTAGCCTGAGCGGGTGTTTTGATAAAGAAGGCGATCAGCGCAAAGCGTTTGTCGATTTCCTGCAGAATACAGCAATGCGTAGCGGAGAGCGTTTACCAACGCTGACGGCCGATCAGAAAAAACAGTTTGGTCCGTTCGTGTCTGATTACGCGATACTGTATGGCTACTCGCAGCAGGTAAACCAGGCGATGGATTCCGGTCTGCGCCCGGTGGTCGATAGCGTTAACGCCATCCGCGTTCCGCAGGATTATATGACGCAACGTGAGCCGCTGCGGCAGGCAAATGGTTCGTTAGGCGTGCTGGCGCAACAGTTGCAGAATGCAAAACTGCAGGCTGATGCCGCGCATGGCGCGTTAAAGCAGGCCGATGACCTGAAACCTGTGTTTGATCAGGTCTACAAAAAAGTAGTCACCGTGCCGGCAGATGCTTTGCAGCCGCTGATCCCGGCGGCGCAGATCTTTACGCAGCAGTTGGTACAAGTGGGCGATTATATTGCGCAACAGGGCGAGCAGGTGAGCTTTGTCGCGAACGGCATTCAGTTCCCGACCTCACAGCAGGCCAGCCAATATAATGCGCTGATTGGGCCGTTGGCCTCGCAGCATCAGGCGTTTAATCAGGCCTGGACGGCGGTGGTAAACGCGACCCAGTAATGACAGTCTGCCCGATAAGCGCAAGCCAGCGCTTATCGGGCCTGTAGCGTTATCCCGCCGCCTGCGGATTGACGCAGTTCTTCTCTATTTTTCCCTGCAGCGCATCAATCAAATTATCCACCGCACAGGCCATCATGTTGTAGCGCGTCTCATGCGTTGCCGAGCCAATATGCGGCACCGCGACGACATTAGACATGTTCAGCAAGGGCGAATCCACGGATAGCGGTTCCTGTTCAAAAACATCCAGACCTGCCGCATATATTTCACCGTTTTGCAGCGCGGCAATCAGCGCGTTTTCATCGACCACCGGGCCGCGTCCGGCATTAATAAAAATGGCGGACGATTTCATTCTGGCAAACTGTGTTGCGCCAAACAGATGTCGCGTTTCTGCCGTTAGCGGCAGGATCACGCAGACAAAATCAGCCTCCTGCAACAGCGTATCCAGATCGCAGTAGCGGGCGTTAAACCGGTCTTCCGCCTCCTGATGCCGCCGACGGGCGTGATAGAGAACCGGCATGGTAAACCCAAAGTGCGCTCGCTGCGCCAGCGCCATCCCGATACGCCCCATCCCAACGATACCGAGTGTTTTGTGATGCACATCGACGCCAAACCATGCCGGGCCAATGCTTTCCGTCCATTCACCCGCTTTAACCCGTTCTGCGGCGTCTACCACGCGGCGGGCAGTGGTCAGCATCAACGCCATCGCCGTATCGGCAACGGTTTCCGTCAAAACGGCAGGCGTGTGCATCAGGACTATTTTGCGGGCAGTAAGGGCGTCCACCTCGACATTATCGTATCCCACCGAGATGGTCGACGCCGCGCGTAGCGCCGGCATTTTTTCCAGCAGCGCGCGGTTAACGGTTTCGCTGGCGCCCAGAAGGCCTTGCGCGCTGGCAAATGCCTGCGCGTGTCGCGCTACCGTTTCCGGATGCAGGTTCGGTACCTGGGTGACGGTAAAATGCGCCTCCAGGCGATGCAGCAAATCATCAGGCAGGGTTTTGTAGAGAATGATGGACGGCTTCATGCGACTCTCCGTAAATCAAAAGGTAAGCGCGGCATGCGCCAACCGGAACAGGCTTATTATTAACCCGTTTAGCCATCATCGACCAGCCAATTTCCCCGCTGTCGGCAGCCGTGTTGTGGTAAATGATGAATGAATACCGAATGATGCGCGATGTATCCGGTCTGGCGAGGGAGTAATGCAGGCCGGGTAAAGCATACTGCCTTACCCGGTACGGTAGTTTACTGCAATGGACTCAAGGTAATTTCGACGCGGCGGTTTTGCGCCTTACCTTCTGCCGTACTGTTGCTGGCGATCGGGTTCGCCGGCCCCATTCCGCTGGTACGGATACGGCTGGCGTCGACGCCCTGGGTGATCAGCGAGCTGGCGACGGAGTCAGCACGCTGCTGCGACAGACGCATATTCAGATCGTGGCTACCGGTACTGTCGGTGTAGCCCACCACATTGACGGCGGTCTTGGGATACTCTTTCAGCACCATCGCCACGCCGGTCAGCGTGTTAGCGCCTGCCGGTTTCAGCGTCGCGCTACTGCTGTCGAAGGTGACATTATTCGGCATATTCAGAATGATATTATCGCCGCTTCGCGTCACGCTAACGCCTGTGCCCCGCATTTTGTCACGCAGTTTCGCTTCTTGTACGTCCATGTAGTAACCCACGCCGCCGCCCAGCGCCGCGCCAGCCGCCGCGCCAATCAGCGCGCCTTTACCGCGATCTTTTTTGGAGGAGGAGAGCGCGCCGATGCCTGCGCCGACCAGCGATCCAATACCCGCGCCAATGCCGGATTTACCTGCTTCGCGTTCGCCGGTGTAAGGGTTTGTTGTGCAGCCAGATACTGCCAGGGCGCCGCTCACGATGGCAGCAATCACAAATACACGTTTTTTCATCTTAAATCCTTATCACTTTTTTATTTTTACCACAGCGACCGTGGCGGTTGATTATGACGTCTGCACATGAAGAAAATTCCAGGGAAAACTCTGAAATTTGTAAGTAACATTGATCGGCAAAATAAATAATCCCAATAATTCAGGAGCGAACCTTGACCCACGTACCATCGCGTCATTCGGTATTGACCGCCGCACACTGGGGGCCAGTCCGCGTTGAAACCGACGGAGAACGCATTTTTGCCTCGTATGGCGAACTCCCGACGGCACACCAAAACTCCCTGCAAACCGTTGTGCATGACCAGGTTCACAGTAAAACGCGGGTTCGCTTCCCGATGGTGCGTAAAGGGTTCCTGGCTTCTCCCGATAAGCCGCAAGGCATACGTGGGCAGGATGAGTTTGTTCGCGTAAGTTGGGATGACGTGCTGGATCTGATCCACGCTCAGCACAAACGTATTCGCGAAAGTTATGGGCCATCGTCCATCTTCGCCGGCTCCTACGGTTGGCGTTCGAACGGCGTATTGCATAAAGCGGCTACGCTATTGCAGCGTTACATGGCGCTGGCGGGAGGGTATACCGGCCATCTTGGCGATTATTCCACCGGCGCGGCGCAGGCTATCATGCCTTATGTGGTGGGTGGCAACGAGGTTTACCAGCAGCAGACTAGCTGGCCGGTGGTGCTGGAACACAGCGAGGTGGTGGTGCTCTGGAGCGCGAATCCGCTGAATACTCTGAAAATTGCCTGGAATGCCTCGGATGAACAGGGGCTCGACTATTTTGCGGCGTTGCGACAAAGCGGCAAGCGCCTGATCTGCATCGATCCGATGCGATCGGAAAGCGTCGACTTTTTTGGCGATAAGATGGAGTGGATCGCCCCACATATGGGCACCGATGTAGCGTTAATGCTGGGGATCGCCCATACGCTGGTGGAAAACGGTTGGCAGGATGAAACGTTCCTTGCCCGCTGCACAACAGGTTATGACCGCTTCGCCGACTATCTTTTGGGCACGACCGACGGTACGGCCAAAACAGCGGAATGGGCGGCGGAAATTTGCGGCGTTTCTGCGGTGAAAATCCGCGAACTGGCGGAAATATTTCATCATAACACCACCATGTTGATGGCCGGTTGGGGAATGCAGCGTCAGCAGTTCGGCGAGCAAAAGCACTGGATGATCGTCACGCTGGCCGCAATGCTGGGGCAAATTGGTACGCCTGGCGGCGGGTTTGGTTTTTCTTATCATTTTGCTAACGGCGGAAACCCGACGCGCCGCGCCGCCGTGTTAGCCTCGATGCAGGGAAGCATCCCTGGCGGGGTCGATGCGGTAGATAAAATACCGGTGGCGCGTATTGTCGATGCGCTGGAAAACCCCGGTGGGTTTTACCAACACAATGGGATGGATCGCCGCTTCCCGGATATTCGTTTTATCTGGTGGGCGGGTGGCGCGAACTTTACCCATCATCAGGATACCAACCGTCTGATTCGCGCGTGGCAAAAACCGGAACTGGTCGTTATCTCAGAATGTTTCTGGACGGCCGCCGCGAAACACGCGGATATTGTTCTGCCTGCGACCACCAGCTATGAGCGTAACGATTTAACCATGACCGGCGACTATAGCAATCAGCATTTGGCGCCGATGAAGCAGGTCGTGTCGCCCCGGTGGGAGGCGCGGAATGATTTTGACGTTTTTGCTGAACTGAGCGAACGGTGGGAAGCCGGCGGTTACGCTCGGTTCACCGAAGGAAAAAGTGAGCTGGCGTGGCTGGAGACTTTCTACAATATTGCCGCCCAGCGTGGCGCCAGCCAGGGGGTGACGCTGCCGCCGTTTGCCGCATTCTGGCAGGCTAACCGTTTACTGGAGATGCCGGAAAATCCCGCCAACGCGCAGTTTGTGCGCTTCGCGGATTTTCGCCGCGATCCTGATAACCATCCGCTAAAAACGGCCAGCGGCAAAATCGAAATCTATTCTGCGCGCATTGCCAGCTATGGTTACGCGGATTGTCCCGGCCATCCGATGTGGCTGGTGCCGGATGAGTGGCACGGGAACGCTGATGCGGGGCAGGTTCAGCTACTTTCCGCGCATCCGGCGCACCGTCTGCATAGCCAGCTTAACTACAGTTCGTTACGGGAGCGGTATGCGGTAGCCGGACGCGAACCGGTGACGATTCATCCGCAGGATGCGACAACGCGTGGAATCGTCGATGGCGATACGGTACGCGTCTGGAATCATCGCGGGCAGGTTCTGGCGGGCGCGGTCGTTACCGACGGAATTCGGCCCGGCGTTATCTGTATTCACGAAGGCGCATGGCCGGACCCTGAACCTACCGCAGGCGGCATATGCAAAAACGGCGCGGTAAACGTCCTGACAAAAGATCTTCCCAGTTCCCGGCTGGGGAACGGTTGTGCGGGCAACACCGCGCTGGTCTGGTTTGAGAAATATACCGGCCCGGCGCTACCGCTTACGGCGTTTGATCCGCCTGCCAACTCATAATCCAGGTGGGGTGGGCGGTATCCTCCTGCCAGGCGCTATCTTCAATACGAAAACCAAGCGCATGGTAGAAGTTTACGGCGGATTGATTTTTCTGGTAAACCTCAAGGCTCAGCAGAGGAAAACGTTGCTGGACATATTCCAGAAGCGCTTTGCCAATGCCGTGTCTTAACGCGTCGGGGGCGACAAATAGCGCCCCGACAAAACGGGCTTCCAGTACGCTGACGAAGCCTTTCAGTTGTCCATTTTCCTCCCATACCCAGGTTTGCGCGGCGGGTAAATAGACGTCGCGTACAATTGCTTCGCTCTCGTGCCAGTAACGTTCTTCGATAAAGGGATGGGCATAAATGGTACTTTTCATCCACAGCGCCAGAATAGACGCCATGTCTTCACTCTGGGATTTGCGAATCATGTTTTTCTCCCGGATGGCAAAAACAGCCGGTAATATGGTCGTTGACCAGTCCGCACGCCTGCATAAAGGAGTAACAGATAGTCGTACCGACAAACTTGAAACCGCGTTTTTTCAATGCCTTAGCAAGCGCATCGGACGCAGGTGTTGAGGTAGGGATCTCACCCAGGCTGGCCGCCTGGGTGATCTGCGGCTGGCCATCAACGAATGACCAGACAAAATCGGCGAAAGACTCGCCGTTTTGCTCCATCGCAAGCCAGGCGCGGGCGTTACTGATAATGGCCTGAATTTTACCGCGATGTCGTATGATGCCCGTGTTCTGCAGCAGGCGTTCAACATCCTCCTCCTGCATAGCTGCGATGCGTACCGGGTTAAACTGATGAAAACAGGCGCGGTAGTTCTCCCTCTTTTTAAGCACGGTGATCCAGGATAAACCGGCCTGTTGACCTTCAAGACAGATCATTTCAAACAGCTTTCTGCTATCGGTTTCCGGTACGCCCCACTCGTTATCATGATAGGCAATATAAAGGGGGTCCTGGCTGACCCAGTCGCAACGCTGCATAGACTTCCTCGTTATTGTGGTTACCGCGAAAATTTCCTTCAACCCGCCTTGACGGGCCCGCTAAAAGGACAATAGTTAATACAGGGCTGATGCCCGACATCCTTCATTCAATGACAATAATATCGCCGAATTCGGCTCTACTCTGGAGTCGCGTTGATGATTGTAAGAAAACGCCGTGGTCGCCGGACATTGCGTTGTCTGGCGGGCCTTATGGCCTGCTCGTTTTTTATCAATACCACGTATGCCTGGCAACAAGAATATATCGCTGAAGCGGCTCCGGGGCATACGACGGAACGCTATACCTGGGACAGCGATCACCAACCGAATTACAACGACATACTGGCCGAACGTATTCAGTCTACGCAAAATACGGTGGGTCCGGTGCTTAGCCTGGCGGATGAAACCCCGCTTGATGCGACCAGCGGTATCAGTATGGGCTGGAATTTTCCGCTTTCCCGACGCGTGACCACTGGGCCGGTCGCGGCGCTGCATTACGACGGTTCGACGTCATCAATGTATAACGAATATGGCGATAGCGCGACGACATTAGCGCTTACCGATCCGTTATGGCACGCCAGCGTCAGTACGTTAGGCTGGCGGGTAAACTCGCAGTTCGGCGATGTCCGTCCCTGGGCGCAAATCAGCTATAACCAACAGTTTGGGGAAAATATCTGGAAAGCGCAGTCCGGGTTGAGTCGTATGACCGCAGGAAATCAGGCGGGAAACTGGTTGGATGTCACCGTAGGCGCGGACGTGTTACTTAACCCGCACATGGCGGCGTATGCGGCGTTTTCCCAGGCGGAAAATAGCGCTACGGATAGCGATTATTTGTATACCCTGGGGGTGAGCGCTCGCTTTTAACGAGATAAACCGCCGCCTGGACTTATTAGAAGTTCATCTAATACCCTGTCTATATATTTACAAAAATATATAGGTCAATCACATTCTCTATAGACACTTTTTGCGCTTCCTGTGGTCTACTTAGCCGCGCTGGTAGACTTTCTCACATCTGCGTTAGCCGCATATTTACCTGTTTGATTAAAAAATCGTTGTACAGGTCGTTTTTATCCCGATTCCCAGGGTTTGTTTGCATGAGATACATTAAATCGATGACGCAGCAGAAACTTAGTTTCTTGCTTGCGCTCTATATCGGTCTGTTTATGAATTGCGCCGTGTTTTACCGCCGTTTCGGCAGTTATGCGCAAGAATTTACCATTTGGAAAGGCCTCTCCGCAGTTGTCGAACTTGGCGCCACGGTGCTGGTCACTTTCTTCTTACTTCGTCTTCTTTCACTGTTTGGCCGACGCGTCTGGCGTGTGCTGGCCACGCTGGTGGTGCTGTTTTCCGCTGGCGCCAGTTATTACATGACCTTCCTGAACGTGGTGATTGGCTACGGCATTATTGCGTCTGTTATGACCACCGATATCGATCTCTCGAAAGAGGTGGTGGGGCTGCACTTCGTATTGTGGCTGATTGCCGTGAGCCTGCTTCCGCTCATCTTTATCTGGAGTAACCACTGTCGCTACACGTTGTTGCGCCAGCTACGTACGCCGGGGCAGCGTTTTCGCAGCGCCGCTGTAGTGGTACTCGCAGGCGTAATGGTGTGGGCGCCTATCCGCCTGCTGGATATACAGCAAAAAAAGGTTGAACGGGCGACAGGTATCGACTTACCCAGCTATGGCGGCGTGGTGGCGAACTCCTATCTGCCTTCAAACTGGTTATCTGCGTTAGGGCTGTATGCCTGGGCGCAGGTAGATGAGTCGTCGGACAATAATTCGTTAATAAACCCGGCCAGGAAATTTACCTATGTTGCGCCGAAGGATGGGGATGACACCTACGTTGTTTTCATTATCGGTGAGACGACCCGTTGGGATCACATGGGGATTTTCGGCTACGAGCGTAATACCACGCCGAAGCTGGCGCAGGAAAAAAATCTGGCGGCGTTCCGCGGCTATTCCTGCGATACCGCGACGAAGCTTTCTTTACGCTGTATGTTTGTACGGGAAGGCGGGGCGGATAATAACCCGCAGCGTACCTTAAAAGAGCAGAATGTGTTTGCCGTTCTCAAACAGCTCGGATTCAGTTCCGATTTGTACGCCATGCAGAGCGAGATGTGGTTCTATAGCAATACCATGGCGGATAATATCTCCTACCGCGAGCAGATCGGCGCCGAGCCGCGTAACCGCGGTAAAACGGTTGATGACATGCTGTTGATTGATGAGATGCAGAACTCGCTTGCCCAGAATCCGGAGGGTAAGCATCTGATTATCCTGCATACTAAGGGGTCGCATTTTAACTATACGCAACGTTATCCGCGCAGCTACGCTCAGTGGAAGCCCGAATGTATTGGGGTCGATAGCGGCTGCACGAAAGCGCAGATGATCAACTCTTACGATAACTCCGTGACCTATGTGGATCACTTTATTACCAGTGTGTTCGATCAGCTACGTGATAAAAAAGCGATTGTGTTCTACGCGGCTGACCACGGCGAGTCGATTAACGAACGCGAACATTTGCACGGTACGCCGCGCAATATGGCGCCGCCGGAGCAATTCCGTGTTCCGATGCTGGTATGGATGTCGGATAAATATCTTGCCAGTCCGCAACATGCGCAGATGTTCGCTCACCTGAAACAGCAGGCGGAGATCAAAGTGCCGCGTCGTCATGTGGAGCTGTACGATACGATAATGGGCTGCCTGGGGTATACATCGCCGGATGGCGGCATTAACCAGAACAACAACTGGTGCCATATTCCCGATGCGCAGAAAGTCGCCGCGAAGTAGGTTGTCTGCCGACTTTCTCGCCGATTGAATTGTATTTTGCGACTAAGGGATTGACGGGCGTGCGCCTGAGCAGTAAGATGCGCCCGCATTCGGTGATTGGCGCAGCCTGGTAGCGCACTTCGTTCGGGACGAAGGGGTCGGAGGTTCGAATCCTCTATCACCGACCAAATTCAGAAACCCTGCTCAACGAGCAGGGTTTTTTGTATCTGAAGCCTGACGAGGATGAGAACCTCCGGGGGCAAGAGGTTCGACCCGAGCGCAGCGAGAGAACGTTGCTTCAGCAACGGCCCGCAGGGCGAGCCACGCAGTGGCGAGTCATCCTCTATCACCGACCAAATTCAGAAACCCTGCTCAATGAGCAGGGTTGTTTTGTATCGGAAGCCTGACGAGGATGAGAACCTCCGGGGGCAAGAGGTTCGACTCGAGCGCAGCGAGAGAACGTTGCGTCAGCAACGGCCCGCAGGGCGAGCCACGCAGTGGCGAGTCATCCTCTATCACCGGCAGGTTGACGCTCGCACCACCAGTTCAGGCATGATCCCGTCGCTGTGGCTGACCTTCTTGCCCGCCAGCAAATCAAATAATAGCGTGATTGCCTGTCGCGCCACCTCATCAAGATGCATATTCACTGCCGTCAGCGGCGGCAGCGATTCGCGCGCGCGGATACCATCATAGCGGGTGACCACGCGCATCCGCTCCGGGATAGCGACTGCCTGTTCCTGAAAAGCGCGTACCGCGCCGCTGGCAAAGGTGTCGATCAGCACCAGCACGCCGTCAACGTCGGGATGTGCCTGTAATAGCTGCTGCGCGGCCTGGTAGCCGGCATTTTCACCCTCGCTTTCATTGAGAGAGTAGACGACGGGGGCCTGGCGTCCCGCGCACCAGCGCTGGTAAGCCGCTTCGCTCTCCAGAACTGATGTTCGCCGTGTGTTACCGACAAATAATGCACATTTGCTGGCGCCGGAGGCCTCCAGATGCGTTAGCAGAAGCTGTGCTGTTGCCGCCGAGTGCAGCTCAACCCACGGCACAGGCGTGTCGGTGCCCGGCGTGCGGCCAATGGTGACGCAGGGAATGCCCGCTTGCGCCAGCGCCTGGAGCTGCGGGTCGTTCTCCGCCGGCTCAATCAGGATCGCCGCGTCAAAGCTGACGGCATCCAGTGGATTTGCCCCCGGCGGCACCAGAATCAGCGCATGCTGTTTTTCCAGCGCCATCATCGCGGACGTTAACGCCACCTCCATCATAAATCCCAGTCGTGACGCGCCGGAGGCAATCGCCAGCGGCACCGAAGAGAGCAAGGCAATGGTATTGGTTTTGCCGGTTCGCAACTGGCGGGCGCGAATATTCGGCGTGTAGTTGAGCGCAACAATGGCCTCTTCAATACGCCGTCGCGTCTGCGGCTCGACAAAGCGGGTGTTGTGCAAGGCATTGGATACCGTCCCTGGCGACACGCCTGCATGGCGGGCAACATCAATCAACTTTGCGCGTTTTTTATTTTGAACAGCCATCTGCTTCCTGACCTGCGAAAATTTGCGCACAGGGTAGCATATTTACCAGACGGTAACGTTTGCTTTTTTTCGGTGAGGATCGTAAAAAAACTCTTCATTAAAACGTTTTAATGGGGTATTTTGGCGCAAATTTATTCCTCAGGAGGCGATGTGGCACACTTAACTCAGGATTCGACTTTCACCCTTGGACGCCGTCCGGCGGGCCTTATCTACGCTGATAATGCGAAGAGCTTTGGCGGCTATACGCTTTTTGCGCCGCAAACCGCCGAAGGGCGGGTTTACTTGGTGGACGAGCAGGGCGAAGTCGCGCATCAGTGGCAGCTTCCGGTTCGCGCCGGGCGTGATGCGGTGCTGCTGCCGAACGGTAATCTGGGTTATAACGGCAGCCACCGCACTTCAGCGAACCTCTATCCGGCGTGGGATCTCTGGCACGGCGGCGACTTCTATGAAGTGACGCCGGATAACGAAATCGTCTGGCATTACGAAGATATTTACCATCACCACGATGCGCAGTGGCTGGAAAACGGTAACCTGCTGTATACCGCCGCGTCGCCGTTACCTGCCGATATCGCCGCCCGTGTTACCGGCGGCGACCCGCGACGTGATGCGCCGGACGGCGTGATTCAGAGCGACGTCGTCAAAGAGGTCAATCGCGACGGTGAAGTGGTCTGGGAATGGCGTGCCTGGGAGCATTTGAATCCGGAAGATTTCCCGATTCATGATATTTTCGATCGCCGCCACTGGCCGATGATTAACGGCCTGTCCGTCACCCGTGATGGCCTGGTGCTGATGAGCCTGCGCACTACGTCTGGCGTCATTGCCGTGGATAAAGAGAGCGGGAAGGTTATCTGGCATGCAGGGCCGGAAGTGGTAGCGCAGCAGCACACGCCGGTTGAGATGGAGAACGGGTCGATTCTGGTTTTCGATAACGGCAACCTGCGTCCCGGCGTCACCTCGCCGCATTCCACGGTGCTGGAGTTCGATCCGCAGACCAAAGCGATTACCTGGCAGTATCGCGATATCTTCCCGCCGGCGTTTTTCTCGCCGTATATGGGGAGCGCGCAGCGGCTGGCGAACGGCAACACCTTTATCTGTGAATCGGCGTTTGGCCGCCTGTTTGAAGTCACCCCGGAAGGCGAAACGGTATGGGAATATATCATTCCGTTCTTTAATGAATATCCGGAGCACCTCAGTAAAGGCATTATTCCTGGAAAACAGAACAGCGCCTTCCGTGCGCATCGCTATGCCGCTGATGCCATTAGTTGGTTGAAATAATGCAGACCGCCAGCCCGCGCTGGCGGTTATTTTTTTGATGTTTTATGGGAGTTAATCATGCCGCAGCCTGGCCTTACTACGCCGGATAACGATGCATTACCCTGGCAAACCACCTTACTTTTGGCGCTTCAGCATGTGCTGGTCGTTGCCGCCACCCCCATTACCTCCGTCTTTCTGATCGCCAAAGCGCTGCACTTTACCGATACGGTGACCGCCTCGGTACTTAGCGCGACCTTTCTGATGTGCGGTCTGGGCGCTATTTTGCAAAGCCTGGGTGTGAAAGGGGTGGGCGCGCGTTTGCCGTTTATTATGGTACCGGGGGGCGCGCCGATTGCGATTTTCGTTGCGATCGCTTTACAGACCAATATCCAGACCGCGATTGGCGCCGTAATTCTGACCTCGCTGTTCTACTTTATCGCGTTGCCGATTTTCCGCCGCTGCCTGCACCATTTTCCCCCCTTTATCATTGGCATCATGCTGCTAATGGTGTCGATTAACCTTATTCGCCTGTACGGCGGGTTGATCATTGGCCAGCCAGGGAGCGCCGACTTCGCTCATCCAACCAGTATCATTTTATCGCTGGGGACTATCCTGATAACGCTGATTTTCGCGCTGGCGTTTAGCGGTATTTTGCGCCAGTTGGCGGTGATGTTCGGCCTTTTAGCGGGAACGCTGCTGGGAATGGCGCTGGGTAGCACCGATTTTAGCGGTGTTGGTCACGGGCCGCTGTTTAGTTTCCCACAGCTTTTGCCGTTCGGCTGGCCGATTTTTGATCTCTCCGCCTCGCTGCCGTTACTGATTTACGCGGTCATCTCTATGGCTGAAGCAACCGGGCAAACGATTGCTACCGCGGAAATAGTCAATTCCACGCAAAATGTGCAGCAGGCGATTCCACGTACCATTCGTGGTGATGCGGTAATGTCGCTGCTGGGGGGGATTTTTGGCACCTCCTTAATTATCACTTCCGGCGAAAATATTGGGGTGGTACGCACCACTAATGTGAAATCGCGTTTCGTGACTGCGGCTGCCGGAGGGTTGTTAATCCTGATTGCCATATTCGCGCCGCTGGTACGTCTGGCGACCTGTCTGCCAGGTTCGGTGGTGTGCGGTACGGCGGTGATTGTCTTCAGCATTATCGGGGTTATCGGTATTGATATGATTGCGCGTGAGCCACTGCATACGCCGGGTAAAACCTACGCGCTGGCGATGGGGCTGGCCATGGGAATGCTACCTATACTGGTACCCGGCCTGTATCAGAATTTCCCGGCGGGCGTACAGATGGTCTTTGGCAACGGCATGGCAGCGGGGACGTTGACGGCGATTCTGGTGAACTCGTTGTTTAACTGGAGCGAAAAGCGCACGCAGGCCAGGGTCAAAAGTTAGTTTTTGTGATCGCGGTAGGCCGCACGACGGCCTACTTATTTACAATTTTGTGACATATTCGATGGTGTTTTTCAATGTCCGGATAACTCTTTTTTGCACACGGCTTATGGATAACCTCAGCATTTTCGCCTGTGCGTTTTAGCGTTAGTGGTATTAATCGCTCAGATAATCAACATATCGAAAGAAATTTTTCAATTAATGTCTAATTGTTAATCACTAACTGTTGCAAAATATTAAGTGAATAACTCTGCCTTTCTGCCTATAGCACAAATTTCCCTGCTGAAAATACCCTTCTGAACTTTTTTTAATCTTTGTTTGTTAATTCTCACCGTTGTTGTAAAAGCTGGTTACCTGTATTGACGTTTTGACATTCTATTGACAGATTGTAGGGAATGAGGGGCATTTTATGGAGAATCCGCACTGCAACTCAGTCGATTATGCGAACGGAATCCCCACCTCTCACTACTGACCTGACCAGGTAAAAAACAAAAAAGGCCGGGCGGTAAAAGCCTTTGCAAAGGGCAAAACAACATACATCACAATTATTGGAGCAGAAGAATGAGTATTTCCTTGAAGAAGTCAGGGATGCTGAAGCTTGGTTTGAGCCTGGTGGCCATGACCGTTGCAGCCAGCGTGCAGGCCAAAACCCTGGTTTATTGTTCAGAAGGCTCGCCGGAAGGCTTTAACCCACAGCTCTTTACGTCTGGCACCACCTATGATGCCAGCTCCGTACCTATCTATAACCGTCTGGTTGAATTCAAAACCGGCACCACGGAAGTGATCCCGGGTCTTGCTGAGAAGTGGGATATCAGCGAAGACGGTAAAACCTATACGTTCCACCTACGTAAAGGGGTGAAATGGCAATCCAGCAAGGATTTCAAACCGACGCGCGAGCTGAACGCCGATGATGTCGTGTTCTCTTTTGACCGGCAGAAAAACGAGCAGAACCCGTACCATAAAGTGTCTGGCGGCAGCTATGAATACTTTGAAGGCATGGGGCTGCCGGATCTGATTAGCGAAGTGAAGAAGGTAGACGATCACACGGTGCAGTTTGTGCTGACGCGTCCGGAAGCGCCGTTCCTTGCCGATTTAGCCATGGACTTCGCCTCTATTCTTTCCAAAGAATATGCTGACAACATGCTGAAAGCCGGTACGCCGGAAAAAGTGGATCTGAACCCGGTCGGCACTGGCCCGTTCCAACTGGTGCAATATCAGAAAGATTCCCGCATTCTCTACAAAGCCTTTGACGGCTACTGGGGCACGAAGCCGCAGATCGACCGTCTGGTCTTCTCCATCACGCCTGACGCCTCTGTGCGTTACGCCAAACTGCAGAAGAACGAATGTCAGGTGATGCCGTATCCGAACCCGGCGGATATTGCGCGCATGAAAGAAGATAAAAACATCAACCTGATGGAGCAGGCCGGTCTGAACGTGGGTTATCTCTCCTATAACGTACAGAAAAAACCGCTGGATGACGTCAAAGTTCGCCAGGCGTTGACCTATGCCGTGAATAAAGAGGCCATCATCAAAGCCGTTTATCAGGGCGCGGGCGTTGCGGCGAAAAACCTGATCCCGCCGACAATGTGGGGCTACAACGACGATATTAAAGACTACGGCTACGATCCGGAAAAAGCGAAGGCGCTGCTGAAAGAAGCCGGTCTGGAAAAAGGCTTCACCATCGATCTGTGGGCGATGCCGGTACAGCGTCCCTATAACCCGAATGCGCGTCGTATGGCGGAAATGATCCAGGCGGACTGGGCGAAGATTGGCGTTCAGGCCAAAATTGTCACCTATGAATGGGGCGAATACCTCAAGCGCGCTAAAGATGGCGAGCACCAGACGGTGATGATGGGCTGGACCGGCGATAATGGCGATCCGGATAACTTCTTCGCCACGCTGTTCAGCTGCGATGCCGCCCAGCAAGGCTCCAACTATTCAAAATGGTGCTACAAGCCGTTTGAAGACCTGATTCAGCCTGCGCGTGCGACCGATGACCACAACAAGCGTATTGAACTCTATAAACAGGCCCAGGTCGTGATGCATGACCAGGCGCCAGCGCTGATCATCGCTCACTCCACGGTTTATGAGCCAGTGCGTAAAGAAGTTAAAGGCTATGTGGTTGATCCATTAGGCAAACATCACTTCGAAAACGTCTCTGTCGAATAATTAAAAGAGCGCTGCGCCCCGGTGTTGTGTAGGCCGGATAAGCGCAGCGCCATCCGGCGTAATGCTTTATCCGCGATGCAGTTTGCGTGGGATAAGATTTGTGAGCAATACAGACTCACGGTTCCAGGCCGTGCGTCATGAGAGAGAATTCGGGTTATGTTGCAGTTCATTCTCCGACGTTTGGGACTCGTTATCCCGACGTTTATCGGTATTACCCTTCTCACCTTTGCCTTTGTCCACATGATCCCCGGCGATCCGGTGATGATCATGGCGGGTGAGCGAGGTATTTCCCCTGAGCGTCATGCTCAACTGCTGGCTGAACTCGGTCTTGATAAACCGATGTGGCAGCAGTACCTCCATTATATCTGGGGGGTGATGCATGGCGATTTAGGCATCTCGCTGAAAAGCCGAATCCCCGTGTGGGACGAGTTTGTGCCTCGCTTTAAAGCGACGCTGGAACTTGGCGTCTGCGCCATGATTTTTGCTGTCGCCGTGGGGATTCCGGTGGGCGTGCTGGCCGCAGTGAAGCGCGGTTCTATCTTCGATCACACTGCCGTTGGCCTGGCGCTGACCGGTTACTCTATGCCTATCTTCTGGTGGGGCATGATGCTGATCATGCTGGTCTCCGTCCACTGGAACCTGACGCCGGTTTCCGGGCGCGTGAGCGATATGGTGTTCCTTGATGATACCAATCCGTTGACGGGCTTTATGCTGATCGACACCGCTATCTGGGGCGAAGAGGGTAACTTTATTGATGCGCTGGCGCATATGATCCTGCCTGCGATGGTGCTCGGCACAATCCCGCTGGCCGTCATTGTGCGTATGACCCGTTCGTCGATGCTGGAAGTGCTGGGGGAGGATTACATCCGTACCGCACGCGCCAAAGGGTTGACCAGGATGCGCGTCATTATCGTCCATGCTCTGCGTAACGCCATGCTGCCAGTCGTCACCGTGATCGGCCTGCAGGTCGGGACGCTGCTGGCGGGCGCGATTCTGACAGAAACTATCTTCTCGTGGCCCGGTCTGGGGCGCTGGCTGATCGATGCGCTGCAACGCCGCGATTATCCGGTAGTGCAGGGCGGCGTGTTACTGGTAGCGACGATGATTATTCTCGTCAACCTGCTGGTAGACCTGCTGTACGGCGTGGTGAACCCGCGTATTCGGCATAAGAAGTAAGGGGCCATCATGTCACAGGTTACTGAAAATAATGTTAATGCCGCACCGGCGCCCATGACGCCATTGCGGGAGTTCTGGCACTATTTCAAACGCAACAAAGGCGCGGTCGTCGGGCTGGCGTATGTTCTCATCGTGATCCTGATTGCGGTGTTTGCCAACTTTATTGCGCCGTACAACCCGGCAGAGCAGTTCCGCGATGCGCTGCTGGCGCCGCCGGTCTGGCAGGAAGGCGGCAGTTGGGCGCATATTCTGGGAACGGATGATGTTGGTCGCGATGTTCTCTCGCGCCTGATGTATGGCGCGCGTTTGTCACTGCTGGTCGGCTGTCTGGTGGTCGTCCTGTCGCTGGTGATGGGGATTATTCTCGGCCTGGTCGCGGGCTACTTCGGCGGTCTGGTCGATAACATCATCATGCGCGTGGTCGATATTATGCTGGCCCTGCCGAGCCTGCTGCTGGCGCTGGTGCTGGTGGCGATCTTCGGCCCCTCCATCGGCAACGCGGCGCTGGCGTTGACGTTTGTGGCGCTGCCGCACTATGTCCGCTTAACCCGCGCGGCGGTTCTGGTAGAGGTGAACCGCGATTATGTGACTGCCTCCCGTGTGGCGGGCGCAGGCGCGATGCGTCAGATGTTCGTCAATATTTTCCCGAACTGCCTTGCGCCGCTGATCGTTCAGGCATCGCTCGGTTTCTCTAACGCCATTCTCGATATGGCCGCCCTCGGCTTTCTTGGCATGGGCGCACAGCCGCCAACGCCGGAGTGGGGCACCATGCTCTCTGACGTATTGCAGTTCGCGCAAAGCGCCTGGTGGGTCGTGACCTTCCCGGGGCTGGCGATTCTGCTGACGGTGCTGGCATTTAACCTGATGGGTGACGGTCTGCGTGACGCGCTCGATCCCAAACTGAAGCAGTAAGAGGTTCGAGATGGCGTTATTAAATGTAGATCAATTATCGGTGCACTTCGGCGACGAAGGGACACCGTTCAAAGCCGTCGACCGCATTAGCTACAGCGTGAAGCAGGGTGAGGTGGTCGGTATTGTCGGCGAGTCTGGTTCCGGCAAATCCGTCAGCTCGCTGGCGATTATGGGGCTTATCGATTACCCAGGCCGCGTGATGGCGGAAAACCTGCTCTTTAACGGACAGGATCTGAAGCGCATTTCCGAGAAGGAACGTCGCAACCTGGTGGGCGCTGAAGTGGCGATGATTTTCCAGGACCCGATGACCAGCCTCAATCCTTGCTATACCGTTGGCTTTCAGATTATGGAAGCCATCAAGGTACATCAGGGCGGGAACAAGAAAACCCGTCGTCAGCGAGCGATTGACCTGTTGAACCAGGTGGGCATTCCCGATCCGGCTTCTCGTCTGGATGTCTATCCGCACCAGCTTTCTGGCGGCATGAGTCAGCGCGTGATGATTGCGATGGCAATAGCCTGTCGACCAAAGCTGTTAATTGCCGATGAACCGACCACGGCGCTGGATGTGACCATTCAGGCGCAAATCATTGAGCTGCTGCTGGAGTTGCAGCAAAAAGAGAACATGGCGCTGGTGCTGATTACCCATGACCTGGCGCTGGTGGCGGAAGCGGCGCACAAAATTATCGTCATGTACGCCGGGCAGGTCGTCGAAACTGGCGCTGCGCAGGATATTTTCCGCGCGCC
Organism: Salmonella sp. SAL04157; assembly: GCF_046551635.1. NCBI lineage: Bacteria > Pseudomonadati > Pseudomonadota > Gammaproteobacteria > Enterobacterales > Enterobacteriaceae > Salmonella > Salmonella sp. SAL04157. The sequence goes on from NZ_JBGDVS010000005.1 coordinate 198,845, forward strand.
GCGTCATCCCTACACGCAGGCACTGCTACGCGCGTTGCCGGAGTTTGCGCAAGATAAAGCGCGTCTGGCGTCGCTGCCGGGCGTGGTGCCGGGGAAATATGACCGACCGACGGGGTGTCTGCTTAACCCGCGCTGCCCCTACGCCACGGACAGATGTCGTGCGGAAGAACCTGCTCTCAACCAACTGGACGATGGACGTCAGTCAAAATGTCATTACCCACTTGATGATGCCGGGAGGCCCACACTATGAGTACGCATGAGGCCACCTTGCAACAGCCGCTGTTGCGGGCTATCGACCTGAAAAAACACTATCCGGTGAAGAAGGGGATCTTTTCTCCGGAACGGCTGGTAAAAGCGCTGGACGGCGTGTCGTTTAATCTCGAACGCGGTAAAACGCTGGCCGTAGTGGGGGAGTCCGGTTGTGGAAAATCCACACTGGGCCGCCTGCTGACGATGATTGAAACGCCAACCGGCGGCGAGCTTTATTACCAGGGGCAGGATCTGCTCAAACACGATCCGCACGCGCAGAAACTGCGGCGGCAGAAAATTCAGATTGTGTTTCAGAACCCCTACGGTTCCCTGAACCCACGCAAGAAAGTGGGGCAAATTCTGGAAGAGCCGTTGCTGATCAATACCAGCCTGAGTAAAGCGCAGCGTCGTGAAAAAGCGCTGGCGATGATGGCGAAGGTGGGGCTGAAAACCGAGCACTACGACCGCTATCCGCATATGTTCTCCGGCGGCCAGCGTCAGCGTATCGCTATCGCCCGCGGTCTGATGCTTGATCCGGACGTAGTGATTGCCGACGAACCGGTCTCCGCGCTCGACGTGTCGGTGCGCGCCCAGGTGCTGAACCTGATGATGGATTTGCAACAGGATATGGGGCTGTCTTATGTTTTTATCTCGCACGACCTGTCGGTGGTGGAACACATCGCCGATGAAGTGATGGTCATGTACTTAGGCCGCTGCGTGGAGAAAGGGACCAAAGAGCAGATTTTTAACAATCCACGTCATCCCTATACCCAGGCGTTGCTCTCCGCCACGCCGCGGCTGAATCCGGACGATCGCCGTGAGCGGATTAAGCTGACCGGCGAGTTGCCGAGCCCGCTGAACCCGCCGCCGGGCTGCGCCTTCAACGCCCGCTGCAGCCGTCGCTTCGGACCCTGTACGCAGTTACAGCCGCAGCTTAAAGAGTACGACGGCCAGTTGGTGGCCTGCTTTGCCGTCGATCAGGATGAAAGTCCGCAGAAACCGCTGAGTTAATTGCGTTTTATGCCGGATGGCGGCTGCGCCTTATCAAGCCTACACCGTACCTGTAGGCCTGGTAAGCGTAGCGCCACCGGGCATGGCTCTCCGGTACGACTTATTCAATCAATTTTAATAACGGCGACAGGCACAACAATATTCCATATAACAGAATAAGCCAGGTTTTCAGGCCGCGTAATTTTTCCAGTTGCGCTACTTTATAAATCAGGAAAAAGGGAATAATACACGCGACAATGCCATAAAGCGGACTGCCTAACTGGAAAAAGACCAATACTGAGACGCGAAACGAAACCCAAATAACCAGAGTCACCACGATAAAGACACAGATTCCAGATGTCAGTAACAGTGGGTTGACATTTTTGACATCCATAATACGACTCAATACATTCAGTACAATACCTTTAAGCGCTTCGTGAAAACCTAAATAAATACCAAAGAACGCGGTAAGTACGGCAAAAATATTGAGGATGGTAGAGGTAATGTGGATGATATGGCCAGGGATTACCTGAGCTGCCAGCGCAAGGGCGGAAATATTCTGCTCGAACGCTGATACCGCCTCTTCATGGCTAATCGAAAAGGTAAACGAGAACGAGAAAAAGAGAATAATGGCAATCAGCGTAATATAGCTAATGCGATGCGTGCGAATCGCCATCCGGGTGGCCAGCACACGGTCAGGTTCGCGCTTACGATAGGCGATGTTCATTGGGTTTAGTACCTGAATGAAGACCGCAGAAAAGAAGCAAAATGGGATAGTGAGCAGTACGTCGCGAAAGAAAACCGATGCGGCGGGAAAGGCGGAAATATTATCAAGATTCCAGTGTGGGATCATCGCAAAACCGAATATCAGAATGATCCCGACTTTTACCACCACCATCGGGCCGGAAATTTTAAATAATAATTTTTCCCCGCCGGAGGCAATCGCCACCAGCACGGCGAAAATCGCGACTTTATAGATAATAGACTGCGAAAGATCGGCCTCAGTAAGGCCGAAGGTTTTGATATAGGAGGCGCTATCAAACACCACCGACAGGGAGTAAATAAACACCCCGTGGATAATCATAAGAAAATAGATTACACCGAGGAAAACGCCCCAGTTTTTGCCAAGATAGTGACTGATAATATCCGTATAATCGTCACAGGTTTCGCTTTCAGATAACGTTTTTAGATAAATATCCTGCACAATATAGGTAGCGGGATAGGCGATGATAAAAGCGGTAATAAATACCCAGATCCCCTTGAGACCGATTTGCACTGGCATTAAGACGGTACCGGCGCCGATCGCCATACCGATACACAAGAGCACCCAGCCAAAATCATATTTTGTAAACGGTAATCTCGTTGAAAGCGGTGTGGTCGTAGCGTTACTGTTATTTAATGGTAATGTGTCGTCCTGCATAGAGCCCCCTGCCCAAAATATACGCAGCTCTCTCATAAAGAATGCTGCCTATAACCAGGCTATAGTGCCTTGATACCCGATGCGGCAAACCGGTGACAGCGGTTCGCCGAGCAATCGTCAGAATGCTGCTTTTCTGCTGGCGCGTTCAAGGTCATGAATAATATCGTCGGGATCTTCAGGTCCCGCTGAAAGACGGATAAGTTCGTCGGTAATACCTACTTTTAGCCATTCCTCTGGCGCAACAGGCGAATATGTCATAGACGCAGGATGCTGAACGAGGGTTTCGGTATCACCGGGACTGGCCGCGAGGAGGCATAATTTACAGAATTGAGCGGCTGACTGCCAGCCTCAGAAATGCTGAATGTATTCTGGCAAATAAAAGTAATCGTCTGCGAAGCGTCACGCAGATTGCACGTTAGCGCCGTGCCGGGACGGGGATTTTGCCGTAATATCAGCAGCAAGCCGGGTTTACCCGGTGAGGCGCAATGTTGCGGGGGCTTGATCCCCGGCGGCATTGGTTGCTGGAAAGAGAAAACCTCCGCACGTTGACTGGTATAAACCTGGCAACCTGACGGAGGCTAAACTTGATCCTCAACACATCAAGGATAGCCGCGAACGGTTGCCATTGCAACAAGGCGGCTATATGACGCTTACGCAGTTGGGCGTGGCCTTCTGGCACGATCTGGCGGCGCCGATCATTGCTGGCATTATCGCCAGTGTGATCGTCAACTGGCTACGTGACAGGAAGTAACGCGTTTTGAGCGTCTGTCCGCCGTAATGGCAACATGCGCCCGAACCAGGCCGCAGGGGAAACCTTGCGGCCTTTTTCGGTTTACTGCGGGTAAGGCACCCAGTCGCCGCCATTCAGACGAACGTAGGGCTTACCCTGATACTGAATCACCACCGCATTAGCGTTTTCTGAAACCGGCGCGGTTTGCGGCAGATTGCTGGTCAGCTTGTTCCAGTTCACACTGTCTTCGGTAAAGAGCTTACCGTCCACGGCGCGTACGACCAGTTCGGAAATCGCCAGGTAGCTGCTCGGCTGGTTAATATCAATCGGCGCGCCCTCATGCGGGGCTTTCATGCCAAAAAATTTCACGCCCGCCGGGACGTTGGTGATGGAGGGGCTGGGAATATCGCGCAGGCCAGAGATCTGCATTCTGTCGCCCTTCAGCGCACCGCCGTGCTCCGGTACGACCACCACCATCACCTTACGCCCGGATTTCTCCAGTTCGGTAAAGAAGGCGTCCAGTTCATCGAACAGTTTCTGCGCGCGGATTTTATAATCCGCCGTTTTGCTGACGCCGGGGAAGTGGTTGCCATCGTGCAGCGGCAGCAGGTTAAAGAAAGTCGCGGAGCGGGAATTGGCTTCACGTTCTTCCCCTGTCAACCAGCGGTTCAGGACCGCCAGATCGTCATATACCGGCGAGCCGTCGAATGACAGCAGGGCGGTTGGCAGGCCGGACTGGTTCATCAGTTCACTTTGCATACCGCCGTTTTCGCGAACTTCTTTCAGGAAGCCGCCAAATTCACCGTTATGATCCATCATCAGATGCTGAGTAAAGCCCAGTTTCGCCAGATTATCAAACAGATAACATTCGTTATCGGCTGGTTGATAAAGTCGGGTATGCGATGGTTGACCACAGCTGGCGCGCAGCAGACGAATGGCCGCCGGGCCGCTGTAAGACGTACCGGAATTAAAGTGTTTAAACAAAATGTCAAAGTGCGACCATAGCGGATGTGACATCAAGCCTGCCGCTTCGACATCCGACCAGGAGAGCGAACAAATATTGATGACCAATAGGTCGAACGGCTGCGCATCAGGCGGAAGCTGCGCCGGGAACGTCGTTTTCCGCTTTTCTTCCGCGGCATAGAAGGTGTTCAACCAGGCGTTCAGATTTGCGGTCGTCGGCGGCGCGGTTTGCGCAGGCATATCGCCGATGACCGGCTTATCGCCCGCTGTCGCGACGGTAGCGGCCGCATTACCGCCAGTCGTCGTCACCGTATCGGTTGGCTGGCCTGCCGGCCACAGCGTAAAAACCGGGCCGGTTAATGTCAGGACATTCAGCCATACCATGATGGCGACCACAAACACCGTGACCCGAATCCACTGTGATAAAAATAGCCAGGCAACCAGCAGTACGAAGATGGCGCCGATCATTTGCCAGTTAATAAAACGGGCGATCAGATCGAGCAGATAACCGGAGCTGAATTCCGCCACCTGCGTCCCCTGGCTCATAATGCTTTGCGGGCCGGGCAGCCAGGTATCATGCCAGAACAGCGCGAAGCCGACGGGAATGGCAATCCAGTGGCGCAACCGGTGAAGGCGATACTTTGGTATTGGCATGAGCAGAAACGCCATGAATACCAGATTCAGTAAAGGATGAAAATTCAGATAGCCTGCCCACAGCAGGCCAAACTTGACCAGAAAATAGAAGTTCCAGCCGGAAAGACCGCGCCAGTATTGCCAGAGCGGAGAAGGCATTGAAGGAGTTTGAGTATGCTGAGTCATTTTTTGTCTGCCTTGACTTTCGTAGCGCGGCGCAGAGTTCCGGCTGGTTTTACATAACGAGGTTTGGCAAATAGCAGCCGGGTCGTATCACTGATACGGCGTAGCGAATGACGCGCCAGATAGCCCAGCGGAAAGAAAATCAGCGCGCAAAAAAGAATAATTTGCACGATATCGCTGATGGTCATCATGATGCACGCTCCGCGGTGTCGTCGAGCAATCGCAGGGGTTCAGGAATACGACGCCAGATGCGGCCATCGTGTTCGGCATTTATTACCGGGTCGGCGCGTTTTGCCAGCGGTAGCGGCGTTCCCCACAGTTCCGGCGACAATAAGCGCATCTGCACCAGCTCGGCGCTGATTTGTTTATCTTCGAACCAGACCATACGATTAGAGAAAATATCGCCCGTCGGCAAAGGGAAAATATGGTTTAACGCGGTATCCAGATCGTTGACCCGGCAGAATGATAAAAACAGCACCAGACGGTTGCCGCCGATGGTCATAATATCGCCGGTTCGGTTTGGCCGACATAATGTTAACGCCTGCTCAACCCGAATGCCCGGCACTGGGCGCAGCGCGACCAGAACGCCTTTCCCATCGGCGGGGAGCAGGGTGTTGCTCATCATCGTATGGATGGCATCGCAGAAGGTATCCCACGGCTGAAAACCGCGCAGTTTCAACGGCTGCGTCATCGACAGTAGCGTGGTGATGTCTTCCGGTACGTAACGGCTGAACTGCTGCCCCTGCACGCTTTCAATAAGCGTCAGGCAGCGTGAAAGCGGGGCGTTCCAGGGAATGATCATATTCGCGCCGCAGCCCAGCAGCAGGCGCTCATCGGTGGCGCGCAAACTGGCGATATTTTCGCGCACGACAATTTTCAGCGCGCTTCCCCGCTGGCGCCGCAAAGTATGAATGCGACGAGCAAGCGGCTCGATTTGGTTGTTCTGTGTAAGCGAAAAAATAATTGTCGCGGCCTGCGCCGTGCGCGCGTCGTTGAATAGCGCTTCGTTATTGTCGAAAAGCGTCCAGTGTTCCGAGAGCGGCGGCGCGCCTTCAAGGACGGCGACGTGGCTAAGAATGCGTTTTTCGTCGCTACGCGGCTGAATTGCCGTCTCCTCCTGATGGGATAGCGTCCAGCGTTCGTCCTGCTGACACAGCAATAACTGCTGTCGGGCGCTGACGCCTTTTTCGTTACACCAGAAGGCAATATCGAACAAATGTTGGTCGCCCTGAAAACGTAAACTGGCGAGGCCAAAAAGTGAGCGATACTCGCCCATCAACAACGAGGACTGTTTATCGCTATTATTACAAGGGTTAATAACCAACAATGAACAGTGATGAAAACGAGTCCATTTATTCATTTTTTCCAGCCATTTATGCAGGCTTTCTGACGTTATATTCCGCCACGTGTTATTTGCACAAATAAGAATGAAAAAGTAATGCGTCGGGTTAACAGAACAAAGCAAATCGTGGGGCAAAGAGTATAGCCCTTTTTCTGAATCCGGCATGGCAAATAAGCGGATTTTCTCCGGACCGTGAGATTCATCTAATTTGATTACTTTGCCAGGATCGCCTTCCATGCCGATGACGGCGACATTTGCATTCTCCGTTTGTGACGCAATCGTTTGATTCACCAGGCTGATGGCATCTTGCTGGCGATCGGCGTTAACCCACCAGACGCCGCCGGTTGGCATATGGCGCAGTTCATCCCATAATGATGAGATGCCGAGAGAAAATACGGGGTCCACAGTGTCCCTCATGTCACTATTTTAACTGTTTATCAGTTTACTAGCGAAAGCACAGAAATAAACCTAACATTGAAATTAAAACGCATCAGATTTAGCATGTGAATCAATTTGTCCGGCAGGATGCCCTGTAACTCTGCGCTTTGCATTTTTACACATTATAAATGATGTCACGGAAAGATGAAAAATGCGCGTTCTCCCGTATTGACGACGGGGCGTAATGCTGCCAGTGAGAAATATTTAAAAAGGAGCAACCAGAATGTATAACAATGAACCTGGCGCTCAGTCCGATCCAACGTTGGGCTACACTTTTCAAAATGATTTTCTGGCATTAAGCCAGGCGTTTTCACTACCCGAAATAGATTATACCGATATTTCCCAACGCGAACAGTTGGCGGCGGCGATTAAAAGATGGCCACTCCTGGCTGAATTTGCGCAACCACATTCATTAAGGAAGCCATGAATGGCGATTCTGGGACTGCAGGGCGTGCGCGGCGGGGTGGGAACCACATCTCTCACCGCAGCACTCGCCTGGGCGTTACAAATCTTAGGGGAAAATGTCCTGGTGATTGACGCCAGCCCCGATAACCTGCTGCGCATGTCGTTTAACGTCGACTTTGTCCATCAGGGTGGCTGGGCGCGATCGTTGCTGGACGGCCAGGACTGGCGCGATGCCGGATTACGTTATACCTCACAGCTTGATCTACTGCCGTTTGGACAGCTCACCGCGCAAGAGCGGGAAAATCCGCAGGCCTGGCAGGAGACTCTGGGAGAGATCGGATCGGCTATCCAGGCGCTGAAAGCGAGCGGACGTTATAGCTGGATTTTACTGGACTTGCCCTACGGCGCGTCACCGCTGACACGGCAACTGGTGAGCCTCTGCGACCATACGCTGGCGGTAGCCCGGGTTGACGCTAACTGCCATATTCGCCTTCATCAGCAGGCGTTGCCTGCCGGAGCGCATATTCTGATCAATGACTTACGCATTGGCAGTCAGTTACAGGACGATCTGTACCAGGTCTGGCTGCAAAGCCAGCGCCGGTTGCTGCCCATTGTGATCCATCGCGATGAGGCGATGGCGGAGTGCATGGCGTCGAAACAGCCGTTAGGCGAATATCGCAGCGATTCGTTAGCCGCCGAAGAGGTGTTAACGCTGGCGAACTGGTGCCTGCTGCATGATGCGGGCGACAAAACGTCCGCCGGGAGCCTGCGATGAGCGCCCTTTCCCGGTGGCTGCTTATCCCGCCGGTTAGCGCGCGTTTGAGCGAGCGCTATCAGGGTTACCGCCGCCACGGCGCGTCGCCGTTTAGCGCAGCGCTCGGCTGCCTGTGGATGATTCTGGCGTGGATAGTGTTTCCGCTTGAGCATCCGCGCTGGCAGCGTATTCGCGACGGGCATAAAGCGCTTTACCCGCATATTAACGCCGCCCGCCCGCGCCCGCTGGACCCGGCCCGCTACCTCATTCAGACCCTCTGGCTGGTGATGATCTCGTCGACTAAAGAACGTCATGAACCGCGCTGGCGGTCATTTGCGCGCCTGAAGGACGTTCGTGGACGTTACCATCAATGGATGGATACCTTACCGGAACGGGTGCGCCAAAAGACAACGCATCTGGAAAAGGAAAAAGAGCTGGGACATCTTAGCAACGGCGCCCGGCGTTTTATTCTGGGCGTTATCGTGACCTTTTCACTGATACTGGCGCTGATCTGTATTACGCAGCCATTTAACCCGCTATCGCAATTTATCTTTCTGCTATTGCTGTGGGGCGTTGCGCTGTTGGTACGACGTATGCCGGGACGCTTTTCCGCGCTGATGCTCATCGTGCTGTCGCTAACGGTCTCCTGTCGTTATATCTGGTGGCGCTATACCTCGACGCTAAATTGGGACGACCCGGTCAGTCTGGTGTGCGGGATGATCCTACTGTTTGCGGAAACCTACGCCTGGATTGTGCTGGTGCTGGGGTACTTCCAGGTGGTGTGGCCGTTAAATCGTCAACCGGTGCCGTTGCCGAAAGAGATGTCGCAGTGGCCGACGGTGGATATTTTTGTACCGACCTATAACGAAGACCTTAACGTGGTCAAAAATACCATTTACGCTTCGCTTGGCATTGACTGGCCGAAGGACAAGCTGAATATCTGGATCCTTGATGACGGCGGACGCGAATCATTTCGTCAGTTTGCCCGGCATGTCGGCGTGCATTACATTGCCCGCGCCACGCATGAACACGCCAAAGCCGGCAACATCAACAATGCGCTAAAACACGCGAAAGGCGAGTTTGTGGCGATCTTCGATTGCGACCATGTGCCGACACGCTCGTTTCTGCAAATGACAATGGGCTGGTTCCTGAAAGAAAAACAGCTGGCGATGATGCAGACGCCGCATCATTTCTTCTCCCCGGACCCGTTTGAGCGCAACCTGGGACGTTTTCGTAAAACGCCTAACGAAGGCACGCTGTTTTATGGACTGGTGCAGGACGGTAACGATATGTGGGACGCCACTTTCTTTTGCGGATCGTGCGCGGTGATTCGCCGTAAGCCGCTGGATGAGATTGGCGGTATCGCCGTTGAGACGGTGACGGAAGATGCGCATACTTCGCTCCGGCTGCACCGGCGAGGTTATACCTCAGCGTATATGCGCATTCCGCAGGCGGCGGGGCTGGCGACGGAAAGCCTGTCGGCGCATATCGGGCAGCGTATTCGTTGGGCGCGGGGCATGGTGCAAATTTTCCGCCTCGATAACCCTCTGTTTGGTAAAGGCTTAAAACTGGCACAGCGGCTGTGCTACCTCAACGCGATGTTCCATTTCTTGTCCGGCATTCCGCGTCTGATCTTTCTGACCGCGCCGCTGGCTTTTCTGCTGCTGCACGCCTATATCATTTATGCGCCTGCGTTGATGATTGCGCTATTTGTGATACCGCACATGGTCCACGCCAGCCTGACTAACTCGAAGATTCAGGGCAAGTATCGTCACTCTTTCTGGAGTGAAATCTATGAAACGGTACTGGCATGGTATATCGCACCGCCGACTCTGGTCGCGTTGATCAATCCGCACAAAGGGAAATTTAACGTCACGGCGAAAGGCGGGCTGGTGGAAGAGAAGTACGTCGACTGGGTAATCTCGCGTCCGTATATCTTCCTTGTCTTGCTTAACCTGCTCGGCGTGGCGGCGGGCGTATGGCGATACTATTACGGGCCGGAAAATGAAACGCTGACCGTCATCGTTAGCCTGGTGTGGGTCTTCTACAACCTGGTCATTCTCGGCGGCGCGGTTGCGGTTTCGGTAGAGAGTAAACAGGTCAGGCGCGCGCATCGGGTCGAGATTGCCATGCCGGGGGCCATCGCCCGCGAAGATGGACATTTGTTCTCCTGTACCGTACATGACTTCTCCGACGGCGGGTTAGGCATCAAGATCAACGGTCAGGCGCAGGTGCTGGAAGGGCAGAAAGTGAATCTGTTGCTTAAACGCGGGCAGCAGGAATATGTCTTTCCAACGCAGGTGGTGCGCGTAACGGGCAATGAGGTCGGACTACAACTGATGCCGCTCACCACCAAACAACATATTGATTTTGTGCAGTGTACCTTCGCGCGCGCCGATACGTGGGCGCTTTGGCAAGATAGCTTCCCGGAAGATAAACCGCTGGAAAGCTTGCTGGATATTCTGAAGCTGGGCTTCCGCGGATATCGCCACCTCGCGGAATTCGCGCCGCCTTCAGTAAAAGTAATTTTCCGATCGTTGACGGCGTTAATTGCCTGGATTGTATCGTTTATTCCGCGTCGCCCGGAGCGGCAAGCGGCGATACAGCCGTCGGATCGGGTTATGGCTCAGGCTCAACAATGATGATAATGCGATGAAAAGAAAATTGTCCTGGATGTGTGCGGCGGTAATAGGATTAAGCGCGTTTCCTGCTTTCATGACGGCGGCGGCGCCTGCTACGCCGCCATTGATAAATGCTGAACCCACCGAGCCTGCGCAGTCGCCCGCAACTGAGGCGCCCGTCGTGGCGCAGACCGCGCCTTCGCGCGAGGTCAAGCTGACCTTTGCGCAAATCGCGCCGCCGCCGGGTAGTATGGCGCTGCGTGGCGTTAACCCTAACGGCGGCATTGAATTTGGTATGCGCAGCGATGAAGTGGCGTCGAAAGCGGTGCTGAATCTGGAATATACGCCCTCGCCGTCGCTCCTGCCGGTTCAGTCGCAGCTCAAGGTTTATCTCAATGACGAACTGATGGGCGTACTGCCGGTGACAAAAGAGCAGTTGGGGAAAAAGACGCTGGCGCAGGTACCTATCAATCCGCTATTTATCACCGACTTTAACCGGGTGCGGCTGGAGTTTGTCGGCCACTATCGCGACGTGTGTGAAAACCCGGCCAGCAGTACTCTGTGGTTAGACATCGGGCGAAATAGCGCCCTGGATCTGACCTATAACATGCTGGCGGTGAATAACGATCTGTCCCACTTTCCGGTGCCGTTTTTCGATCCGCGGGATAACCGTCCGGTGACGTTGCCGATAGTGTTTGCTGACATGCCGGATCTGACGCAGCAGCAGGCGGCTTCTATTGTCGCGTCCTGGTTTGGCTCGCGGGCGGGCTGGCGCGGTCAGCGCTTCCCGGTGTTGTATAATCACCTGCCGGATCGCAATGCGATCGTGTTCGCCACCAACGATCGACGCCCCGATTTCCTACGCGATCATCCTGCGGTTAACGCGCCGGTTATCGAGATGATGAGCCATCCGGATAATCCGTATGTGAAGTTGCTGGTTGTGTTTGGTCGAGATGATAAAGACCTGTTGCAGGCGGCAAAAGGTATCGCGCAAGGGAATATTCTCTTCCGTGGTTCCAGAGTGGTGGTCAACGATGTAAAACCGCTGCTGGCGCGCAAACCGTATGATGCGCCGAACTGGGTGCGTACCGATCGCCCGGTCACTTTTGGCGAGCTGAAAACCTATGAAGAGCAGCTCCAGTCGAGTGGGCTGGAGCCGGCGCCCATCAACGTTTCTTTGAATCTGCCGCCGGACCTCTATTTGCTGCGTAGCAACGGTATTGATATGGATCTCAACTACCGTTATACCTCGCCGCCGACCAAAGACAGTTCACGGCTGGATATCAGTCTGAATAACCAGTTCCTGCAAGCCTTTAGCCTTAACAGCACGCAGGAAACTAATCGACTCCTGTTGCGCCTGCCGGTACTTCAGGGACTGCTGGATGGTAAAACGGATGTGTCTATTCCGGCGCTCAAACTGGGGGCGATGAACCAACTACGTTTTGACTTCCGCTACATGAATCCGATGCCGGGCGGGTCGGTGGACAACTGTATTACCTTCCAGCCGGTACCGAATCATGTGGTGATAGGGGATGACTCCACTATCGATTTTTCGAAATATTACCACTTTATCGCGATGCCGGATTTACGCGCGTTCGCCAATGCGGGTTTCCCGTTCAGCCGAATGGCCGACCTGTCTGACACGCTGGCGGTGATGCCGAAGACCCCAACCGAAGCGCAAATGGAAACGCTGCTGAATACGGTCGGTGCCATTGGCGGGCAGACCGGTTTCCCGGCAATTAATCTGACCATCACCGATGATAGCGCTCAGATAGCCGACAAAGACGCCGATCTGCTGATTATTGGCGCTATTCCGGGCAAGCTAAAAGACGATAAGCGTATCGATCTGTTGGTGCAGGCGACACAAAGCTGGGTAAAAACCCCGATGCGGCAGACCGCTTTCCCGTCGATTATGCCGGATGAGGCCGATCGCGCGGCGGATGCGCAGTCCACCGTCACCGCCAGCGGCCCGATGGCGGCGGTGGTGGGCTTCCAGTCGCCGTTTAATGATCAGCGCAGCGTGATTGCTCTGCTGGCTGACAGCCCACGCGGCTACCAGCTACTGAACGACGCCGTGAATGACAGCGGTAAACGCGCCGCGATGTTTGGTTCCGTGGCGGTGATCCGCGAGTCCGGCGTTCACAGTCTGCGCGTTGGCGATATCTATTACGTCGGACATCTGCCGTGGTTTGAGCGGCTGTGGTATGCGCTGGCGAATCACCCGGTACTGCTGGCGGTACTGGCGGCCCTCAGTGTGGTATTACTGGCGTGGGTATTGTGGCGTCTGCTACGTATTCTCAGTCGCCGTCGTCTCGACCCTGACCATGAGTAACGCATGATGACTATGCTGCGCGGATGGATAACGATGCTCGTCATGCTGACGGCAATAAATGCGCAGGCAGCCTGTAGCTGGCCTGCGTGGGAACAGTTCAAGAAAGATTACATTAGCCAGCAGGGACGCGTTATCGATCCGGGCGATGCGCGAAAAATTACCACCTCCGAAGGGCAAAGCTACGCCATGTTCTTTGCCCTGGCAGCGAACGATCGACCGGCGTTCGCGCAACTGTTTAACTGGACGCAAAACAATCTGGCGCAGGGATCGCTGCGTGAACATCTGCCCGCCTGGCTGTGGGGGCAAAAAGATCCCGACACCTGGTCGGTGCTGGACAGCAACTCCGCGTCCGACGGCGATATCTGGATGGCATGGTCGCTGCTGGAGGCCGGTCGTCTGTGGAAAGAGACGCGTTATACCGAGGTGGGCACGGCGTTGCTAAAACGCATCGCCCGCGAAGAGGTCGTGAATGTGCCGGGGCTGGGCTCAATGCTGCTACCTGGCAAAATCGGCTTTGCCGAGGCGAATAGCTGGCGTTTTAACCCAAGCTATCTGCCGCCGCAGTTGGCGCAATACTTTAGCCGTTTTGGCGCGCCGTGGTCGACGCTACGGGAAACCAATTTGCGGCTTTTGCTGGAAACCGCGCCGAAAGGTTTCTCGCCGGACTGGGTGCGTTATGAAAGCAAGCAAGGCTGGCAGTTGAAAGCGGAAAAGACGCTGATCAGTAGCTACGATGCGATTCGCGTCTATTTATGGGCGGGAATGATGCATGATGGCGATCCGCAAAAAGCGCGTTTACTGGCGCGATTTAAACCGATGGCGACGTTAACGATGAAAAACGGCGTTCCACCGGAGAAAGTGGATGTCGTCAGCGGGAACGCGCAAGGGACGGGGCCGGTCGGGTTTTCCGCCGCCTTACTGCCTTTCCTGCAAAATCGCGACGCCCAGGCCGTGCAGCGACAGCGGGTCGCAGACCATTTTCCTGGCAGCGATGCCTATTACAACTATGTGCTGACTCTCTTTGGACAAGGCTGGGATCAGCACCGTTTTCGCTTCACCGTCAAAGGTGAATTATTACCTGACTGGGGCCAGGAATGCGTAAGTTCACGTTAAGTCTCATGCACGCTTTTTTGCCGGCTGGAGGTCGAAACGCCTTACCTGGCAAAAGGGGCGTTTCTCGGGCATTGTTGGGTTTATCGCTTGGTATGGCGCTAACACCGCTTGCCGGCGCAGCGACCTCCGCGCAGCAACAGTTGCTGGAGCAGGTTCGGCTGGGCGAGGCCACGCACCGTGAGGACTTAGTCCGTCAGTCGCTCTATCGCCTGGAGCTGATCGACCCCAATGATCCACAGGTTATCGCCGCCCGTTTCCGCTATCTGTTGCGCCAGGGGGATAGCGACGGGGCGCAGAAGCTACTTGACCGGCTGGCGCAACTGGCGCCGGAGTCGACGGCGTATCAATCTTCCCGCACCGCGATGCTGCTCTCCACGCCGCAAGGACGTCAGTCTTTGCAGGAGGCGCGTTTACTGGCGACGACCGGCCATACTGAACAAGCGATCGCCAGCTACGACAAGCTGTTTAAAGGTTATCCGCCGGAGGGCGAACTGGCGGTCGAATACTGGACGACCGTGGCGAAATTGCCCGCCCGCCGTCACGAAGCGATTAACCAGCTACAGAAAATCAATGCCGTCAGTCCGGGTAATAACGCTCTGCAAAATGCGCTGGCGCAACTGTTGTTCGCCAGCGGGCGGCGCGATGAGGGATTTGCGGTGCTAAAACAGATGGCGAAATCCAGTACGGGACGCAGCGCGGCCTCCGCCATCTGGTACCAGCAGATAAAAGATCTCCCGGTGAGCGACGCCAGCGTAAAAGCGTTGCAAGACTATCTGACGCAGTTTAGCGAAGGCGATAGCGTGTCTGCCGCCCGCGCCCAGCTTAGCGAGCAGCAAAAACAGTTAGCCGATCCGGCGTTCCGCGCGCGCTCGCAGGGCATCGCGGCGGTTAATGCCGGAGAAGGCGGTAAGGCCATTGCGCAATTGCAGCAGGCGGTGAGCGCCCGGCAGGACGACAGCGAGGCGGTCGGCGCGCTGGGGCAGGCATACTCACAGCGTGGCGATCGCGCCCGCGCCGTCGCGCAGTTTGAAAAGGCGCTGGCGATGGCGCCGCACAGCAGCAGCCGCGATAAGTGGGAGAGTCTGCTGAAGGTCAATCGCTACTGGCTGTTAATTCAGCAGGGCGACGCGGCCTTAAAAGCGAATAATCTAGCCCAGGCGGAGCGTTTCTATCAGCAGGCGCGAGCAGTGGATAACACCGACAGCTACGCGGTGCTGGGGCTGGGGGATGTGGCGATGGCGCGCAAAGATAATGCCGCCGCCGAACGTTATTATCAGCAGACGCTGCGTATGGATAGCGGTAATACAAATGCTGTACGCGGGCTGGCGAATCTTTATCGCCAGCAGTCGCCGCAAAAAGCCGCCGCGTTTATCGCTTCTCTTTCCGCCAGCCAGCGGCGCAGTATCGACGATATCGAACGCAGTCTGGAAAATGACCGTCTGGCGCAGCAGGCGGAAACGCTGGAAAGCGAGGGCAAATGGGCGCAGGCCGCAGAACTGCACCGTCGTCGGCTGGCATTAGATCCGGGGAGCGTGTGGGTGACGTACCGACTGTCACGCGATCTGTGGCAGGCCGGGCAGCACGCCCAGGCCGATGCGCAAATGCGCTCTCTGGCGCAGCAGAAGCCAAACGATCCGGAACAGGTCTATGCTTATGGGCTTTATCTTTCCGGCAGCGATCGGGACCGGGCGGCGCTGGCGCATCTCAATACCCTGCCGACCAGCCAGTGGAACAGCAATATTCAGGAACTGGCGGGCCGATTGCAAAGTAACCAGGTGCTGGAAAGCGCTAACCGCTTGCGCGATAGCGGCAAAGAACGCGAAGCGGAAGCGTTGTTACGTCAGCAGCCTCCCTCTACGCGCATTGAGTTAACGTTGGCGGACTGGGCGCAGCAGCGTGGCGATAATGAGGCGGCCCGCGCCGCTTATGACGCCGTTCTGGCGCGGGAGCCGGGTAATGTCGATGCCATGCTGGGGCGGGTGGAAATCGACATCGCACAGGGCGATAACGCTGCGGCGCGCGCTCAACTGGCGGCGCTGCCTGCGTCGCAAATCACCTCTCTTAACATGCAGCGCCGCGTCGCGCAGGCGCAGCTCCAGCTTGGCGATATCACGGCGGCGGCGCGGACCTTCAACCGCATTACGCCGCAGGCAAAAGCACAGCCGCCATCAATGGAAAGCGCGATGGTATTGCGTGACGCCGCCGCTTTTCAGGCGCAAACGGGCGAGCCGCAGCGGGCGCTGGAGACCTACAAAGACGCAATGGTCGCCGCGGCGATTACGCCGGTTCGTCCCCAGGATAACGATACCTTT
The DNA here is from genome assembly GCF_046551635.1 of Salmonella sp. SAL04157. NCBI lineage: Bacteria > Pseudomonadati > Pseudomonadota > Gammaproteobacteria > Enterobacterales > Enterobacteriaceae > Salmonella > Salmonella sp. SAL04157. The sequence goes on from NZ_JBGDVS010000005.1 coordinate 215,330, forward strand.
ACCCGCCTGACGCGCAATGATGAAAAAGATGACTGGCTAAAACGCGGCGTGCGTAGCGATGCGGCGGAGTTGTACCGTCAGCAGGATCTCAATGTCACGTTGGCGCACGATTATTGGGGGGCGAGCGGGACTGGCGGCTACTCCGATCTGAAGGCGCATACCACGATGCTTCAGGTGGATGCGCCCTGGTCGGACGGGCGGGCGTTCTTTCGTACTGATATGGTGAATATGGATGTTGGCCGCTTCTCTACGGATGCGGATGGAAAATACGATAATAACTGGGGTACCTGTACGCTGGAGAAATGCAGCGGACATCGTAGCCAGGCCGATACGGGCGCGAGCGTGGCGGTCGGCTGGCAGAATGAGACCTGGCGCTGGGATATCGGCACGACGCCGATGGGCTTTAATGTCGTTGATGTGGTCGGCGGCGTCAGCTATAGCGACGATATCGGGCCGTTGGGTTATACCCTGAACGCGCATCGTCGCCCGATCTCCAGCTCGCTGCTGGCGTTTGGCGGGCAAAAGGACGCCAGCAGCAATACCGGCACCAAATGGGGCGGCGTGCGGGCCAACGGCGGCGGCGTCAGTCTCAGCTATGATAAAGGCGAAGCAAACGGTGTTTGGGCGTCGCTCAGCGGCGACCAGTTGAGCGGTAAAAATGTGGAAGATAACTGGCGCGTGCGCTGGATGACCGGTTATTACTATAAGGTGATTAACGAGAATAACCGCCGCGTTACCGTCGGGCTGAATAACATGATCTGGCATTACGACAAAGATCTGAGCGGTTATTCACTGGGTCAGGGCGGTTATTATAGCCCGCAGGAATACCTGTCGTTTGCGGTGCCGGTGATGTGGCGGCAGCGTACGGAAAACTGGTCGTGGGAGCTAGGCGGCTCGGTATCCTGGTCGCACTCCCGCAACCGTACCATGCCGCGTTATCCGCTGATGAATTTGATCCCGGCGGATTATCAGGAGGATGCGCGTGACCAGACCAACGGCGGCGGTAGCAGCCAGGGATTTGGCTATACCGCGCGGGCCCTCATTGAACGCCGGGTCACTGCCAACTGGTTTGTGGGTACGGCTGTCGATATTCAGCAGGCGAAAGACTATACCCCCAGTCATCTGCTGCTGTATGTCCGTTATTCCGCGGCGGGCTGGCAGGGGGATATGGATTTACCGCCGCAGCCTCTGGTGCCTTACGCTGACTGGTAATCATTGCGTCAGGCCTACGAATTGACAGGCATCGTAGGCCTGAGAAGCGCAGCGCCATCAGACGCTATCATTAACCGTTATTCAGAAAAGTCCTTTTCAGATACAGCCTCTCTTAATGCCGCAGCAATCGGGTATACTCAGGCGGCAGTCCGGGATATCCAGGGAGAGTCAATTTGCGCGTCAGCCGCTCGTTAACAATTAAACAGATGGCAATGGTTGCGGCCGTTGTCATGGTGTTTGTTTTTGTCTTTTGCACCGTTTTGTTGTTCCATCTGGTACAGCAGAACCGCTACAACACGGCTACGCAACTGGAAAGCATCGCGCGATCTGTTCGGGAACCTCTTTCTTCCGCGATTTTAAAAGCGGATCTCCCCGGCGCGGAAACCATTCTGGAAAGTATTAAACCTGCGGGCGTGGTGAGTCGCGCCGATGTGGTATTGCCGAATCAGTTCCAGGCGTTGCGTAAGCGCTTCATTCCTGAACGCCCCGTCCCGGTTATGGTGACGCGTCTCTTCGAACTGCCGGTACAAATTTCTTTGCCGGTTTATTCGCTGGAGCGTCCCGCCAATCCGCAACCGCTGGCCTACCTTGTATTGCAGGCGGATTCGTACCGTATGTACAAGTTCGTCATGAGCGCGCTCTCTACGTTAGTGACCATTTACTTACTTTTATCGCTGATCCTGACGGTGGCCATCGCCTGGTGCGTAAACCGCCTGATTGTGCATCCGCTGCGCAAAATCGCCCGCGAGCTGAACGACATTCCGCAGCAGGAGCTGATCGGACATCAGCTGGCGTTGCCGCGTCTGCATCAGGATGATGAAATTGGGATGCTGGTGCGCAGCTATAACCTCAACCAGCAGCTTATGCAGCGTCAACGCGAGGAGCAAACGGACAACGCGATGCGTTTTCCGGTTTCCGAGCTGCCCAATAAAGCCTTTTTAATGGCGCTGCTGGAACAGGTTATCACCCGCCAACAGACCACCGCGCTTATTATCGTGACGTGCGAAACGTTGCGTGACACGGCAGGCGTGCTGCAAGAAACGCAGCGGGAGATTCTATTACTGACGTTGGTTGAGAAGCTGAAGTCGGTGCTGGCGCCGCGCATGGTGCTTACGCAGGTCAGCGGCTATGACTTTGCCATTATCGCCCACGGCGTCAAAGAGCCGTGGCACGCCATCACATTAGGTCAGCAAATACTCACTATCATTAATGAACGACTGCCCATTCAGGGTATTCAACTGCGCCCAAGCTGCAGTATTGGCATTGCGATGTATTATGGCGATCTGACCGCCGAAGCGCTCTATGGTCGCGCCGTCTCCGCCGCGTTTACCGCGCGCCGAAAAGGTAAAAATCAGATCCAGTTCTTTGACCCGGCGCAGATGGAGGCCGCTCAACAGCGCCTTACCGAAGAGAGCGATATCCTTACCGCGCTGGATAATCATCAGTTTGCTATTTGGCTGCAGCCGCAGGTCGAGATGCGCAGCGGCAACGTATTAAGCGCCGAAGCCTTGTTACGTATGCAGCAGCCGGACGGTAGCTGGGAATTACCGGAGGGACTGATTGAGCGCATTGAATCCTGCGGCCTGATGGTCACGGTGGGCCATTGGGTGCTGGAAGAGTCCTGTCGCCAGCTTGCCGCCTGGCAGGAGCGCGGCGTGACATTGCCGCTCTCCGTCAATCTTTCCGCGTTACAGCTCATGCACCCTGGCATGGTATCGGAGCTGCTGGAATTGTTAAACCGCTATCGTATTCAACCGGGTACGCTGATTCTTGAGGTCACTGAAAGCCGCCGTATCGACGATCCGCACGCTGCCGTCGCTATCTTACGTCCGTTACGTAATGCTGGCGTGCGTATCGCACTGGATGATTTTGGCATGGGTTACGCGGGGCTGCGCCAGTTACAGCATATGAAGTCGCTACCGGTCGATATCCTTAAAATTGATAAAATGTTTGTCGATGGGTTACCGGATGATCACAGTATGGTGACGGCGATTATCCTGATGGCCCGCAGTCTTAATTTACAATTGATTGCCGAGGGCGTGGAGAACGAGGCGCAACGCGCGTGGCTGGAACAGGCGGGAGTCAACGTCGCGCAAGGCTTCCTGTTTGCTCGGCCCGTTCCCGCGGATATCTTTGAAGAACGGTATCTGTCGCACGAAAATCCTGATTACAAAAGTTAAAAAAGGTCGCGCTTGTGCGAGCCAGCTCAAACTTTTTAACATTTTTGTTTCAATTATGATCCTGGCGCATTTCTGTCATGTTGTGTGGGTGTTATTTTAAGGCCGCAGGTTACTCATAACCTTACAAGACCTGTGGTTTTTACTTCAAGGACACCCTATGAAAACCTCTCTGTTCAAAAGTCTTTATTTTCAGGTCCTGACAGCAATCGCCATTGGTATTCTCCTTGGCCATTACTATCCTGAACTGGGCGCACAAATGAAACCGCTTGGCGACGCGTTCGTTAAGCTCATTAAGATGATCATCGCTCCTGTCATTTTCTGTACTGTCGTGACGGGCATCGCAGGCATGGAAAGCATGAAAGCGGTGGGCCGTACCGGCGCGGTCGCGCTGCTTTACTTTGAAATTGTCAGTACGATTGCGCTGATTATCGGTCTTATCATCGTCAACGTCGTGCAGCCTGGCGCCGGGATGAACGTCGATCCGGCAACGCTGGATGCGCAGGCGGTGGCCGTTTATGCCGCACAAGCTAAGGAGCAGGGCATTATTGCCTTCCTGATGGATGTTATACCGGGCAGTGTGATCGGCGCGTTTGCCAGCGGCAACATTCTGCAGGTCTTACTGTTTGCGGTGTTGTTTGGTTTTGCGCTGCACCGTTTGGGCAGCAAAGGCCAGCTCATTTTCAATGTGATTGAGAGTTTTTCGCAGGTCATTTTCGGCATCATCAATATGATCATGCGCCTGGCGCCGATTGGTGCATTCGGCGCGATGGCCTTCACCATCGGTAAATACGGCGTCGGTTCCCTGGTGCAACTGGGGCAGCTCATTATCTGCTTCTATATCACCTGTATTCTCTTTGTGGTGGTGGTGCTGGGGACGATTGCACGGGTAACGGGCTTTAGCATTTTTAAATTTATTCGCTATATCCGGGAAGAATTACTCATTGTGCTCGGCACCTCCTCTTCCGAGTCAGCGTTGCCGCGTATGCTCGATAAGATGGAAAAACTGGGGTGCCGTAAGTCGGTGGTAGGGCTGGTGATCCCGACGGGGTATTCGTTCAACCTCGATGGCACCTCTATCTACCTGACGATGGCGGCGGTGTTTATCGCCCAGGCGACCAACAGCCATATGGATATCTTCCACCAGATCACGTTGCTGGTCGTGCTGCTGCTCTCGTCAAAAGGCGCTGCGGGCGTGACCGGAAGCGGCTTTATCGTGCTGGCGGCCACTATCTCCGCCGTGGGCCATTTACCGGTTGCGGGACTGGCGTTAATCCTCGGTATCGACCGCTTTATGTCCGAAGCGCGCGCGCTGACTAACCTGGTGGGTAACGGCGTGGCGACGGTGGTGGTTGCCAAATGGGTGAAAGAGTTAGATCACCAAAAGCTGGACGATGTGCTTAATAATCGTGCGCCGGATGGCAAAACGCACGAAATTTCCTCCTAATCTCGCCACTTATGCCCGTAGTCCCTTCCAGGACTGCGGGTGTTTGCGCATAATTGACCCCTGCGCCCAAAGCATACAGCATGATGCTTAGGGATTATTTCACTTCTTCCGTGACATTTTTAGGTTCTCGCGGTCTAACACGAAGTGTTTTTACGTCATATTCAGGCATCCCTGCCGGGGCTGTCTTTTTATTACCAGGATTGTTGATCAGGGGTTCACATGCAGGGCACAAAAATTCGACTCTTAGCGGGCAGTCTGTTGATGTTGGCCTCTGCCGGCTATGTGCAGGCAGATGCGCTCCAGCCCGATCCGGCATGGCAACAGGGGACGCTGGCTAATGGGTTACAGTGGCAAGTGTTGGCTACGCCTCAGCGCCCCAGCGATCGTATTGAAGTTCGTCTCCAGGTTAATACCGGTTCGCTCACCGAAAGTACGCAACAGAGCGGGTTCAGCCATGCGATTCCCCGTATCGCGCTGACGCAAAGCGGTGGTCTGGATGCCGCACAGGCACGTTCTTTATGGCAGCAAGGGTTTGATCCGAAACGTCCCATGCCGCCCGTTATTGTTTCTTATGATTCCACGCTCTATAACCTCAGTTTACCCAATAACCGTAACGATCTGCTGAAAGAAGCGCTGACCTATCTGGCTAACGTCTCCGGTAAATTAACCATTACGCCAGAGACGGTGAATCATGCGTTAAGCAGCGAAGATATGGTTGCGACGTGGCCAGCAGATACTAAAGAGGGCTGGTGGCGTTATCGGCTGAAAGGATCGGCGTTATTGGGGCACGATCCCGCGGAACCGTTAAAGCAGCCGGTAGACGCAGCCAAAATTCAGGCTTTCTATGAAAAATGGTACACCCCGGATGCCATGACGCTGATTGTTGTCGGCAACATTGATGCGCGCTCCGTCGCCGAGCAGATCAATAAAACGTTCGGTACGCTGAAAGGTAAACGCGAAACGCCCGCCCCGGTGCCGACGCTTTCGCCGCTGCGGGCGGAATCAGTGAGCATTATGACCGATGCGGTGCGCCAGGATCGTCTCTCCATTATGTGGGATACGCCGTGGCAACCGATTCGCGAATCGGCGGCGCTGTTGCGCTACTGGCAGGCGGATCTGGCGCGTGAAGCGCTGTTCTGGCATATCCAGCAAGAGCTTACTAAAAATAACGCGAAAGATATTGGCCTGGGGTTTGACTGCCGGGTTCTGTTCCTGCGCGCGCAGTGCGCCATCAACATTGAATCACCTAATGATAAGCTCAATACCAATTTGAGCCTGGTGGCGAATGAACTGGCGAAAGTACGCGATAAAGGTTTGTCGGAAGAGGAGTTTACTGCTCTGGTGGCGCAGAAAAATCTCGAATTGCAAAAGCTGTTCGCGACCTACGCGCGTACCGATACTGACATTTTGACTGGACAGCGTATGCGCTCGCTGCAGAATCAGGTGGTGGATATCGCGCCGGAGCAGTATCAGAAGTTGCGTCAGAATTTCCTCAACAGCCTGACCGTCGATATGCTCAATCAGAATCTACGTCAGCAGCTATCGCAGGAGATGGCATTGATTTTGCTGCAACCGCAAGGCGAGCCGGAATTTAATATGAAGGCGTTAAAGGCGACGTGGGATGAAATCATGGTCCCGACAACTGCCGCCGCTGTTGAAGCAGATGAGACGCATCCGGAAGTGACGGAGACACCGGCGGCACAGTAAGCTGCCGCCTGCCGGCCCGGTAAGCGCAGTGCCACCGGGCAAGAGCGAATGACTTACTGCGGCATCGCGTCGTGCGGAATAATGGCCCCACGGTACTGAATCACCGTGCTGGCCGTCAGGTGTCCGCGCTTCGCGGCATCCGTCGCGCTGCCGCCCGTCAAACGAACGGCCAGATAACCGGCGCTGAAGGAGTCGCCTGCGGCAGTGGTGTCTATCACTTTCTCTTTCGGCAGTTTCACTGCCGGAACGTCAATGAGCGCCTCGCCCTGAATCGAGACCAGGCAAGAGTCCGCCCCGCGTTTTACCACCACTTCCTGTACGCCTGCCGCATGGGTGCGGGCAATGACCTCTTCCACCGGTTGCTGACCCCATAGCGCGTCTTCATCGTCCAGTGTCAGGAAGGCGATATCAGTACATTCCAGCATCTTTTGATAGACCTGCTGCGTTTCTTCGCGACTTGTCCATAAACGCGGGCGATAGTTATTATCAAAAATGACTTTCCCGCCGTTGGCCCGACATTCACGCAATAAAGACAGCAGTTTATCACGGCTGGTTGGGCTTAAAATCGCGAGGCTAATGCCGCTCAGGTAGAGATAATCGAAGGTTGCCAGCGTCTCGCAGATAGCCGCTGACTGCTCGCTCTCCAGCCAGAATTTCGCTGCCGCTTCGTTACGCCAGTAGTAGAAGGTACGCTCGCCAGTATCATCGGTTTCGATGTAATAGAGGCCTGGCAGGCGATTTTCCATCCGCTGCGTTAGCGAGGTATCCACATTTTCATGCTGCCACGCCTCCAGCATCTGTTGGCTGAAACTGTCAGTACCCAGCGCCGTCACATAGTGAACGGCCAGAGCGGCAGAATCGACCTGACGGGCAATATAAACGGAGGTATTCAGCGTGTCGCCGCCGAAGCCGCGCTGAACATCAGCGCCTTTCTGCGACAGCTCAATCATGCATTCGCCAATCACGGCAATCTTTTTAGACATAGTCGTGAACCTGATCTGTAAAAATTAGCGTTAGTGTGCGCTGTGGATGTTTAGTGGTCAATAATATTAAAACATCGGTCCATTATTTTTTTGAGCAAGTGCGTATTTTTGACAAGTTTCGTGGTCTGTTTTTATTTTGCCAGGGACCGAGGGTAAAGTTCTCTGCCTGAACGCCGATAACCTTTGACGAGTCCGGACAGTCACACTCCCATTAACAGGACAACTGAGATGATAAAGCAGGTTATCCAGCAGCTACGCGTTCCTGATGCAGGTATAGAAAATTTGCAGGAACGGCGCTATTGGCTGCAATGCGAGCGTGCCTATACTTACCAGCCGATATACCAGACGGATGGCCGTCTGATGGCGGTTGAACTTCTCACTGTCGTCACCCATCCTGATAACCCTTCCAGACGTATTGCCCCGGATCGTTATTTCGCGGAGTTAGCGGTTCGACACCGCATTGACGTAGTGAAAGAACAACTTCATCAGCTTGAACAAAAAGCGGATTTTTTCACTCGCCATCACTTATTGGCATCGGTCAATGTCGACGGCCCTACGCTGATTGCCATGCGACGACAGCCGGACATTCTGGCAGCGATGGAGCGCTTACCCTGGCTGCGTTTCGAACTGGTGGAACATATTCGTTTGCCGAAAGACTCCTCTTTCGCCTCGATGTGTGAGTTCGGCCCGCTGTGGCTGGATGATTTTGGTACCGGTATGGCCAATTTTTCAGCGTTGAGCGAAGTGCGTTATGACTACATTAAAGTGGCGCGCGAGCTGTTCGTCATGCTGCGTCAGTCCCCGGAGGGGCGCAACCTGTTCATTCTGCTGCTGCAACTGATGAACCGCTACTGCCGCGGCGTTATTGTCGAGGGCGTGGAGACGCTGGAAGAGTGGCGTGATGTGCAGCGTTCGCCCGCCTTTGCCGCCCAGGGCTATTTTCTTTCTCGACCCGTGCCGCTGATATCGCTCGAAGAGGTGATTCTGACCCTGTAATGCCAGACTGTTCCCGTAATACGTGGTATTACGAGGCGCGGTCATCCTCCTTTTTCGTCTGGCTGAACTATCTTTAGGACAGGCAAGGGAAGAAGTGAGGAAATAACACATGACTAAAGCAGGCAAAATAACCGCCGCCATCACAGGGACTTTCTTGTTGTTGATCGCCATAGTGATTTTGTTGATCGCAACATTTGACTGGAACCGCCTCAAACCGACCATCAACCAGAAAGTCTCTACCGAATTGAACCGGCCTTTCGCTATTCGCGGCGATTTAGGCGTGGTGTGGGAACGCCAAAAACAGGAGACCGGCTGGCGAAGCTGGGTACCGTGGCCGCATGTTCACGCGGAAGACGTCATTCTCGGCAATCCGCCGGATATTCCGGAAGTCACGATGGTGCATCTGCCACGCGTTGAGGCGACGCTTGCTCCGCTGGCGCTCCTGACCAAAACCGTCTGGCTGCCGTGGATCAAACTGGTGAAACCCGACGCGCGTCTTATTCGCCTGTCTGAGAAAACCAATAACTGGACCTTTAACCTCGCGCAAGACAAGAATACGGACCCCAATGCTAAACCTTCCGCCTGGTCCTTCCGGCTGGATAATATTCTCTTCGACCAGGGGCGAATCGCGATCGATGATAAGGTCAGCAAAGCGGATATCACTATTCTGATCGATCCGTTAGGCAAACCGTTGCCGTTCAGCGAAGTGACGGGAACGAAAGGAAAAGAAGACAAATCCAGCGTGGGCGACTATGTCTTCGGCCTGAAGGCGCAGGGGCGTTATAACGGGGAACCGTTGACCGGTACGGGGAAAATAGGCGGTATGCTGGCGCTACGCAGCGAAAGTACGCCTTTTCCTGTGCAGGCCGATTTCCGCTCTGGTAATACTCGGGTGGCTTTTAGCGGCGTGGTGAACGAACCGATGAAAATGGGCGGCGTCGATCTGCGGCTTAAATTCTCTGGCGATTCACTGGGCGATTTATATGATTTAACCGGCGTGCTGCTGCCGGATACGCCGCCGTTTGAGACCGATGGGCGATTGGTGGCGAAAATTGACGCCGAAAAGTCATCGGTATTTGATTATCGCGGTTTTAACGGGCGCATTGGCGACAGTGATATCCACGGCTCCCTCACTTATACCACCGGTAAACCGCGCCCTAAACTGGAAGGCGATGTCGAATCGCGCCAGTTACGACTGGCCGATCTTGGGCCGCTGATTGGCGTGGATTCCGGGAAAGACGCTGAGCAGTCGAAACGGTCTGAACAGCGCAAAGGCGAGAAGAATGTTCAGCCGGCGGATAAAGTGTTGCCTTACGATCGTTTTGAAACCGACAAATGGGACGTTATGGACGCCGATGTCCGGTTTAAAGGCCGGCGTATTGAGCATGGCGGCAGTCTACCGATTAGCGATCTTTCGACCCATATCATCCTGAAAAACGCCGACTTACGTCTACAGCCGCTGAAGTTTGGTCTGGCAGGCGGCAGTATTGTCTCCAACATCCATCTGGAAGGGGATAAAAAGCCAATGCAGGGGCGGGCGGATATACAGGCGCGTCGGCTGAAGCTTAAAGAACTGATGCCGGATGTGGAGCTGATGCAGAAAACGCTGGGCGAGCTGAACGGCGATGCGGATATTCGCGGAACGGGCAACTCGGTCGCCGCGCTGCTTGGCAACAGTAACGGCAATCTCAAATTATTGATGAATGATGGATTGATTAGCCGCAACCTGATGGAAATCGTGGGGCTGAACGTCGGCAACTATATTGTCGGGCAGATTTTTGGCGATGACGAAGTGCGGGTTAACTGCGCGGCGGCGAATCTCAATATTGCGAACGGCGTGGCGCGACCGCAAATTTTTGCTTTTGATACAGAAAATGCGCTGATTAACGTGACCGGTACGGCGAGCTTCGCCTCTGAACAACTCGATTTAACCATTGATCCGGAAAGTAAGGGGATTCGTATTATTACGCTGCGATCGCCGCTGTACGTGCGTGGGACATTTAAAAATCCGCAGGCGGGCGTCAAGCCCGGCCCGCTGATTGCGCGCGGCGCGGTTGCAGCAGCGCTGGCGACGTTGGTAACGCCCGCCGCCGCGCTATTGGCGCTAATTTCGCCCTCTGAAGGCGAAGCCAATCAGTGCCGGACGATTTTAACGCAGATGAAGCAGTAACGTGAAACGTAGCGCCGGATGACACCATCCGGCGCCCTATTACAACGCCTGATGACGCGTCTCATGGGTTAACAGCAGTGCAATCAGCGTCAGCGCCGCCATTGACGCCAGGTAAACCCCTACCGCCGCCAGCCCGTAGTGGCTTTGCAGCCATGCGGCAATATACGGCGCGACGGAAGCGCCCAGAATTGATGACACATTGTAGGAAAACGATGCGCCGGTATAGCGCACTTCCGTCGGAAATAGCTCCGGCAGCAGCGCTCCCATTGGGCCGAAGGTCAGCCCCATCAGGCTCAGGCCTAACAACAGGAACACGAATACCAGCGCTGGATTACCTGAACCCAGCAGCGGGGTAAAGGCGAACAACGCGAAGAGAATGATGAGCGTGGTAATGATGACCATGCTTTTCCGACGGCCAAATGCGTCCGCCAGCAGGCCGGCGACGGGCACCATCACGCCGAAACCAATCACCGCCATCATCAGCATCCACAGTATTTCATTGCGCGGCAAGCCAAGCCCCACCGGCGCGGCGGCAGTGCTGTAAGTCATGGAATAGACGGTCATGATATAGAACAGCGTGTAGGTCGCCAGCATAATAAACGTGCCGAGAATGGTTACGCGGACATGCTTCGTCAGCAACGTGCCCAGCGGTATTTTTACCTGTTTTTTCGCTGCGGCGACTTTCGCAAACACCGGCGTTTCATGCAGCGACACGCGCACATACAGGCCGATAATCACCAGCACCGCCGAGAAGATAAACGGCACGCGCCAGCCCCAGCTCATAAACTGCTCGTCGGTCAGCAGCCAGGAGAGCAACAGGAAGGTGCCATTGGCAAAAAAGAAGCCGATCGGCGCGCCCAACTGTGGGAAGGAGCCATACAGCGCGCGTTTGCGCGGCGGCGCATTCTCCGTCGCTAATAACGCTGCGCCGCCCCATTCGCCGCCCAGCCCCAGTCCCTGACCGAAACGCGCCAGCGCCAGCAGCAACGGCGCGAAAATACCTATCGTCGCGTAGCCCGGTAACAGACCGATAATGACCGTGGAGATCCCCATCGTCAGCAGCGAAGCCACCAGCGTGACTTTGCGGCCTACCCGGTCGCCGAAGTGGCCGAATAGCGCAGAGCCGATCGGACGCGCCACAAACGCGATAGCGAAGGTGGCGAGCGATTGTAGCGTTGCCGCAGTGGGATCGCCCTGGGGGAAGAAGATAAGGGGGAACACGATCACCGCAGCGGTGGCGTAAATATAGAAGTCGAAGAACTCAATTGCGGTGCCAATAAGCGAGGCAATAACGACTTTATTGCGTGAGTTTACCGGAACATGTTCCTGCTCATGGTCGAGTGTTGTGGCGGTTGCTTGCATACTATTTTCTTATTTTTAGCGAACGAATAGCCATATTACGCACAGCAAAAGTTATATTTCAATGTGTAACAAAAGCCAAAAATGGTCAAAAAAAGCGCAAAAAGGGGATAATGTTTAAGCCAGCCATTTTGCGTCTATGAAATGCTTCACATAATTTTAGAATTGGTGGATAAAACTGGTTTCTGGTTAAATAAAAGTTAATTACTGGATTTATATGCTGAAACAATGAGATGAGGCGGAAGGACGTGCCTGATTGTACCGCCGGGTACGCTTTGCTTGCCCGGCCTGGGTACACACAGCAGTAGGCCGAATGACGACGCCGTGCGTGCCATTCGGCAGCAAGCCGCAGACTAGCGTTGCGTTTTACCCGGCATTCGCGGGTCGTCCTTGTATTCGGCGGTGGCTATCCAGGCCGCGCAGAATAACGTCAGACGGGCAAAAAAGTAGAAGAAGGCCATCAGACCGAGTACGGAGCCAAACGCTGCGCCGGAAGGCGATTTCACCAGTGACGGCAGCGTATAGGTCATAATGATTTTAATCACCTCAAAACCGATAGCGGCAATAAATGTCCCGCGAATCAACGCTTTTTTACGGGGACGATGGCGAGGCAGTCGCCAGAAAATCCAGAAGAAAAGCAGATAGTTGGCAAAAATAGAGATGGCCAGACCGATCAAATGCCAGGCCGGTTTTAACCATTCGATGCTGTCGAGATACAAGGCGGAGATGATCATCTGCTGGGCGGAACCGGCGATGGAAGTAATGGACAGCGTAATGATTAAAGCGATTAATAATCCAATCAGCGAGATAAAATCGCGTAGATATTTGAGCCAGATTTTCTCCTGATCCTGCGGCTTGCGCTCCCAGACGTCCCGTGACTGGGCGCGAATCGCTTCCCGCAGGTTGCCCATCCAGTTAACGCCGGAATAGAGCGCGATACCCAGTCCGACCAGCCCTACCGTGGTACGCTGTTGAACCGCCGTATTAATCGTATTTTTAAGCGTGGACGCCAGCGTAGGATCGCTCACATTCATCAATATCTTGCTGAAAATATCTTCCAGTAGATTAGGGTGCGAGGCGAGGATAAAACCTGCCGCGGCAAAGGACACCATCATTATCGGGATCATCGACAGAAACGAAAAGTAGGTGATAGCCGCGCCAAACTGATTACCCAGTCGATCGTTAAAACGTTCGGTCGCGCGAATGAGGTGGGCCACCATTGGTTGACGCTGAATTTTTTGCACCAGGGAGGTGACGGAATGCAACGCCTGATTTGCCTTTTCGTTTTTTTCCGGGGCGTCATGCGGCTGCGTTTCTATTTTTTGTATCGGGTCGTGCTCCAGTTCCTGAATAGGGCGTTTTACGTCATTTTCCTGCGTCATCAGGTCGGTAGTCCTTCATCATTAATAGAATATGTCAGTATAGCTTCTCCCCGGTGGATGCTGAAAATGCGGCTACTCTGCGGCCTCTTTAATGGTTTCAGTCAGCCATACCATAAACAAGTGTACCCGGCGGGAAAGATTACGGCGATGGGGATAATGCAGCGTCACCGGCAGTGGAGCGGCGCGATATTGCGGTAAAATTTCAATGAGCGTTCCGGCGCGTAACGCCTCCCGTACAGCAATGCGCGGCGTCTGAATGATCCCTAATCCTGCCAGACAGGCCGTATGCCAGGTCTCCGTACTGTTTACCGTTAGCATTCCGCCGGTTTTTACCCACTGCATACCGTGGGGAGTTTCAAAGGCAAAACCCGGTGAAGAGACTCCCGGTGTTAATGAATAATGCACCACCGCATGTGAGGCGAGGTCGTCAAGGTTTTCTGGATACCCAAAGCGCGCCAGGTATTGTGGGCTGGCGCAGTTCACCATCCTCAGTTTGCCAAGCGGGCGCGTCAGTATCCCTGGCGCATGTAGCGGCTCTGTGCGCACCACGCAGTCGAAATCTTCCCGTAGTAAATCGACCTGTCGATCGCTACTACAAAATTCCAGCGCAATGCCGGGATACTGATGCAAAAAAGTGGGCAGGCGCGGCATGATGAGGCTGTTTGCGAGACATGGCGGTATATCTACCCGTATTTTGCCACTGATACTGGCGGGATCAGGCTGGAAAAAACCTTCCAGTTCATCCAGGTTACTCAACAGATCTTTTGCCCGTTCGTAGTAAACCATTCCGTCCTGAGTAAGCTGTACCCGCCGGGTGGTGCGGTGGAGCAGGCGGATGCCCAGTTGATGTTCTAACGCTTGTATTTGCCGTGAGACGCTGCCTTTGGGAAGGCCGATATCCTCTGCTGCGCGGGAAAAACTTTCCCGTTCCGCCACGCGTACAAACAATTTCATTGCATATATTTTATCCATCATCAGGCTCTATTATTGTTTTTATTGAAACAGTGACGCTGAAGCGGCTGGTTTTATTGATTTTCTAGCATCTAATAAGCCCTTTCGCAATCATTGCTCGCGTGACGAATACGTCTGATCACGTTGCGCGGCGGATTTATCGCCTTCCGGCCAGGCTTTTTAGCGCCAAAAAGCCGATAAACGGGACGAGAGCGGTAAAACACGCTGATAGCCGCGGGTGTAGTGGGAGAGAGAAATGCATGTACATACACGGTATTGTCATTGACCCATCGTCGCGGTTTTCAGGCGGATTGGCTATTTTTTAACAAAATGTGCTACTTTATTTTTTGTAACACATCAGGCGAAAAGCAGATATTTCCTTTGTGACGCGCCAGGCGTACTCTTCATTAAATTAATATTCAAATTAGCCTTGTCTGTTTGTACTAATAAGATATTCCTTACTTTAAAACGCTAATTTTAGCGAATTCTGTAATCCCGATGTTGAAGCTGTAAATATTCATAACCTTTCCCTTCCTCAACCAATGACTATCGGTAAAATGGCCTATACCAAATGGCGACTTCTTATTTTACCCTACGGGTAATACCCTTCCTCATCTTGAGACTATTATCTTACCCAGGTGGAGAAAAGTAATGCAGGTAATCATGTTTGACAGGCAGTCAATATTTATTCATGGAATGAAAATCAGTTTGCAGCAGCACATTCCAGGAATAAGTATCCAGAGTGTCGGTCAGGCAGAAGAACTCTGGCAAAAAATAGAAAGCGCGCCGGATGCGCTGGTCATGCTGGATAGCGGCCTGGATGCTGAATTTTGCCGCGAGGTGTTACAAAGAATCGCGCAGCAATTTCCGGAGGTGAAGATTATTATCACGGCGATGGATGGCAGTCAAAAGTGGCTGCATGAAGTCATGCAATTTAACGTTCAGGCCGTGGTGCCACGCGATTCTGATGCCGAAACCTTTGTCCTTGCGCTCAATGCTGTCGCTCGCGGGATGATGTTTTTACCGGGGGATTGGTTAAATTCAACGGAGCTGGAGTCCCGTGATATAAAAGCGTTAAGCGCCCGCCAGCGGGAAATTTTACAGATGCTTGCCGCAGGAGAATCAAATAAACAAATTGGGCGGGCGTTAAATATTAGTACCGGGACGGTTAAAGCGCATCTGGAGTCGCTTTACCGGCGGTTGGATGTAAAAAATCGTACCCAGGCCGCCATGATGTTAAATGAATCGAATTAACGACGTTAAATTCGCAGTCCGCTTATTTCTGGCTGTGAAATATCACCCGTATTGATTAATGATAAAAAACGCTGATGTCCGATGCTGAACATCAGCGCAATAAGCGTTTCGCGTTGAAACCGATCATTAAGTTCCGGCAAACAATTCTGTAGCAGCATATCGCAGCTATTGAGGTCATCCAGCAAGAATGCCTCCGCCTGGTCGGGCGTAATGAACGTCAGCGTCTCATCCGGCGTCAACATATGCCCGTAACCAATCACCCAGTTACCCTGCCGATCGCGATACTTTTCCAGCGACAGACCCTGCCACTGTTTAATAAACGCGATGCAGGCGGAGCTAAAGCGAGATGAAATGTGCGGCATGGCATCTTTCTCATAAAAAGCGCGATTATAAAGTGTGCTGCACGCGTGGCTAGCGGTCAGATGGCCAAACGCAGGCAGGGAAAAGGTCTATGCCGTTCAGCGTCACGCCGCGTTGACAGAATGAAAAACTGATGTTTTTGGTTAGTAACCGATCTTCTTATAAATTTGCAATCATTAAGATTAAGTCACTGAAATGTGGCTAAATCTGTTATATCTATGAAAAAACATAATTAAAAGAAAACGAAGATCTCGTCGCGGGATCGTCTTTTTAGGGAAGATAATGACGAATAGCGCTTCGCAGGCGACACGCGCGCCTTTTGAACATAGCCTGGGGATTATCCGCCAGGCATCAATAGAAATCCTGCTGTTGCTGGGTATTCATACCACAGAGGGAAAAGAGCCCCGGTGGTTCATGGAACAACTTGAGCAGGCGCGTCTTAACCTGGGCGGTTGGGGCGCAGTGGCGAAAAAATTGCGGATAAATGACGCGCAGTTGAGCCAGTTTATGCTGCAACTGCGTCACCTTCAGCAGCATGTTCCCCAGTATGACAGCGGGCAAGAGGTGAGCGAAAATCAACTCCTTGCCGCGTTGCGTTTTGTCACCTCGCTGGAACATCTACGTCAGCAGCAGCCGCTACTGACGTATCAAACTGAGCTGGAAGAACCCGACCAGGAGGCGCATCTTGAGGCGCAGCGTCAGCTTCGGGCGATAGAACTGACGTTAAAAGCGCTTATTGCGCGCGCATGGCCGGATCGGGCGTCGCTGAATCACTACCTCAAGCAACATTTTGGCCCGGACCGTTTGCGCCAGTGGTTAAAACAGGGAGAAGATCAACATGCGCTGGAGGGCATGTTGTTCAGCGAACTGGCGCTTATGGTGGTCGATAAAAAATTGTTTGCCCGTCATTACGTCAGAATTTTTAATGACGCCTCAGCGTTAACGCTGTTCGCCGAGTCGCGTACCACTCTGCGTATGTTTCTGGATGATTGCCGCCTCGCGCGAAACGAGGTTATCGCCAGGCAGCCGCTCACCTCAGCGCAGCTTATGCTGCTAAACGTTCAGTATCAGCAAATCGTTCGGCCCATCCAGCGCGCCTATGCCGAAAAACGTACTCGCGTGAATCCCGCTTCGTTTCTGCTGGCGGATGAACGTGAATTGCGCCAGTTCTGGGAAACCGCGCGGCTTAAAGATCGGCAGGCCGGGGGAGATAAGCATGAGATTAGCGAGAGCATAGAACCACCGCGTAAGCGGCCTCCGCGTACGCCTGAAGAGCGTGAGCAACTTATTTCCGGCACTTTGTGGGCCGGGGTTGGCGTCATGACGCTGGCGATACTGGCGGGCGCGTTCTGGCTATTTAGTTCGCCGTCGCCAGGCTCCGATAACGGGCAAGCTCCCGCAATGGCGCAGGATGAACCGCCGCGCGAGGCGCCTTCCGCGCGGGAAACGCTCAATCATATGGGGATTACCTGGGATGCGTTTACCATGCGGGCGGCGATAGAGCGCAATGATACGCGGGTGACGGCGCTGTTCCTCCAGGGCGGAATGAACTGGCAGCTCGCGTGGACGGAGCAGGCGTTTGCGGCAGGACATACCGAGGTGCTGCAACTGTTGTTGCGTTATCCCGCGCTGATGGATGAGGTCAAACCCTGCCGACGATTTATCACAACGTTAAGTCATGACATGTCGAGCGGCGCGCCGCTGACCGCGATGCATAAAACCTATTTGCAAACGTTTTGCACCGTTCCGGCTGTTGTGACGCGCCAGCAGCACGATACGGAGCAGGCCCGACTGCGCGCTCAGGCCCGGCCCAGCGCAGACAATAAAAAATGGCTGAAAATTCAGTCAGCCATTTATGATGCGATTCACTGAGCCCGGAGCAGGTTAAGGCTCTCCGTAAAGGCCAATCAGGCGGCGCACCACGCCATTGGTCCAGCCGAACCCATCCTGTAGCGGATACTCGCCCCCGCCGCCTTCGCGGGGCGTACCGCCGGAAATATGGTATTTCTCGATCAGTTTATGGTGCTCCTGATAAAAATGGTTCACCGTTTTTAACCAGTTATGGGCGATTTCATCGCCCAGCATATCGTCGCCATACCGTTTGAAGCCCTGAATCGCCATCCATTGCAGCGGTGCCCAGCCGTTCGGTTTATCCCACTGTTCGCCGGTTTCGTATTCGGTCGCCATAATCCCGCCGGGCGTTAACAGACGGCTGCGCACCACATTTGCCAGACGGTCGGCCTGCTCGTGGTTCGCCATACCGACATACAGCGGCACGATACTGGCGGCGGAAAAGAGCGCCATTTCTTCGCGTCGCCAGTCATAGTCCCGATAACAGCCGTTTTCATCATCCCACAGATAATGGTTTACGGCGGCGCGTCGGTCGCTGGCTTTCTGGCGAAATAGCGCCTCGGTGTCACGTTCGCCTTTCAGTGCTGAAATATTGGCGATAGCGCTCTCCAGTTTATACAGAAAAGCGTTCAAATCGATAGGGATAAACTGGGTAGTGCGTATGCTGGCAAGCCGGCCCGCATCGCGTAGCCAGCGTGAAGAATAGTCCCAGCCGGACGCCGCCCCGGCGCGCAAATCCCGGTAGACTTCATTGGGTGGACGACCGGAATGTTTTGCGGTTTCGACATCTTCCAGCCAGGACTCGTCGCGCGGCGTGTCGCGATCGTCCCAGTAGCGGTTCAGCAGGGAACCGTCCGGCATCCGCACAACGTGGCGATAAGCCTGGTTGAGTGCCAGCGATTCGGCGCCGTCCATCCAGAAGGCGTATTCCATTTTGAGATGGTCGAGATAACGCCGTGCGCCGCGCACGCCATCTTCTTCGAACAGTTCAACCATCAGGGCGAAAACCGGCGGCTGCGAGCGGCTCAGATAATAGGTCCGGTTGCCGTTGGGAATATGGCCATAGTTTTCAATCATCCAGGCGAAATTATCCGCCATACATTTAAGTAAGTCTTCGCGCCCGCTTTCCGCCAGACCCAGCATGGTAAAATAAGAGTCCCAATAATAGGTTTCGCTAAAACGGCCTCCCGGCACGATATAGGATTGCGGCAGCGCCAGCAGCGAAGACCACGGAATATGATCCTGCGGTTCGCGCGTCAGTATCGGCCAAAGCTGGTCAATATGTTCTTTGAGCGAGTTTTCGGGGTTAGAGACATACTCGCTGGATAAGGTTTCCGGTAGCCAGAAATGGTTCTCGACGAAGCGGCGTAAGTCAAAATCACGGTGGCGTCTGACCTTACGGTAGCGGATCAGGATATCAAGCGGGTCCATCTTCGGCGCGCAGTCCGGGAACGTTTTACTGTCTGGAAACAGTTTTGTTGACTGTACATGCTCGAACAGTTCGAGATACCGATCGGCAGGGGTCAGGGCGTCAGAGGCGGGAAGCCCCTCGATCATCTCCGGCTCCGGTTCCGCCTCGATCATTTCATCCAGCTTTAACTCGCACGGGTCTGTTTCATAAAGCAGATCGACATCAATAGTCAGATCTTCAGAAGGCGTGGGGTTTAATTTCTGGTTGAGCATAATGACAAGGACCTCCGGCTTGCGTCGTAAAAGATACGGGTGTTGCCCGGCTGTCTATTAAGCGTAGACATTCGCTTCGATACCTGAGTGGCAAAGTGTGCGGTAGATCACATTTTACAATTTGCCTCTCAAGAAAAACACTTCATAAGTTACTGAATAGTATTGCGAAAATCCTATTTTCATGACGCCCTCCCCAGACCTAAAATCAGAACATTCGTTTCATAGCGGTATCACTACGTCGCCGCATGGCGTGGATTCACAAGCAAAGGTAACGTAAATAGTTATAATACAAGCTATGGCACTATGATAATACAAATGGATACAAATGATCGAGCAACCCGACAGTAAAAGCGCCAAACCGCTTTATAAGCAGCTTGAAGCCGCCTTAAAAGAGGCCATTGCGCGTGGAGAGTATAAACCAGGCCAGCAGATCCCGACGGAAAATGAACTGAGCGCGCGCTGGCAGGTGAGCAGGGTCACGGTCCGTAAGGCGCTGGATGCGCTGACGCGTGAAAATTTGCTGACCCGTGTCTCCGGCAAAGGCACCTTTGTCTCTGGTGAGAAATTTCAGCGCAGCATGACCGGCATCATGAGTTTCAGCGAGTTATGCCAGTCCCAGGGACGTCGCCCGGGGTCACGCACCATCAAATCCGTTTTTGAATCGGTAGACGATGAGACAAAAGCGTTACTGAATATGAACGATGGCGAAAAAGCGGTCGTCATTGAACGTATCCGCTATGCCGACGATGTGGCGGTATCGCTGGAAACCGTACATCTTCCCCCACGTTTTGCGTTTTTGCTGGACGAAGATCTTAATAATCACTCTTTGTATGAATGCTTACGCGAGAAATACCATTTATGGTTTACCCACTCCCGTAAGATGATCGAACTGGTTTATGCCAGCTTTGAAGTCGCCCATTATCTTGGCGTCAACGAGGGTTATCCGCTGATCCTGATAAAAAGTGAAATGATTGATAACAAAGGAGAACTCTCCTGCGTTTCGCAACAGTTGATTGTCGGCGATAAAATACGGTTTACCGTATGATGTCAGCATTACGCTAACGAAGAGCAGGCTGAATCGGGATCCAGATCGCGGATCCCGATTTTTTTTGATTTCCATCTTGATCAAATGTCTTTAAATGTCATATAAAAATAATAATACATTATGAGTCATTTATGGCGAATCCTCGCCTGTATCATTGATGGAACCAGAGGAAAGCATGATGGGTATGAAAGAGACAGTTAGCAATATTGTGACCAGCCAGGCAGAGAAAGGAGGCGTTAAACACGTCTATTACGTGGCGTGCGGCGGTTCTTATGCGGCGTTCTATCCGGCGAAAGCATTTTTAGAAAAAGAAGCGAAAGCGTTGACTGTCGGTCTGTATAACAGCGGAGAATTTATTAACAACCCGCCGGTAGCGCTGGGAGAAAATGCCGTTGTGGTTGTCGCCTCCCACAAAGGTAATACGCCAGAGACAATTAAAGCGGCTGAAATCGCCCGTCAGCACGGCGCGCCGGTCATTGGTTTAACCTGGATAATGGATTCACCGTTGGTGGCGCATTGCGACTATGTGGAAACGTACACGTTTGGCGACGGTAAAGATATTGCCGGAGAGAAAACGATGAAAGGCCTGCTGAGTGCGGTCGAACTGCTCCAGCAGACGGAAGGGTATGCGCACTACGACGATTTTCAGGATGGCGTCAGCAAAATCAACCGTATCGTCTGGCGCGCTTGCGAGCAGGTTGCGGAGCGTGCGCAGGCGTTCGCGCAGGAATATAAAGACGATAAAGTCATTTACACCGTCGCCAGCGGCGCGGGCTATGGCGCAGCCTACCTACAGAGCATCTGTATCTTTATGGAAATGCAATGGATACATTCCGCCTGTATTCATAGCGGTGAGTTTTTCCACGGGCCGTTTGAAATTACCGATGCGAATACGCCTTTCTTCTTCCAGTTTTCCGAGGGCAATACGCGGGCGGTGGATGAACGCGCGTTAAACTTCCTGAAAAAATATGGCCGCCGGATTGAAGTTGTCGATGCGAAAGAGCTGGGGCTATCGACCATTAAAACCACGGTTATTGATTACTTTAACCACTCTCTCTTTAATAACGTTTATCCCGTTTACAATCGGGCGTTAGCTGAGGCGCGCCAGCATCCGTTAACGACGCGCCGCTATATGTGGAAAGTGGAATATTAATTACATCAGGATGGATAAAAAAGCAGGGACGCTTTTTATTGTAAAGACAAACAAGGAATAATGATGAGCATCAGCGTATTGGGTATTGGCGACAACGTTGTCGATAAATACCTGCATTCCGGCATCATGTACCCCGGCGGTAATGCATTAAATTTTGCTGTCTATGCGAAATTAGCAGACATCCCCAGCGCGTTTATGGGGGCGTTTGGCAATGACGACGCCGCGCAGCACGTACAGGATGTATTACACCAGCTACAGATAGATATCTCTCACAGCCGCCATTATACCGGCGAAAATGGATATGCTTGTATCCGTCTCTCGCATGGCGATCGACAATTTGTCGCCAGCAACAAAAACGGCGTATTGCGGGAACATCCTTTTAGCCTGTCTGACGATGATCTTCGCTATATATCACAATTTACATTAGTCCATTCCAGTATTAACGGCCATCTGGAATCGGAGCTGGAGAAAATTAAACAACAAACCGTCTTACTCTCTTTTGATTTTTCCGGGCGCGGTACAGACGACTATTTTGAAAAGGTATGCCCGTGGGTAGATTACGGATTTATCTCCTGCAGCGGGTTATCGCCAGATGAAATCAAAATAAAACTCAATAAACTTTATCGTTATGGCTGTCGGCATATTATTGCCACCTGCGGGCATGAAAAAGTTTATTATTTTTCCGGCGCGGATTATCTGGAGTGGCAACCTGTTTATATCGAACCTGTCGATACGCTGGGCGCAGGCGACGCCTTCTTAACCGGTTTTTTGCTTTCCATTTTGCAATCGGGTATGGCGGAACCCGATAAAGAAAGCGTGTTACGCGCCATGTGGCAGGGCGGGAAATCGGCGGCGCAGATTTTATCTCATTACGGCGCATTTGGTTTTGGTAAACCGTTTGCACAATAGGTTACGTCCCTCAATGTAAAGCGACACTCACTCCAGATAACCCAGGAGGAAGTATGTTTTGGACGGAATTATGTTTTATCCTTGTGGCCCTGATGATAGGCGCCAGGATCGGCGGCGTATTTTTAGGGATGGTCGGCGGGTTAGGCGTCGGCGTGATGGTTTTTATTTTTGGTCTGACGCCTTCTACGCCACCGATTGATGTTATTCTGATAATTCTTTCTGTTGTCCTGGCGGCCGCATCTTTACAGGCCTCCGGCGGGCTGGATTTACTGGTCAAACTGGCGGAAAAAATTCTGCGTCGCCACCCTCGTTACATTACGTTATTAGCGCCGTTTATCTGTTATATCTTCACGTTTATGTCAGGAACGGGGCATGTCGTTTATAGCTTGCTGCCGGTTATTTCTGAAGTCGCACGGGATTCAGGTATTCGACCGGAACGTCCTTTATCTATTTCTGTTATTGCATCGCAACAGGCGATCACCGCCAGTCCTATATCTGCCGCCATGGCGGCGATGATTGGTTTAATGGCGCCGTTGGGCGTCTCTATTTCAACCATTATGATGATTTGCGTGCCCGCCACGTTAATCGGCGTAGCGATGGGGGCAATAGCGACCTTTAATAAAGGAAAAGAGTTAAAAGACGATCCGGAATATCAACGTCGGCTTGCTGAAGGGTTAATTAAACCTGCGCAGAAAGAAAGTAAAAATACGGTGGTCACTTCGCGCGCCAAATTGTCGGTGGCGTTATTTCTGACCAGCGCGATCGTTATCGTTCTCTTAGGATTGATTCCGGCGCTTCGGCCCATGGTGGAGACAGCGAAAGGGCTACAACCGCTTTCGATGTCCGCCGCTATCCAGATTACGATGCTCTCTTTTGCCTGCCTGATTGTGTTGTTATGCCGGCCGCAGGTCGATCAAATTATCAGCGGTACGGTATTTCGGGCGGGCGCGCTGGCGATTGTCTGCGCCTTCGGCCTGGCCTGGATGAGTGAGACGTTCGTGAATGGTCATATCGCGTTGATTAAGGCAGAAGTGCAAACTCTATTGCAACAGCATACCTGGCTTATCGCCATTATGATGTTTTTCGTGTCCGCTATGGTCAGCAGCCAGGCGGCAACGACGTTAATTCTGTTGCCGCTGGGGCTGGCGTTAGGGTTGCCCGCTTATGCGTTAATCGGCTCCTGGCCTGCCGTTAACGGCTATTTCTTTATTCCGGTGGCAGGGCAGTGTCTGGCGGCGCTGGCGTTTGACGATACCGGTACGACGCGTATTGGCAAATATGTGCTTAACCATAGTTTTATGCGTCCGGGATTAGTTAACGTGATTGTCTCGGTCATTGTCGGGCTGTTAATAGGAAAAATGGTTCTGGCCTGATTGTTATTAAATTTTTTATAGCACACGTCACTTATTATTTTTAATTCAGAGGAAGAAAATGAAAATTAGAGTTTTCATGGCCACCGTGTTGCTGCTCATCAGCCACTGTGTATTTAGCACAACGTCACTACCGCATATTGTTATTCTCGCGACAGGCGGTACTATCGCCGGGACGGCAGCCAATAATACGCAAACCGCCGGATATAAATCTGGTGAACTTGGCGTGCAAACATTAATAAATGCCGTGCCGGAAATGAATAATATCGCTCGCGTTGACGGCGAGCAGGTGGCGAATATTGGTAGCGAAAATATGACCAGCGATATCATCCTGAAACTTTCACAGAAGGTGAATGCGTTATTGGCGCGGGACGATGTTGACGGTGTGGTTATTACTCATGGCACTGACACGCTCGATGAAACCGCCTACTTTCTTAATTTGACCGTGAAAAGCGACAAACCGGTGGTGTTTACCGCTGCAATGCGGCCCGCGTCGGCAATCAGCGCCGATGGCGCAATGAACCTGCTGGAAGCGGTCACGGTGGCTGCTGACCCGAATGCGAAGGGACGCGGTGTGATGGTGGTTTTAAACGATCGTATTGGTTCGGCGCGCTTTGTGACGAAAACTAATGCCACGACTCTGGATACCTTTAAAGCGCCGGAAGAGGGCTATCTGGGGGTCATCGTTAATGGTCAGCCACAGTTCGAAACGCGGGTGGAAAAAATTCATACCCTGCGATCTGTTTTTGACGTACGTAATATCAAAAAATTACCCAATGTGGTGATTATTTACGGCTATCAGGACGACCCGGAATATATGTATGATGCGGCGATCGCCCATCACGCGGACGGTATTATTTATGCCGGAACCGGCGCAGGTTCGGTCTCGGTACGCAGCGACGCGGGGATTAAAAAAGCGGAGAAAGCCGGGATTATCGTGGTGCGCGCTTCCCGCACCGGAAACGGCGTCGTACCGTTGGATAAAGGGCAGCCAGGGCTGGTGTCTGACTCGCTCAACCCGGCGAAGGCGCGAGTCTTGCTGATGACGGCATTAACTCAGACGCGTAATCCGGAACTGATCCAGAGTTATTTCAGTACGTATTAATCATGCAGGCTTGTGCGCCCACCCTTGAAGATGGGCGCACAAGATATTAACGCATGGTCACAAACTCTTCCGATGCGGTCGGGTGAATAGCGACGGTATTATCGAAGTCTTTCTTGGTAGCGCCCATCTTCAGCGCCACTGCGAAGCCCTGCAACATTTCATCCATGCCGAAGCCGATACCGTGGATACCCACAATTTTTTCTTCCGGCCCGACGCAGACCAGCTTCATACGGCACGGCTGGCGGTGCGTCGTCACCGCGGTATACATAGCGGTAAACGATGATTTATAGACTTTTACCTGCTCGTCGCCGTATTGCTCGCGCGCCTGCGGCTCGCTTAATCCGACGGTGCCGATAGGCGGATGGCTAAAGACCACGGTCGGGATGTTGCTGTAGTCCAGATGCTCGTCCGGCTTGTTGTTAAACAGGCGTTCGGAGAGACGGCGACCGGCGGCGACGGCGACTGGCGTTAACTCCACTGCGCCGGTGTTATCGCCAACGGCGTAAATGCCTTCTACGTTCGTGTTCTGCCATTTATCAACGATGATGTAACCTTTTTCATTGGTTTTCACGCCCGCTGCCGCCAGATTAATATTGTCGGTCGACGGTTCGCGACCAATGGCCCAGATCAGGCAATCAACGGTTTCACTGCGGCCATCTTCCAGTTCCAGAGTCAGACTGCCGTCGGCGTTTTTCACCACCGCTTTCGGCACGGCGTGAGTATGCAGTTGCGGGCCTTCGGCGTTCATCACCTCAACCAGCGTTTCGCTAATCATTGGGTCAAAACTGCGCAGCGGCGCATGTTTACGGACAAACAGATGCGTTTTCGCCCCCAGCGCGTTGATAACGCCAGCCAGTTCAACGGCGATATAACCTGCGCCTACCACCGCGACGCGCTCCGGCAAGGCCGACAGCGCAAAGAAACCGTCGGAATCAATGCCGTATTCCACGCCTGGAATCTCAGGATGGCTTGGACGGCCGCCGGTAGCGATCAAAATATGGTCGGCGGTAATGGTTTCGCCGTTCACTTCAATGGTTTTGGCATCGACAAAGCGGGCAAAGCCTTTAATCACATCCACGTTATTTTTGCCCAGCACGTTGTCGTATGAAGTATGGATGCGGTCAATATACGCGGTACGGCTGGCAATCAGCTTGCTCCAGTCGAACTGATTAATCGTGGCGTCAAAACCGTAGTCCGGGCCATACAGATGAATCGCTTCACGAATCTGCGCGGCATGCCACATCACTTTCTTCGGCACGCAGCCCACGTTAACACAGGTGCCGCCCAGCTCTTTGGCTTCGATGAGCGCACATTTCTGGCCGTACATAGCGGCGCGGTTAATCGAGGCGATACCGCCGCTGCCGCCGCCGATAGCGATGTAATCATAGTGTTTGGTCATGACCGCTCCTTTATGTTCGTTGTCGGACGGATAGATTCTGCGCTACCCGCCAAAATATTCGCGATTGTATACCTGAAGGTGAAAGGTTCCACCGATGGCTGTGATTACTCCGGCACGATCCAGCTTACCGAAGTGTGTCCGTGACCGTTTGGCGCCAACCTGCTGTGCAGCCACGGTAGCACGTTGTTCATCTGCTGCTCCAGTTTCCACGGCGGGTTAACCACGATCATACCGGACGCCGTCATCCCGCGCTGATCGCTGTCCGGGCGGATCGCCAGCTCAATTTGCAGGATTTTACGGATGCCGGTGGCCTCCAGATCATGAATCATGCGCTTAATTTGCTGGCGGAGCACCACCGGATACCATAGCGCGTATGTACCAGTGGCGAAACGTTTATAACCCTCGCTGATGCCGCTGACTACCGCCTGGTAGTCGGTTTTCATTTCATAAGGCGGGTCAATGAGGATCAGACCGCGGCGGGAAACCGGCGGCAATTTGGCTTTCAGTTGCTGATAGCCGTCAGCGCGTTCCACGCGGGCGCGGTTGTCTTTTTGAAACTCCGCGCGCAACAGTGGGAAGTCGCTGGGATGCAATTCCGTGAGTTGCAGACTGTCCTGCTCACGCAGCAACTGGCGGGCGATTAACGGGGAGCCCGGGTAGTAGCGTAACTGCCCGCTGCGGTTGAAATGTTTTACGACGCTAATATACGGTTCCAGTTCGGCGGGCAGATCGTCCTGCTGCCAGATACGGGCGATGCCTTCCAGATACTCTCCGGTACGTTCAGCATGTTCGCTGCCCAACTGATAACGTCCCGCGCCCGCGTGCGTGTCCAGATAGAGAAACGGTTTTTCTTTCTCTTTTAGCGACTCGATGATCAGGCTCTGAACGGTATGTTTAAGGACGTCGGCGTGGTTGCCAGCGTGAAAGCTGTGACGATAACTGAGCATGGATGCAGATATTCCGGGAAGTAAACAAGTTAGCCGATAGTTTACCGCAGATCCGTAGAGATTACCCCAGTACCGCCATGTTGTTTCGCGCGTTGTGAAAGTATTGCAAGACGTGTTCGTATCATCAAACCGTCAACTGCGCAGGCCAGCATCGCCTGTGGGCAAGGTAGTAGTTTTGACCTGGCGTTATTTTTAATGAAAGGAACCATAATGAAACTACACATTACTGTACTGGCGTCATCTCTGGCGCTGGCGATGCCGGCACTGGCGAAAGATATTCCCCTGTCCCAGGCGGAGTCGATAGCGAAAAGCGTGACGCCCGACTCGGCGAGCGTCGCCTTTAATGACCTTGAGGCTCAATGGCTGACACAGTTGCGTAAGGCATTACAAGGCGATACCGCCGCGTTGACTCGCGACGCCCTGGCTCAGATGCGACAGAATTCCATCCAGGCGGATAATGCCTGGTTACAGGCTAGCGGTTATGATTTTCATACTACTGAGAATCAACAGATGGGAATTACCCTACTTTCCGCCTTCAATACATTGCCGGAAGCAGTATTGAAAGACAATCTGGCGACGGTGACGGCGATTAATCACGATGCCGATGTTAATACCCGTCACCAGGCGCTGGCGGATGCGGAAAGCGTGGAGTATCTCTATTTCCTGAGCGACGCAATGGGGCCGCGGCTGGGGCGGGCATTTCTCGCCGCTTATGATAAAGGTGAGTTGGGCAAAGCGGCAGCGTTGATTAAAGCCTCGGAAGTCAGCACCGGCGCGGCGAAAAAATATTTTCATTACCCGCGTCCTTACCAGGTGCCGGGTAATACTATCCATTTGACGCCGGATGATGTGGTGGTAAAAGATGGTCATCCTTATACCGCAGGTGGCGGTGCTTTCCCCAGCGGACACACGAATACCGGTTATACGGATGCGCTGTTGATGGCGGAAATGATCCCGGAACGCTTTGATGCGCTGGTGATTCGTGGCGCGCGTTATGGCTATTCTCGCCTGGTCCTTGGCGTACACTATCCGCTGGATGTGATAGGCGCGCGTATGGTCGCGCAGCGTAATGTCGCGCATTATCTTAACGATCCGTATTACCGTACGTTATTCAACGAAGCTCGCGCTCAACTGCGCGAGGCGCTGGTGAAAGAGTGCGGTACGACGATTGTCGAATGCGCGGCATCGACCGGAAAAGACGATCCGTACCGCGATCCGGCCATGCATACCTTCTACCGCTTCACCATGACTTATAACCTGCCGCAACAGAAAGGCGAGCATCAGCCGTTGAAAATACCAAAAGGCGCCGATGTTCTGCTACAGGCAGCGCTGCCGAACCTGTCGCCAGCGCAGCGTCAGGCGTTAATGGAAGAGACGGCGTTACCGGCAGGATATCCGTTGTCGGGCGAGACCGAGGATCAACAGTTCTGGCAGCGTCTGGATCTGTCCGCTGCTTACGAGATGGCGAGAAAAACGCGCTGACGTTGTCACCCGGCTTATAAAACGTAAGCCGGGATGATGTTAAAGGGGCGGCTTATTGCAGCGATACCCACGTCTGTACGCTGTCCATCATTGAAATTCCCCTTACTATCCCCCATTCTAGATCTCATCGCGAGAGCGCCAAAAGCGCGCTCCACTCACCTTCTTCTACAGGACTGCGCATATGACCAATCCATTACTAACGTCTTTTTCACTGCCGCCTTTTTCTGCAATTAAACCGGAGCATGTGGTGCCTGCGGTCACCAAAGCGTTGGCCGATTGCCGGGCGGCGGTAGAAGGCGTTGTGGCGCATGGCGCGCCGTATAGCTGGGAAAACCTCTGCCAGCCGTTGGCGGAAGCCGACGATGTTCTGGGGCGTATTTTCTCGCCAATTAGCCACTTAAACTCGGTGAAAAATAGTCCGGAGCTGCGTGAAGCCTACGAACAGACGCTGCCGCTGCTGTCTGAATACAGCACCTGGGTTGGGCAACATGAAGGGTTGTACAATGCGTACCGCGACCTGCGCGACGGCGATCATTACGCCACTCTGAATACCGCGCAGAAGAAAGCGGTTGATAACGCGCTGCGTGATTTTGAACTGTCCGGCATCGGCCTGCCGAAAGAGAAACAGCAGCGTTACGGCGAAATCGCCACTCGCCTGTCTGAGCTGGGCAACCAGTACAGCAACAACGTGCTCGATGCCACCATGGGCTGGACGAAGCTCATCACCGACGAAGCCGAGCTGGCGGGAATGCCGGAAAGCGCGCTCGCCGCCGCTAAAGCCCAGGCGGAAGCCAAAGAGCAGGAAGGTTACCTGCTGACCCTGGATATCCCGAGCTATCTGCCGGTCATGACCTACTGCGACAACCAGGCGTTGCGCGAAGAGATGTATCGCGCCTATTCCACTCGCGCCTCCGATCAGGGGCCGAACGCGGGGAAATGGGATAACAGCCCGGTGATGGAAGAAATTCTTGCGCTGCGCCATGAACTGGCGCAACTGCTGGGCTTCGAAAATTATGCCCATGAATCGCTGGCCACCAAAATGGCGGAAAATCCGCAGCAGGTGCTCGACTTCCTGACCGATCTGGCGAAACGCGCCCGTCCGCAGGGGGAAAAAGAGCTGGCCCAGCTGCGCGCCTTCGCCAAAGCCGAATTTGGCGTTGAGGAGCTGCAACCGTGGGATATCGCGTACTACAGTGAAAAGCAAAAACAGCACCTGTACAGCATCAGCGATGAGCAACTACGTCCGTACTTCCCGGAAAACAAAGCCGTGAATGGCCTGTTTGAAGTGGTGAAACGTATTTACGGCATCACTGCCAAAGAGCGTACTGACGTTGATGTCTGGCACCCGGAAGTGCGTTTCTTTGAACTGTATGACGAAAATAACGAGCTGCGCGGCAGCTTCTACCTTGACCTGTACGCACGCGAACACAAACGCGGCGGGGCGTGGATGGACGACTGTGTCGGCCAGATGCGTAAAGCGGACGGCACATTGCAAAAGCCGGTCGCTTATCTGACCTGTAATTTCAACCGTCCGGTGAACGGTAAACCCGCTCTGTTTACCCATGACGAAGTGATCACCCTGTTCCACGAGTTTGGTCATGGCCTGCATCATATGCTGACCCGCATTGAGACCGCCGGGGTCTCCGGTATCAGCGGCGTGCCGTGGGACGCGGTCGAACTGCCAAGCCAGTTTATGGAAAACTGGTGCTGGGAGCCGGAAGCGCTGGCGTTTATCTCCGGCCACTATGAGACCGGCGAACCGTTGCCGAAGGAACTGCTGGATAAAATGCTGGCGGCGAAAAACTATCAGGCGGCGCTGTTTATTCTGCGTCAGCTGGAGTTCGGTCTGTTTGATTTCCGTCTGCATGCGGAATTTAACCCGCAGCAAGGGGCGAAAATTCTTGAGACGCTCTTTGAAATTAAAAAACAGGTCGCCGTGGTGCCGTCACCGACATGGGGCCGCTTCCCACACGCGTTCAGCCATATCTTTGCTGGCGGCTATGCGGCAGGCTACTACAGCTATCTGTGGGCCGACGTACTGGCGGCGGACGCTTATTCCCGCTTTGAGGAGGAAGGCATTTTCAACCGTGAGACCGGTCAGTCGTTCCTTGATAACATCCTGACTCGCGGTGGTTCTGAAGAGCCGATGGAACTCTTTAAACGCTTCCGTGGCCGTGAACCACAACTGGACGCGATGCTGGAGCATTACGGGATTAAAGGCTGATTTTACGTGCAAATCTGCTTAATGGATGAAACGGGCGCCACAGACGGCGCCTTATCTGTTCTGGCTGCCCGCTGGGGACTGGAGCATGACGAAGACAACCCGATGGCGCTGGTATTGACGCCGCAACATCTGGAGCTGCGCAAGCGCGACGAACCGAAGCTCGGCGGCATTTTTGTCGATTTTGTCGGCGGCGCGATGGCCCATCGACGTAAGTTCGGCGGCGGGCGCGGCGAAGCGGTGGCGAAAGCCGTTGGTATCAAAGGCGATTATCTGCCGGACGTGGTTGATGCCACGGCCGGACTGGGGCGCGATGCGTTTGTGCTGGCGTCCGTCGGTTGCCGCGTGCGGATGCTGGAGCGTAATCCGGTGGTCGCCGCGCTGCTCGACGACGGCCTGGCGCGCGGCTACGCCGATGCGGACATCGGTCCGTGGTTGCAGCAACGTTTGCAGTTGATTCATGCTTCCAGCCTGACGGCGTTAACCGATATCACGCCGCGCCCGCAGGTGGTCTACCTCGATCCGATGTTTCCTCACCGGCAGAAAAGCGCGCTGGTAAAGAAAGAGATGCGGGTATTTCAGTCGTTGGTGGGGCCGGATCTCGACGCCGACGGACTGCTGGAACCGGCGCGTCAGTTGGCGACCAAACGCGTGGTGGTTAAACGTCCCGATTATGCGCCGCCGCTGGCGGATGTCGCGACGCCCAACGCCATCGTTACCAAAGGGCATCGGTTTGATATTTATGCCGGAACCCCTCTGACGGAGTAACGGATTGCCCGATGGCGTTGCGCTTATCGGGCCTACGATTCTCAATTATTTGTAGGCCGGATAAGGCGTAAGCCGCATCCGGCACTGAGTATTACTGTTCGGTATCTGGCGTATTAATCATTCGGTTTAACCACGGCACCATAATGGCCATCACCACGGTGACCGCCAGCGTTACCAGACCAATTTTGCTAAAGACGCCGGTATAAATTGGCAGCGTCTGCAACGGATCGGTGATGTTTTCCGGTACAGCAGTGAAGGTCGCCACATAACCGCCGAGCAGGAAGGCGGCGGCCTGGGTCAGGAACCACATTCCCAGAATAAAGCCCATCAGATGCTGCGGCACCAGAGCGGCGACCATTGCCAGCCCCAGCGCGCTAATCAGCAGCTCGCCCAGACTCTGGAACAGATACACCAGCACGATAAACCACGGCGACGTCAATCCTTGCGCATCGGCAAACCACATCCCGGCGGCGGCGGCGGTCAGAAAACCCAGCGCGCAGAGGAACATGCCGAGCGTAAACTTCATCGGCATAGTCAGATCTTTGCCTTTGCTACCCAGTCGGGTGTAAATCGCTGCCAGTACCGGACTGGCGACGACCACCCAGAATGGGTTCAGCGCCTGAAAACTCACCGGGTTAATGGCGAATCCAAGAATTTCATGATGTACGTTATTAATCGCAAAGAAGTTCAGCGAGGTAGGCATCTGCGCATACAGAATGTAAAACAGAACGGCTTCAATCATCAGAATAAACGCCACGAACATTTTATTGCGGCCGGTTTTATCCAGACGAAACGCTTCGCGAAAGAAGAAAATAGTGACGACGATAGAAAGGACGATGAGCACCAGATTGGCAATCTTAACGTTGTGCATCAGCCAGGCGCAGAGGAAAATCATGACGACGGTGCCGAGTAGTACCAGCAGCAAATTGCGAAAACGTAGCGGTTTATGATCCGGTTCAGAACCGATATTTTTCACCATGCCACGGCAGGCGAAGTACACCAGAAGCGCAACAATTAAACCAGCGCCGCACAGATTATAGGTCACCGCATAGCCAAATTTATCGGCAATCACCGGCGCCAGCGATAGCGATAACAAAGAACCGATGTTAATCGACATATAAAACAGGGTGAAAGCGCCATCCAGCCGGGGATCTTTAGGCTGATAGCATTTAGAGAGCAGGCTGGCGGGATTGGCTTTAAATAACCCGTTGCCCACGGCAATCGTACCCAGTGCGATAAAAATCAGATCGGGATTTAATAGCGACATGCCGGTCATAAAATAGCCAATCGCCAGCACAATCGCGCCCAGGACCAGGGTGCGTTTAGTCCCTAACAGATGGTCGCCAACATAGCCGCCGATGGAGATCAGGCCATAAACCAGCGCCGCAAAAGCGCCAAAGGTAATAAAGGCCTGTTCCTGAGAAAAACCCAATTGTTTAACGAAAAAGACCGCCAGGATGCCCTGGACGCCGTAATAGCCAAATCGTTCCCATAATTCTACAAAAAAGATCATGAAGAATGGACGAGGTTGCTGCAGCAAGCCCGTAGGTGCAGTTGTATTCATATTCCTTCGCCTTTTAATGCCATCCCGAAACGTATGAGCGCGTATATCAAAACGCGCCGAAAAGACTTACCCTGATATAGACTGCGGTTATTAGCCTGATCAATAGGTTATTATACAAATGATACGCAAACTAATTAGTGGATCACACTAATTATGTTTGGTGTGATGGAATGATGTACTGAGTACTGCGAAGAAGGGGGGATAAACAAAACGCCCACCTAAGCGGGCGTTGTTGTTGAGAGCCGGAATTTGCCTGATGGTTCAGGCAAACCTTATTGACTATAGACCAGATGCGGTTTTAGCCGCCAGCCGGCACGGCAAGTATTACTCTTCTTCGTCGCGCAGCGGAACAATCAGCATGTCAACGTGAACGGTGTTGATCAGCTGGCGCGCAGAAGACATCAGTTTGCTCCAGAAGTCCTGGTGATGACCGCAAACGACCAGATCCATATCGTATTTCTTGATGGCGTCAACCAGCACCTGGCCCAAATCGCCGCTACCGCTCAGGGTTTCAGTGATAGGGTAGCCAGCGTTGGTAGACAGCTCGGTCAGCGCGTGGTGGGTTTCTTCGGAGATACGTTTCTGCATATCGCCCAGATTGACGTCAATCAGACCGGTGTACAGGTCTGAATAATTCACGTCAACGTGGATGAGGGAGATTTTCGCGTTGTAGGGGCGCGCCATAGAGACCGCTTTTTCAACCAGAACTTTACTTTCCGGGGAGAGATCAACTGCGATAAGAATGTGTTTATAAGCCATAGTGTTACTCCTTCCATAAGTTGTCGATGACCATTGAGCTACTGGCGTTTCTTATGCCGCCGCGTCACCCGCGTCCTGCGAACTCTATGCGCGGGGCTAGCTCAGCCGTTTACCATAACTATCCTTACATTATAGCGACCAGGATAATCCGTCAATCTGCCTTGCTTGCCAGTTAGTTAAACAAAATTTTCAGGGAATTGCATTGATAGTGATTAACCTTCTGGTAAAAAAATTAACTGATCTCCTACAATGTGTATAAGAGCCGTTCGAATGCGGAGCGCTAATATGGACGGCTTTCGTAGTACTCTTTCACTGATTGTCTGGCAGGGTATCGGGGAGCGGTAGTCCCGGAGAGGAACTCCGTGGGCGGGTCGCCGGGGAGGAGATATGATAAGCACCGTCTCACTATTCTGGGCTTTATGTGTCGTTTGCATTGTTAATATGGCGCGCTATTTCTCATCGCTACGCGCACTGTTAGTGGTACTTCGTGGTTGCGATCCTTTGCTCTATCAATATGTCGATGGCGGCGGCTTCTTTACCACGCATGGTCAGCCCAACAAACAGGTGCGCCTGGTATGGTATATCTACGCTCAGCGCTATCGCGATCATCATGATGAAGAATTTATTCGCCGTTGTGAACGCGTGCGCCGCCAGTTTCTGCTGACCAGCGCGTTATGCGGTTTGGTGGTGGTGAGCTTGATTGCGCTCATGATTTGGCACTGAATAAAAAAAGCGGGCCAGTTTCCTGACCCGCTCGTGTTAGATAAGCCATCCCGGATGACGCCGCTTGTAGCGGCCTGTCAGGCCTGTGTTGCTTCATTCTGACAGGCCGGATTAGCGACAGCGCTATCCGGCCCATTTGGCTTAAATAATCTTCAGGGAAAGCCAGTACAGCACGCCGGAAAGAATAATCGCCGCCGGTAACGTAAATACCCAGGCCATCAGAATGCTGGTCACGGTTTTACGCTGCAACCCGCCGCCATCAACGACCATGGTTCCCGCCACTGAAGAGGAGAGTACGTGAGTGGTAGAAACTGGCATACCGGTGTAGCTGGCAAGACCGATAGAGACTGCCGCCGTCATCTGCGCCGACATTCCCTGCGCATACGTCATGCCTTTTTTACCAATTTTCTCGCCGATAGTGGTCGCCACGCGACGCCAGCCGATCATCGTACCAATACCCAGCGCCAACGCCACTGCCATAATGATCCACACCGGCGCATACTCAATGGTGCTTAACATATCGGTCTTCAGCTTTTTCAGCAGGCGCTGGTCATCGCTG
Organism: Salmonella sp. SAL04157; assembly: GCF_046551635.1. NCBI lineage: Bacteria > Pseudomonadati > Pseudomonadota > Gammaproteobacteria > Enterobacterales > Enterobacteriaceae > Salmonella > Salmonella sp. SAL04157. The sequence goes on from NZ_JBGDVS010000005.1 coordinate 250,866, forward strand.
CTTACGCCAGGCAATTTCACGACTTTGTCGGTCGTGTCGGAAATGCACAGCATAATGCGACGCAACTGGCTACGCTGTTCAACGCTTAACTTGTCGTAGCTTTCCACGTTTGCCAGCATCCCTTTCGCACGATTAAGCGCGTTAATGGTGTTAGCCGGATGGCAGTGGAATTCAGTCGGTTCAGTCGCGCCCGGTTCCGGAGAGGGAATCAGTTGGTCAACGCCGGTGACGGCTTTCAGCAGGTCAGGACGCTGCTCAAAGTACGTTTCGACATTGTTGATAGCATCGCGCGTACGGGTGATTTCGTAGCTGGAGGCATTCATATTGACCACGAAACCCGCAGGCGCGACGCCAATCAGCACCAGCATGACCAGGCCAATGCCTTTCTGACCATCGTTCGCGCCATGCGAAAACGCCACGCCGATAGCTGAGAGGATCAGCGCGATACGCGTCCAGAACGGCGGCTTTTTCTTGCCGTCTTTCTTTTCACGTTCGGCTGGCGTCAGGTGGATACGGGCGCGTTTCTTAGTACCGCTCCAGTAGCGGCGCAGCAAGAAAATCAGACCGCCGGCGAATACCAGACCGACAATAGGGGAGATAATGAGTGAACCGAAAATATTGATAACTTTCGGGATGTTAAGCGCATCCACCACTGACGTGCCGGTCATCATCGCATTGGTTAAACCGATGCCGATAATGGCGCCAATCAGCGTGTGGGAACTGGACGCCGGCAACCCGAAATACCAGGTACCGAGGTTCCAGATAATCGCCGCCAGCAACATGGAAAAGACCATAGCGAGGCCGTGCGCGGAACCCATGTTGAGCAGGAGATCCGTCGGTAGCATATGCACAATGGCATACGCCACGCTGAGACCCCCCAGCAAAACGCCAAAAAAGTTAAACACCGCCGCCATGACAACCGCCAGCTGCGAACGCATCGCACGGGTGTAAATCACGGTTGCGACTGCATTGGCTGTGTCATGGAAGCCGTTAATCGCTTCGTAGAACAGCACAAAAGCCAGAGCAAGCAATAATAAAAGCCCGGTATGTAAATCCAGGCCAGCAAACAAATGTAGCATAGGACGTTACGCCATTTTGAGGACATGAACGCGGCGCATTATCAGTGACTTTGGCGGCGCGGGCAAAGTGAAATATAGACTTTTTTTGATGTACTTCGTGCTTTGTTTGATATCACTAAAGAATTATCTTATATATTTCAGATAAATACCATTTTCAGGCGCTTTTCGCGCTGGTGCGACCACTGAGGAAACTTTACAATTCCCGCCCGAATTTGAGAGAGGAAGGCGACGTGGAAAGGTTTGATGCCGTTATTATAGGCGCTGGCGCAGCGGGCATGTTTTGCGCCGCGCAGGCAGGACAGGCGGGTAGCCGCGTGCTGCTCATCGATAATGGCAAGAAGCCAGGACGTAAAATCCTCATGTCCGGCGGTGGGCGCTGCAACTTTACTAATCTTTATGTTGAGCCTGCTGCGTATTTGAGCCAGAACCCCCATTTTTGTAAATCAGCGTTAGCCCGCTATACCCAGTGGGATTTTATCGATCTGGTCGGCAGGTATGGGATAGCCTGGCATGAGAAAACGCTGGGACAGCTTTTTTGCGATGATTCCGCCCAACGCATTGTCGATATGCTGGTTGCCGAGTGTGACAAAGGCGGCGTAACGATGCGCCTGCGTAGCGAGGTACTGAGCGTCGAGCGTGATGAGTCGGGTTTCGTACTGGCGTTGAATGGCGAGACGGTGACTACGCAAAAGCTGGTGATTGCCAGCGGTGGCCTGTCGATGCCGGGGCTTGGCGCATCGCCGTTTGGCTATAAAATCGCCGAACAGTTTGGTCTCAAGGTGTTGCCGACGCGCGCCGGGCTGGTGCCCTTTACCCTACATAAGCCGCTGTTAGAAAAGCTCCAGACGCTGTCTGGCGTCTCTTTGCCATGCGTGATTACCGCCCGCAATGGTACGGTATTTCGGGAAAACCTACTTTTTACCCATCGTGGGCTGTCCGGCCCCGCTGTTTTACAGATTTCCAGCTACTGGCAACCGGGCGAGTTAGTGAGCATTAACTTATTGCCGGACCTCTCGCTGGAAGACGTTCTCAATGAACAGCGTAACGCGCACCCGAACCAGAGTCTGAAGAACACGCTGGCGATGCATTTGCCGAAACGGTTGGTGGAGTGTTTACAACAGTTGGGGCACATCCCGGATGTATCGCTCAGGCAGTTGAACGTTCGTGACCAGCAGGCGTTAGTTGACACGCTTACGGCCTGGCAAGTGCAGCCTAACGGCACCGAAGGCTATCGGACAGCGGAAGTGACGCTGGGCGGCGTGGATACAAACGAACTATCATCGCGGACTATGGAAGCGCGCCGCGTGCCGGGTCTCTATTTTATCGGCGAAGTGATGGACGTCACCGGCTGGTTGGGCGGCTATAACTTCCAGTGGGCGTGGTCGAGCGCCTGGGCCTGCGCGCAGGATTTGGCGGCAAAACGCTAAGTACCATTACAAACAATAAGCGAATAGACATCCCGGACAGAGGTGTTAGTATCGATTTATAGCAGTTATGAGTATGCGTGTTTCATTTACGGCCAGGAACGCTGATGATGACAACATTACTCCCTCTTTTCCGGGTACCTACATCATTCACTCCCTTTGACGGCGAGCGCTTCATCGGCGTCTGTTCGTCGTCTGGCCCCTTTTCTTTTTTCATTCTTATCCCGAATGGAAACCCCCGCTGAGCGCACGCCCGGCGGACTTTGTGACACGCATGGTTAGACAACAGGGATTACGGCGGGTCGATTATGGACAAAATGAAGCGTCATCTGGTGTGGTGGGGAGCGGGGATTCTTGTGGTGGTGGCCGCGATAGCCTGGTGGATGCTGCGCCCTGCGGGAATACCGGAGGGGTTTGCCGCCAGCAACGGCAGAATTGAAGCCACCGAAGTGGATATTGCCACTAAGATTGCCGGGCGTATTGATACCATCCTCGTTTCGGAAGGGCAGTTCGTTCGTCAGGGCGAGGTGCTGGCGAAAATGGATACCCGCGTATTGCAGGAGCAGCGGCTGGAGGCGATTGCGCAGATTAAAGAGGCCGAGAGCGCAGTTGCCGCCGCCCGTGCCTTGCTGGAGCAACGCCAGAGTGAAATGCGCGCCGCGCAGTCGGTCGTCAAACAGCGGGAAGCTGAGCTGGACTCCGTCTCTAAACGTCACGTGCGTTCTCGTTCGCTGTCACAGCGTGGCGCGGTATCTGTACAACAGTTAGATGACGATCGCGCGGCGGCGGAAAGCGCGCGCGCCGCCCTGGAGACCGCCAAAGCGCAGGTATCTGCGGCAAAAGCGGCGATTGAGGCGGCGCGTACCAGCATTATCCAGGCGCAGACGCGCGTGGAAGCGGCGCAGGCGACCGAGCGGCGTATTGTCGCCGACATCGACGACAGCGAATTAAAAGCGCCGCGCGATGGACGCGTGCAGTACCGCGTTGCGGAGCCGGGCGAAGTGTTATCGGCTGGCGGCCGGGTGTTGAACATGGTCGATCTCAGCGACGTTTATATGACATTTTTCCTGCCGACCGAACAGGCGGGGTTGTTGAAGATCGGCGGCGACGCGCGACTGGTGCTGGACGCCGCGCCGGATCTGCGTATTCCGGCGACGATCAGTTTTGTCGCCAGCGTGGCGCAGTTCACACCCAAAACCGTGGAAACCCACGATGAACGGCTGAAGCTGATGTTCCGCGTCAAAGCGCGTATTCCGCCAGAGCTGCTGCGACAGCATCTGGAATATGTCAAAACCGGTTTGCCGGGAATGGCATGGGTTCGTCTGGATGAGCGCGTGCCCTGGCCTGACGCTCTAAGCGTGAGGTTGTCGCAATGATGTCGCTGACGCTGGTGCCTGTTCCTCCCGTGGCGCAGCTTGAGGGGGTGAGCCAGCATTACGGAAAAACGGTCGCGCTGAACAATATCACGCTGGACATTCCCGCCCGTAGTATGGTCGGGCTGATTGGTCCGGACGGGGTGGGTAAGTCGAGCCTGCTGTCGCTGATTTCTGGCGCGCGGGTGATTGAGCAAGGGAACGTTATCGTCCTGGGCGGCGATATGCGCGATGCGAAACATCGCCGCGACGTCTGTCCGCGCATCGCCTGGATGCCGCAGGGGCTGGGGAAAAACCTTTATCACACGTTATCGGTTTATGAGAACGTCGATTTTTTCGCTCGTCTCTTTGGTCATGACAAAGCTGAACGCGAAGCGCGTATTACCGAGCTGCTGAACAGCACCGGCCTGGCGCCGTTTCGTGACCGTCCTGCCGGGAAGCTGTCCGGTGGGATGAAACAAAAGCTGGGGTTGTGCTGTGCGCTGATTCATGACCCGGAATTGCTGATTCTTGATGAGCCTACCACCGGCGTGGACCCGCTCTCCCGCGCTCAGTTCTGGGACTTAATCGACAGTATCCGCCAACGGCAGACCAATATGAGCGTGTTGGTCGCAACGGCCTATATGGAAGAGGCGGAGCGTTTTGACTGGCTGGTGGCGATGAATGCGGGCGAGGTACTGGCAACCGGCAGCGCGCAGCAACTGCGGGCAAAAACCCATAGCGCGACGCTGGAACAGGCGTTTATCGCCCTGTTGCCAGAAGCGCAGCGCCAGGCGCATAAGCCAGTGGTGATCCCGCCCTATCACGCTGAGCAGGAAGAGATTGCCATTGAGGCGAAAGATCTGACCATGCGCTTCGGTAAGTTCGTCGCGGTTGACCATGTTAATTTCCGCATTCCGCGCGGCGAGATTTTTGGCTTCCTTGGTTCAAACGGTTGCGGCAAATCGACCACCATGAAAATGCTGACCGGTCTGCTTCCCGCCAGCGAAGGCCAGGCCTGGCTATTTGGCCAGCCGGTAGACCCGAACGACATCGATACCCGTCGCCGGGTCGGGTATATGTCGCAGGCTTTTTCGCTCTATAACGAACTCACCGTGCGGCAGAATCTGGAACTTCATGCCCGCCTGTTTCATATTCCGCCAGCGGAGATCCCGGCGCGCGTCGCGCAGATGATCGAACGCTTTATGCTAACGGAGGTGGAAGATACGCTCCCCGCTTCGTTGCCGCTCGGTATCCGCCAGCGTTTATCGCTGGCGGTAGCGGTGATCCATCGCCCGGAAATGCTGATTCTTGATGAGCCAACGTCCGGCGTTGATCCGGTCGCCAGGGATATGTTCTGGCAGCTTATGGTCGATCTTTCGCGTCAGGATAAGGTGACGATTTTTATCTCGACCCATTTTATGAACGAAGCGGAACGTTGCGACCGAATGTCATTGATGCACGCCGGTAAAGTGCTCGCCAGCGGTACGCCGCAGGAATTGGTGCAACAGCGGGGCGCGGCCAATCTGGAGGCGGCGTTTATTTCCTGGCTACAGGAAGCTGCGGGAGCGGCTCCTGAAACCCCAATACCGCCATCCCAGACGCCCGCCGCGTCAGGTAAACCGTCGTGGCAGGGATTGAGCTTCCGGCGTTTGTTCAGCTACAGTCGCCGCGAAGCGCTGGAGCTACGCCGCGATCCGGTACGCTCGACGCTGGCGCTGCTGGGAACGGTAATTCTGATGCTGATTATGGGCTATGGCATCAGTATGGACGTGGAGAACCTGCGTTTTGCCGTACTCGACCGCGATCAAACTGTCAGCAGCCAGGCATGGTCGCTCAATCTGGCGGGATCGCGCTATTTTATCGAACAGCCGCCGCTCGCCAGCTATGACGAGCTTGACCGGCGGATGCGTTCGGGAGAGTTGGCGGTTGCCATTGAGATCCCGCCTAATTTTGGCCGCGATATTGCTCGCGGTACGCCAGCGCAGATTGGCGTCTGGGTGGATGGCGCCATGCCCAGCCGCGCCGAGACGGTGAAGGGGTACGTTCAGGCGATGCACCAAAGCTGGCTGCAGGAGGCGGCAAGTCGTCAGCCGAACCCGGTTAAACAGACCGGGCTGCTCAACATTGAAACGCGCTATCGTTATAACCCGGATGTGAAAAGTCTGCCCGCTATCGTTCCGGCGGTCATTCCGCTGCTGCTCATGATGATCCCGTCAATGCTTAGCGCCCTGAGCGTGGTGCGGGAGAAAGAGCTGGGGTCGATGATTAATCTGTACGTAACGCCGACGACGCGCAGCGAATTTTTGCTGGGTAAACAACTGCCGTATATCGCGCTGGGTATGCTGAACTTCTTGCTACTGTGCGCGCTGTCGGTCTTTGTGTTCGGCGTGCCGCTGAAAGGCAGCTTTCTCACGCTTACCCTCGCGGCGCTACTTTACGTCATCATCGCCACCGGTCTGGGGCTGCTGATCTCCACGTTTATGAAGAGCCAAATCGCCGCTATTTTTGGGACGTCGATTATTACCCTCATTCCGGCAACACAATTTTCCGGCATGATCGATCCGGTGGCTTCGCTGGAAGGACCGGGAAGATGGATCGGCGAGATCTACCCGACCAGCCATTTTCTGACGATCGCGCGCGGGACGTTTTCCAAAGCGTTGGATCTGTCCGATCTCTGGCCGTTATTTATGCCGTTACTGATTGCCGTCCCGGTGGTGATGGGTTTGAGCATTCTGCTGCTGAAAAAACAGGAGGGGTAATGCGCGGATTACGTAATATTTATAACCTCGGCGTCAAAGAACTGCGCAGTCTGCTGGGCGACAAAGCGATGCTGGCGCTGATCGTCTTCGCCTTTACGATTTCGGTTTACTCCTCCGCTACCGTCCTGCCCGGTTCGTTGCATCTTGCCCCTATCGCCATCGCCGATATGGATCAGTCACAGTTGTCGAACCGTATTGTGAATAGTTTTTACCGCCCGTGGTTTCTGCCGCCGGAGATGATTACGGCAACGGAAATGGATGCCGGACTGGATGCCGGACGCTATACCTTTGCGGTCAATATTCCGCCGAATTTCCAGCGTGATGTGCTGGCCGGACGTCAGCCTGATATTCAGGTTAACGTCGATGCGACGCGCATGAGCCAGGCGTTTACCGGCAACAGTTATATCCAGAATATTATTAGCGGCGAGGTCAACAGCTTTGTGGCGCGCGCGCGGGGAGATAACGTTCAGCCGGTGTCGCTGGAGATTCGGATGCGCTTTAACCCGAATCTGGACCCGGCGTGGTTTGGCGGCGTGATGGCGATTATCAACAACATTACCATGCTGGCGATAGTGCTGACCGGATCGGCGCTGATCCGCGAGCGAGAACACGGCACGGTAGAGCATCTGTTGGTGATGCCGGTCACGCCCTTTGAGATCATGATGGCAAAAGTATGGTCGATGGGGCTGGTCGTGCTGGTGGTTTCCGGTTTGTCTTTGATGCTGATGGTGAAAGGCGTACTTGGCGTACCGATTGAAGGATCGATCCCATTGTTTATGTTGGGCGTAGCGCTGAGCCTGTTCGCCACCACTTCAATTGGGATTTTTATGGGCACCATCGCCCGTTCGATGCCGCAACTGGGGTTATTAATGATTCTGGTACTGTTACCGCTACAAATGCTTTCCGGCGGTTCCACGCCGCGCGAAAGTATGCCGCAGGCGGTGCAGGATATTATGCTGACCATGCCGACGACGCATTTTGTCAGCCTTGCCCAGGCGATTCTTTATCGCGGCGCAGGTTTGAGCATCGTCTGGCCGCAGTTCCTGACCCTGCTGGCGATAGGCGGCGTGTTCTTCCTGATAGCGCTGTTACGCTTCAGAAAAACGATTGGCACAATGGCGTAAACATGATTGCCGGATGGCGGCTGCGCCTCATCCGGCCTACAAACGACAGACGTGCGAGCGTAGGCCGGGCAAGCGAAGCGCCCCCGGTAAGGCGCTGGGGCGTTAGTCTTCTTTCGGCAAACACTGCAAGTGGCCGTGGCGCACGCCGCGCTGGGCGATAACATCATCGGCAAAATGCTGTACGTCGCCCATATCGCCCTTCAGAACGGCGATCTCCAGACAGTCATCGTGGTTGATATGGACGTGCAGCGTGGCGACGGATAAATCATGATGATGATGCTGGGTGGAGACGATGCGGCTGGCTAAATCCCGTTTCTCATGTTCATAAACATATGAAAGTACCGCGAAACCCTGTGTACCGTGTTCCTGGGTGGCCTCCTGCGCCAGAGCGCCGCGCAGAATATCACGGATCGCTTCGGAGCGATTGTTATAGCCGCGTCGCTGGCTCAGGCTGTCCAGCGTTTCCAGTAAATCGTCATCGAGGGTGATGGTGACACGTTGCATCTGACTTAAACCTTTTGGTATGGCGCGTCGGCGCATGGGAAGCTCCGCATTTTGTAACACACGTCCGCCGCCAGAGGGAAAAATTAATGTGTCATAACGCTTTTGTTATCGTCTGCGGCGTCAGCGTAAACGGTGTGGGGGTACAGACTGCCAGACTGAGCGTATCGAGCTGACACTGGCTGACCGACAAGGCAGAGGGCAACGTGCTGTCCACGCTGACGATTTGCCAGGCGCTGCCGCCGCGTTGTTTTACGATGGCTTCTTTACGCGTCCAGATACGCCAGAAGGCCGCCAGTTGTCGCTCCGGACGTTCCGCTTCCATTTCAGCATGTTCGCCGAGGCTGAATACCGCATTTGCCAGCGAACGCCAGTTATCGCGCGGGCGGATCACTTCAATATCGCAGCCGACTTCACCTTCGTCGCTAAGCAACAGAGCAATAGTGTCGCCGCTATGGCTGAGGTTAAACCACAGCGGCGTTCCGGCGGAAAAAGCCGGTTTACCCTGTTCGCCATACACCATCTCCGGTAGCGGCGAGAGCGCACGGGAAAGCAGCACGCGCCCGGCCAGCCAGCTTGCCCGGCGAACGCCCTGCGGTGCCTGAGCGATTAACGCGTCGGGCAATTGACCTGCGCTTAATGTTGACACTTTTCCCAGAACGATCTGGTACATATCAGGACCAACGTTGCCTATGAAGAAGAGGAGATTGTAGCATCTGTCGCCTCATCCCGGTAAACGGCTTTTCGGTCGGCCTGGCCCCAGCAAGATCGCCAGTTTGCTGCCGCCTTTAGTAGTTTCCATCCAGATTTTGCAGACGCTGGTCAAAGGAACGGACAAGAGCATCCCGACCGGGCCTAATAGCCATCCCCAGACCAGTAACGAAAGAAATACCACCAGCGTGGACATTCCCAGACGATGGCCCATCATGCGTGGCTCCATAATGTTGCCAATCACCATATGGACCACCAAAAAGAGCGCGCCGACCAGTACGCACTCGTAAAAACCGTTAAATAACAGCGCCTGAATCATGGGGGGAACGGCGGAAATCACCGAGCCGATATTAGGAACGTAATTGAGCAAAAAGGCCAGTACGCCCCACATTAGCGCAAACTGAATATCCATTAACGCCAGTCCCAGCCAGATAATCGCGCCCGTCCATAAACTGAGCAGCGTTTTCAGCGCCAGATAATGCGAGACGCCTTTCAGGGCGCGGTGCAGGCCGGCAATATGGATTTGTGGATTGTTTAGCGCGAAACGTAATTTATAAGGCACGTGACGCACCTCAAACAGCATAAAAACCACGGTCATCACCAGCAGCACAATGCTTGCCATCGCGCCCGATACGCCGGTCATTAATGTTGTGGTGAAGAGCATGATTTTATCGGAATCCATCCCGCGGAGCATACGTTCCGGCGACATATGTAAATTCAGGAAGGGCATTAACTCCTGAAGGTGTAAGACCTTACGCGTCAGCTCCTTGCTGTATTTAGGCAGCATAGCGATAAATTCATTAAGCGATGCAGCAAGCACACCCACCAGCGCGGTAAGCACGATCAGCATGACGACCACCACGATAGTAATCGCCAGCGGTCGCTTCACGCCCCGGCGAATAAACCAGGTCACTAATGGATTAAGAACAATGGCGAAAAAGAGCGCCAGCAAGAGTTGTACAATAATATCCGCCGCGGCATGAATCCCGGCGAGAATAATAACCAGGGAGGCCAGTTTCAGCAGAATATGCATACCCGTTTTGTCGGGTTGAGCGGTTGCCATGAAGTTTTCCTTGTTGTGTTTTTTTCTAAGTGTAGCGGCTGCCCTGATACCGATAATCTGAATCTCACTACTGATTTTCACCGCGCGCCATGATAGAAAAGAAAACATGTTGTAAAAATGCGGTGATACTCATGCCCGAACCCGTCGCTGAACCGGCGCTAAACGGATTGCGCCTCAATCTGCGTATTGTCTCCATTGTGATGTTTAACTTTGCCAGCTACCTGACCATCGGCCTGCCGCTCGCCGTCTTGCCCGGCTATGTACATGATGCGATGGGATTCAGCGCGTTCTGGGCGGGGCTTATTATCAGCCTGCAATACTTCGCCACTCTGTTAAGCCGTCCCCATGCCGGGCGGTATGCGGATGTATTAGGGCCGAAAAAAATCGTTGTCTTTGGCTTATGCGGCTGTTTTTTAAGCGGACTCGGCTACCTGTTGGCGGATATCGCCAGCGCCTGGCCGCTGATCAGTTTGTTGCTACTGGGGCTGGGTCGCGTGATTTTGGGGATTGGGCAAAGTTTTGCCGGCACCGGTTCGACACTGTGGGGCGTCGGCGTCGTCGGGTCGTTGCATATTGGTCGGGTCATCTCCTGGAACGGTATCGTCACCTACGGTGCAATGGCGATGGGCGCGCCGCTGGGCGTGCTGTGTTATGCCTGGGGCGGGTTACAGGGACTGGCGCTAACGGTGATGGGCGTGGCGCTGTTGGCGATACTGTTAGCCCTTCCACGTCCGTCGGTGAAGGCGAACAAAGGCAAGCCGCTGCCGTTTCGCGCGGTGCTGGGGCGTGTCTGGCTGTATGGTATGGCGTTGGCGTTGGCGCTGGCCTCGGCAGGGTTTGGCGTCATCGCGACGTTTATTACCTTATTTTATGATGCTAAAGGTTGGGATGGCGCCGCCTTTGCGCTCACGTTATTTAGCGTCGCGTTTGTCGGCACGCGTTTGCTGTTCCCTAACGGCATCAATCGTTTAGGCGGGTTGAATGTCGCCATGATCTGCTTTGGCGTGGAGATTATTGGTCTGTTACTGGTGGGGACGGCAGCCATGCCGTGGATGGCAAAAATCGGCGTTTTACTCACGGGGATGGGGTTTTCGCTGGTCTTTCCGGCGCTGGGCGTGGTGGCCGTCAAAGCCGTGCCGCCGCAGAACCAGGGCGCGGCGCTGGCGACCTATACCGTCTTTATGGATATGTCTTTGGGGGTTACCGGGCCGCTGGCGGGGCTGGTGATGACCTGGGCGGGCGTGCCGGTGATTTATCTGGCGGCGGCCGGGCTGGTAGCGATGGCGCTATTACTGACCTGGCGCTTAAAAAAATGGCCTCCGTCTGCACTGCCGGAGGCCGCATCATCGTCGTAAAGGTTATTTAACAACCAACGTATTGATGATGTTTTCAGCCGTGGTTTGCGCTTTTTGCTGATTGTCCGCAGGCAGCGTGACCTGAATCGTCAGCAATTGGTTATCCACTTTGCCCAGCACGATGGAAGAGTACGCCGTCTGGCCTTTCGCGGAGATAATGCTGTCCAGTTGTTGCAACGTATGGCCTTTGAGCTCAATAGACTTATTGGTGACGACCTGAAGCTGCGGGTCGCGGCTACGCTGTTGCTCAAGCAGGCGGTTCGCCAGCACCGGCAACGCTTCATCGGTATTATCGCCGACGATAACAATCACCGCTTTCTGGCCCGTCGGGTCAGAATAAACGTGCATATTATTCGCCTGGGTGCCCAGCTTACCGCTTTGATCGGTCATATCCGCCGGCAGTGAGAAACTGAGTTTGCCATCCATCAGACTGATGGGCTGACCGGAGGCCTGGCTTTCTGCGGCGGCGCTTTCTGCCGACGCTTTTGTATCATTGTTATCACAGGCCGCAAGCCCCATAACCAGCAGGCCAATACCGGCATATTTAACCAAATTGCGCATTGACTTCTTCCTTTCGATAAACGGCCATAACGGCTCATTCGCCCATCTTATCACAACTCGGAAAACGAACCTTTAACTTGCCGGTAATGGGGAAATTTCAGATTTATCTGCCAGCTTTTTCAGCAACATATTCAGTAGAACGCCGTACATCGGCAGGAAGAAAATAATGCTGATGAGCACCTTAAAGCAATAATCCACCAGCGCAATTTCCATCCAGTGCCCGGCCATAAAGGCATCGGGGCTTCGCCAGAACGCAATGAAGAAAAAGGCAAGGGTATCGCTGATATTGCCAAACAGCGTTGAAGCGGTCGGCGCCAGCCACCAGCGACGATTTTGGCGCAGGCGGTTAAACACATGGACATCAAGGATCTGTCCCAGCGCGTAGGCCATAAAGCTGGCGGCGGCGATACGGGCGACGAACAGATTAAAGTTCGCCAACGCGGCGAAACCTTGCCAGGCGCCCATATAGAACAGCGATGACACCACATATGACACCAGCAGCGCAGGGATCATGACGGCGAAGATAATGCGGCGCGCCAGCGGTGCGCCAAAAATACGCACGGTAAGATCAGTGGCGAGAAAAATAAAAGGAAAACTAAACGCGCCCCAGGTCGTGTGGAAACCAAAAATAGTGATGGGGAGCTGCACCAGATAGTTACTGGAAATGATCACCAGTAAATGGAATAGCGATAGCCAGAACAACGCTTTTATGCGCTGTGATTGTGTAAACGGAGTCATATTGTGACCTTTTTGTTGGATGGGGTGAGGGAACCCAATAAAGAACCGCCGCATAATACTGTTTTGCGCTGGCATTGCAATGGCTAATTTTCACGCAATCGTTAACCTGCCTGGCTTACTGACGAAGATGGGCGTAAAATATCGCCGTTTTTCTACCATTGAGACGAAGATGAGCGATCTGTTTTCCTCCCCTGACCATACGCTTGACGCCCTGGGGCTGCGTTGCCCTGAACCGGTAATGATGGTGCGCAAAACGGTGCGCAACATGCAAACTGGCGAAACATTGCTGATTATCGCCGACGATCCGGCGACAACGCGTGATATTCCGGGGTTCTGTACCTTTATGGAACACGATTTGCTGGCGCAAGAGACGGAGGGTCTGCCGTACCGCTATTTATTGCGTAAAGCGCATTAACCGCACGGCAGATAACATTCTGATTAGAAGCTTTCCCAGTTCGCCTGTTCTGCGGCGGGCTGTGGCGTTAAACCTTTGCTTAACGGCGTTGGCGACGCCTCCCGACGAGGCTGTTTCTGGATGCGGAACGCGGCGACCGCCTGACGAAGTTCGTTAGCCTGATCTTCCAGCGCCGCTGCCGCTGCTGCGGATTCCTCTACCAGCGAGGCGTTTTGCTGCGTCACGCTGTCCATTTCCGATACCGCCTGCGCCACCTGCTCAATGCCTTTGCTTTGCTCATCGGAGGCAGAGGCGATTTCGCCCATAATATCGGTCACGCGAGTCACGGCGTTGACGATCTCTTTCATGGTTTCTCCCGCTTCGCGTACCTGCGTAGAGCCGGTATCAATGCGCGACACGGAGTTTTCAATCAGCACTTTGATCTCTTTGGCGGCCTGCGCGCTACGGCTGGCCAACGTACGTACCTCTCCGGCCACGACCGCGAATCCTCGCCCCTGTTCGCCGGCGCGGGCGGCTTCTACCGCGGCGTTCAGCGCCAGGATATTAGTCTGGAAGGCGATACCGTCAATCACGCTGGTGATGTCCACGATTTTTTCCGAGCTTTCGGCGATATCGTTCATGGTATTCACTACGTTATCCACCACGCGTCCTCCTTTACGCGCGGTTTCTGATGCGGTTTTCGCCAGACCCGTCGCCTGTCGTGCGTTATCGGTGTTTTGCCGTACCGTGGCGGTTAACTGTTCCATGCTGGCGGCGGTCTCCTCCAGCGCCGAGGCCTGCTGTTCGGTACGGGAAGAGAGGTCGCTGCTGCCGGCGGAAATTTCGCCTGCGCCAGTATAGATAGAGTCTGCGTTATCGCGCACCGCGCTGACGGTACGGATTAACGACTGCTGCATCGTTTTGAGACCGGCAGCCAGTTGGCCCATTTCACTGCGTCCTTCGGCCTCTATCTCATGGGTAAGATCGCCGTCGGCGATAGTTTGAATGTGCGCCATAATCCGTTGCAGCGGGCGGAGTAGAACGCGTTGCAGCCCCAGCCAGATAAACGCCAGTACGATGAGCACGATAAGTAGAATTATCCCCAGCGTCCATTGCATCTGGGTAAAACTGCTCTGATTCTGATCGCTGGCTAATTTTATTAATTGCGCATTTTGAGAGAGCCACTGGTCATATATCTGCTCCATGTCATCCTGCGCTTTTTGCGCGTCAAGGTTGCCATAGGCGGCGTAATTATCGGCTTTAAGATAGTGGATAGACTGCTGCAAAACGTCATACATCTGCTTAAAGCTGGCTTCGGCCTGGGCATCCAACGCCGGATCTTTTCCCGCGATCGCTTCGGAGTTCACGTAGTTGTTGAAATGTTTTTCCGCTTCGTTGAGCGACGCGCCAGCGTTGGTTAACAGCGTGTTCATGGCGTCCAGTGAGGCGGGATCGCGCTGATTTTTTAACATGCGTATCGCCACGCGGTTAATGGTGACGCGGGTTTCGATCAATGTCTGAAAACTGCCGCCCAGTTCCTGTTGTTGGTAACTCAGCGCGCTCGCATTCTGGAAATTCAGCCGATCGCTGCTGACGGCGGAATAAAACAGTATTCCTGTCACCAGCAATAAGGCGCTAAATATGCCCAGCGTCGCGATAACGCCGGTGATGACTTTGATATTTTTCATAGTGCCTAACATTCCTTATTTTGTAGACGGTATGATCAATATCGGTTGGATAAAAATTAACCTTACATCAAATCACGCTATTTCTGATTAATGGTTTGATAAGTAATAGAAAATAAATAATTTTCGCGTGAATAATATGTACAAAGAAAGGAATATCGCGGGATAACCCGGCGACACGACGCCGCCGGGTGGGAGAAGATTAGTTTTTACGCAGCAAACGTAGCGCATTGGCGGTCACCAATACCGTGGCTCCCGTATCCGCCAGGATTGCCAGCCATAGCCCGGTAAAACCCAGTAGCGTCGTCACCAGGAAAATGGCTTTCAGCCCCAGCGCAATGGTGATGTTCTGCCGGATATTCGCGTGGGTAGCGCGCGCCAGCGTAATCATCTGCGCTAACCCGCGCAGACGGTTATGAGTAAGGGCGGCGTCAGCCGTTTCCAGCGCGACGTCAGTACCGCTGCCCATCGCAATTCCGATACTGGCGGCTTTCATCGCGGGCGCATCATTAATGCCGTCGCCCACCATCGCCAGCGGCGCTTGTTGGTTAAGGGCGGTGACTGCCCGCACCTTGTCTTCCGGCAGTAGCCCGGCTTTAAACGCCAGATCCAGCTCGCCGGCAATCGCTGCCGCCGCCCGTGGGTTATCGCCGGTCAGAATCACGCCGTTAACGCCTAACTGATGCAGTTCGCGGATGGCGTCGCGCGCATCGTCACGCAACGTATCCTGGAGGGCGAGGACGCCAACAACGGTCTCGTTACGTAGCACCAGAACCACCGTCTGCCCGGCGTTTTCCAGTTCGCTAATTTGCCCGGCAAACGCTGCCGCAGGCTGTTTTCCCGCCGCGCAAATCAGAATACGTTCGCCGTTAACCTGCGCTTCAATTCCGGTGCCGGCCAGCGTTCGCTGCGATTCCGCCGTCGGGATCGCCAGATCGCGTGTCTGCGCTTCGCGGACAATAGCCTGCGCCAGCGGGTGCGTAGCGCCTTGTTCTACGGCTGCCGCCAGCGCCAACAGTTCAGCCTCGCTGATACCGCTTGCCGGATGAATCGCCGTCACCCGTGGTTTACCGATGGTCAACGTACCGGTTTTATCAAAGGCAACCTGCGTGATACGGCCCAGTTGCTCCAGCGCTGCGCCGCCTTTAATCAATGCGCCGCGCCGTGCCGCCGCCGCCAGCCCGGAGGTAATGGCCGCGGGCGTGGAGATCACCAGCGCGCACGGGCAGCCGATGAGCAGCAGCGTCAGCCCTTTATAAATCCACTCCTGCCAGCCGCCATCGAACATCAGCGGCGGAATAAGCGTCACCAGCAGTGCGATGACCATAATGACTGGCGTGTAGATGCGGCTGAAACGGTCAATAAACCGCTCAATGGGCGCACGGCGCTCTTCCGCCTCTTCAATCAGCGTCAGGATACGGTCAATCGCGCTGGCGCCAGGTTCAGATAGCACCTCCAGGGTGACGAGACGGTCAACGCTGGTCGCGCCTGCCGGGACTTTGTCGCCCGTTGCGCGCTCCACTGGGATAGACTCGCCGGTGAGCGCGCTTTCATCAAAGCTGGCGAAACCGGAAACCAGTTTACCGTCGGCGGGTAAACGCCCCCCGGCGGCGACTTCGATAATATCGCCCGGTCGCAGGGTATTAATAGCGACCTCTTCCCGTACGCCGTCGCGCAGACGGGTCGCCGTTTCCGGTTTAAGCGCCATTAACGCGCTGACGCCTTTACGGGCGCGGCTGGCGGCCCATCCTTCCAGGCGCTCGCCGATGAGGAACAGCAGCAATACCATTGCCGCCTCCGCCGTCGCGCCAATAAACAGCGCGCCAATGGCGGCGACGCTCATCAGCGTTTCAATAGCGAACCAACTGCCGCTTTTCATCAGCCGCAGCGCCTGGCGGGCAATAGGATACAGACCGACCAGAGTGGTGACGATAAAGGCCAGTTGGCCGAACGGGTGGTTAAATTGCTCCAGCCCCCAGCTTATCGCCATCATAATGATCAGCGTAATAAGCGGCAGGTTCTCTTTAAGACGAGATTCAGGCGCGGCGTCGCGCGAATCTTCGCTACGCAAGGTATAACCCGCCTTCTGTACGGCGCGTTCAATTTGCGCGCGGAGGTCGGCGTCGGCATCGACCACTAACTTTTCGGTGGCGAACAGCACTTGCGCCTGGTTGACGCCGCGAATTTGGCGGACCGCATTCTCCACTTTTCGGGCGCAGGCGGCGCAGTCCATGCCGGAGATTTTCCAGGTATAGCGCGTGCCTGCCACGGCAGTAGAAACAGGCGCGCTGGACGCGCAATGTTCTTCGCAGCAGCAGCTATCGGCCTTCTGTATTGCCGGGGCTAATCTGAAGGAGGTAAAGGGCGGGACTTTTTTGCCATCGGTATCAGGGGTCGACATAACGTCCTCCGGTTGATGATAATTTTCTCATTAACCGGAGGATACACTCTGGAGTCGACTCCAGAGTCAAGCGCTATTATTTACAGGTACAGCGAGCGAACAATCAGGAAGTGTCCGGCAAAGTAGCAGGCGGCGGCAATCGCGTTATCCGCCCGGAAACGGCGGCGGTAATGGCTACCCAGCCAGACGATATTGCCGATGAACAGCAGCGTCGCGCCGGTAAAGGCCGAAAGGGCTGGCGCCGTTGGGCGGAAGAACCACAGTTCGCCCGCCAGCCAGACCATGACCAGAGTCATGGCGATAAAAGTACATACCGGCCAGCGTAGCTCCTCCAGTCGCGTCCAGATAACGGCGATAAGCAACGCGCCGACTATCAGTAACGCCAGCGGCAGCGGCCAGAAGAACGACAACGTCATTTGGCTGGCAAAGTAAATGGTGTAGAGCAGATGCGATAAGAAAAATGCCCCGACGGCGTACAGCAGGCGTTGACGCGGTAAGAGCGTTAACGCATCGCCGACCAGCGAGGCGCACAGTCCGGCCAACACAAGATAACTGATGGCGTCAAACATCGGCGCTTGCCAGGCCAGCAACAGCAATAGTAATAACGTGACGGGCTTAAAAACCCAGCGTTGCCAGGCTGGCCCGCGATAGGAGGCGTCCACATACAGCCATGCGGACAGGCAGACAGCGATAAACGACCAAAGCATCTTAATTCCTTGAATTCGTTATTTTTTCGCAAACGGTATGCTTGCGGCTCTATTATTCAGTGTAGAGGCCGTGACGGTCAGATGACAACACTATAACGGGCAGGGTATGCTTATTTCCGCATTTTCTGACAGGTTAACAGTATGAGTAAGCCACCGCTTTTCTTCATTATAATCATTGCATTAATCGTAGTTGCCGCGTCGTTTCGCTTCGTTCAGCAACGGCGGGAAAAAGCCGCTAATGAGGCGGCGCCGTTACAGCAAAAGCTGGTCGTGGTCAGCAATAAACGGGAGAAGCCGGTTAATGACCGACGCTCTCGCCAGCAGGAAGTGAGCCCGGCGGGAACCAGTATGCGCTATGAGGCAAGTTTTAAGCCGCTCAATGGCGGTCTGGAAAAAACGTTCCGTTTACAAGCGCAGCAGTACCACGCTTTGACGGTGGGCGATCAAGGTACGCTGAGCTATAAGGGAACGCGGTTCGTCGGGTTTGTTAGCCGTACCCCGGATAACGAATAAACCGTCATCCGGCAGCAAACGTTATTTTTTGTTCTTAAACTTCTTCTGCCAGACCAGCAGCTCAAACACGCCGAACAGGAAAATGCGGATTTTCTCTCCCGTCGTCATCTGCGGACCCTCTTTCGGTATCGTTGATTTCAGCAACGCCAACTGCATACCGTGCATCAGCGCCATGAACACCAACGCCACGTTGACGAAGATATTGAGCGGGCGCGGGAAGGGTTGCACCAGATTAAGAATCAAAAATGCCCACACGAAGAGCATTAATAAGCGGCCCAGATTAATCAACATCATTTTCTCCTTGCGCGTCGCGCTGATACAGACGATAAGCGACCTGTCCGGCCACCTTTTCTCGATACAATGCCCAGTTCGCCGGAACGGGCGGCAGACCGTTTTCCACCTCGCTTTCTACGTAGATTAGCGCGTCGTCGGCCAGCCATCCCTGGGTTTCCAGCAATTGTAACGTCTCTTCCAGCAGCCCTTTACGAAACGGCGGGTCGACAAAGACGACGTGATGCGGCGTTCCCGGCTGGCTGAGGAAGGCCAGAGTATTGGTATTGACGACGCGAGCATTGTTGGCTTTCAGCGTCGCCAGATTTTTTTGCAACTGCTGCGAAACGGCGCGATCCATTTCTAGTAACGTTGCCTGGGCCGCATAACGCGATAGCGCTTCCAGACCCAGCGCGCCGCTGCCGGCAAAGCAATCCAGACAATGGGCGTCTACCATTACCGGAGCCAGCCAGTTAAATAACGTTTCGCGCACGCGATCGGTGGTGGGACGCAGACCCGGGCTGTCCGGAACCGGTAATTTACGGCCACGCCATTGCCCGCCAATAATGCGGATTTGGCCGCTGCCAGAGTGAGTCGGTTTTTTCATTTCTCTTGCTCGAACCGCCTGTTGCAAGTTATTCCAGGCGGTGATGTGAATTAAGTTAAGTGATAGACTATTTCATCATTTTTTTAGCTTCCATGTATATAGCGCCGCGAGGGGTGTAGTCGCAGATGGCAAAACAGAAAAAACGTGGCTTCTTTTCCTGGTTGGGCTTCGGTGATAAAGAGCAGAAGCAGGAACAGACCGAAGAACAGCAGATTGTTGAGGAACAACGACCGGTTGAGCCCCCTGTTGAAACGGCGGCAGACATAGACGCGCAAACGCCCGCGCACAGCAAAGCAGAAACCGAAGCCTTTGCGGAAGAGGTGGTGGACGTTACTGAGAAAGTTCAGGAGAGCGAAAAACCGCAGCCGGTAGAGCCGGAGCCCGCGACGGCCATTGAGACGGCAGCGCCGCAGATCGCGGTGGAACGCGAGGAATTGCCGCTTCCGGAAGAGGTTAAAGACGAGGCTATCTCGCCGGAAGAGTGGCAGGCCGAAGCGGAAACCGTAGAGGTCATTGCCGCGGTAGAAGAAGAGGGCGAAAACGCGGCGAAATTCACCGACGAAGAGCTGGAAGCGCAGGCGCTGGCCGCTCAGGCGGCGGAAGAGGCGGTGATGGTTGTTCCGCCAGCGGAAGAAGACGCGCCGGTGGAAGCGATCGTTCAGGAGCAGGAAAAACCGACTAAAGAAGGTTTCTTTGCCCGCCTGAAACGCAGCCTGCTGAAAACCAAAGAAAATCTCGGTTCCGGATTTATCAGTCTGTTCCGCGGCAAGAAAATCGACGATGATTTGTTCGAGGAGCTGGAAGAGCAGTTGCTCATCGCTGATGTCGGGGTGGAAACCACGCGTAAGATTATCGCTAATCTGACGGAAGGCGCCAGCCGCAAACAGCTTAAAGATGCCGAGGCGCTGTATGGTCTGTTGAAAGACGAGATGGGCGAGATTCTGGCGAAGGTAGACGAACCGCTTAATATTGAAGGTAAAACGCCTTTTGTTATTCTGATGGTTGGCGTGAACGGCGTGGGTAAAACCACCACTATCGGTAAACTGGCGCGCCAGTTTGAGCAGCAGGGTAAATCAGTGATGCTGGCGGCGGGGGATACTTTCCGCGCGGCGGCGGTCGAACAGCTACAGGTCTGGGGACAGCGTAACAACATTCCGGTTATCGCCCAGCATACCGGCGCGGACTCCGCCTCGGTGATTTTTGACGCTATCCAGGCCGCGAAGGCGCGTAATGTGGATGTGTTAATTGCCGATACGGCAGGGCGTTTGCAGAACAAGTCGCACCTGATGGAAGAGCTGAAAAAAATCGTTCGCGTCATGAAAAAGCTGGACGAAGAAGCGCCACATGAAGTTATGCTGACCATTGACGCCAGCACCGGACAGAACGCGGTAAGCCAGGCCAAACTGTTCCATGAAGCGGTAGGCTTAACCGGTATTACCCTGACCAAGCTGGACGGTACGGCGAAAGGCGGGGTGATTTTCTCGGTAGCTGACCAGTTTGGCATTCCTATTCGTTACATTGGCGTGGGCGAACGTATCGAGGATTTGCGTCCGTTTAAGGCGGACGATTTTATTGAGGCACTTTTTGCCCGAGAGGATTAACAATGATTCGCTTTGAACATGTCAGCAAGGCCTATCTCGGCGGGAGACAAGCGCTGCAGGGAGTGACATTCCATATGCGGCCAGGCGAGATGGCGTTTCTGACCGGCCACTCCGGCGCGGGGAAAAGTACCCTGCTGAAGCTAATCTGTGGGATTGAGCGGCCCAGCGCCGGCAAAATCTTCTTCAGCGGGCATGATATTACGCGCCTGAAAAACCGCGAAGTGCCGTTTTTGCGCCGCCAGATTGGGATGATTTTCCAGGATCACCATCTGCTGATGGATCGCACGGTCTATGACAATGTGGCGATACCGTTAATCATTGCCGGTGCCAGCGGCGATGATATCCGTCGTCGTGTGTCGGCGGCGCTGGATAAGGTTGGACTACTGGACAAAGCGAGAAACTTCCCGATTCAACTCTCCGGAGGCGAACAACAGCGCGTGGGCATCGCCCGCGCGGTGGTCAATAAGCCAGCGGTATTGCTGGCGGATGAACCGACCGGGAACCTGGACGACGCGTTGTCGGAAGGGATTTTACGTCTGTTTGAAGAGTTTAACCGCGTAGGGGTGACGGTACTGATGGCGACGCACGATATTGGACTTATCTCCCGTCGTTCCTATAGGCAGCTCGTCCTGAGCGATGGACATCTGCATGGAGGCCTGGCCAATGAATAGGCGCGACGCGATTAACCAAATCAGGCAGTTCGGCGGACGGCTGGATCAACTGCGTAAGTCTCGCGGCGGAACAGGCGGCGGGCGCAACGCGCCAGGACGCCAGAAGCCGACGCCGAAACCGAACTCACGTAAAACGAACGTCTTTAATGAGCAGGTGCGCTATGCCTGGCACGGCGCGCTGCAGGATCTGAAAAGCAAACCGCTGGCGACGTTTCTGACGGTGATGGTGATCGCCATCTCCCTGACGCTGCCCAGCGTCTGTTACATGGTCTATAAGAACGTCAACCAGGCGGCGACTCAGTATTACCCGTCGCCGCAGATCACCGTTTATCTGCAAAAAACGCTGGATGATGACGCGGCGGCGCGGGTCGTTGGGCAGCTTCAGGCCGAGCAGGGCGTTGAGAAGGTCAACTACCTGTCCCGTGAGGACGCGCTGGGAGAATTCCGCAACTGGTCGGGTTTTGGCGGCGCGCTGGATATGCTGGAAGAGAACCCGCTACCGGCGGTGGCGGTGGTGATCCCCAAGCTGGACTTTCAAAGTACCGCCTCGCTTAATACGCTGCGCGACCGTATCTCGCAGATTAACGGCATTGACGAAGTCCGCATGGATGATAGCTGGTTTGCGCGCCTGGCGGCGCTCACCGGGCTGGTGGGCCGTGTGTCGGCGATGATCGGCGTGCTGATGGTCGCGGCGGTCTTCCTCGTTATCGGCAACAGCGTGCGTCTGAGCATTTTTGCCCGTCGCGACACCATTAACGTGCAAAAGCTGATTGGCGCGACCGATGGCTTTATCCTGCGTCCGTTCCTCTACGGCGGCGCGTTGCTCGGTTTTTCCGGCGCGTTTCTTTCACTGATATTGTCTGAAATTTTGGTGATGCGTTTATCATCGGCGGTGACTGAAGTGGCGCAGGTCTTCGGCACGAAGTTTGATCTCAATGGCTTATCGTTCGATGAGTGCCTGTTGCTGCTGCTGGTCTGTTCCATGATTGGCTGGATCGCCGCCTGGCTGGCCACGGTGCAACATTTACGTCACTTTACTCCCGATTGATAAAATCGTGGTATAATCTTTCCCTGCAATGGGCTTCCGTTCGCAGGGAAAGAGTCCCTGTTGTCTCTTCCCCGCGCGTCATCTTTATGTCACAAGATTTGTGCAAATTATGCACAGTGTTACATTGAACTTGTGGATAAAATCACTGTCTGATAAAAGAGTGGGTGATATTCTCGTTGCTCATCGGCTTTGGCACGGTTGTTGCTCGCTGACGGTGCCAGGCAATACTGATTGAGAGGATTTGAATGACCAAAGAAATGCAAAATTTAGCTTTAGCCCCTGTTGGCAACCTGGAATCTTATATCCGGGCGGCGAACGCGTGGCCGATGTTATCGGCTGACGAGGAGCGGGCATTGGCTGAAAGGCTGCATTACCAGGGCGATCTGGAAGCAGCTAAAACGCTGATCCTGTCTCACCTGCGCTTTGTTGTTCATATTGCTCGTAACTATGCGGGCTATGGTCTGCCGCAGGCGGATTTGATCCAGGAAGGCAACATCGGCCTGATGAAAGCCGTACGTCGTTTTAACCCGGAAGTAGGCGTGCGCCTGGTCTCCTTCGCCGTACACTGGATTAAAGCAGAAATTCACGAATACGTGCTGCGTAACTGGCGTATCGTTAAAGTCGCGACCACGAAAGCGCAGCGTAAGCTGTTCTTTAATCTGCGTAAAACCAAGCAGCGTCTGGGCTGGTTTAATCAGGATGAGGTTGAAATGGTGGCGCGCGAACTGGGTGTTTCCAGTAAAGACGTGCGTGAGATGGAGTCGCGTATGGCGGCGCAGGACATGACGTTTGACATGTCTTCGGACGATGAGTCCGACAGCCAGCCAATGGCGCCGGTGCTGTATCTGCAGGATAAATCGTCTAACTTTGCCGACGGCATTGAAGACGATAACTGGGAAGAGCAGGCCGCCAACCGACTGACCGATGCGATGCAGGGGCTCGACGAGCGTAGCCAGGATATTATCCGCGCTCGCTGGCTGGACGAAGACAATAAGTCTACGTTGCAGGAGCTGGCCGATCGTTACGGCGTCTCCGCTGAGCGTGTGCGCCAGCTTGAAAAGAACGCCATGAAAAAGCTTCGCGCTGCGATCGAAGCGTAATCTTCGCGAATTGCCAATGAACCCTCGAATGTGAATTCGGGGGTTTTGTTTTTTGTAGGCCGGATTAGGCGTTTACGCTGCCATCCGGCAACACGTTTGCCCGATGGCGCTTCGCTTATCGGGCCTACGGGCCCTTCCTCTCCCCCACCGACACAAATATGTTATCTGGATGTAAATTTAGCTATTCCAAAATAATAAAAATCGGGTATGTTTTAGCAGAGTATGCTGCTAAAGCACGAGTAGCTAGCCAATAATCGAAATAAAGTGCTGAACAATAACACCACAACACACGTAACAACCAGAATAATGGGGATTATCAGGATGAATATGAAGGGTAAAACGTTATTGGCAGGATGTATCGCCCTGTCATTAAGCCATATGGCATTCGCCGAGGACATTAAAGTCGCGGTTGTCGGCGCGATGTCCGGTCCGGTAGCGCAGTATGGCGATCAGGAGTTTACCGGTGCGGAACAGGCAATTGCCGATATCAATGCGAAAGGCGGTATTAAAGGCGATAAGCTCGTCGCGGTGAAATATGACGACGCCTGTGACCCGAAACAGGCGGTAGCTGTCGCTAACAAAGTGGTGAACGACGGCATCAAGTATGTTATCGGTCACTTATGCTCCTCTTCCACACAGCCAGCGTCTGATATCTACGAAGACGAAGGTATCCTGATGATAACCCCGGCGGCGACCGCGCCGGAGCTGACCGCACGCGGCTATAACCTGATTTTGCGCACGACCGGCCTGGACTCTGACCAGGGGCCAACGGCGGCAAAGTATATTCTGGAGAAGGTAAAACCGCAGCGCATCGCGATTATCCACGATAAGCAGCAGTACGGCGAAGGGCTGGCGCGCGCGGTGCAGGACGGTCTGAAGAAAGGCGGCGTTAATGTCGTATTCTTTGACGGCATCACCGCCGGCGAAAAAGATTTCTCCACTCTGGTAGCGCGTCTGAAAAAAGAGAATATCGACTTTGTCTACTACGGCGGTTATCACCCGGAAATGGGGCAGATTTTGCGCCAGTCCCGCGCCGCAGGGCTGAAAACTCAGTTTATGGGGCCGGAAGGGGTCGCGAACGTCTCGCTGTCTAACATCGCCGGAGAGTCGGCGGAAGGCTTACTGGTCACCAAACCGAAGAACTACGATCAGGTGCCAGCGAACAAACCGATTGTGGATGCCATCAAAGCCAAGAAACAAGATCCTAGCGGCGCATTCGTGTGGACCACCTACGCCGCGCTGCAATCCTTACAGGCGGGGCTGAACCACTCCGACGATCCGGCGGAAATCGCCAAATACCTGAAAGGCGCCACGGTCGACACCGTAATGGGACCGCTGTCATGGGATGAGAAAGGCGATCTGAAAGGATTTGAGTTCGGCGTGTTTGACTGGCATGCGAACGGTACGGCGACAGACGCTAAGTAATTTTCCTGGCGCCTTTCGCGCTGCAGGTGCGTTGGCTACGTTATTCAACCCCGGTCACTTACTTATGTAAGCTCCCGGGGATTTCATAACTTGCCGCCTGCCTGCAACGCGAAATTCTTGGAAAATTGCGAGGTGGTTTTTATCTTTTCTCCCGGCATGTAGGCCGGATAAGCGTCAGCGCCATCCGGCTTTCTTTTAGCGCTTCTCCCAGCCGTCATGCTGGGCGGTAAAACCTAACGCCTGCATAAACGCGGCCATCACGCTGCGGTCTTCAACACCGACATCCGCCATCCACCACGACGAGACGTTGGGATTATCGCGGATGACTTCTTCTACCAGGTATTGCCCGACGCCGCGACGACGGGTGATTTCACGCACGCGTAAGGAATCCAGCGCGCCCTGCGTTCCGCTCAGCGTCACTCTTACGGCGCCCAACAAACGCTCGTTAAACCGCGCGGCATAAATCCGGTGCGTTTCATCTACGCTTAATGAGGAGGCGGAATATTCCGGCCAGATTTTGCCCAGATCGATCTGATCCTGAGCGCTAAAGTGTTCTAAACGAAGGATAGTCAGCTTCATCGACGGCTTGTCCCGATTTCAAAAGATGCGATCAGTGTACCGAAACAGGCAGGCCAGATGCTTTCTCTTTTTTGTGTCATTTACCAGGTTATTAATTTTTTAACAACGATAATTACAGTTTGAAGCATTAGAGAATGGAAAACAGGCAGCATAATTCCCTGAATGCTAGTGAATTATTCCGCTTAATATGCCGTTATTTTATGCTGACAAGCGTGCTTTTTTTTGTTTATCTATAGCGAAAAGCAGAATATTATCTTTTCTTAATAGACTGAAAAATAGAGATTTTAATCTTATTATGCTTTAAATGCTGCGCTAACTCATTAATGAGTCAGTAAAAAGCGCACCATTTATAAAAAGTACAGTCTGCTTTTTAACCAGCAAAAAACAAAACATATAACATCACGAATGGGGATACAGGCACATGAAACGGAAAGCGAAAACAATAATCGCAGGGATTGTTGCATTAGCAGTCTCGCAGGGGGCAATGGCAGATGATATTAAAGTCGCCATAGTCGGGGCGATGTCCGGCCCGGTAGCGCAATGGGGCGATATGGAATTTAACGGCGCGCGCCAGGCCATTAAAGACATCAACGCTAAAGGCGGTATTAAAGGCGATAAGCTGGTCGGCGTAGAGTACGATGATGCCTGCGATCCAAAACAGGCGGTGGCGGTGGCCAACAAAATCGTTAACGACGGTATTCAGTACGTTATTGGTCACTTGTGTTCTTCTTCTACTCAGCCAGCATCCGATATCTATGAAGATGAAGGTATTCTGATGATCTCCCCGGGGGCGACTAACCCGGAGCTGACCCAGCGCGGCTATCAGTACATTATGCGTACCGCCGGCCTGGACTCCTCCCAGGGGCCAACAGCTGCGAAATATATCCTGGAAACGGTGAAACCGCAGCGCATCGCTATCATTCACGATAAACAGCAATACGGCGAAGGACTGGCGCGCTCCGTGCAGGATGGCCTGAAGCAGGGCAATGCCAATATTGTCTTTTTTGATGGTATTACCGCCGGCGAAAAAGATTTCTCCGCCCTGATTGTCCGCTTGCAAAAAGAGAATATCGACTTTGTGTATTACGGCGGCTACTACCCGGAAATGGGGCAGATGCTGCGCCAGGCGCGGGCTAATGGCCTGAAAACGCAATTTATGGGGCCGGAAGGCGTGGGTAACGCGTCGCTGTCCAATATTGCGGGCGGTGCGGCGGAAGGCATGTTGGTGACGATGCCAAAACGTTATGACCAGGACCCGGCGAATAAAGCGATTGTCGAGGCGCTGAAAGCCGACAAGAAAGATCCCAGCGGTCCGTATGTCTGGATCACCTACGCCGCCGTCCAGTCGCTGGCGACCGCAATGACGCGTAGCGCCAGCCATGCTCCGCTGGATCTGGTGAAAGATCTTAAAGCGAACGGGGCTGATACCGTTATTGGGCCGCTGAAATGGGATGAAAAAGGCGATCTTAAGGGATTTGAATTTGGCGTCTTCCAGTGGCACGCCGACGGCTCGTCAACCGTCGCGAAGTAATGCCAGAAGATAAGTTATCCCACCGCCCGCACGCCGGGCGGGTTTAAAAAGGTTACCTTATGTCCGAGCAGTTTCTCTATTTCTTGCAGCAGATGTTTAATGGCGTCACGCTGGGGAGCACCTACGCGCTGATTGCTATCGGTTATACGATGGTGTACGGCATTATCGGCATGATCAACTTCGCTCATGGCGAGGTGTATATGATCGGCAGCTACGTCTCTTTTATGATCATCGCCGCGCTAATGATGATGGGAATAGACACCAGTTGGCTCCTGGTGGCCGCCGGATTTATCGGCGCGATTATTATTGCCAGCGCCTACGGCTGGAGTATCGAGCGAGTCGCTTACCGGCCTGTGCGCAACTCCAAGCGCCTGATCGCCCTGATTTCCGCCATCGGGATGTCTATCTTTCTGCAAAACTACGTCAGCCTGACGGAAGGTTCGCGCGACGTGGCGTTACCCAGCCTGTTTAACGGCCAGTGGATTGTGGGCAGCAGCGAAAACTTTTCCGCGTCCATCACCACCATGCAGGCGGTTATCTGGATAGTCACCTTTCTGGCTATGCTGGCGCTCACCATTTTCATTCGCTACTCCCGGATGGGCCGCGCCTGCCGCGCCTGCGCGGAGGATCTGAAAATGGCCAGCCTGCTCGGCATTAATACCGACCGCGTCATTGCGCTAACGTTTGTTATCGGCGCGGCAATGGCGGCGGTGGCGGGTGTGCTGCTTGGGCAATTTTACGGCGTGATTAACCCCTACATCGGTTTTATGGCCGGGATGAAAGCGTTCACCGCGGCGGTGCTGGGCGGTATTGGCAGCATTCCGGGCGCGATGATCGGCGGTCTGATTTTGGGCGTTGCCGAAGCGCTCTCGTCTGCATATTTAAGTACCGAATATAAAGATGTCGTGTCGTTCGCTCTGCTGATTCTGGTACTGCTGGTGATGCCGACCGGTATCCTGGGGCGTCCGGAGGTAGAGAAAGTATGAAACCGATGCATATTGCGATGGCTCTGTTCTCTGCGGCGATGTTCTTCGTTTTGGCTGGCGTCTTCATGGGCGTACAACTGGAGCTGGACGGCACCAAACTGGTGGTGGATACCGCCGCCGACATCCGCTGGCAGTGGATCTTTATCGGTACGGCAGTGGTTTTTTTCTTTCAGTTGCTGCGTCCGATGTTCCAGAAAGCGGTGAAGCACGTCTCCGGACCGAAGTTTATTCTGCCGGCGATCGATGGCTCTACCGTTAAGCAAAAGCTGTTTCTGATGGCGCTGCTGGTTATCGCCGTGGCATGGCCGTTTATGGTGTCGCGCGGTAGCGTCGATATCGCCACCATGACCATGATTTATATCATCCTCGGTCTGGGGCTGAACGTGGTGGTGGGGCTGTCCGGCCTGCTGGTATTGGGCTACGGCGGCTTTTACGCCATCGGCGCTTATACCTTTGCGCTGCTCAACCACTATTATGGTTTGGGTTTCTGGACCTGCCTGCCGCTGGCGGGACTGGTCTCCGCCGCCGCTGGTTTCCTGCTCGGCTTCCCGGTACTGCGTCTGCGCGGCGACTATCTGGCGATTGTGACGCTCGGCTTCGGCGAAATCGTCCGTATCCTGCTGCTCAACAACACTGAAATTACCGGCGGCCCGAACGGCATCAGTCAGATCCCCAAACCGACGCTGTTTGGTCTGGAGTTTAGCCGCAACACCCGCGAAGGCGGCTGGGATACCTTCAGCAATTTCTTTGGCGTGAAGTACGACCCATCCGACCGGGTCATTTTCCTCTATCTGGTGGCCCTGTTGCTGGTGGTCCTGTCGCTGTTTGTCATTAACCGCCTGCTGCGTATGCCGCTGGGCCGGGCGTGGGAAGCGTTGCGTGAAGATGAGATCGCCTGTCGCTCATTAGGTTTAAGCCCGACGCGTATCAAGCTGACCGCTTTTACTATCAGCGCCGCGTTTGCCGGTTTCGCCGGGACGTTGTTTGCCGCCCGCCAGGGCTTTGTCAGCCCGGAATCTTTCACCTTCGCCGAATCCGCCTTCGTGCTGGCGATTGTGGTGCTGGGCGGAATGGGCTCGCAGTTTGCGGTGATCCTGGCGGCGGTTCTGCTGGTGGTGTCGCGCGAATTGATGCGCGACTTCAACGAATACAGCATGTTGATGCTCGGCGGTTTGATGGTGTTGATGATGATCTGGCGTCCGCAGGGATTGCTGCCGATGACGCGTCCGCAGTTGAAGCTGAAAAGTGGTCAGGCGAAAGGAGAGCAGGCATGAGTCAGCCATTATTAGCGGTTAACGGCCTGATGATGCGCTTTGGCGGTTTGCTGGCGGTCAACAATGTATCGCTGGAATTGCGTGAGCGGGAAATTGTGTCGCTGATTGGCCCTAACGGCGCGGGTAAAACGACGGTGTTTAACTGCCTGACCGGTTTTTATAAGCCGACAGGCGGTACGATCATGTTGCGCGAGCGGCATCTGGAAGGATTGCCGGGCCAGCAGATCGCCCGCATGGGCGTGGTACGTACTTTCCAGCATGTGCGCCTGTTTCGCGAAATGACGGTGATTGAAAACCTGCTGGTGGCGCAGCACCAGCAACTGAAAACGGGCCTCTTTTCCGGCCTGTTGAAAACGCCCGCTTTCCGCCGCGCGCAAAGCGAAGCGCTGGACCGCGCGGCGACCTGGCTTGAGCGTATTGGCCTGCTGGAACATGCCAACCGCCAGGCCAGTAATCTGGCTTACGGCGACCAGCGCCGGCTGGAGATTGCCCGCTGCATGGTGACGCAGCCAGAAATTCTGATGCTCGACGAACCGGCGGCTGGCCTTAACCCGAAAGAGACCAAAGAGCTGGATGAGCTGATTGCCGAACTACGTAACCATCACAACACCACCATATTACTGATTGAACACGATATGAAGCTGGTGATGGGCATTTCCGATCGCATTTACGTGGTGAACCAGGGCACGCCGCTGGCGAACGGCACGCCGGAAGAGATCCGCAACAACCCGGACGTCATCCGCGCTTATCTGGGTGAGGCATAAGATGGAAAAAACGATGTTAACGTTTGAAAAAGTCAGCGCCCACTACGGCAAGATTCAGGCGCTGCACGACGTCAGTCTGCACATCAACCAGGGGGAAATCGTTACCCTGATTGGCGCTAACGGCGCGGGGAAAACGACGCTGCTTGGCACCTTGTGCGGCGATCCGCGTGCCTCCAGCGGACGGGTGGTGTTTGACGGTAAAGACATCACCGACTGGCAGACGGCGAAAATCATGCGTGAAGCGGTGGCGATAGTGCCGGAAGGGCGGCGCGTCTTCTCGCGGATGACGGTGGAAGAGAACCTGGCGATGGGCGGTTTTTTTGCCGAGCGCGATCGGTTTCAGGAGCGTATCAAGTGGGTGTACGAGCTGTTTCCGCGCCTGCATGAACGCCGTATCCAGCGAGCGGGCACCATGTCCGGCGGCGAACAGCAGATGCTGGCGATTGGCCGCGCGCTGATGAGCCAGCCGAGGCTATTGCTGCTGGATGAACCGTCGCTGGGGCTGGCGCCGATCATCATCCAGCAGATCTTCGACACCATTGAGCAGTTGCGCGAGCAGGGTATGACCATCTTCCTTGTCGAGCAAAACGCTAACCAGGCGCTGAAGCTCGCCGACCGCGGTTATGTGCTGGAAAACGGCCACGTGGTGCTATCCGATACCGGTGATGCACTGCTGGCGAACGAAGCGGTGCGCAGCGCCTATCTGGGCGGTTAGACTGTGCCAGGGGGGAAGCGCGTGCGCCGCCCCCCCGGTGACGGCAACGGTAAAATTTTTCAAAAGAGCCTGATGGCTCTTTTTTTGTACGTGTTTGTTGTACAATAAACATGTACAACTGGGGAGGTGTTTATGCGTACGGTTAACTATAGCGAAGCGCGGCAAAATCTGGCCGAAGTCCTGGAAAGTGCGGTGACGGGGGGGCCTGTCACCATCACGCGTCGTGGGCATAAGTCCGCAGTGATCATCAGCGCCGAGGAGTTTGAGCGTTATCAGACGGCGCGAATGGATGATGAGTTTGCTGCCATTATGGCGGTTCATGGCAATGAGCTCAGGGAGCTGGCGGATAAATGACCCTACAACTTATCTCAGCGGAAGAGATAATTCAGTTTCACGACAGGCTTCTCCGCGTTACGCCTGGTGTAACAGGCATGCCTGATCCTGGCCGCGCGGAAGCGCTAATGTACCGGGTACTCAATCAAATCGAATATGAAGGGGTGACCGACGTGTGGCTGCTGGCGGCAATGCATTTGCTCGCTATATCCCGTGGGCATATCTTCAATGATGGTAACAAACGTACCGCCTTATTTATTACGTTGCTGTTTTTAAAGCGCAATGGGATCTCACTCGCTGCGAATCCGGATTTTGTCGATATGACAGTCGATGCGGCGGCAGGGCGGCTTACGCTGGAGCAAATTGCCGTTCGCTTACGCGCCTGAGACGTTAATCCCGGCGACGCTCCGCCTGGTTGAGTTACGGCATGTGCGCCGTCCCCGGGAATAATGTCGTACCTATCCGTGCCGTAGCTCCCACTTTTCTTTTCCGGCGCTTTCACTGCCTTGCCATCTCTCTGTCGCCTTACTATCTTTTTTTTGTAATAAAAAAGTTATTTTTCTGTCATTCGAGCATGTCATGTTACCCCCGCGAACATAAAACGCGTGATATCGCGCATCCCGGCACAAAAAGAGAGATAACCGATGATATCGTTACGACATACAGCTTTAGGACTGGCGCTGAGTCTGGCATTTACGGGTCAGGCGTTGGCTGTCACCACTATTCCATTCTGGCATTCAATGGAAGGGGAGTTAGGCAAAGAAGTTGATTCACTGGCGCAACGTTTCAACCAGGCCAATCCGGATTACAAAATCGTTCCGGTCTATAAGGGGAACTATGAACAGAACCTGAGCGCCGGGATCGCGGCATTCCGTACCGGCAACGCGCCGGCAATATTGCAGGTTTATGAGGTTGGGACGGCGACCATGATGGCCTCAAAAGCCATTAAGCCGGTTTATGAAGTGTTTAAAGACGCCGGTATTAACTTTGACGAGTCCCAGTTTGTACCAACCGTTGCAGGCTACTACACCGATGCTAAAAGCGGGCATCTGCTCTCCCAGCCCTTTAACAGCTCCACGCCGGTACTGTACTACAACAAAGACGCCTTTAAGAAAGCCGGTTTAGATCCGGAACAGCCGCCGAAAACCTGGCAGGAGCTGGCCGACTATACCGCGAAACTGAGAGCGGCTGGCATGAAATGCGGTTACGCCAGCGGCTGGCAAGGCTGGATCCAACTGGAAAACTTCAGCGCCTGGAACGGTCTCCCCTTCGCCAGTAAAAACAATGGCTTTGACGGTACAGATGCGGTGCTGGAGTTTAATAAGCCAGAGCAGGTGAAACATATCGCGCTGCTGGAAGAGATGAATAAGAAAGGCGATTTTAGCTATGTTGGGCGTAAGGACGAGTCTACCGAGAAGTTTTATAACGGTGACTGCGCGATGACAACCGCGTCCTCCGGCTCGCTCGCCAATATCCGCCAGTATGCCAAATTTAACTATGGCGTGGGTATGATGCCGTACGACGCTGATATCAAGGGCGCGCCGCAAAACGCCATTATCGGCGGAGCCAGCCTATGGGTCATGCAGGGTAAAGATAAAGAAACCTATACCGGCGTCGCCAAATTCCTCGACTTCCTGGCAAAACCGGAAAACGCTGCTGAATGGCATCAAAAAACTGGCTACCTGCCGATTACCACCGCCGCCTACGAGCTGACCCGCGAGCAGGGTTATTACGATAAAAACCCCGGTGCGGATATCGCCACTCGCCAGATGTTGAATAAGCCGCCGTTACCCTTCACCAAAGGCTTGCGTCTGGGCAATATGCCGCAGATTCGTACCATCGTGGACGAAGAGCTGGAAAGCGTCTGGACCGGGAAGAAAACCCCACAACAGGCGTTGGATACCGCAGTGGATCGCGGGAATCAGTTGCTGCGTCGTTTTGAGAAAGCGAGCAAATCTTAAGTGTATAAGTGCCTGATGGCGCTGCGCTTATCAGGCCTACAGCGTTTGTAGGCCGGATAAGGTGCTTGCACCGCCATCCGGCACCTTCCAGGAAAAGAACCTTCATGTCATCATCCCGTCCGGTGTTCCGCTCGCGCTGGCTGCCGTATTTACTGGTTGCCCCGCAGTTGGTTATCACCGTTATTTTCTTTATCTGGCCTGCGGGCGAAGCGCTGTGGTATTCGCTGCAAAGCATCGATCCGTTTGGTTTTTCCAGCCAATTTGTCGGGCTGGAGAATTTCGTCGCGCTTTTTCACGACAGTTATTATCTTGACGCCTTCTGGACGACGATTAAATTCAGCGCGCTGGTCACGTTTAGCGGCCTGCTGGTCTCGTTGTTTTTCGCCGCCCTGGTGGATTACGTGGTACGTGGTAGCCGTTTTTATCAGACGCTGATGCTGCTGCCTTATGCCGTCGCGCCCGCCGTCGCCGCCGTATTGTGGATTTTCCTGTTTAACCCGGGGCGGGGATTAATCACCCATTTCCTCGGCGAATTCGGCTATGACTGGAACCACGCGCAAAACAGCGGTCAGGCGATGTTCCTGGTGGTATTTGCGTCAGTCTGGAAGCAGATTAGTTACAACTTTTTATTCTTCTTTGCCGCGCTGCAATCCATTCCCCGCTCGCTGGTGGAAGCGGCGGCCATTGACGGTGCCGGGCCGATTCGTCGTTTCTTCCGGCTTTCTTTGCCGCTTATTGCGCCGGTCAGTTTCTTCCTGCTGGTGGTCAACCTGGTGTACGCCTTTTTCGACACCTTCCCGGTGATCGACGCCGCGACCGCCGGCGGGCCGGTACAAGCCACCACGACGCTGATTTATAAGATTTATCGCGAAGGGTTTACCGGTCTGGATCTCTCGGCGTCCGCCGCGCAGTCGGTGGTGTTGATGTTCCTCGTCATCATTCTGACGGTGGTGCAGTTCCGCTATGTGGAAAGTAAGGTGCGTTACCAATGATAGAGAATCGTCGCGGGCTGACAATATTCAGCCATACCATGCTGATTCTGGGGATCGCGGTCATTTTGTTTCCGCTGTATGTCGCGTTTGTCGCGGCGACGCTGGACGACCGCGCGGTGTTTGAGACGCCGATGACGCTGCTTCCCGGCACGCAGTTACTGGAGAATATCAAAACTATTTGGGTCAACGGCGTCGGTGTTAATAGCGCGCCATTCTGGCTGATGATGCTTAACAGTTTCATTATGGCGTTCAGCATTACGGTAGGCAAAATCACGGTATCTATGCTTTCCGCATTCGCCATCGTCTGGTTTCGTTTTCCCCTGCGTAACCTGTTCTTCTGGATGATTTTTATCACCCTGATGCTACCGGTTGAAGTACGTATCTTCCCGACGGTGGAAGTGATCGCCAACCTGAAAATGCTCGACAGCTATGCTGGTCTGACGCTACCGCTGATGGCGTCCGCTACCGCCACTTTCCTGTTTCGTCAGTTCTTCATGACGCTTCCGGATGAACTGGTGGAGGCGGCCCGTATTGACGGCGCGTCGCCGATGCGCTTTTTCCGCGACATCGTGTTGCCGCTGTCAAAAACCAACCTGGCGGCGTTATTCGTCATCACCTTTATCTACGGCTGGAACCAGTATCTGTGGCCGCTGTTGATTATCACCGACGTGAATCTTGGCACTGCCGTAGCGGGTATCAAAGGGATGATCGCTACCGGCGAAGGTACCACGCAATGGAACCAGGTGATGGCGGCAATGTTGCTCACCCTTATCCCTCCGGTCGTTATCGTTTTAGCCATGCAACGGGCGTTTGTGCGTGGTTTAGTGGACAGTGAGAAATAAAATGGCTGGTTTAAAACTACAGGCAGTAACCAAAAGCTGGGACGGCAAAACCCAGGTCATTCAACCGCTGACGCTGGACGTGGCGGATGGCGAATTTATTGTGATGGTCGGGCCGTCCGGCTGCGGCAAATCAACGTTGTTGCGGATGGTGGCCGGTCTGGAACGCGTGACCAGCGGCGATATCTGGATTGATCGCAAACGGGTCACCGAGATGGAGCCCAAAGATCGCGGCATCGCGATGGTATTTCAGAACTATGCTCTCTATCCCCATATGAGCGTAGAGGAGAACATGGCGTGGGGACTAAAAATTCGCGGTATGAGCAAAGCGCATATTGAAGAACGCGTGCGGGAGGCGGCGCGCATTCTGGAGCTGGACGGCCTGCTTAAACGCCGTCCACGCGAGCTTTCCGGCGGTCAACGGCAGCGCGTGGCAATGGGGCGCGCGATCGTCCGCGAGCCGGCAGTCTTCTTATTCGACGAACCGCTCTCTAACCTCGACGCCAAGCTGCGCGTGCAGATGCGTCTGGAGTTACAACATCTGCATCGTCGTCTTCGTACCACCTCGCTCTATGTTACTCACGATCAGGTAGAGGCGATGACGCTGGCCCAGCGGGTGATGGTGATGAATAAAGGCGTCGCAGAACAGATTGGCACGCCGGTAGAGGTGTATGAAAAACCGGCCAGTCGCTTCGTGGCGAGCTTTATCGGCAGCCCGGCGATGAACCTGTTGGACGGCGTTATCAGCGCTTCCGGCGACCGTTTCGAATTGCCTGGCGGTCTGGCGTTGCCGATAGGTGCGGGCTATCGGGGTCATGCCGGACGTAAAATGACGCTGGGTATCCGCCCGGAGCATATTGCGTTAAGCTCGCAGGCGGAAGGCGGCGTGCCGTTAACGGTAGACACGCTGGAGATTCTGGGCGCGGATAATCTGGCGCATGGGCGCTGGGGCGATCAGAAACTGGTGGTGCGGTTGGCGCATCAGCAGCGCCCGGCAGCGGGCAGTACGCTATGGCTGCATCTGCCGGAACATCAGCGACATATTTTTGATGGCGAAACAGGACAACGTGTATGAGTAACTGGCCTTATCCCCACATTGTCGCCCATCGCGGCGGCGGTAAACTGGCGCCGGAAAACACTCTGGCGGCGATTGACGTGGGCGCGCGATACGGGCACACCATGATTGAGTTTGATGCCAAGCTGTCGAAAGACGGCGAAATTTTCCTGCTGCATGACGATAACCTGGAGCGCACCAGCAACGGTTGGGGTGTGGCGGGCGAGTTGAACTGGCAGGATTTATTGCGTGTGGACGCTGGCGGTTGGTTTAGCGGCGAATTTAAAGGCGAGCCGCTGCCGTTGCTTTCGCAGGTGGCGGAGCGCTGCCGTAAACACGGCATGATGGCGAATATTGAGATAAAACCGACAACGGGGAGCGGAAGGCTAACAGGACGCGTCGTGGCGTTGGCCGCCCGCGAACTGTGGGCCGGGATGACACCGCCGCTGCTTTCTTCCTTTGAGATAGAGGCGCTGGAGGCGGCGCAGGCGGCAGCAACTGAACTGCCGCGCGGGTTACTGCTGGATAAATGGCGTGAAGACTGGCGTGAACTGACGACCCGTCTGGGCTGTGTTTCCCTCCATCTCAACCATAAATTACTCGATGAGACGCGAGTGCAAGAGATTAAGGCCGCGGGTCTGCGGATTCTGGTGTATACCGTCAATCAGCCCCAGCGGGCGGCAGAGCTGCTGCGCTGGGGCGTGGATTGTATCTGCACCGATCGCATTGATGACATCGGCCCTCACTTTCAGTTTTAAGGGCCGTCAGTTTTAAGGGCTGATGGTTTTCAGCGGGATGTCAGGCTGCGGCGTCCCGCTGCCCTGCTGCAACATTGGCTGGGAATGGTTTAGCATCCGGTCCGGATTTCCGCTGCCGCTGAGCATTCCGCCCTGCGTATTGGGCAGCGTTTGCTGACCGAGCATACCGTTGCCCGGCTGTCCCTGCTGAACCCGCTGCGTATTGGCATTCAACTGCGACTGTAGATTTTGCTGCTGGCTGCGCGCCTGCGTTTGCATCTGTTGTTTCAACATACCCTGCTGCTGAATCTGCTGCGTTTGCATCTGCGTCTGCATACGCTGCTGGCTGGGAATCTTATAACCCGGCTGATTAGGGTTATTGAGTGTATTAATTGGCTGGGCCAATACAGCAAAGGGTAACAAAGCCGTAATAAGTAGTAAGCGTTTCATTGTCGTCTCCTCCCGATGAGGCCTCTTTTTAAGTGTACCTCTATTTCGCCATGATGATGATTTTTTAAGCGTTGTGGACCAGGATTAAACGGGACATACACCCATTTATCTGGAGAAAAACAACGATGAAACCAACGTTTATGCGCTGGGTGGCGATCGCCGCTCTGCTGGCCGGGGGGACGTTTAGCGCGGTGGCCAATCCTCCCGTCGCGCCGCCAGTCTCCTATGGTGTTGAAGAAGATGTCTTTCATCCTGTGCGGGCGACGCAAGGGATGGTGGCCTCGGTGGATGCAATGGCGACGCAGGTTGGCGTGGATATCTTAAAGCAGGGCGGTAATGCTGTGGATGCCGCCGTCGCCGTGGGCTATGCGCTGGCTGTCACGCATCCGCAAGCCGGGAATCTGGGCGGCGGGGGATTTATGCTGCTGCGCACTAAAGATGGCGCTACTACGGCGATTGATTTTCGTGAAATGGCGCCTGCTGGCGCGACCCGTGATATGTTCCTCGACGAGCAGGGTAACGCCGATGCGAAAAAGTCGCTGACGTCGCATCTGGCATCCGGTACGCCGGGTACCGTGGCGGGGTTCTCGCTGGCGCTGGAGAAATACGGCACGATGCCGCTGAATAAAGTGGTGCGTCCGGCGATGAAGCTGGCGGAAGAGGGTTTTGTGGTTAACGATGCGCTGGCCGACGACTTAAAAACTTACGGCAGCGAAGTGATCCCTAATCATGAAAACAGCAAAGCCATTTTCTGGAAAGACGGCGAGCCGCTGAAAAAAGGCGATAAGCTGGTCCAGAAGAATCTGGCGAAAAGCCTGGAAATGATTGCCGAAAACGGCCCGGATGTGTTTTATAAAGGGGCGATTGCCGACCAGATTGCCGGGGAAATGCAGAAGAACGGCGGTCTGATGACCAAAGAGGATTTAGCCAGCTATAAAGCCGTTGAGCGTACGCCAATCAGTGGTGACTATCGCGAGTATCAGGTCTTCTCCATGCCGCCGCCATCCTCGGGCGGTATTCACATCGTACAGATCCTGAATATCCTCGAAAATTTCGACATGAAGAAGTACGGCTTTGGCAGCGCCGATGCCATGCAAATCATGGCGGAAGCGGAAAAATACGCCTATGCCGACCGCTCAGAGTATCTGGGCGATCCGGACTTTGTGAAAGTGCCGTGGCAGGCGCTGACCCACAAAGCCTATGCGAAAACGCTGGCCGATCAAATTGATATCAACAAGGCCAAACCTTCCAGCCAGATAAAACCGGGCAAGCTCGCCCCGTATGAAAGCAACCAGACCACCCACTTCTCGGTGGTGGATAAAGACGGCAATGCCGTGGCGGTGACCTATACCCTGAACACCACCTTCGGCACAGGAATTGTGGCGGGAAATACCGGTATTCTGCTGAATAATCAAATGGATGATTTTTCTGCTAAACCCGGTGTACCTAATGTTTATGGCCTGGTGGGCGGCGATGCTAACGCGGTCGGTCCGAAGAAGCGTCCGCTGTCGTCGATGTCGCCGACTATCGTCGTTAAAGAGGGCAAAACCTGGCTGGTGACCGGCAGCCCTGGCGGGAGTCGAATCATCACTACCGTGCTGCAAATGGTAGTGAACAGCATTGATTTTGGCATGAACGTCGCCGAAGCGACCAACGCGCCGCGTTTCCATCATCAATGGTTGCCGGACGAACTGCGGGTAGAAAAGGGCTTCAGCCCCGATACGCTGAAGTTGCTGGAACAGAAAGGGCAGAAAGTCGCGCTGAAAGAAGCGATGGGCAGCACCCAAAGTATTATGGTTGGACCGGATGGCGAACTGTACGGCGCGTCTGACCCGCGTTCGGTGGATGATTTAACGGCGGGATACTGATTTTTAATTCCAGGCCCGGTGTCAGACACCGGGCTATTTGCAGATTATGCCGTGAGTAATCGGGCTGGATTATCAATACAAAGCTTGCGCAGAGTATCGTTGTCTACTCCGCGAGCAGCCAGATAGGCGAGGAAGACATTCGGGACAAACCCCCAGCCATTTCCGCCATTTTTCGCCCACATCTGTTTGAGAAAAACATCATGGCTTAAAACGATTTGGTCGGCGTAACCCAGTGCAATCAGATTCGCTACTGCATCTGCGGTCTCCTGAACGCCCGGCGCGACACCTTCTTTTGGGAAGGTGATGTCCAGACCAATCATGTCAAATTCAAGCCATACGCCACGGTCGAGCATTTTACGTTGATAGACGACATCTTTTCCTGAAGGGTCCGAATGCGCCAGCGAGACTTTTGCCGGAGAAACGTTCATTTCTTCCAGCACGATATCCAGCACCTCATCACCCAGTCGCAGCCACCCTGGCATATGGATATTCATCGCCGTGTGGGGGTTGTTACATTGTGCCAGAGACGCTGCCCGCAGGCTGTTACGCTCCGCTTGGGTAAACGCGGGGGATACACCGATTTCACCGATCATGCCAGCGCGAATATCCGTCTCGCCAATACCCTGATTCAGTTCTTTATCAATGAGTGAGGCTAACAGCTCAACAGGTTTATGGATCCGGGTGCTTTCAAATTTCTCCAGATAAGGTCCGGATGACGCAACGATATTCAAACCCGTTTTTAAGGCAACTTCTCGTAGCGCTGAGGCGTCCCGTCCAATGGATTCTGATCCGGTGGCGTCGACAATCGTCCTGCCGCCCAAAGACATAAAGTTATTGATTTCGAAGATAACATCATCAATCTCTTTGCGGTCCATGTTATCGGCGCAGCAGTATGGGTCGTGTTTCAGTCCCCACTGCAGGTCAGCACTGACTTTCTTTCCCACCAGTTGCTGTGAAAAAGCATAATGTGGCTCGTCTACGACCGAAGACAGATCGTTAAACAGATGTTCATGCGGTAGCGTCAGCCCCATATCCGTATGCGCCACCGGGCCTGTTACGGTTTGCAGGAAACCTTTCATTCTGACACCTCCATTCTTTGCGCCATTTTGGATGCTCTGTATTCAGGGATGGTGGTCACAATCGCACCGACTAACGCGAACAGCGTACCGATGATGGTGACCAGGTAGACCGTATTGCCTAATGAAGGGATCAATTCATCAATTAGCACTGAGCCAAGCAGTTGGCCTGCTGTTGACGCTACGCCCAGCATCAATAGCCCTAAGCCTCTCACCAGAATCGCCATTAGCCCGATGGACAGCAGACCCAGCGGACCACCGAGATACATCCACCATGTATCGGGTAACTGGATGGTGACATGGCCTAATGCGATACGTATCGCCAGCGCCGCGCCCAGGACACAAAAGCCGACGATGAAGTTCCATGTAATGGACACCAGCATGGAGCCCGTTGCCTCGGCGACTTTCGCATTCCCTGCAGGCTGCCAGCCAGCGAGTAACCCTGCCAAAAAGGGGAGGATAGCGAGCAGGATAAACGAGGTTGAGTGCCACTGTGGCGACACGACAAAAATGGTGGCGATAACGGCGAACAATGCGCCAGTAATGCGCCATGGCGTAAAATATTTCTTCTCCTCCACACCGATGCCAAAACGGTCGCACAGCAGGCCGGAAAGGAGCAGAGCGGAAATTAATGCCGTTTGAAAGGTGGCAACGCCCAGCGCGCTGGCAGATGCGCCTTCAGAAAATACGACCATCGCCCCGCATAATCCTGCAAACCAATTCCATAGCGGGATTTTTCTCTTTTTAATCAGAGTAGGGATTGAGGCGAATTGCTGGCGTGTTTCTTTGCGCGCAATAATAATAAAAAACATGACGACCAGACCGCTGGCAAACGAGATTACTGCGCAAGCATTACCGTCTTGTAACCAATGTCCTAACTGCCCATTAACGGCAGACTGCATCGGGGAAAGCATACCGGCTAAGATGGTGGCAAGCATCAGTAAGGGGGTTGAGTACTTATTCTTGTTCATACATCAATCCTTATATTTTATAAAAGGAGTAACTTTCGTTACTCCATTGTTTTTTATTTTCTGGCGATGAATTGAAGCGTGTTGACCCACAGGTCGGTATAAAACGGCCATGACATAAACTGCTGGGTTCCCCAGTGTGGGGAGCAGTCACTCATAAAGCAGGCGGTTTTACCCTGTTGGTATTCACCGAACACTAACAATGGGTCATTATTTATTGTTAATACGACATCGGCATCGTCTCTGGCGACGGCCTGGTTATATCCAAGAAATACCGGATAATCTGAGAACCCGTTAACAACAGGATGTTCAGGTGAGACAGCCTCAGCACAAATACCCTCTGGCTTTTCTACCCGGTCATCGCCATCAAGCATAATAACTGGCAGAACCTCAGCAAGAACGGTGTTCTTATAATTGGCTTTTGCCTCAATACCCATAAATGACAGGTAACCACCAATCATGAGTAGTCCACCGCCATTTTTGACGTACTCTTTAATGGACTCCAGAGCGTTTGGTTTTATTTTTAGCTGATAAAATGTCTCGTTTTGCAACAGGAAGGTGTTACTACCAATGTCGCTAATAACAATCACATCGTAACGGTTTAATTCGTCAATACTCTCTGGAAAGGCAATTTGTACCGTGTGGGCAGGCATGTAATCAATATCAACGCCGCCTTTCCTCAAGCATTCCAGTAACCATGTAGCGCCTTCTTCATATTTACTGGAGGTGAAACTGTCATAACCTTTTGAATGAATCATATGAATATGCCAGGATTCTCCAATAAAGAGCACCTTTAGTTTTTTCTGCGTATTGTTCATAGTCTGCTCCTTGATTTAGTGAGTAGAGATAGTTTGTTTGTAATGTGAACCCTGAATACGATGAAGAACGGAGTCGTTTTCCGGCATATCAGAGGCATTAGGCGTTTCAACCGCAAGTGAGGCAAATGCGCTGGCGTAGCACAATGCGGATGCCAGTGACTTTCCTTTTGCAAGACCAGATGCGAGGGCGCCATTGAAAGCGTCACCCGCTCCCGCAGTATTTTTTACAACTGCCGGAAATGCCGGGGAATAGATGAATTGTGTGCCATCATAAGCAAGCGAACCTTTGCTACCTAACGTAATAATGGTATTTTTGACGCCTTTCTGGTGAATAATTTTGGCCGCGCATTTGGCTGATTCGATATCATTAACCGCCATATTGGCCAGCAGGCCTGCTTCCGTTTCATTTGGCGTAATATAGTCAATGTTATTAATGATAGTGTTAACCATGTCATTGTATGGCGCTGGATTGATGATGACCGGTATGTCATTTTTTTGTGCGAGACGAATTGTTTGCTGCAGCGCTTCGTAATTCGTCTCCAGTTGGACAAGAACAATATCTGAATGAATAATGGCTTCTTTCTGAATGGTGATTTCATCAGGGGAAATTGTCATGTTGGCGCCAGGGTAGATAGCGATGACGTTATCTCCGGTATCTCCATTCACCATGATGGTTGCTGTACCTGTTTGTGTTTCTTTGGTCTGGTAGATAACACTTTTATGGATTTTTGATGAGTTTATAAAATTAATGGCGTAATCACTAAAATGATCTGAGCCGACTTTAGTAATAAAATGCACATCAGAGTCGGCATAGCTTGCTGCTAATGCCTGATTACATCCCTTACCGCCGGGTGAAAAAATAAATTTATCGGCAAGCAATGATTCTCCCGTTGAGGGTAATCTCGGTAGATAACTGATAATATCAACATTGAACGAGCCAATAACACATACATTATTTTTCATGGCAGAGAGACCTTTTTTATTTTTCTGCGCTGATTCATATTTTTCCAGCACATAAGCAATTTCATTTTTTGCGACGTTATCAAGAGAATCAAGGGTAATAAATGCACCACCATGACAGCGAGTAAGATATCCCTGTCCGGCAAGTTCATTGAG
The DNA here is from genome assembly GCF_046551635.1 of Salmonella sp. SAL04157. Classification (NCBI taxonomy): domain Bacteria; kingdom Pseudomonadati; phylum Pseudomonadota; class Gammaproteobacteria; order Enterobacterales; family Enterobacteriaceae; genus Salmonella; species Salmonella sp. SAL04157. The sequence continues at coordinate 294,019 of NZ_JBGDVS010000005.1, forward strand.
ATCTGAACGAATAGTTTCCTTTGTTACCTTGAGACTTTTCGCCAGATTTGAAACTTTTACAACTCCCGAAATACTGAGTTCCTTCAATATTCTATGATGGCGTTCAAATTTCATTTTTTACCTCACCGTGGTTAAATTAGTCCCGGGAGGAGTATATTGTTGTGATTGTCACCATAAAGTGATGGCAGAAACCAAAAAAAAACAAAAATGTAATATTAATATTGCTAAAATTACGGAAAAAACGGTGATAAAGCTTAAAGTGGTAATAACCATGAAATTCAGGTGGTTATTGTTTTGATATAGGGGAAGTAGGTTGCAATAACTGGAATGTTGTGAAGGTTTGTGACGTTTCGCCCCACAGGGTGGGGCGGGGAAGCGCTATTTCACGCGCGCCATAAAGTACGCATCAAGGTACTTACCGTTGCGCAGGCCGTATTTCTTACCGGTGCCTTCGATTTCAAAGCCGTACTTCTTATACACCGCCACCGCGGGCTCGTTATCAACAAATACCGTTAACTCGATACGCTCGACGCGCAGCCAGTTGTCACACATGTCGATCATCGTGCGGATCAGCGCGCTGGCAATGCCGCGATTGTGCCACCGGGCATCCACGCAGATACCAAAATCGGCCACGTGGCTGCGGCGAGGACGTTGGGTGACCTGAATAGAAAGATGGCCAACGACAATATCGTCAATGCAGGCAACCAGTTGTTTAACCCCGGCTTGCTCGGTTAGCCGCGCCTGCCACATTTCGAGGGAAGGATGAGGAACCTGTAGCGTGTTGTGATACACCTCCGGCTGGGCGTGGATCTGACGAATGGCGTCGTAATCTTTCGGTTCAGCGTGGCGTATCACTATTTCACTCATTCCTTATCTCCTGCAGGGGTAATTGTGTATTTACACTCGCTGAGAAAGAAAATTCCGTCAACCGCATTTTTTTGCAAAAAGAAGTAGACAAGTGCGAATGAGAATGATTATTATTGCCTTGCGTTCAGGGGAACCCCTACGGAGAACCTGAAAGCACGACATTGCTCACATTGCTTCCAGTATTATTTTGGCCAGCTTTTGCTGGCTTTTTTTTGGGTTTTGTTTCAGCCTGGCTTACTTGTCATTTTGTCCCCGGGAAGTGCTCGTGCTCCTCACGTACATTTAGTACGCTCCGGGCCCTGCGCGCTTGCCGTGAACAAACTGACCGCGACGCCGACGGCCGATCTTGAGGCATCTGCTTTTGTAGGCCCAAAAAGGCAACGCCGCATCCGGCAAAGAATCCAACATTCAGTCTCCTCACGCTTTGCGCTATGGTGTAAACAATCATCTTCAAAAGGATCGTCTCATGACCTTACACTGCGCATTTATTGGATTCGGCAAAAGTACCACCCGTTACCATCTCCCCTATGTTCTGAATCGGAAAGATACCTGGCATGTCGCGCATATTTTCCGTCGTCACGCTAAACCGGAAGAGCAGGCGCCGCAGTATTCACATATTCACTTCACCAGCGATCTGGATGAGGTGTTGGGCGATCCGCAGGTAAAACTGGTGATCGTCTGTACGCATGCTGACAGCCATTTCGAATACGCCAAACGCGCGCTGGAAGCGGGTAAAAATGTGCTGGTTGAGAAACCTTTCACGCCGACGCTGGCGCAGGCAAAAGTGTTGTTCGAACTGGCGCGAAGCAAAGGACTGACCGTTACGCCGTATCAGAATCGGCGTTTTGATTCCTGTTTTCTCACGGCTAAAAAAGCGATTGAGAGCGGGAAACTGGGCAAGATTGTCGAAGTTGAAAGCCATTTTGACTACTACCGACCCGTGGCGGAAACCAAACCGGGCCTGCCGCAGGATGGCGCTTTCTACGGACTTGGCGTCCACACCATGGATCAAATTATTTCGCTATTTGGCCGCCCGGATCATGTCGCGTATGACATTCGTAGCCTGCGTAATAAAGCGAATCCGGATGACACCTTTGAAGCGCAACTATTTTATGGCGATTTGAAGGCTATCGTTAAAACCAGCCACCTGGTGAAAATTGATTACCCGAAATTTATCGTGCATGGGACTAAAGGTTCGTTTGTGAAGTACGGTATCGATCAACAAGAAACCAGCCTGAAAGCGAACATTATGCCCGGTGAACCCGGTTTCGCCGCTGACGAATCCGTCGGCGTGCTGGAATATGTTAACGATGACGGTGTTACGGTGAAAGAAGAGGTGAAACCGGAAACGGGTGACTATGGTCGTGTTTATGATGCGCTGTACCAGACGTTGACCGTCGGTACGCCTAATTACGTCAAGGAATCTGAAGTTCTTACCAATCTGGAAATCCTCGAACGTGCTTTCGAACAGGCATCGCCTGCGACGATAACCCTCGCTAAATAGCCCTTACAGACTCCTCTGCGCTTATTCATATTTTTTGAACAGAGGAGTCAATTTTCACCCTCTATGATCCCGGACGGAATGAGTCCACACTTATTCCATCGAAAACATCTGGGGGTGAACACAATGATCTACTTACGCAAAGCAAACGACCGCGGTCATGCGAATCATGGCTGGCTTGACTCCTGGCATACCTTTTCTTTTGCCGATTATTACGATCCGAACTTTATGGGGTTCTCGGCGCTGCGTGTGATTAACGACGATGTGATCGACGCAGGCCAGGGGTTCGGCACGCATCCGCATAAAGACATGGAAATTTTGACCTATGTGCTGGAAGGCGCCGTAGAACACCAGGATAGTATGGGCAATAAAGAACAGGTTCCGGCAGGTGAATTCCAGATTATGAGCGCCGGGACCGGCGTTCGCCACTCCGAGTACAACCCGAGCAAAACGGATCGTCTGCGGCTGTACCAGATCTGGATCATTCCGCAAGAAACCGGCATCACGCCGCGCTACGAACAGCGTCGCTTCGACGCCGCGCAGGGCAAGCAACTGGTGCTTTCGCCAGATGCTCGCGATGGTTCGCTGAAGGTCCACCAGGATATGGAGCTGTACCGCTGGGCGCTGCTCAAAGATGAGCAGTCGGTGCATCAGATTGCCGCTGAGCGCCGCGTCTGGATCCAGGTGGTAAAAGGTAACGTGACCATTAACGGTACTAAAGCCACCACCAGCGATGGTCTGGCGATTTGGGATGAGCAGGCAATCTCGATTCATGCCGACAGCGACAGTGAAGTGTTGCTGTTTGACTTGCCGCCAGTTTAACGTGCTGTAACCTTTTGTAGGCCGGATAAGACGCGAAAGCGTTGCCATCCGGCTTTTCATCGTTTGTCATTAATTCCGCACGTCCGTGGTAAACTGGGCAAATCTATCCCTTTTATACCTTTCAGGACGATGAAAAAGAAAAGACCCGTACTTCAGGATGTGGCCGACCGTGTGGGCGTGACCAAAATGACGGTCAGCCGTTTTTTGCGTAATCCGGAGCAGGTCTCCGTCGCGCTGCGGGGTAAAATTGCGGCTGCGCTTGATGAGCTCGGGTACATTCCTAATCGCGCGCCTGACATTCTTTCCAACGCCACCAGCCGCGCCATTGGCGTTCTGCTGCCGTCTTTAACCAACCAGGTCTTTGCGGAAGTGTTACGCGGTATTGAGGCTGTCACCGATGCCCACGGGTATCAAACCATGCTGGCGCACTACGGCTATAAACCGGAGATGGAGCAGGAGCGCCTGGAATCGATGCTCTCCTGGAATATCGACGGCCTGATCCTCACTGAGCGTACCCATACGCCGCGCACCTTAAAAATGATCGAAGTCGCCGGGATTCCGGTGGTGGAACTGATGGACAGCCAGTCGCCGTGTCTCGATATTGCCGTTGGTTTTGACAACTTCGAGGCCGCGCGCCAGATGACCGCCGCGATTATCGCGCGCGGTCATCGTCATATCGCCTATCTGGGGGCGCGCCTCGACGAACGTACTATCATCAAGCAGAAGGGCTATGAACAGGCGATGCGGGACGCCGGCCTGGTTCCTTACAGTGTGATGATGGAGCAATCTTCATCCTACTCTTCCGGTATCGAACTCATGCGCCAGGCGCGACGCGAATACCCACAGCTTGACGGTATTTTTTGCACCAACGATGACCTGGCGGTGGGGGCGACCTTCGAATGCCAGCGCCTGGGACTAAAAATCCCGGACGACATGGCGATTGCCGGGTTCCACGGTCATGACATCGGCCAGGTGATGGAACCGCGTCTGGCAAGCGTCCTGACGCCGCGCGAGCGAATGGGCAGCATTGGCGCGGAACGTCTGTTGGCCCGCATTCGCGGCGAAACGGTCACGCCAAAAATGTTAGATTTAGGTTTCACCTTGTCACCGGGCGGATCTATTTAGTCTGACAACTTTGAAGTAGCTCACACTTATTCACTTTTGGCACGAATGGTCATTGCGTCGTGAATGGTGCGGTTGGACAATGTTACCGATAACAGTTACCCGTAACAAATTTTGCAACTTGTAGAGTGGGGGCCCGCTTTGAGCACGACTAATCATGATCACCACGTTTACGTTCTGATGGGCGTATCAGGCAGCGGTAAATCCGCTGTCGCAAGCGCCGTGGCGCATCAGCTTCATGCCGCGTTTCTGGACGGCGATTTTCTGCATCCGCGCTGCAATATTGAAAAAATGGCCTCCGGCGAGCCGTTGAATGATGATGACCGCAAACCGTGGTTACAGGCGCTGAACGACGCCGCTTTCGCGATGCAGCGAACCAATAAAATCTCGCTGATCGTCTGTTCCGCACTGAAAAAACACTATCGTGACCTGCTGCGCGAGGGAAACCCGAACCTCTCCTTTATCTATCTGAAAGGTGATTTCGACGTCATTGAAAGCCGTCTGAAAGCGCGCAAAGGTCATTTCTTCAAAACCCAGATGCTGGTGACGCAGTTTGAAACGCTGCAAGAGCCGGGTGCCGACGAACGCGATGTTCTGGTGGTGGATATCGACCAGCCGCTGGAAGGCGTCGTGGCGAGCACCATTGAGGTCATCAATAAAGGCAGTACGCTGTGAGTACATTAACACTGGTTTTAACCGCCGTCGGTTCCGTCTTACTGCTGCTGTTTTTGGTGATGAAGGCGCGTATGCACGCCTTCGTCGCGTTAATGGTCGTCTCGATGGGCGCGGGGCTTTTTTCAGGGATGCCGCTTGATAAAATCGCCGCGACCATGGAAAAAGGGATGGGCGGCACGCTGGGCTTCCTGGCGATTGTGGTCGCGCTGGGGGCGATGTTCGGTAAAATTCTGCATGAAACCGGCGCGGTCGATCAGATAGCCGTCAAGATGCTTAAATCCTTTGGTCATAACCGCGCGCACTATGCGATTGGCCTGGCCGGGCTGATTTGCGCGCTTCCGCTGTTCTTTGAAGTGGCGATTGTGCTGCTGATAAGCGTGGCGTTCTCTATGGCGCGTCATACCGGCACAAACCTGGTGAAGCTGGTCATTCCGCTGTTTGCGGGCGTGGCGGCAGCCGCGGCGTTTTTGTTGCCTGGGCCTGCGCCGATGCTGCTGGCTTCTCAGATGCATGCTGATTTCGGCTGGATGATCCTGATTGGGCTGTGCGCTGCCATTCCGGGCATGATTATCGCCGGGCCGCTGTGGGGGAATTTTATCAGCCGTTACGTTGAGCTGCGTATTCCTGACGACATTACCGAGCCGCATCTGGGTGAAGGTAAAATGCCTTCTTTCGGCTTCAGCCTGTCGCTGATCCTGCTGCCGTTGGTGCTGGTAGGACTGAAAACGATCGCCGCGCGTTTTGTGCCGGAAGGTTCCACCGCTTACGAATGGTTTGAGTTTATCGGCCACCCCTTCACTGCGATTCTGGTCGCTTGTCTGGTAGCGATTTACGGCCTGGCGATGCGTCAGGGGATGCCGAAAGACAAAGTGATGGAAATCTGCGGCCACGCGCTGCAACCGGCGGGCATTATTCTGCTGGTGATTGGCGCAGGCGGGGTGTTCAAACAGGTACTGGTTGACTCCGGCGTCGGCCCGGCGCTGGGCGAAGCGTTAACCGGTATGGGACTGCCGATTGCCATTACCTGCTTTGTGCTGGCGGCGGCGGTGCGCATCATTCAGGGTTCCGCGACCGTGGCGTGTTTAACCGCGGTCGGTCTGGTGATGCCGGTCATAGAGCAACTGAATTTCTCCGGCGCGCAGATGGCTGCGCTCTCTATCTGTATCGCCGGCGGTTCAATTGTGGTTTCTCATGTTAACGACGCTGGCTTCTGGCTGTTCGGTAAATTTACCGGCGCGACCGAAGCACAGACGCTGAAGACCTGGACGATGATGGAAACTATCCTCGGCACGGTCGGCGCGATTGTCGGGATGATTGCTTTCCAACTGCTGAGCTGAGTCTTGTTGCCCGGTGGCGCGGTGCTTACCGGGCCTGGAAACGGGCACATATCGACACCGTAAGCCGGGTAAGGCGTAATCGCTACCCGGTTTTTTTATTGAGGTGTGCATGGCAATCGCCCAACGACGTTTTGCCTCGCCATGTTTCAGTACGCGCATAAAAGCAGGCAAATTTCTACGCTGATCCATAATTAGGATCAATAAAACAGCGACGGAAATGATTCCCTTCCTAACGCAAATTCCCTGATAATCGCCACTGGACTTTCTGCTTGCGCGGTAAGGCAGGATAAGTCGCATTACTGATGGCTTCGCTATCATTGATTAATTTCACTTGCGACTTTGGCTGCTTTTTGTATGGTGAAGGATGCGCCACAGGATACTGGCGCGCATACACAGCACATCTCTTTGCAGGAAAAAAACGCTATGAAAAATGTTGGTTTTATCGGCTGGCGCGGAATGGTCGGCTCTGTTCTCATGCAACGCATGGTAGAGGAGCGCGATTTCGACGCTATTCGCCCTGTTTTCTTTTCTACCTCCCAGTTTGGACAGGCGGCGCCCACCTTCGGCGACACCTCCACCGGCACGCTACAGGACGCTTTTGATCTGGATGCGCTAAAAGCGCTCGATATCATCGTGACTTGCCAGGGCGGCGATTATACCAACGAAATTTATCCAAAGCTGCGCGAAAGCGGATGGCAGGGTTACTGGATTGATGCGGCTTCTACGCTGCGCATGAAAGATGATGCCATTATTATTCTCGACCCGGTCAACCAGGACGTGATTACCGACGGCCTGAACAATGGCGTGAAGACCTTTGTGGGCGGTAACTGTACCGTTAGCCTGATGTTGATGTCGCTGGGCGGTCTCTTTGCCCATAATCTCGTTGACTGGGTATCCGTCGCGACCTATCAGGCCGCCTCCGGCGGCGGCGCGCGCCATATGCGCGAGCTGTTAACCCAAATGGGTCAGTTGTATGGCCATGTCGCCGATGAACTGGCGACGCCGTCTTCCGCAATTCTTGATATTGAACGCAAAGTTACGGCATTGACCCGCAGCGGCGAGCTGCCGGTGGATAACTTTGGCGTACCGCTGGCGGGAAGCCTGATCCCCTGGATCGACAAACAGCTCGATAACGGCCAAAGCCGCGAAGAGTGGAAAGGCCAGGCGGAAACCAACAAGATTCTCAATACCGCCTCTGTGATTCCGGTTGATGGTTTGTGTGTGCGCGTCGGCGCACTGCGCTGTCACAGCCAGGCGTTCACCATTAAGCTGAAAAAAGAGGTATCCATTCCGACGGTGGAAGAACTGCTGGCGGCACATAATCCGTGGGCGAAAGTGGTGCCGAACGATCGTGATATCACTATGCGCGAATTAACCCCGGCGGCGGTGACCGGCACGTTGACTACGCCGGTTGGTCGTCTGCGTAAGCTGAACATGGGGCCAGAGTTCTTGTCGGCGTTTACCGTAGGCGACCAGTTGTTATGGGGCGCCGCCGAGCCGCTGCGTCGAATGCTGCGCCAGTTGGCGTAGTAGCTATTGCAGCGCTTATCGGGCCTGCGTGTGGTTCTGTAGGCCGGATAAGGCGTGTCAGCGCCGCCATCCAGCAATATCCGCCAGATAAGGTGTAGTCGGCAAGCAGACGTCAGATTGATATGTAGGGTGCATCGTCACCCTTTTTTTTGCGTAATACAGGAGTAAACGCAGATGTTTCATTTTTATCAGGAGTTAAGCAGAGCATTGGCTATTCTTTAAGGGTAGCTTAATCCCACGGGTATTAAGCCTAACCTGAAGGTAGGACGACGCAGATAGGATGCACAGTGTGCTGCGCCGTTCAGGTCAAAGAAGTGTCACTACCTGATGTTGAATTCAGTGAGATGGAGTGACGCCACAAAACAGGATGACAAACCATGTCCAGTCGTATCGATAGAGACGTGATTAATGCGCTAATTGCAGGACATTTTGCGGACCCTTTTTCCGTACTCGGAATGCACCAGACCCAAGCCGGACTAGAAGTCCGCGCCCTATTACCTGACGCCACCGACGTATGGGTGATTGAACCCAAAACCGGACGTAAAGTCGGCAAACTGGAATGTCTCGACGCTCGCGGTTTTTTCTGCGGCGTTTTACCCCGACGTAAAAATTTCTTTCGCTATCAGCTCGCCGTGACCTGGCACGGACAGCAGAACCTCATCGACGATCCTTACCGTTTTGGTCCATTAATACAGGAAATGGATGTCTGGCTATTGTCGGAAGGCACCCACCTGCGTCCTTATGAAACGCTGGGCGCGCACGCCGATACGATGGATGGCGTCACCGGCACCCGTTTCTCCGTCTGGGCGCCTAATGCTCGTCGCGTTTCGGTTGTCGGGCAATTCAACTATTGGGATGGGCGTCGTCACCCGATGCGTCTGCGCAAAGAGAGCGGTATTTGGGAGCTGTTTATCCCCGGCGCGCATAATGGACAACTGTATAAATTCGAGCTGCTTGATGCGAATGGTAATCTGCGCATTAAAGCCGATCCCTATGCTTTTGAGGCGCAGATGCGTCCGGAAACGGCGTCGATGATTTGCGGACTGCCGGAGAAAGTGACGCCAAGCGAAGAACGACAAAAAGCCAATCAGTTTGATGCGCCGATCTCGATTTATGAGGTGCATTTAGGTTCATGGCGCCGCCATACGGATAACAATTTCTGGCTGAGCTATCGTGAACTGGCGGATCAGCTTGTGCCTTACGCCAAATGGATGGGCTTTACGCACCTTGAACTCTTGCCGGTCAACGAACATCCGTTTGACGGCAGTTGGGGCTACCAGCCGACCGGCCTCTACGCGCCGACCCGCCGCTTTGGTACGCGGGACGACTTCCGCTATTTCATCAATGCGGCCCATGCGGCGGGCCTTAACGTCATTCTCGACTGGGTGCCGGGCCATTTCCCGTCCGATGAATTTAGCCTCGCGGAGTTTGACGGCACCCACCTCTATGAGCACAGCGATCCGCGCGAGGGCTATCACCAGGACTGGAATACGCTGATCTACAACTATGGTCGTCGTGAAGTCAGTAATTATCTGGTGGGCAACGCCCTGTACTGGATGGAGCGTTTTGGGATTGATGCGCTGCGTGTCGATGCGGTGGCCTCTATGATCTACCGCGACTACAGCCGCAAAGAGGGCGAGTGGATACCGAACGAGTTCGGCGGTCGTGAAAACCTGGAAGCCATTGAGTTTCTGCGTAATACCAACCGCATTATTGGCGAGCAGGTGCCCGGCGCGGTCAGCATGGCGGAAGAGTCGACAGACTTCTCTGGCGTGACGCGTCCACCGGAAACGGGCGGCCTGGGGTTCTGGTACAAGTGGAACCTGGGCTGGATGCACGACACGCTGGACTATATGAAGCTGGACCCAGTGTACCGCCAGTATCATCACGACAAGCTGACCTTTGGTATGTTGTACAACCATACCGAAAACTTTGTTCTGCCGCTGTCGCACGATGAAGTGGTTCACGGCAAGAAATCCATTCTCGATCGTATGCCGGGCGATGCGTGGCAAAAATTCGCCAACCTGCGCGCCTACTATGGCTGGATGTGGGCCTTCCCCGGCAAGAAACTGCTGTTTATGGGGAATGAGTTTGCCCAGGGACGCGAGTGGAACCATGACGCCAGCCTCGACTGGCACTTGCTGGAGGGGGGCGATAACTGGCACCACGGGGTTCAGCGTCTGGTACGCGATCTCAACCACACCTATCGCCACCATAAAGCGTTGCATGAGCTGGATTTTGATGCTTACGGCTTTGAGTGGCTGGTGGTCGATGACAATGAACGCTCGGTACTGATTTTTGTACGCCGTGATAAAGCCGGTAACGAGATCATCGTCGCCAGCAACTTTACGCCCGTTCCTCGCCACGACTACCGTTTTGGCATCAACCAGCCGGGACGCTGGCGTGAAATTCTCAATACTGATTCGATGCATTATCACGGTAGCAACACCGGCAACGGCGGCGTGGTGCACAGCGATGAGATCGAAAGCCATGGCCGTCAGCACTCTCTTAGCCTGACGTTACCGCCGTTGGCGACGATCTGGCTGATGCGGGAGGGGGAATGACGCAGCTTGCGATCGGCGAAGCAACGCCGCATGGCGCAACGTATGACGGTCATGGCGTGAATTTCACGCTCTTTTCCGCCCATGCGGAGCGCGTAGAGCTGTGCGTTTTTGATTCCCGAGGGAATGAGCGCCGCTATGACCTGCCAGGACGTCGCGGCGATGTCTGGCATGGTTATCTGGCAGGCGCCAGGCCTGGTTTGCGCTATGGCTATCGCGTACATGGCCCGTGGCAGCCAGCGCAGGGGCATCGGTTTAATCCGGCGAAGTTACTGCTTGATCCTTATGCGCGCCGGGTGGAGGGCGAACTAAAAGATCATCCGCTGTTGCACGGCGGACACGATGAACCGGATTACCGCGATAACGCGGCGGTGGCGCCGAAAAGCGTGATAATCAGCGACCATTATGACTGGGAAGATGACGCCGCGCCGCGCACGCCGTGGGGAAAAACGGTCATCTATGAAGCGCATGTCAAAGGGCTGACCTACCTGCATCCGGAACTCCCCCAGGAGATACGCGGCACCTATAAAGCGCTCGGTCATCCGGTCATGGTGGCGTATTTCAAACAGCTTGGCATTACGGCGCTGGAACTGTTGCCGGTGGCGCAGTTTGCCAGCGAGCCGCGCCTGCAACGTATGGGACTGACCAATTATTGGGGTTATAACCCGATGGCGATGTTCGCGCTGCATCCCGCCTGGGCCAGTTCGCCCGAGACGGCGCTGGACGAGTTTCGCGACGCGGTGAAAGCGCTGCATCGCGCGGGGATTGAGGTCATTCTGGACATCGTATTAAACCATAGCGCCGAGCTGGATCTGGACGGTCCAACCTTCTCCCTGCGCGGAATTGATAACCGTAGCTATTATTGGATAAGGGACGATGGCGATTATCACAACTGGACGGGGTGCGGCAACACGCTCAATTTAAGCCATCCTGGCGTGGTGGAATACGCGTGCGAGTGTTTGCGCTATTGGGTGGAAACCTGTCATGTCGATGGTTTTCGTTTTGATTTGGCGTCCGTCATGGGGCGCACGCCGACGTTTCGCCAGGATGCGCCGCTGTTCGCCGCGATTAAAGCGTGTCCTGTGTTATCAACGGTCAAGCTGATTGCTGAACCGTGGGATATTAGCGAGGGCGGCTATCAGGTCGGGAATTTTCCGCCACCGTTTGCCGAGTGGAACGATCATTTTCGCGATGCGGCCCGCCGATTCTGGTTGCCGCGTAACCTGACGACGGGGGAATTTGCCTGTCGTTTCGCCGCTTCCAGCGATGTGTTTAAACGCAATGGCCGCACGCCCGGCGCCTCTGTCAATCTGCTCACGGCGCATGACGGTTTTACGCTCCGGGACTGCGTCTGTTTCAATCAGAAACACAATGAGGCGAACGGTGAGGAAAATCGCGACGGCACCAACAGCAATTACAGCGACAATCATGGTAAAGAAGGATTAGGCGGTCCGCTTGATTTAATGGAGCGGCGGCGCGACAGCATTCATGCCCTGCTGGCGACGCTACTGCTCTCTCAGGGAACGCCGATGCTGCTGGCAGGCGATGAACATGGCCATAGCCAGCACGGCAACAATAACGCCTACTGTCAGGATAATGCCTTAACCTGGCTGGACTGGCAGCAGGCAAACCGTGGGTTAACCACGTTTACCGCCGCGCTGATTCGTTTGCGTCAGCAGATACCGGCTTTAACCGGCAATAGCTGGTGGGAAGAAGGCGATGGCAACGTGCGTTGGCTGAATAAAAACGCGCAACCCTTGAGTGCGGATGAGTGGCAAAACGGGCCTAAGCTGATGCAAATTCTGTTGTCGGACCGTTTTCTGATTGCGATAAATGCCACGCTTGAGGTGACAGATATAGTTTTACCCGAAGGGGAATGGCGCGCCGTTCCCCCATTCGCTGGAGAGGATAATCCGGTGATAACGGCGGTCTGGCAGGGACCTGCGCATGGACTGTGTGTGTTCCAGAGAGGATAAAAAAGGAGTTAATCATGGTGAGTTTAGAGAAGAACGATCGTGTAATGTTGGCGCGCCAGCTGCCACTGAAATCTGTTGCCCTAATCCTGGCTGGCGGCCGCGGCACGCGTCTAAAAGATTTAACGAACAAACGCGCCAAACCAGCCGTCCACTTTGGTGGGAAGTTCCGCATCATCGATTTCGCCTTATCTAATTGTCTGAACTCCGGGATTCGCCGTATCGGCGTGATCACTCAGTATCAGTCCCACACGCTGGTGCAGCACATTCAGCGCGGCTGGTCACTGTTTAGCGAAGAGATGAACGAATTTGTCGATCTGCTGCCAGCTCAACAGCGTATGAAGGGCGAAAACTGGTATCGCGGCACGGCAGACGCGGTGACCCAGAACCTGGATATTATTCGTCGCTATAAAGCGGAATATGTCGTCATCCTGGCAGGCGATCATATCTATAAGCAGGACTACTCGCGTATGTTGATCGATCACGTTGAAAAGGGCGCGCGTTGCACGGTGGCCTGTATGCCGGTGCCGATCAAAGAAGCGACGGCATTCGGCGTGATGGCGGTCGATGAAAGCGACAAGATTATTGATTTTGTCGAAAAACCGGCGAATCCCCCCGCAATGCCTGGTGACGCCAGCAAATCGCTGGCCAGTATGGGCATTTACGTTTTTGACGCCGATTACCTGTATGAATTGCTGGCGGCAGACGATAAAGATGACGCTTCCAGCCACGATTTCGGTAAAGACATTATCCCCAAAATCACCCGAGAAGGTATGGCTTACGCGCATCCTTTCCCGCTCTCCTGCGTGCAGTCCGATCCGCAAGCCGAACCGTACTGGCGCGATGTAGGTACGCTGGAAGCTTACTGGAAGGCGAACCTGGATTTAGCCTCGGTGACGCCGGAGCTGGATATGTATGACCAGAACTGGCCTATTCGTACGCATATGGAATCGCTACCGCCTGCGAAATTCGTGCAGGACCGCTCCGGTAGCCACGGTATGACGCTGAACTCGCTGGTCTCCGGCGGCTGCATTATCTCCGGTTCGGTGGTGGTGCAATCTGTGCTCTTCCCACGGGTGAGAATAAATTCTTTTTGTAATATTGATTCGGCAGTGTTGTTACCTGAGGTTTGGGTAGGACGCTCCTGCCGTTTACGTCGCTGTGTTATTGACCGTGCCTGTATTATCCCGGAAGGCATGGTGATTGGTGAAAATGCGGAAGAGGACGCTCGTCGTTTCTACCGTTCAGAAGAAGGTATTGTACTGGTCACGCGTGAAATGCTGCGCAAACTGCAGGTCAAACAGGAGCGATAATGCAGGTTTTACATGTATGTTCAGAGATGTTCCCCCTGCTGAAGACTGGGGGTCTGGCGGATGTGATAGGCGCGTTGCCTGCGGCACAAATTGCGGATGGTGTTGATGTTCGCGTTCTGCTTCCAGGGTTTCCCGATATCCGTCGGGGGATACCCGACGCGCATGTGGTGAGCCGCCGCGATACTTTCGCAGGTAAGATATCGCTGCTGTTCGGGCATTATAACGGCGTGGGCATTTATCTGATCGACGCGCCGCATCTGTACGAGCGTCCAGGCAGTCCCTATCACGATACGAATTTATATGCCTATACCGATAACGTGCTGCGCTTTGCCCTGTTAGGGTGGGTCGGCTGTGAAATGGCCTGCGGACTTGATCCATTCTGGCGCCCCGACGTGGTGCACGCCCATGACTGGCACGCCGGGCTGGCGCCCGCCTATCTGGCAGCGCGCGGGCGGCCGGCGAAATCGGTCTTTACCGTACACAACCTGGCCTATCAAGGCATGTTTTATGCAAAGCATATGGATGACATCGAACTGCCGTGGTCATTCTTTAATATGCATGGGCTGGAGTTCAACGGACAACTCTCCTTTTTGAAGGCCGGTTTGTACTATGCCGACCATATTACGGCGGTGAGCCCGACCTATGCGCGTGAAATTACTGAACCGCAGTTTGCTTATGGTATGGAAGGGCTGCTGCGCCAGCGTCATCTGGAAGGGCGCTTGTCCGGCATACTGAACGGCGTGGATGAGAAGATCTGGAACCCGGAATCCGATCTGCTGCTGGCGTCGCGCTACACGCGCGATACCCTGGAAGAGAAGGCGGAAAACAAACGTCAGCTACAAATTGCGATGGGGTTGAAGGTTAACGACAAAGTGCCGCTGTTCGCCGTGGTAAGCCGTCTGACCAACCAGAAAGGTCTGGATCTGGTGCTGGAGGCGTTACCGGGGCTGCTGGAGCAGGGCGGGCAGTTGGCGCTACTCGGCGCGGGCGATCCGGTGCTTCAGGAAGGGTTCCTCGCGGCGGCGGCGGAACACCCAGGGCAGGTTGGCGTACAGATCGGCTATCACGAAGCTTTCTCGCATCGCATTATGGGCGGCGCGGACGTTATTCTGGTGCCCAGTCGTTTCGAACCGTGCGGCTTAACGCAGTTATATGGCTTAAAGTATGGCACGCTGCCTCTGGTGCGGCGTACCGGGGGGTTGGCCGATACGGTCTCCGACAGTTCGCTGGAAAATTTGGCGGACGGTATCGCCAGCGGTTTTGTCTTCGAAGACAGTAACGCCTGGTCGTTGCTACGCGCGATTCGGCGTGCTTTTGTGTTGTGGTCACGGCCTTCGCTTTGGCGGTTTGTACAACGGCAGGCGATGGCGATGGATTTTAGCTGGCAAGTTGCCGCGAAATCATACCGCGAGCTGTACTATCGCTTGAAATAGTCATCCAGGAATCATTTATATGAATGCTCCGTTTACTTATGCATCGCCCACACTCAGCGTTGAGGCGCTTAAGCATTCTATTGCCTATAAGCTGATGTTTACGATTGGTAAAGACCCGGTCATTGCCAATAAACATGAATGGCTGAACGCCACATTGTTCGCGGTGCGCGATCGTCTGGTGGAGCGCTGGCTGCGTTCTAATCGAGCCCAATTATCGCAGGAAACCCGGCAGGTTTATTACCTGTCGATGGAGTTTTTGATTGGTCGTACCCTCTCTAACGCGCTGCTCTCGCTGGGCATTTATGACGACGTTAAAGGCGCGCTGGAGGCCATGGGCTTAGATCTCGAAGAGCTGATCGATGAAGAGAATGACCCAGGGCTTGGCAACGGCGGCTTAGGACGGCTGGCGGCTTGCTTCCTGGACTCGCTGGCGACGCTAGGATTACCGGGTCGCGGGTATGGCATTCGCTACGATTACGGCATGTTTAAGCAGAATATTGTCGACGGGCGGCAAAAAGAATCTCCGGATTACTGGCTGGAATATGGCAACCCGTGGGAGTTCAAGCGCCACAATACGCGCTATAAGGTGCTTTTTGGCGGGCGCATTCAGCAGGAAGGTAAAAAAGCACGCTGGATTGAGACGGAAGAGATTCTGGCCGTCGCGTATGATCAGATCATCCCCGGTTACGACACCGACGCCACTAACACACTGCGGCTGTGGAATGCGCAGGCCAGTAGTGAAATCAACCTCGGTAAATTCAACCAGGGCGACTACTTTGCGGCGGTGGAAGATAAAAACCACTCTGAGAACGTTTCACGGGTGCTCTACCCGGACGATTCCACCTATTCCGGACGCGAGCTACGCCTGCGCCAGGAGTATTTTCTGGTCTCGGCGACAGTGCAGGATATCCTGCACCGTCATTATCAACTGCATAAAACCTATGAGAATCTGGCGGATAAAATCGCCATTCACCTCAATGATACGCATCCGGTGCTGTCAATTCCGGAGCTGATGCGCCTGCTGATTGATGAACATAAATTTAGCTGGGACGACGCGTTTGAGGTGTGCTGTCAGGTCTTCTCTTATACCAACCATACGTTGATGAGCGAGGCGCTGGAAACCTGGCCCGTCGATATGCTGGGGAAAATTCTGCCCCGTCACCTGCAGATTATCTTCGAGATTAACGACTATTTCCTGAAAACGTTGCAGGAGCAATATCCCAACGATACCAGCCTGCTTGGACGAGCGTCGATTATTGATGAGTCGAACGGCCGCCGGGTACGGATGGCCTGGCTGGCGGTGGTGGTCAGCCATAAAGTCAACGGCGTTTCTGAACTCCATTCCAACCTGATGGTGCAGTCGCTGTTCGCGGATTTTGCGAAGATTTTCCCGACCCGTTTTTGTAACGTCACTAACGGCGTTACGCCGCGCCGCTGGCTGGCGTTGGCAAACCCGCCGCTGTCTGACGTGCTGGATGAGAATATTGGTCGTACCTGGCGTACCGATCTTAGTCAGCTCAGCGAGCTGAAACAGCATTGTGATTATCCGCTGGTCAATCATGCGGTGCGTCAGGCGAAGCTGGAAAATAAAAAACGGCTGGCGGTAGTGATAGCGCAACAACTGAATGTGGTGGTAAACCCTAAAGCGTTATTTGACGTGCAGATTAAGCGTATTCACGAATACAAGCGGCAGTTGATGAACGTACTGCATGTCATTACCCGCTATAACCGCATTAAAGAAAATCCGGAGGCCGACTGGGTGCCGCGGGTGAATATTTTTGCCGGTAAGGCGGCTTCCGCCTATTACATGGCAAAACACATTATTCATCTGATCAACGACGTGGCGAAAGTGATTAACAACGATCCGCAGATTGGCGACAAGCTGAAAGTGGTGTTTATCCCGAACTACAGCGTCAGCCTGGCGCAGGTGATCATTCCCGCTGCCGACCTGTCTGAGCAGATTTCGCTGGCAGGAACAGAAGCTTCCGGCACCAGTAATATGAAATTTGCCCTGAACGGCGCGCTCACCATTGGTACGCTGGATGGCGCGAACGTAGAGATGCAGGAGCATGTCGGCGAGGAGAATATCTTTATCTTCGGTAATACTGCCGAAGAGGTGGAAGCGTTGCGCAGGCAGGGTTATAAGCCTCGCGACTATTATGAAAAAGATGAAGAGCTACATCAGGTACTGACGCAGATTGGTAGCGGCGTCTTTAATCCGGAAGAGCCAGGCCGTTACCGCGATCTGGTAGATTCGCTGATTAACTTTGGCGATCACTATCAGGTGCTGGCGGACTACCGCAGCTACGTGGACTGCCAGGATAAGGTGGATGAGTTGTATCGTCGCCCGGAAGAGTGGACGACGAAAGCGATGCTCAACATTGCCAATATGGGCTACTTTTCATCGGACAGAACCATCAAAGAGTATGCCGAAAATATCTGGCATATTGATCCGGTGCGGTTGTAAATCCCGATGCCGGCGGCGCTTCGCTTGCCCGGCCTACGTTTATGTATCCTTGTAGGCCGGATCAGGCGTTAGCCGCCATCCGGCATTTTTCTCAGGACGCCAGTGAAAGCTGGTGTTTCTCAACATACGCTGCCAGCCACTGAGTGATGCGGGACTGCTGTTCGGCGGTCAGCCACATGCCTTCTTTGGTGCGACGCCAGATAGCATCTTCAGTACGGCGCACCCATTCGTGATCCACCAGGTACTTGAGTTCTGCTTCGTAAAACTCATGACCGAAATCTTCGCCTAAATCAAGCAGCGACGTGGCTTCGCCGAGAATCCACTCCGTGTTGCTACCGTAAGTGCGCGAATAGTGGCGCGCCAGCGATTCCGTCAGGAACGGATAACGACGACGCAGCTTCGCCGCGTAATCTTCGCGGCTGCCGTCGATGTTGCCGCCGGGCAGTACGCACGTTTTGGTCCATGCCGGCCCGATGCCTGGATAATAAGACGCCAGTTTTTCCATCGCGTGTTCGGCCAGCTTACGGTAGGTCGTGAGCTTACCGCCAAACACGGAAAGCAGCGGCGCTTTGCCGTTTTCATCATGGATATCCAGGGTATAATCGCGAGTGATCGCCTGTGGTGAGTCGGACTCATCATCGCACAGCGGACGGACGCCGGAGTACGTCCAGACGATGTCATCGCGCCCCAGTTGTTTCTGGAAGTGCGCGTTATAGACCTTCAACAGGTAATTAATTTCGCTCTCTTCGATTTTTACCGCTTTCGGATCGCCTTTATATTCGACATCGGTTGTGCCAATGATCGAAAACTCCTCCATCCACGGAATGACAAAGACGATACGTTTATCTTCGTTTTGCAGAATATACGCCTGCTTCTGATTATGGACGCGCGGCACGACGATATGGCTGCCTTTGATCAGGCGGATGCCATACGGTGACGGCAGATGCATCCCTTCGTCGAAGAACTGTTTGACCCACGGTCCGGTGGCGTTAACCAGTCCGCGCGCCTGCCAGACATATTTTTTACCGGTGTCGATATCTTCCGCTTCGACAATCCACAGGCCATTTTCCCGACGAGCGGCGGTTGCGCGAGTACGGGTAAGGACTTCGCCGCCTTTACGCACCACCATCTGTGCGTTAGCCAGCACCAGACGCGCATCGTCTACCCAACAGTCGGAGTATTCGAATCCGCGCACGATTTCAGGTTTGAGTACCGAATCTGCGCCAAACCGCACACCGGTGGAACCGGGTAAACTGGTACGTTTGCCGAGGTGATCGTACATAAACAGACCGATACGGATCATCCAGGCCGGACGTAAATGCGGGCGGTGCGGCAGACGAAAACGCATCGGGAAGGCGATGTGCGGCGCCATTTTCAACAGCACTTCACGTTCTGCCAGCGCTTCGCTGACCAGACGGAACTCGTAGTGTTCAAGGTAGCGTAAGCCGCCGTGGATAAGTTTCGAACTGGCGGAAGAGGTTGCGCAGGCCAAATCCTGCGCTTCCAGCATGAGTACGGACAAACCGCGTCCGGCGGCATCAGCCGCGATGCCTGCACCGTTAATGCCCCCGCCTATCACGATCAGATCTTTGGTTTCCATGCTGCCCTCTTGCACTTTCGTTAAAGTTCAAAAATGTTCGTTATCGAACATAATAGCAAAGAAACGCGCTATTGGTAACATCGAAAAAACATTTTAGAGTGATATGTATAACATTATGGCGTTAAGCTACTCCGTCAACGTACACTGGGCGATAAAATGCCTTAATTGGCTTCACCGGCAATAATGAAAGAGCGATTCATGGAACAATTTGAATGTATCACTGTAGAAGAGGCGTATCAGAAACTGCACCAGGGCGCGGCGGTGCTGGTCGATATTCGCGATCCGCAAAGTTATGCCATGGGTCATGCGCCGCAGGCGTTTCACTTGACTAACGATACGCTGGGCGCGTTTATGCGTGAGCATGGTTTCGATACCGCCGTGATGGTAATGTGCTATCACGGCAACAGTAGTAAAGGCGCCGCGCAGTATCTGCTCCAGCAAGGCTATGATGCGGTTTACAGCATTGACGGCGGGTTTGAGGCCTGGCATCGCCGTTTCCCTGCCGATGTCGCGAATGGCGCGTAATCCCATAAAGATGCAGCCTCCGACGAGAAGGGTATATATACTGTCTTCTTTTGTATGGACTAAGCGACAGCAATAATGTTGATGATTACTTCCTTTGCGAATCCTCGCGTGGCGCAGGCATTTGTTGATTACATGGCCACCCAGGGCGTCATTCTTACTATTCAACAACATAATCAAAGCGATATCTGGTTGGCAGATGAATCGCAGGCCGAACGTGTGCGGGTCGAGCTGGCGCGGTTTATAGAAAATCCCGGCGATCCGCGTTATCTGGCGGCTAGCTGGCAGTCCGGGCAGACGAACAGCGGGCTACGCTACCGCCGTTTTCCCTTTCTCGCCACGCTGCGTGAACGAGCCGGCCCTGTTACCTGGATCGTGATGCTCGCCTGCGTGCTGGTCTATATCGCGATGAGTCTCATCGGCGATCAGACGGTGATGGTGTGGCTGGCGTGGCCGTTCGATCCGGTTTTAAAATTTGAAGTCTGGCGCTACTTCACCCATATCTTTATGCACTTCTCACTGATGCATATTCTTTTTAACCTGCTGTGGTGGTGGTATCTCGGCGGGGCGGTAGAGAAGCGCCTGGGCAGCGGTAAATTAATAGTCATTACGGTGATAAGCGCGCTGCTAAGCGGCTATGTACAGCAGAAATTTAGCGGCCCGTGGTTTGGCGGGCTGTCTGGCGTCGTCTATGCGCTGATGGGTTACGTGTGGCTGCGCGGAGAGCGCGATCCGCAAAGCGGAATTTATCTCCAGCGCGGCTTAATTATTTTTGCATTAATGTGGATAGTCGCTGGTTGGTTTGACTGGTTTGGCATGTCTATGGCGAACGGCGCGCACATCGCCGGGCTTATCGTCGGTTTAGCGATGGCCTTTGTTGATACGCTGAATGCGCGAAAACGAACGTGAGGCGTATCCGGCCTGTGGTCGAGATATTTTTCCAGGCCGGGTAGGGCGAATGCCGCTATCCGGCGCAAGGTTGGTTACTTTCAGAGATTATTCATGAAACAAACACAACGGCATGACGCGATCATTGAACTGGTGAAAAAACAGGGGTACGTCAGTACGGAAGAGCTGGTGGAGCATTTTTCTGTCAGCCCGCAAACCATTCGTCGGGATCTTAACGATCTGGCGGAACAGAATATGATTTTGCGCCACCACGGCGGCGCGGCGTTGCCCTCCAGCTCGGTGAACACGCCGTGGCACGATCGTAAGGCGACGCAAACGGAAGAAAAAGAGCGCATCGCTCGCAAAGTCGCGGCCCAGATCCCCAATGGTTCAACGCTGTTTATTGATATCGGCACGACGCCGGAAGCCGTAGCGCACGCCCTGTTAGGGCACAGTAATTTGCGGATCGTGACCAACAATTTGAACGTAGCGAACACGCTAATGGCGAAAGAGGATTTTCGTATTATCCTCGCCGGCGGCGAACTCCGCAGCCGCGACGGCGGCATTATTGGCGAAGCGACGCAGGACTTTATCGCCCAGTTCCGTCTCGATTTCGGCATTCTCGGTATTAGCGGTATTGATAGCGACGGCTCGTTGCTGGAATTTGACTATCATGAGGTACGCACCAAGCGCGCGATTATCGAAAATTCGCGCCATGTGATGCTGGTGGTGGATCACTCTAAATTTGGCCGTAACGCGATGGTAAACATGGGCAGCATTAGTATGGTCGATGCGGTCTACACCGATACCCTGCCGCCGCCGGGCGTGATGCAGGTGATTGCCGACCACCATATTCAATTAGAGCTGTGCTAAAGAGACTGTCTTATCAGGCCTAACTCTGCGCGTGATCGTAGGCCTGATAAGCTCATCAGGCACACGTCAAACCCCGTACCCCATCATCTTCAGCAACTGCTGCGCGTGCTGTACCGCGTCCTGACGGTGCGCGACGCCGAGTTTCTGGTAGAGGTTGCGGATATGCGTCTTAATGGTGGTCGCGGCCACCGCCAGTTCGCCGGCAATCTGTTCGTTGCTGTAACCGGAATAGATAAGCCCTAACACCTGCCATTCACGCTGGGTGAGCGGGCTGGTGCGAATAAGCTCCGGGACATCCGGATGGTTAAGCAGGCGCTCGACGAAGCCCTCGTCAAAATGGGCGAATTTATGCCGGTGATGTTGGTTAATCTCTCGCAGGATGCGCTGCGCGCGATGCTGCTCCATCTCCGGCAGCGTATTGAGCTGGATAAGCTGACGCAATTGTTGCGCCATGGCTTCGCCTTCAATCACAAAATGGCTGATAAATCCGGTGCGGTTGGCGAGCTGTAAGGCATCAAGCAATACGCGCTGGGCGTCGTTTTTCCGCCCGGATTGCCAGTAAAGCTGATTGAGTAACAGCAGATTGCGGTTTAAATCGCTCATTAAGCGCAGGCTACGGGCATTCTCATTTAACTCTTCCAGCACGATTTCCGCAGGCTCGAATTCGCCCAGCAGGATCTGCGCGCGGGCGATATTGCGCCATTGCCCTTGCAGAAAATGGTTATTGGCAAACGCCGGTTTGGGCGTATGACGTAACCAGTTGGCGGCGGATTTTTTGTCGCCGGTTAACTGCCAGTAAATGACACGCACCTTATCGGCGTTAGAGATCCAGTCGCAGTGATAACGACCATTGCCTAATAAATTTTCCAGTCGGTTAAGCTGACTACGGGCATTATCCAGATCGCCGCGCGCCAGCGAGCACTGCACCAGTAACGTCAGGCACTGCAACTGTTGTTGCGGCTGGAAGGTGGACAGCACAGCGATACCGCTGCGCGCCGAGGCTTCCGCTTCGTCAAGGCGCGCCCACGCCCACAGCAATTGCGCGCGGATACGTACCAGAAACTCATGCATCGGCAGTTGTTCCAGATGTTGCTCTTTGATCAACTGGAAGGCTCTCTCCTGCGTTTCCCATGCGGCCTGCAGGAATCCCTGGGCGAACTGAATTTCACTTTGTTGAATTAAGCTCCATAGCGCGTAATGCCAGACGTCATGATGGCGCGCCATTTGTTCGGTTTGCTGCATCAGCGATAAAGACTGGCTGAGATCGCCTTTACAGTGCAGCACTTCGCCGTGAACGGAGGTCGCGACAATGCGGCTATAAAACCAGGCGAGAGGAAGCTCATCCAGCGCCAGTTTCGCCAGCCGCTCTGCCTCTTCCGGATTGCCGTCGTTGATGGCGACCTGAGCGCGCAGCGCGTTAAATTCAGCATGCAGCGTGCCGTCCATGACCCCTTTGATCTCTTGCTCGGCGCGCGCCAGCAACGTATTCACTTCGCTGTAGCGGTGTTGGCTTTGCATCAGCCAGGCCTGTAACAACACCAGCCGCGGATTTTCCAGCAGGCTTTCCCACGGCAGCGCTTTTAATGACTCTTCCAGCAGCGCCAGTTCACTGTGATTAAACAGCCCCCACGCATGATTAAGCAGGATATCGCGCAGCATTTGCGCGTCACCCGCCGCCAGCGCATGATGTATAGCTTCGCTGGGAAAACCTTGTTCCATCCAGCTTTCTGCGGCCGCGCGGTGGATCTCCGGCAGTTCCGCCGCCAGTTCCCACTGGCAACGCTGGCGCAGAAAGCTACCAAACAACGGGTGATAGCTAAACCACTCGCCCGTGTCGTCCATGCGTTGTAGGAATAACCCCTGGCGCTCAATCTCCTCCAGCCGCATCTGGCCGTTTTCTTCGCCGGTCACACGCACGATCAACGCGTCATTCATTGAGCGTAAGATCGCGCTTTTAAGTAAAAAATGTCGGGTGCTGACATCCACGTTATCCAGTACTTCGTCCACCAGATAATCAGAAAGGTGGCTGGCATTAATCCCGGCAAGACGGCGGGCGGAGTGATGCGCAGAGGTATGGTTCTGGCGCGCGGAGAGGGCGATCAACTGTAGCGCAGTGGCCCAACCGGCAACATCGTCGCACATGCGGCTGCTCTCAGCGGCTTCAATGGGCGACGAAAGACGACGGTCAAAAAATTGCTTTGCTTCCTGATGGTTAAAAGCCAACTGCTGGCTACCGATTTCCAACAGCTGATCGCGCACGCGCAGGTTAGCGATGCCCAGTTGCGGTAAATTACGCGATAACACCACCAGGGTGAAATTTTCCGGCTGATGACGTAAGAAAAAGCGCATCGCGTCGTGAATCACCGGATTGGTAATCAAATGGTAGTCGTCAATCACCAGATAAAGCGGGCGATGCCACTGCGCCAGTTCAATAAAGAGCTGTGCGAAGAGGGACGTCAGGCTGGCGTACTGACGTTTTTGCGCCATCGCTTCGCTGGTAGAGCAGTGTCCGCCGGTGGCCTGTTGGATTGCGGCAATTAAGTAACTGGCGAACCGCTCTTGCTGGTTATCGCCTTCGTCGAGAGAGTACCAGCCTAATTCATTTTTGCCCGCCGCCCACTGTGAGACAAGCGTGGTTTTCCCATAGCCAGCAGGACTGGTTACCAGGGCGAGCCTGAAATTGTTCGCGCCGGAAAGTTTAGCCAACAGCCGCTCACGAACCACGGTATGGTCGAGACGAACCGGACGACTTAATTTAGACGGAATCAACATAGCAATCACTTCACTGTGGGAAATGGGGGGAACTGCGATTTTTTTTGCGCTTCGTAATTAATAGATATAAGGTCGGCCAGAAAGCATTTTAATGCAAGCTAAGCAGACTTTTTATGTGTCTGAATTTGCACTCTGTCACAATTCTAAATAACGGTATTAAAAAAGTATTCAGCGCGGTTGAAACGAGCGTCAGAGCTGGGCTGAGGTCATATTTTCGTTATTGTAAATAATGTCCTGGACATGATGCGGATTTAACACAATGACGATACCAGGCGTTTAATTAATTATGTTTAGTTAGTGAATCTCCCGCCGCTGAATATTTCAGATAAGAAACTATTTCGGCGTTCATATAATCTTCGAAAATACCCCTTCGCGATTTACTGTTATTTCTGTTTATTCATTTGATTATGCGTAACACTGAGTGTCGTTGACAGGAATCGGCGCGTTTATACAGGGGTAAGTGGCGGCGATCACACTTTTATGCTCATCCCCGCTCCTCCTCCCTCCCTAATCATTGCCGGGAGGAGGAAGGTCAACATCGAGCCTGGCAAACTAGCGATAACGTTGTTTTATTACCCGAGGACGGATTTCCTATGTCACAGCCAACCTTCAATAAAGATCAATTCCAGGCCGCCCTGACGCGTCAGTGGCAGCGTTTCGGTTTACTGTCGGCGTCCGACATGACGCCTCGTCAGTGGTGGCAGGCCGTTAGCGGCGCGCTGGCGGAATTACTGAGCGCGCAACCGGTAGCGCAGCCGACAAAAGGCCAGCGTCATGTGAACTACATTTCGATGGAATTTTTGATTGGTCGCCTGACGGGAAATAACCTGTTAAATCTGGGATGGTACCAGGACGTTAGCGATGTACTGAAAGCGCACGATATTAATCTGACCGATCTGCTGGAAGAGGAAGTCGATCCGGCGCTCGGCAACGGTGGTTTGGGACGTCTGGCCGCCTGCTTCCTCGATTCGATGGCCACCGTCGGGCAGTCCGCTACGGGCTATGGTCTGAACTACCAGTATGGGCTGTTCCGTCAGTCATTTGTTGAAGGCAAGCAGATGGAAGCGCCGGATGACTGGCATCGCGGCAGCTATCCGTGGTTCCGCCACAACGAGGCGCTGGACGTCCAGGTTGGGATCGGCGGTAAAGTCACCAAAGAAGGGCGCTGGGAGCCAGGCTTTGTGATTACAGGCCAGGCCTGGGATCTGCCGGTGTTAGGCTATCGTAACGGCGTCGCGCAACCGCTGCGTTTGTGGCAGGCGACCCACGCGCATCCGTTTGATCTGACCAAATTCAACGATGGCGCTTTCCTGCGGGCGGAACAGCAGGGTATCGATGCGGAAAAACTGACGAAGGTGCTTTATCCCAACGATAACCACACGGCGGGCAAAAAACTGCGTCTGATGCAGCAATACTTCCAGTGCGCCTGCTCGGTAGCGGATATTCTGCGTCACCATCATCTGGCCGGACGCAAACTGCATGAGCTGGCGGATTACGAGGTCATTCAGTTGAACGATACTCACCCGACCATCGCCATTCCGGAACTGCTGCGCGTGCTGATTGACGAGCACCAACTGAGCTGGGATGACGCCTGGGCTATCACCAGCAAAACCTTCGCCTACACCAACCACACCCTGATGCCGGAAGCGCTGGAGTGCTGGGATGAGAAGCTGGTGAAAGCGCTGCTGCCGCGTCATATGCAGATTATCAAGCAGATTAACGACCGCTTTAAGACGCTGGTCGATAACACCTGGCCTGGCGATAAGCAGGTATGGGCAAAACTGGCGGTGGTGCATGACCGTCAGGTGCGCATGGCCAATATGTGCGTGGTCAGTGGCTTTGCGGTCAACGGTGTGGCGGCGCTGCACTCCGATCTGGTGGTGAAAGATCTGTTCCCTGAATATCACCAGCTTTGGCCGAACAAATTCCACAATGTCACCAACGGCATTACGCCGCGTCGCTGGATCAAACAGTGCAATCCGCAGCTTGCGGCGTTGCTGGATAAAACGCTGAAAAAAGAGTGGGCTAACGATCTCGACCAGTTGAGCAACCTCGAAAAATACGCTGACGATGCGAAGTTCCGTCAGCAGTATCGCGACATCAAACGGGCGAACAAAGAACGGCTGGTGAAATTTATCCAGGCCCGTACCGGGATTGAGATTTCGAGCCATGCGATTTTTGATATTCAGATCAAACGTCTGCACGAGTACAAGCGTCAGCATCTGAATCTGTTGCATATTCTGGCGTTGTACAAAGAGATTCGCGAAAACCCGCAGGCCGACCGCGTACCGCGCGTATTCCTGTTTGGCGCGAAGGCGGCGCCGGGCTATTACCTGGCGAAGAACATCATTTTTGCTATCAATAAGGTTGCGGAAGCCATTAATAACGACCCGGCGGTGGGTGATAAGCTGAAGGTGGTTTTCCTGCCGGATTACTGCGTCTCGGCGGCGGAAATGCTCATTCCGGCGGCGGATATTTCCGAGCAAATTTCTACCGCCGGGAAAGAGGCGTCCGGCACCGGCAACATGAAACTGGCGCTGAACGGGGCGTTGACCGTGGGAACGCTGGACGGCGCTAACGTTGAAATCGCTGAGAAGGTGGGTGAAGAGAATATCTTTATCTTTGGCCATACTGTGGAAGAGGTCAAGGCGCTCAAAGCCAAAGGCTACGATCCGGTGAAATGGCGTAAAAAAGACAAAGTGCTGGATGCGGTGCTAAAAGAGCTGGAAAGCGGTCAATACAGCAATGGCGATAAACATGCCTTTGACCAGATGCTGCATAGCCTCGGCAAACAGGGGGGCGATCCGTACCTGGTCATGGCGGACTTCGCCGCTTATGTCGAGGCGCAAAAGCAGGTGGATGCGCTGTATCGCGACCAGGAAGCGTGGACGCGCGCCGCGATCCTCAATACCGCGCGCTGCGGTATGTTCAGTTCCGATCGCTCTATTCGCGATTATCAGGCCCGTATCTGGCAGGCAAAACGCTAAGGGAGCGCGATGGAAAATAAACGTCTCGATAGTGCCGCGCTGGCGGCGGGGATCAGCCCCAGTTACATCAATGCTCATGGCAAACCGCAGTCTATTGGCGCTGAAACCAAGAGACGTTTGCTGGCGGCGATGCACGGCACGACAACAGGACCACAGGCGGTCGTGCCGAATGTGAAGGTTTATACCGCGGGTAAAAAAATGGCGTTGCCGGTAGAGGGGCACGGTGAGTTTGCCTGGCTGCTGACTACGGAAGAGGGCGTGCATTACAAAGGGCGCGTGACGGGCGGTAAAAAACTTAACCTTCCGGCTACATTGCCGGAGGGCTACCACACCCTGACGTTGACCCAGGATGAACAGCGTACGCACTGCCGTATTATCGTCGCCCCGCCGCGATGCTATGAGCCGCAGGCGCTACTGGAAGGGAAAAAACTGTGGGGGGCCTGTGTCCAGCTTTATACTCTGCGTTCAGAAAAAAACTGGGGTATTGGCGATTTCGGCGATTTAAAGTCGATGCTGGTCGATGTGGCGACACGCGGCGGCGCGTTTATCGGCCTGAACCCGATCCACGCGCTTTATCCGGCGAATCCGGAGAGCGCCAGTCCCTACAGCCCCTCGTCTCGTCGCTGGCTGAACGTGATATATATCGACGTCAACGCCGTCGAAGATTTCCGCCTGAGCGAAGAGGCGCAGTCATGGTGGCAAATGCCCGCCACACAGCAAAAGCTGCGGCAGGCGCGCGATGCGCAATGGGTGGATTACGCTACCGTTACCGCGCTGAAAATCACGGCGCTGCGGATGGCGTGGACGCGGTTTGCCGCTCGCGACGATGCGCAAATGGCGGAGTTTCGTCACTTTATCGCCCGCGAAGGCGAGAGCCTTTACTGGCAGGCGGCATTCGACGCGCTGCATGCGTATCAGGTAAAAGAGGATGAGCAGCGCTGGGGCTGGCCAGCCTGGCCGGAGGCGTACCAGTCGGTAGAGTCTCCCGCTGTAAAACAATTCTGTGAAGCGCACCGCGAAGAGGTGGAGTTTTACCTCTGGCTTCAGTGGCTGGCCTGGCGCCAATTCGCCGCCTGCTGGGATACCTGCCAGAGTTTTAAACTACCGATTGGTCTGTACCGCGATCTGGCGGTTGGCGTAGCGGAAGGCGGCGCGGAAACCTGGTGCGACCGGGAGCTGTACTGCCTGAAAGCATCTGTCGGCGCGCCGCCGGATATCCTCGGCCCGCTCGGTCAGAACTGGGGGCTGCCGCCAATGGACCCGCATATTATTGTCGCCCGGGCCTATGAGCCCTTTATCGATCTGCTGCGCGCCAATATGCAAAACTGTGGCGCGTTGCGCATTGACCATGTCATGTCGTTGCTGCGTCTGTGGTGGATACCGTATGGCGAAACCGCGGATCGCGGGGCATATGTTCAGTATCCGGTTGACGATCTGTTGGCTATTCTGGCGCTGGAGAGCCAACGTCACCGCTGTATGGTGATAGGCGAAGATCTGGGGACGGTGCCAGTTGAGATTGTCGGCAAGCTGCGCGATAGCGGGGTCTATTCTTATAAAGTGCTGTGGTTTGAAAATGACCTTGAGAAAAACTTCCGCGCGCCAGGCGCATATCCGCAACAATCGATGGCTGTCGCCTCGACGCACGATCTCCCCACGCTGCGCGGCTATTGGGAATGCGGTGACCTGACGTTGGGTAAAGCTCTGGGGCTTTATCCGGATGAAGTGATTCTGCGCGGGCTGTATGAGGATCGCGAGCGGGCGAAACAGGGGCTATTGGACGCGCTGCATAAATATGGTTGTCTGCCAAAACGCGCCGGGCATAAGGCATCGTTAATGTCGATGACGCCAACGCTAAATCGCGGGCTTCAGCGCTACATCGCCGACAGTAACAGCGGTCTGTTGGGGCTTCAGCCGGAGGACTGGCTGGATATGGCCGATCCGGTTAACGTACCGGGCACCAGCGATCAGTATAAAAACTGGCGACGGAAGCTCACCGCCACGCTGGAGCAGATGTTTGCCGATGAGGGCGTAAACAAGTTGATTAAGGATTTGGATAAGCGCCGAAAAGCGGCTGCGAAGAAGAAGTAATAAAGCCGGGGATTTCCCCGGCTTTATGATGGTGAGAGCACGTAGGCCTGATAAGCGCAGCGCCATCAGGCAATCCTGGCGCACATTGCTGCCTTATCCGGCCTACAAGCCGCCTCGCTTAAACCACCATACCCAGTAGCAGACAGCCGATCAGGCCGCAGACGGAGATGATCGTTTCCAGCATCGACCAGGATTTAATGGTCTCGCCGATAGTCAAATTGAAATACTCTTTGAACAGCCAGAAGCCCGGGTCGTTGACGTGAGAGAAAATCACGCTCCCGGAACCGACTGCGATAACCATCAGTTCAGGGCTAACGCCGGTAGTGGCGATCAGCGGCGCCGCAATGCCGCCTGCGGTAATCGCCGCGACAGTCGCGGAGCCCAGCGCGATACGCAGCACCGCCGCGATAGACCACGCCATCAACAGCGGAGAGACATTGGTTTCATGCATCATTGAAGCGATGTATTTATCCACGCCGCTATCGACCAGCACCTGCTTGAACGCGCCGCCGCCGCCGATGATCAGCAGCATCATGGCGATAATTTTGATGGAAGAGACCAGCGTATCGTTAATCTGATCCATGGAACGTCCGCGGTTCAGGCCAAAGGTGAACATCGCAATCAGTACGGCAATTAACGTAGCCATTACCGGGTCGCCCAGGAACTCGGCAACGGGCAGGAAAGCGTGGCCTTTTGGCAGAATCATCTCGGCAACCGCACGCATCGCCATCAGAATCACCGGAACCAGCGACGTCCAGACGCTGACGCCAAAGCCCGGCATCTCTTCTTCCGTAAAAGTTTTCGCGCTGTACAGGCCTTCCGGGATCGGCTTATCGATGCCTTTCAGAAAACGGGCGTAAACCGGGCCGGCAAGGATCACGGTCGGGATCGCCAGAATCGTACCAAACAGCAACGTTTTACCCATATCAGCATGGAAAATCGTGGCAATCGCGGTTGGGCCCGGGTGCGGCGGTAGGAAGCCGTGTGTGACGGAGAGCGCCGCGGCCATCGGCACGCCGACGTACAGTAACGGGATATTCGCCGCTGCGGCAATGGTGAATACCAGCGGCAGCATCAGAACAAAGCCCACTTCATAGAACAGAGCGAAGCCGACGGTAAAGCCGGTTAACACTACGGCCCACTGAATATGTTTTTTACCAAATTTCGCGATCAGGGTAGTGGCGATACGTTGAGCGCCGCCGCAGTCGGCAAGCATTTTGCCCAGCATGGCGCCGAACCCCATAATCAGGGCCAGACTGCCAAGCGTACCGCCGACACCGGCTTTGATGGAGCCGATGACTTTATCCAGCGGCATTCCCTGCATCAACCCGACAGCGAGCGCTACCAGGACAAGGGCGATAAATCCGTTCATTTTGAAGCGGATCATCAGAAGAAGTAACAAGATAACACCGATAGCAACGATGACTAATGGCATGATTTACCTGGCCTTTACTTTGTTATGGGTAACGTCATTGTTTCGACGACAAATTCCTGTTGTTCCCGACGGGAACAGAGTCGCAATAGCACCAATACTGATTACCGTTGAAACGAATGAGCGTAGTCAGATGTTATATGGATGTTAGGTGCCCATAAGAATGATACGGGTAACATATGGGTGTTGAAAATGACCCTGGCAGGCAAAATTTAAATTATGAGACACAGGTCATGTTATCGGCGAAAGAAGAAGGACCATTGCTCTGAGATGTGGCTGATGGCACAGGATGGCACCGTAGACGCCTTATCGGCCTACGGTGGGGCAGACAAGGCCCGACAGGCGCAAGCGCCATCGGGCATGGATGCGGGGAAAATCTTAGTAGTATGAGTGCTCGCCGCGCTGGTGTTCGGTCAGATCGCGAACCCCTTTCAGTTCCGGGAATTCATTCAGCAACTGTTTCTCGATCCCTTCTTTCAGCGTGACGTCAACCATCGAGCAACCGTTACAACCGCCGCCAAACTGCAGAATTGCATAGCCTTCATCGGTAATTTCCATCAGCGAGACGCGACCGCCGTGGCCCGCCAACTGCGGGTTAATCTGCGATTGCAGAGCATATTCCACGCGCTCCATCAGCGGCGCGTCATCGGCCACTTTGCGCATCTTCGCGTTTGGCGCTTTCAATGTAAGTTGAGAACCTAGCTGGTCGGTCACGAAATCAATTTCCGCGTCTTCCAGATAGGGCGCGCTCAGCTCGTCGACATAAGCGGTCAACAGGTCAAATTTCAGTGCAGTATCGGTGGCTTCTACGGCGTCGGGCGGACAATAAGAAACGCCGCACTCTGCGTTAGGAGTGCCGGGATTAATGACAAATACGCGGATTTGCGTCCCTTCTTCCTGATTTGCCAGCAGTTTGGCAAAGTGCGCTTGTGCAGCATCGGAAATACGGATCATAGTAATGGCCTAATAGTTGACTATTTTAGTTGGTTATAATACGCCCATCATCGAGGCTCTACAAGGTTCGACACAGGCACCATACCTGGACAGTCGCTGCGCCGTTGCGCAAAAGCAGTTGCGCGATTTCCGCGACGGTACTTCCGGTAGTGACGACATCATCCACAATAACCATATGGAGACCCTGTACCGGCAATTCAAGGCGAAACGCGTTTTTCAAATTGCGCTTACGTAACCTGGCGCTGAGATGATGTTGTGTTGCGGTCGCCCGTACCCGCGTGATGGTCTGGCTGTCCCACGCACAGCCAAGCCAGCGCGCTAACGGTTGACATAACAGATCGCTTTGGTTAAATCCCCGCCGCCAGTGTCGGCGCGACCAGAGCGGAACGCTGACGATTCTGTCGGGAAGCTGCAAGCCAGTGCTGCGGCGCGCCATGAGTACTTCCTGCAACAGTAGACGCGCCAGAGCGGCGGCAATTTCGCTGCGGCGGGTAAATTTAAGCTGATGCACCAGTAAACTCAAGGGCGGCGTATAGTCACTGACGCTCACCAGACGCTGCCAGGGCGGTGGTTTTTGCAGGCAGCGACCGCAGGGGAGCGAAGGATGCGCGGCAGGTAATCCGCATTGCGGACACAGGCTGACGCGCTGACGAACGGCGCGCGCGCATACGGAACAAATCCCCCAGTGGCTTAACGCCAGCGGCATTCGGCATAGCCAGCATAATCCCGGTACTGTTAGCATAGGTGCATCCTTGTTAGACAAAAGAGAACAGTAACTGATGAATGACATCTGGTGGCAGACCTACGGCGAGGGAAATTGTCATCTTGTGCTGCTGCACGGATGGGGATTGAACGCGGAGGTATGGCATTGCATTCGCGAGGAACTCGGCTCGCATTTTACGCTGCATCTGGTCGATTTGCCGGGCTATGGCCGTAGTTCGGGGTTTGGCGCTATGACGTTTGAAGAGATGACGGCGCAGGTAGCGAAGAACGCGCCGGACCAGGCTATCTGGCTTGGCTGGAGCCTGGGTGGCCTGGTGGCGAGTCAGATGGCGCTCACCCACCCTGAACGCGTTCAGGCGCTGGTGACAGTCGCCTCTTCGCCATGCTTTAGTGCGCGTGAGGGGTGGCCGGGAATAAAACCGGAAATCCTCGGTGGATTCCAGCAGCAGCTTAGCGACGATTTTCAGCGCACGGTGGAGCGTTTTCTGGCGCTGCAAACGTTAGGGACGGAGACGGCGCGTCAGGATGCCCGCACCTTAAAAAGCGTGGTGCTGGCGCAGCCTATGCCGGATGTAGACGTGCTCAATGGCGGACTGGAAATCTTAAAAACGGTCGATCTACGAGAAGCGCTTAAAAATGTGAACATGCCGTTTTTGCGTTTGTATGGTTATCTGGACGGTCTGGTGCCGCGTAAAATTGTGCCTTTGCTCGATACGTTATGGCCGCACAGTACATCACAGATAATGGCGAAGGCGGCCCATGCGCCGTTTATCTCGCATCCGGCGGCGTTTTGTCAGGCGCTGATGACGCTAAAATCATCGCTGTAACCAGGGCGTTGCCGGGCCCGGACCATTCTGCCAGATTAATGGTTTTCAGATGCCAGATCGGCAGGCGCCAGCCCGGTAACCCTAAGCACGGTATCGCGATCGAAACCATCGTTTAGCATGGAGCGGGCAATGCGCAATGCGGCGAGCCGTTGGCCTTCCTGTTTGCCTTGCTGTAGCCCTTTCTGTAACCCGTTACGATGCCCTTCCTGACGTAATCTTTCTGCGATAGTCATGATCTTCTCCTTATGCTGTGGGATACGCATAGCCACCTGGCGGATAAACGTATTGAAGCGCGCGGCGTCGCCAGTGTGCATCATGTAATTAAACAAACTTTGAAGCTGGGTGTCATTAGCGTATCCCTTAACCAGTAGGGCGACCAGCTGTTCGACAAGCCCCATTAGATCACGCTGGCGGATGTGTTTTTGTATGAGTTCCAGCAGCGCGACCCGTCGGTGCCGCATAATCTCGTCATCCGGCACGACCGTAATATCGACCAGAGGAAAGGCGGTGGCGTATAGCTTACGCGCCATCACCGGGTCGGCAAATTCATCCAGCCAGCATAATGAGAACGGATACGGGCTTCGGTTTCCGTGGTAAAACAGCATTGGCACCACTAACGGCAACGTCTTATGCCCGGCCTCCAGGTGCCGTTGCATTGCAGCCATCGCGTAACGCATCAGCCGAAATGCCATATGCGCGTCCGGCGTACTCTGATGTTCAATAACCACGTAAATGTAACCTTCACCTTCACTTGTTTCCAGCGACCAAAGAATATCGGAATAATGGGGGCGTAAATCCTCTTCAATAAAGCTACCGGACTCCAGCCGTAACGTATTCAGATTACAGATTTGACGTAATGTCGACGGGAGATGAATTTCCAAAAAATCCCGTGCAGTATCGGGGTGGCATAAAAACTGTTTGAATACCGCGTCATGCGGCGTGGATGTTGTTGAGGTCGCCATATCGATCCGTCATCGGTGAAGTTCAATGGCGTGACACTACGCGCAGACCGTGCTGATTGCAGTAGAGGATTAGTGCGCTTGCGAGGCGCATGGGGAGATAAATGCGCACGGCGGTAACGCTTTCATCTTTGTGGAAGGCATGACGCAAAATTGCCCGGCAGCGTGACGCGTACCGGGCAACATAACGCGGGATAAAGGCCGGATAAGACGCGTTACGTCGCTACCCGGCGAAGGCTAACGCAAGGCCCACCATTCGCGCAGGCAGGCTTTACCTTCCGGACAACTTTTACAGCTGCCTGAAAGGCAGCCGTCCGGTTCTTCCGGGATACGTACCGCTTTACCCATGATCTCCAGTTGATTCAGCATGGCGTCGATCATGGGCTGCGGAGCGTGCAGCGTATGGCTGATTTGCGTTGCCTCCATACGCCCCCGGAGCGCCAGTAGATCGCGAACCTGTATCAATGAAGCCATTTTTTACATCCCTTAGTGACAATTGCCCGCAGTGCCCGAACAACAGGAACTGACGTTTTTGCGGGTTGCCAGCAGTTCAATGTCTACACGGCTGCGGGCGCGGCGCAACAGGCTTAACACCACAACGTTAAAGACGATCACTGCCAGAATACAGATCAGGCTGTATGTCGGGTGTTGACTGAAGCTGGTAACCTGGTAGAACAGCGTGGCGAGCGAATAGGCGATATTCAGCCCCCACAGGATGGAGAAGCCCATCCAGCCGCGGCTGGACTCGCGGGCGATAGCGCCCATTACCGAGATACACGGTACGTAAAGCAGGACGAAAATCAGGTAACTGTACGCCGCTGCGGCGCTGCCGAATTTTTGACCCATCACGCCCATCGCGCCGGTCGCCATTTCGCCGTCGCCTTTACTCGCTTCGATCGGGTTAGCCAGTACGCTCAGGCTAAAGGTGTCTTTCAGGCTTTGCCAGGTATCGTCAACCGCGCCCAGCAGTTCATCGCCGAGGTGAAAGTCGGCAGGATTAAACGCTTCGTCCTGAATATTTTCGGCGGTGTAGAGCGTGTTCAACGTACCGACGACAACTTCTTTCGCCATAGCGCCCGTAAACAGACCCACGGTCGCTTGCCAGTTATCCTCATGGACGCCGATCGGTTTAAAGACTGGCGTGATGACGCGGCTTACGGAGGCGAGGGCGGAGTCATTAATGTTATCGACGATTTTGCCGCTCAGCGAGAAACTGTTAAACGCGCTCAGGAAAATACTCACGATGATAATGACTTTACCGGCGCGTAGTACAAAACCTTTCAGGCGTTGCCAGGTCTGGATGATCAGGCTCTTGATATGCGGGACGTGGTAAACCGGCAGCTCCATCACAAACGGAGAGGCTTCGCCGCGCATAATGGTATGCTTCAGCATCAGGCCGGTTAATACCGCCATGACAATACCCAGCACGTACAGCGAGAAGACCGCCAGCGCGCCGTTTTGCCCGAAGAAGGCGGCGGCAAAGACGGCGAAAATCGCCAGGCGCGCGCCACAGGACATAAATGGCGCCATCATGATGGTCATCAGGCGTTCGCGCGGAGCGTCAAGCGTGCGGGCGCCCATCACGGAAGGTACGTTACAGCCGAAGCCGACAATCAGCGGCACGAAGGATTTACCCGGTAGTCCCAGCGCCTGCATCAGGCGATCCATGACGAAGGCCGCGCGCGCCATATAACCGGAGTCTTCAAGGAAGGAGAGGAACAGGTACATCATCCCGATTTGCGGCACCAGCGGCAGGACGGTATTGATCCCGCCGCCAAGACCTTGCGCCAGGAAGATGGTTAACCAATCCGGGAAGTGCAGCGTGTAGCCAATCCATTGAATGCCATGAATAAAGATGGCGACGGAACCGGCATCAAACAGGGGTTGCAACGCGCCGCCGATGTTAATGGCGAGCAGGAACATCAGGTACATCACGAACAAAAAAATCGGTAAGCCGAGGAAGCGGTTCAGGATAATTTTATCGACCGCCCTGGTGAAGCGGCTGGGTTCGGCTGTCAGGGTATTGCTGACCACGTCGCAAATAGCGGCGATACACTGATAACGGGCGTCGGCGATATGCAGCGCCGGGTCGTCCATTTCGTCCTTCAGACGGGCCAGGGAGGTGTCCAGGTTTTGTGCCGCCTCGCCTGCGTAAGCCCGGCTGTAGATATCGCCCTCCAGCATTTGCAGACCCAGCCAGCGGCGCTGTTGTAAAGGCATCTCCTGGGCCATCGCGTCGGCCAGGAAATCCGCTTCGCGCAGCAGCGGCTGGGCATAATGCACCAGTTCGACGTTGTCGTTAGCGTTGTGACGGTCAATGGCCAGTTTCAGCGCCTCGATACCGCGACCGCGAGTCGATACCAGCGGTACGACAGGACAACCCAGACGCGTGGACAGAGCGTCGACATCAATACGAACCTGCTGTTTTTCAGCGATATCCAGCATATTAAGCGCGACAATACAGGGGATACCCAGCTCCAGCAGCTGCAGCGTCAAATAGAGGTTGCGCTCCAGATTGGAGGCGTCTACAACGTTTATCAACAGGTCGGCGTCGCCGCTCAGGATGTAGTGGCAGGCGATCTGTTCGTCGAGAGAGGTTTGTGACGAGATGGTCGTCAGAGAATAGGTGCCGGGTAAATCTACCAGCGTGACCTGGTGGTCAGTTGTCGCGAACTGGCCCTCTTTACGCTCGACGGTGACGCCCGCCCAGTTCCCCACGCGCTGACGCGCGCCGGTGAGTTGGTTAAATAAGGTGGTCTTGCCGGAATTAGGATTACCAATTAAACCAATGGTTAATTTTTTCATTTTTATAGACTCACTGTATTAACAGGAAACCGCTTCCACTTCTATTAACGCCAAATCCTTTTTACGCAAAACCAGACTCACGCGTCGTGTTTCGATATGGATCGGATCGCCTAAGGGCGCGACGCGGACGACATTAAATGAAGAGCCGGGCAACATGCCGAGCGAAAGCAGTTTTTGACGATACGCCGGGCTGATTTCACGCGCAAAGCCGGTGATTTTCCACGCAGTGTCAGGAGTGAATTGCATACGACCTACTTGTTTCTTACTAACTGGATGTATACCTCATGCGGCGCTCAGGGGGGCGGCAGGAGACCCGATGTTTAGCCAACGAAGGAAAGAGTAAATAATCAACAACACAATGATAATGAGAATGGTTTCTATCTTCAACGATTAAAATGTGACGGAATGTACAAATAAGAGATAATTTGCGCCGATGTTGATATGGCTCAACATTTATTTGTCTTTTTGCAAATACCCCTAATGTGCAAATATTCACCGTTTTTAATGTTTAATTAAGGTTTCATCTGTTAATAAAGTGATAATTAATAGTGCGGGTAGCAGAAGAAAA
The DNA here is from genome assembly GCF_046551635.1 of Salmonella sp. SAL04157. NCBI lineage: Bacteria > Pseudomonadati > Pseudomonadota > Gammaproteobacteria > Enterobacterales > Enterobacteriaceae > Salmonella > Salmonella sp. SAL04157. The sequence continues at coordinate 331,618 of NZ_JBGDVS010000005.1, forward strand.
TTAATTAACAGGTTCTAATGGATAAGATTTAATTGTTAATTAAAAAAGAAAGGGTGGACGTATTGCAAAATCGCAGGCCGGATAAGAAGTAACCCGGCCTGCGTATGACCCGATTAGCGTTTTTTTCCCATTGCGGCTGCCAGCGCGTCCATCATGGCGCTGTTACCGGCTGGCTGAGCGTCACGACCGCGCGGTTTCGCCGCTTTAGATGCCGGGCGGTTGCCCTGAGCGCGATCGGCGCCGCCGCCGCGGCGAGCGGCGGTTTCGCCGGGCTGCTCGTCCAGACGCATGGTCAGGGCGATACGCTTACGTTGCAGATCCACTTCCAGCACTTTCACCTTCACGATGTCGCCCGCTTTCACCACGGTGTGCGGATCTTCAACGAACTTATTCGAGAGCGAGGAGATATGCACCAGGCCATCCTGATGAACGCCGATATCGACAAACGCGCCGAAGTTAGTGACGTTAGTGACCGCCCCTTCCAGAATCATCCCCGGCAGCAGGTCGTTCATGGTTTCGACGCCATCGGCGAATTGCGCGGTTTTAAATTCAGGACGTGGGTCGCGGCCCGGTTTTTCCAGCTCTTTGATGATATCGCTCACGGTCGGCACGCCGAATTTATCGTCGGTAAAATCAGCGGCCTTGAGGTGACGCAATTCGTTGCTGTTGCCCATCAGATCTTTTAGCGCTTGCTGCGTCGCCGCCAGAATGCGTTCGACAACCGGATAGGCTTCCGGGTGGACGGTGGAGGCATCCAGCGGGTTATCGCCGTGGTTAATACGCAGGAAGCCCGCGCACTGCTCAAACGCTTTCGGCCCCAGACGGCTCACCTTCAACAGTTGCTGGCGGTTCTGAAACTGACCGTTCTCATCGCGCCAGGCGACGATGTTTTGCGCCATCATGCGCGTTAAGCCCGCGACGCGGGTCAGCAGCGGCACGGAGGCGGTATTCAAATCGACGCCGACGGCGTTTACGCAGTCTTCGACCACCGCATCCAGCTTACGCGCCAACTGGGTCTGGCTGACATCGTGTTGATATTGGCCGACGCCGATGGATTTCGGATCGATTTTCACCAGTTCCGCCAGCGGATCCTGCAGGCGACGCGCGATAGAGACCGCGCCGCGCAGGGAGACGTCGAGATCCGGAAACTCCTGCGCCGCCAGCTCAGAAGCGGAATACACGGACGCCCCCGCTTCGCTGACGATCACTTTCTGCGCCGTCACGTTCGGGAACTGTTTCTGTACGTCGAGATAGAAGCGTTCGGTTTCACGCGAGGCCGTACCGTTGCCAATCGCGACCAGTTCGACGTGGTATTTTTCGCACAGCGCGGCGATCACGGTAGCCGCTTTGGCCGCCTGACCGGTATGCGGATAAATGGTATCCGTCGCCACCAGCTTGCCGGTGCCGTCAACGACAGCGACTTTTACGCCGGTACGCAGGCCAGGATCAAGGCCCATCGTGGCGCGCAGGCCTGCGGGGGCTGCCATCAGCAGGTCGTGCAGGTTACGGGCAAACACGTTAATCGCTTCATCTTCTGCACGTTCGCGCACGGTGCCCATCAGTTCGGTTTCGAGGTGCATTAAGACTTTGATACGCCACGTCCAGCTCACTACGCCTTTGCGCCAGCTATCCGCCGGGGCGTTATTTAGCCGCAGGCCGAGATGGTCCATGATGATTTGCTCGCAGTAGCTTTCTTTCGGCGGCTCATCAAACTGTGGGTCGGCATTGAGCGAAAGTTGCAGAATGCCTTCGTTACGACCACGGAACATGGCCAGCGCACGGTGAGACGGGACGTTAGCAATGGGCTCATGATGGTCGAAATAGTCGCGGAATTTTGCCCCTTCTTCCTCTTTGCCGCTCACGACCGTGGCGACCAGATGGGCGTTCTTCCACAGGTAATCACGCACTTTCGCCAGCAATGCGGCGTCTTCGGCAAAGCGCTCCATCAGAATGTAGCGTGCGCCGTCGAGCGCGGCTTTCGTGTCCGCCACGCCTTTGTCGCCATCAATGTACTTTGCCGCTTCCACGTCAGGATCGTGGGACGGTTCGTTCCAGAGCAGATCGGCCAGCGGCTCAAGGCCGGCTTCAATGGCGATTTGTCCACGGGTGCGGCGTTTAGGTTTATAGGGCAGGTAGAGGTCTTCGAGCTCGGTCTTACTTAACGTAGCGTTGATGGCGCCAGCCAGCTCATCGGTCAGTTTGCCTTGTTCGGAAATGGACTTGAGGATGGCCTGACGCCTGTCTTCCAGCTCACGCAGATAGCCCAGACGCGTTTCCAGGTTACGCAACTGCGTGTCATCCAGACCGCCGGTGATTTCTTTACGATAACGTGCGATAAACGGCACGGTGTTCCCTTCGTCAAGCAGGCGAACGGCAGCTTCAACCTGCCCGGCATTTGCCTGGATTTCACCCGCAATAATGCGGCAGAAAGAATCATTCATCATGGGTTAGCTTCGTCTTCAGGATAAAAATCAGGGGATAGTTATACGGATTGGCTGGCAAAAATGCCAGCCATCAGCGGGGGCTTAGGATTCTTCTTGTCTTATTTGACGTATTCGATCGCATTGACGTACCAGTTTGCTTCGCCGACAGGGGTGTTAACCACCGCCAGATCGCCCACTTCTTTTTTCAGTAGCGCCCGCGCCATCGGCGAGTCGATAGAGATGTAATCCTTACGTCCGAAAATTTCATCGTAGCCGACAATGCGGAACTTCAGCGTATCGCCGTCATCATTTTCAATTTCCACCCAGGCGCCGAAGAAGACTTTGCCCTCCTGCTGCGGGGAATAATCCACGATTTTGAGATTTTCCATGCATTTGGTCAGATATCTGACGCGTCTGTCGATCTCACGCAGGCGCTTTTTATTATACTGATAGTCGGCATTCTCGCTGCGGTCGCCCAGACTCGCAGCCCAGGTCACTTTTTTGGTGACCTCCGGGCGCTCTTCACGCCAGAGATAATTGAGCTCTTGTTTGAGTGTTTCGTACCCTTCGCGGGTGATCAGGGGCGTTTTCATCTCGTTGATTTACCTTTGCTGTCGATATTGCGCACACGGGGTATAACGTGATCGTCCCGACAGAATAAATAATGGGGTTGCCGATTAATTGTATATTTAAGCTGCTGTTAAATATGCTTTGTAACAATTTAGCCTGAAATTCATACCAGAATTTGCTGGTGACTCACGTGAGCTTTTTTAAGAATACACACTTACATTTGTTGCGAACCTTTGGGAGTACAGACAATGCAAGAGAATTATAAGATTCTGGTGGTTGATGACGATATGCGTCTGCGGGCGCTACTGGAACGTTATCTGACCGAGCAGGGCTTCCAGGTTCGAAGCGTCGCTAACGCCGAGCAGATGGATCGTCTGCTGACCCGTGAATCTTTCCATCTCATGGTACTGGATTTAATGCTGCCAGGTGAAGATGGTCTGTCGATTTGTCGTCGCCTGCGTAGTCAAAGTAATCCAATGCCGATCATTATGGTCACGGCGAAGGGTGAAGAGGTTGACCGTATCGTCGGGCTGGAAATCGGCGCCGATGACTACATTCCTAAACCGTTTAACCCGCGCGAGCTGTTGGCGCGTATCCGCGCCGTGCTACGTCGTCAGGCAAACGAACTGCCCGGCGCGCCGTCGCAGGAAGAGGCCGTTATCGCGTTCGGTAAGTTTAAACTGAACCTCGGTACGCGCGAGATGTTCCGTGAAGATGAACCGATGCCGCTGACCAGCGGGGAGTTTGCGGTACTGAAAGCGCTGGTAAGCCACCCGCGCGAGCCGCTCTCTCGCGATAAGCTGATGAATCTGGCCCGTGGCCGCGAGTATTCCGCGATGGAACGCTCCATCGACGTCCAGATCTCCCGCCTGCGCCGTATGGTGGAAGAAGATCCGGCGCATCCGCGTTATATTCAGACCGTCTGGGGCCTGGGCTACGTCTTCGTACCGGACGGTTCTAAAGCATGAGGCGAATGCGCTTCTCGCCGCGAAGTTCATTTGCCCGCACGCTGTTGCTCATCGTCACCTTGCTGTTCGTCAGCCTGGTGACGACCTACCTGGTGGTGCTGAACTTCGCGATTTTGCCGAGCCTCCAGCAGTTTAATAAGGTTCTGGCTTACGAAGTCCGTATGCTGATGACCGATAAGCTGCAACTGGAGGACGGCACGCAGTTAGTCGTGCCGCCTGCGTTTCGTCGGGAAATCTATCGCGAGCTGGGGATCTCTCTCTACACCAACGAAGCCGCCGAAGAGGCCGGGCTGCGTTGGGCGCAACACTACGAATTCTTAAGCCACCAGATGGCGCAGCAATTAGGCGGCCCGACGGAAGTGCGCGTTGAGGTCAACAAAAGCTCGCCTGTCGTGTGGCTCAAAACCTGGCTGTCGCCCAATATCTGGGTGCGCGTGCCGCTGACCGAGATTCATCAGGGCGATTTTTCTCCGCTTTTCCGTTACACGCTGGCGATTATGCTCCTGGCGATAGGCGGCGCGTGGCTGTTTATTCGTATACAGAACCGACCGTTAGTGGATCTTGAACATGCCGCCCTGCAGGTAGGGAAGGGAATTATTCCGCCGCCGCTGCGTGAATATGGCGCCTCTGAGGTGCGCTCTGTGACTCGGGCGTTTAACCATATGGCAGCCGGCGTGAAACAATTGGCTGATGACCGTACGCTATTGATGGCGGGCGTCAGCCACGACTTGCGCACGCCGCTGACCCGTATTCGTCTGGCGACGGAGATGATGGGCGAGGAAGACGGTTATCTCGCGGAGTCGATCAATAAAGACATCGAAGAGTGTAACGCCATTATCGAACAGTTTATTGACTATCTGCGTACCGGTCAGGAAATGCCAATGGAGATGGCGGATCTCAATTCCGTGCTGGGCGAGGTGATTGCGGCGGAAAGCGGCTATGAGCGTGAGATTAACACTGCGCTTCAGGCAGGCAGCATCCAGGTGAAAATGCACCCGCTCTCGATTAAGCGCGCGGTGGCGAATATGGTGGTTAATGCTGCCCGTTATGGCAACGGCTGGATTAAGGTCAGTAGCGGCACCGAGTCGCATCGCGCCTGGTTCCAGGTAGAAGATGACGGGCCGGGCATTAAGCCGGAGCAGCGTAAACATCTGTTCCAGCCTTTTGTACGCGGCGACAGCGCCCGTAGCACCAGCGGCACAGGGCTGGGGCTGGCGATTGTGCAGCGCATTATCGATAACCATAACGGGATGCTGGAGATTGGCACCAGCGAGCGTGGCGGATTGTCGATTCGCGCCTGGCTACCGGTTCCTGTGGCTCGCGTCCAGGGGACGACAAAAGAGGCATAAGAAAGGGAGGTATTATCCTCCCTTTCTTCTTAACGCTGGATGACGCTGTTCAAAGCCGCCATCCGGCCTGTTCCTTACAGCTTCGGTCCGGCGCTAACCAGCGCTTCGCCTGCCGGGGTATCCGTATACTTCTCGAAGTTCTCAATGAACAGTTTCGCCAGCGCGGTGGCTTTTTCCTGCCATTGTTCCGGCGACGCGTAGGTGTTACGTGGGTCGAGAATGTGGGTATCCACGCCTGGCAGTTCAGTCGGGATCGCCAGATCGAACAGCGGCAGGCGGAAGGTTTCCGCGTTATCAAGAGAACCGTTCAGAATGGCGTCGATAATCGCGCGCGTATCTTTGATGGAGATACGTTTGCCGGTGCCATTCCAGCCGGTGTTAACCAGATAAGCCTGCGCGCCTGCTGCCTGCATACGTTTCACCAGCACCTCAGCATACTGCGTCGGGTGCAGCGTCAGGAACGCGGCGCCGAAGCAGGCGGAGAAGGTGGGGGTCGGTTCGGTGACGCCGCGTTCGGTGCCGGCCAGTTTAGCGGTGAAACCCGACAGGAAGTGGTACTGCGTCTGGTTAGCGGTTAAACGGGAAACCGGCGGCAACACGCCGAAGGCGTCCGCCGTCAGGAAGATAACCTTGGTGGCGTGACCTGCTTTGGACACGGGCTTAACGATGTTATCGATATGATAGATCGGGTAAGAGACGCGGGTGTTTTCGGTTTTGGAACCATCATCGAAATCAACGGTGCCGTCTTCGCGCACGGTGACGTTTTCCAGTAGCGCATCACGGCGAATCGCATGATAAATTTCTGGCTCCGCTTCTTTCGACAGTTTGATGGTTTTGGCGTAGCAGCCGCCTTCAAAGTTGAACACGCCGTCGTCGTCCCAACCGTGCTCATCATCGCCAATCAGACGACGTTTCGGGTCGGTGGACAGAGTGGTTTTTCCGGTACCGGAAAGGCCGAAGAAGACCGCGACATCGCCTTTTTCACCCACGTTGGCGGAACAGTGCATTGAGGCGATACCTTTGAGCGGCAGCAGGTAGTTCATTACCGAGAACATCCCTTTTTTCATTTCGCCGCCGTACCAGGTGCCGCCAATAAGCTGAATACGCTCAGTCAGGTTGAACGCCACGAAGTTTTCCGAGTTCAGCCCTTGCTCTTTCCACTGCGGGTTGGTGCACTTCGCGCCGTTCATGACAATAAAGTCAGGTTTGAAGCCTACCAGCTCTTCGTCCGTTGGGCGAATGAACATATTTTTAACGAAGTGGGCCTGCCAGGCGACTTCCGTAATAAAGCGCACGGAAAGGCGCGTATCGGCATTTGCGCCGCAGAATGCATCAACAATGAATAAGCGTTTACCGGAAAGCTGATGCGTCACCAGATCTTTCAGGTGTTGCCAGGTTTCTTGGGAAAGCGGCTTATTATCGTTTTTACCTTTACCCTTATCGGACCACCACAGCGTATCACGCGTGGTGTCGTCGCGAACAATATACTTATCCTTAGGCGAACGACCGGTAAAAATACCGGTATCAACGGCAACAGCGCCCAGGTTAGTTAACACGCCACGCTCATAGCCTTCCAGACCAGGATTAAGTTCTTCCTGATAAAGGGTGTCGTAGCTGGGATTGTAAACGATATCCTGGACGTCGTTGATACCATAAGCCTTGAGATCTTGCGGGGTTAAATTGTTAACGCGCATATCACTGCTCCTTAGCCAATATATATTACCGAAAATAGTAAGGTTTTTTGAGGTTGGTTAACCGCGACAAGGCTCATAGATTTACGTATCTGGACAAAATCACGATTGACGAAAAACACTGTGACTCCTGTCACGCAGCGGCGGTTATTATGGCAGGAAACCTACTTTTGTTGTGGAAAATGTTCTGAAAACGTTAAAAGGAAGTGTTTTTGACCGACATAATGTGACTGTAATCGCATTCATGTAAGAAAGTTACGTAACACCAACATTAACAATATCGATTCACCTCTCTGCGTTTTTTTCTGAATTATGCATGACGACGCCTGGCGGTGAACAGATGATGCAATAATGCGACTTTCTCATCATTCTGGATAACGACATGGAAAGTGTAGCGCTTTCACGTACTACTCGCTGGGGTATGTTGCTCACCGGTTTGCTGCAGGGCGTCTTGTGCTACCTGCTGATGGCCTGGCTGGTACCACAAAATAGCGACTGGCTGTTCTATGGTATGCCTGCGACGATAGCGTTGTCGTCAATGCTATTGCTTACCGTGGTCTCTTTTAAACAGCGCGCGCTGTGGGGCTGGCTGGGGCTGATCTTTGTGGTCGTGCTGGCAATGAGCGGCTGGCTGAAATGGCAGGTTGAGGCGGTGGAGAAATGGCGCCTGGCTGAGCTCCTCTGGCTGTATGGTCTCCGGCTTGTGTTGATGGCGATGCTGGTATTGCCCTGGATGCAATATCAGCTACATTCGCAAACCGGTTCGGCGCGTTATCCCCAGTTTTATCTGCGGTTATGGCATAACGTACTGACATTGTTTATCGTCCTGGTCGCCAACGGACTGTTCTGGCTGGTGCTTCTGCTCTGGAGCGCGCTATTCAGGCTGGTGGGCATCCGCTTTTTCAGCACCCTTTTCTTTGAAACTGAAGCCTTTATTTATGTGACCATCGGCCTGATTACGGCGCTGGCGGTCATTCTCGCCCGCACGCAGTCGCGCCTTGTGGCGGCGGTGCAAAAGCTGCTGACGCTGATCGCGACGGGTTTACTGCCAGTGGTGTCGCTGCTGGCATTGCTGTTTATTGTGACGTTACCCTTTACCGGACTGGAGGCGATTTCTGCGCGTGTTTCCGCTGCGGGGCTGCTATCCACGCTGACGCTGATGCTGCTGCTCCTCGTGGCGATTGTCAACGAACCGCAAAAGCGCGTATTACCCTATCCGCGCGTACTACGCGGCATGATTAGCGCCTCGCTGTGCGTTGCCCCGATATATATGCTGCTGGCGGGCTGGGCGTTATGGGTACGCATTCAGCAATACGGCTGGACGCCGGATCGTCTGTATGGCGCGCTGACGGTGTCTGTCTTGCTGGTATGGTCCTTCGGTTATCTGATCGGTCTGTTACGCCGCGGACGCGACCCTGGTGAGTGGCAAGGCAAGGTGATACTGAGCGTCTCTTTGTTGACGCTGGTGATATTGCTGCTGCTGGCCTCGCCTGTACTTGATGTCTGGCGTATTAGCGTCAACAGCCATATGGCGCGTTACCATAGCGGTAAAATTACTGCGGATCAGATCAGTCTGTATATGCTGGATCACAGCGGCAAACCAGGCCAGGAAGCGCTGAAATCGTTGCGGGATGACGAGGCGTTTACGCAGAACAGAAAGCGCAATCGTGAACTGATGACGTTTTTGCAGAGAAATAAGGTCTCTCCGACGGCGGACGATTTAGCGCGGGTGGTGATGATTGCGCCCGGTAGCCAGAAGCCGGATGCCGCATTTTGGGCGTTTGTCAAAGAGCAGAGTTATTCGGGCGTTTCCTGCCTTGAACCGGATGCCTGCGTGCTGGTGAGTCAGGATCTTAACGGCGACGGTCAGCCTGAGCAGGTGCTGTATAACTTTATTGTTGCCGAGAGCCAGGTCTACGGCTTAAAAGAGGGGAAATGGACGCAGAAAGCGTTCGCCCGATTGCCGGACGGGTTTTCTAAGACGCAACTGTTGCACGCGATTGCCGGGCATCAGTTAGACTCAGCCCCCAAAACCTGGCGCGATATCATTGTTGATGGTCAGCGGTTGGATGTGGATTACTACAACGAGTAAGCTTTTTGCCGGATGGCGGTATAAATGCCTTATCCGGCCTACGGAGCGGGATGCTGTAGGCCAGATAAGCGCAGCGCCATCAGGCAATGACGTTGCTGACTACGAGGCGATTAGTGAACCTGTGGATCGGCAGGAGAGGCGTTGTTACGGATCTCCGCGATATCCATCGCATTGAACAGATAATGATTGCCGCAGTAATCGCAGTGCATATCGATTTCGCCTTCTTCCGCCAGAATGCTGTCCACTTCTTCATTCGGCAATGTTTTCAGCGCGCCCGCGCAACGTTCGCGTGAACAGGTGCATTTGAATTCAACATCTTGCGGATCGTAGAGCGTGACTTCTTCTTCGTGATACAAACGCCACAGCACGTCATTTGCCGGTAACGTCAGCAGCTCTTCGCTTTTAATGGTTTCCGTCAACATAGCCAGATGGTCGAAATCTTCCGCCTGCGCATTCTGTGCCGGCATCACCTGAAGCAACATTCCACCTGCCGCCGGTTTACCGTCGACATCGCCGGTACGGATAAACAGGCGCGTCGGCAACTGCTCGGAGCGCAGGAAGTAATCTTCCAGGCACGCCGCCAGAGTATCGCCTTCCAGACCCACCACGCCCTGATAGCGCTCACCCTCTTCCGGCGTAATGGTGATCACCAGATAGCCGTTGCCAACCAGCGTTTTGAGATCCGCATTGTCAGGGATGTCGCCCTGAACGCGAGCCACGCCGCGCATCTGCTGCTGATTATTGCCATTGATCACCGCCAGGCTTAACGGCCCGTCGCCCTGGAGCTGTACCGTAATGTCACCGGCAAACTTCAGCGTTGCGGTCAGCAGGCTAGTGGCGACCAGCAGTTCGGCCAGTACGGTTTTCACCGGCTGCGGGTAGGTATGATTGTCGAGGATCTGTTGCAAGGTTTCCGAAACGGTCACCAGCTCGCCGCGAACGGCAAAGTTTTCAAACAGATAACGATGTAATTGGTCATGTTGCGGCATAATCATCTCTCTTGCGGGTGACAGTTATTCGCTGTCGCCGTGTTTAAATCGTAACAGGTCGCGGCGCTCTTTCTTGTCCGGTCGCCTGTCCGGATGCGGCATGGTCAGGGCGTTAAGCTTGCGCGCCTGCGCCATTTTTTCGCGTTTTTCCACGCTTTCCGCCGTCTCTTCATACAGAGCGACGGCTTCGCTGGCCGGACGGCGCTGTTCGGTGATGGCTTTAACGATCACCGTCCGTTCGTCATTTCCCTGACGCAGGGTAAGGGTAGCGTTCAGCTCGACGATTTTGCTCGGCTTACTGCGCTGGCCGTTGTAATGCACCTTACCGCCTTCAATCATCTCGCGGGCCAGCGCGCGGGTTTTATAAAAACGCGCGGCCCACAGCCATTTATCCAGTCTGACCTCAACGGAGGACTTTTCTTTCATGGCGTCTCCTTCACATCAGCGAGGGGATCAGACGGCGGTAGTCGTTCAGAGACGGATGGCGCGTATAGTGCTTTTCCGCCAGGCCGGAATCAGGATTCGTCACGCCAAGACAGTAGCGAATACCAAACCGGGCGGCGGCGTCGAGAATCGGTTCGCTGTCATCGATAAACAGCGTTTTCTCTGCGCTTATTCCCGTTTCCTCAGTGACAGCGCGCCATAACCGCTGATCCTCTTTGGGATAACCAAATGTGTGGGTGGAAAGTAATAAATCAAGGTGTGAGGCCAGACCGGTATGCTCCAGCTTCACCGCTAGGTTATGTGGATGCGCATTGGTGAGCAGAATCCGACGTTTTCCGCTGGCTTTTAACGCATTCAGAAACGGTACGGTATCGTCGCGCAAAACGGCGCGCGGCCCTTGCGCCGTCGTCATAGCGCAAATATCCAGACCCAGACGCTCGCTCCAGTAATCCAGACAGTACCAGTTTAGCGTATGCTGTACGGCATGATACTGCTGGCGAATATATTCCTGCGCGTCCTGCGGCGAAATACCCTGCTGCGCGCCGTAGGTTTCCGGTACCAGCTTTTGCCAGAAATAGTTATCGAACGCGAGATCGAGCAGCGTGCCGTCCATATCCAGCAAAACGGTATCCACGTTTTGCCAGTCAATATCAATATGCATGGGGAACTCCAGGGTAACGCAATTTGCGCGACAGGGTAGCATACCCTGTCGCACGGCGGCGCTATCAGATGAGATTTTCCGGAGAGACGGTTAACCTGGGATTGAGGCAGCTTTCATAGTATTCCTGGATGTCCGCCATACGGGTACGGTGGCGTTGATAACGTCTGAACGCCTGAATGCCGTTGTAGACCGCGCTCACTATCATTGCCAGCATCAGCAGCGTGGTACCGAGGTAACGCCACCAGCCGGATTTATCGGGGATACGATGCAGGCTGATATGCTGCGTGCCGTTGGCATCGGTATACACGCTGGTGACAATGCCCTCGGCGCTAAATGGCGTCTGCATGAGCGTTTGCGCCAGACGCTGGAAGGCGCTCCACTGTTCCTGCGCGGGATAGTCATACAGCGGCGTTGACGGCCAGGCCTGATCAACCAGTTCGCTGCCTTCATCGCTGGCGATCAGGAATCCGCCGGGAGCGGGGCTATTCAGCGACTGGGCGGCACGCGCGGTCTCGCGAGAAATAAACGGCGCCGTTGAGGTCGTGACCAGATTTTCCAGCGACTCTGCGCTTACGGGGCGTAGCAGTACGTTGACGCCGTCCAGTTTGCCGGCGTTCGCGCGTTTCACCAGCGCGTTCCAGTCCTTACTGTTACCGAGATTAACCAGCGCATTTTTCAGGCGCACGCACTCGTCTTCCGCCGCGCACAAATCAGCGGTTTTCAGAACAATATCGCCAAAGTCATCTAATAATACCATGCCCGATTTTTGGATCGCGGAGCGTAAAGATGCGCTGACGCGCGAGTCGTCTTCGGGTTTGGGATGGAGCTGACGATTTACCGCCTGGCTTAGCGCCATCGCTTTATTCACCAGGTCTGATTCCGGCAGCGGTAGCGCAGGCGCGTCATTCCAGATGATTTGCGAGCAATCGAACGGCATAAACGGTGAGTTAGACTGCCCGCTCCAGGTCGCGCCGGAATGAATATTACACATTCCTTTACCGCTCAGGTGCAGCGTATCGCCCACCCGCACGCCAGCTTTTTCAAGCTGTTTTACCGTTGTCGCTTCAATGGTTTGCGCGCCTTTCATCCACGATAGCGTGAACTTAATTGGCATATCCAGCGGGATCCAGAACAGCAGCATAAACAACACCAGCAGCGAACCGATAGCAATAACAGTGCTGCGTAACCAGTGCTGCAACGGAAAGTTTTTCACTTCATCATGCAGGGATAAAAACCGGCCCTGGCGGGCGACATGGCGATCAAGGTAAATATCAATATCCGTTTGTTGCCCAAGATCCTGCGTAATGTAGGGTTGCCAGTGGGCAGGGTAAATAAGGTCGATGATGCCCAGGGAGATATTGTTAATCTGCTCCTGATTATTCTCCCCAAACAGTCCCCAGCGGCGGGGCGTTCCCCGCAGACAGTGAATTTCCCGCAGCGCGCTTTTCGACGGCGGCGCAAAAAGCCCCCAAAGTCCGGCTGCCAGCAGCAGGATCGCGCCGCCTATCATCCACGGTACAAAAACGTCTGGCGTTATCAGACAGAAAAAGAATAACAAAAAGGAGGCGACGATTAACAACGCTTCGCGCAAGCCAGCCGGGCGGCTGAGCGCATATTCTTCGTGGGTCTCCTGACGGATATTCAACAGCTCAATCTGCTCGCTCTCTTCGCCGCGAATCGACGCCTGCGTAGAGGCCGTATTCTGTAGCGCGTAGCCGCGCGACTCCTGCATATACTCTTGCAGCGTATGGCCGTTTAAAGAGATCACCAGCGGCAGCGTATCCGTGAGGATCAGCTCAACGTTGTTTTCATCATTGATGTACTGTTCCCAGAAAGGCGGCAGATGGACTTCGACGGAGTCGAGGTAGTAGCGCCATTTATTAGGATCGTCAGTGGTAATGCCGTAGCGGGTGATGGAGTGGGTCAGTATCACGACACTGTTGCTTTCCGCGTTCAGCGTCAGCGAGATGGGCGCAGCACTGGCACCTGTCGGCCCCGGAACTTGCTGGATCTGGCTAAGGTTATCGAGATAGTTTTCTACCGCGCTGCGCTCTTCGGGCAACAGTTTACGCGTTTGCGCGTCCTGAAAGGCGCTGATCCACGGTAAACTTCCTCGTCTGGACTTTACCCGGAACCGCCATATTGCCAGTAGAGAGCAGGCCAGCAAAGCAGCTATAAAAATCAGAATGGTGCTCATGCTTTCCCCATCTTACTAAGTCTGTTAGGCGTGGTCAGTCGCACCCTGTCCAATAAACATTTTTCTGTGGTTGGCTATCGGCAAGCGTGGAGTTGAACTTGAGCATTGTAAAGCGCATCCCAGTGAAGGCAAATCATAGCAATACCACCAAAAACGGAATATCAGCAAATTCCTGGAGTTATTTCAACCTATTGACTTTTAATTTGAAATAAGAATTAATTTTTATTACGTTACATAAATGTAAATAAACGGCAATTCGCATTGCCGAAACCGTGCGGTATGTCGCACAATGACCACAGATTACACTGCAAAGATTCTCACAATGAGCAAATCATTACAAAAACCCACCATTCTGAAAGTGGAAACCGTCGCACAATCCCGACTGTTTAACGTAGAAAGCGTGGATCTGGAGTTCAGCAACGGCGTGCGTCGCGTGTATGAACGTATGCGACCATCAACCCGTGAGGCGGTAATGATTGTGCCGATCGTTGATGAGCATCTGATTCTTATTCGTGAGTATGCGGTGGGAACCGAATCCTATGAGCTGGGCTTCTCGAAAGGATTGATCGACCCGGGCGAGACCGTTTTTGAAGCGGCGAACCGGGAGCTCAAAGAAGAGGTCGGGTTTGGCGCGCATAACCTGACCTTCTTAAAAAAACTCAGCATGGCGCCCTCTTATTTTTCCAGCAAAATGAATATCGTGGTGGCGGAAGCTCTCTATCCGGAGTCGCTGGAAGGCGACGAGCCTGAGCCATTGCCGCAGGTACGCTGGCCGCTGGCGCATTTAATGGATCTGCTGGAAGACCCCGATTTTAACGAGGCCCGCAACGTCAGCGCGCTGTTTCTGGTACGCGAGTGGTTGAAAGCGCAGGGCCGAATTGCCTGATGGCGCGGCGTTGATCAAGCCAACGGAAAGTTCGTCTCCCCGTTCGCCGTCATCCGCTAAACACAATAAAAAAGGCGCCGGAGCGCCTTTTTTGATCAGAACAGTTCGTGTGTTTCACCATTATCAATAATGGTGGTTCCCACCTCGTGTACCGCCTGTTGTGTCGGCTGCGTGCCTTCGATGAAATACTCTTCACGGCTGTTACCGCCGCTCGCCAGTTGTCCGGTACTGCGGTCGATATTCACCGTGACGATGCCCGGCGGCGGCGTTAGCGGCTGTTCCGGCACGCCTTCCAGCACGGCTTTCATATAGGCGTCCCATGCAGGTTGCGCGCTCTTCGCGCCGCCCTCATAGCCGGAGATTTGATCTTTGATCGCGCCGGAAGCGGTAGTGCGGCCTAAATCACGGCGGTGATCGTCAAAGCCGATCCATACGGAAGTGACGACGCCAGGACCATAGCCGGAGAACCATGCGTCTTTCGAGCTGTTGGTCGTACCGGTTTTGCCGCCGATATCGCGACGTTTAAGGTCGCGCGCCGCACGCCAGCCGGTACCCATCCAGCCGGGTTCGCCGAAGATATTGGTGTTCAGCGCGCTTTTGATCAGAAACGCCAGCGGCGTATTGATCACATGCGGCGCGTACTCCTGCGTGCCGTTTTGCGCGACCAGCGCCTGGTTTGCCTGTTCCAGCTCAGGCATCGGTACGGCGCTGTTTTGCTGCTCTTGCGAAACCGCGACCTCTTCCACATTGGTGTTTTCCAGCACGTCGGATTTCTGCGTATTGCCGTAAATGACCGGGATATCGCACTCCGGGCAGGCGATTTTCGGTTTCGCTTCGAAGATCACGCCGCCCTGATCGTTCTCAATCTTGCTGATGAAATACGGGTCGATCAGGAAACCGCCGTTCGCCATCACCGCATAACCGCGCGCAACCTGCATCGGCGTGAAGGAGGCGGAGCCCAGCGCCAGCGATTCGGTATGCACGATATTCTGCGCCGGGAAGCCGAAGCGTTGCAGATATTCCGCCGCATAGTCGACGCCCATGGCGCGCATGGCGCGTACCATCACCACGTTTTTCGACTGCCCCAGCCCCTGGCGTAAACGAATCGGTCCGGCGTACTGCGGCGGGGAGTTTTTCGGACGCCAGTCTGAACCTGCCCCGGCGTCCCAGCGGGAAATCGGCACATCGTTGAGCATACTGGCAAGCGTCAGCCCTTTATCCATTGCGGCGGTGTAGAGGAACGGTTTGATGTTCGACCCCACCTGACGCAAAGCTTGCGTCGCGCGGTTAAATTTACTCTGATTAAAATCGAAACCGCCGACCAGCGCCAGTACCGCGCCAGTTTGCGGGTTAAGCGAAACCAGCGCGGAGTTCACTTCCGGTACCTGCGCCAGCCACCAGTCGTTATCCACCTGACGAACCCAGATTTGCTGACCTGTCTGGACGACATCGGTAACTTTACGCGGCGTCGGCCCCTGCTGTGTATCCGAGCGGTAAGGCCGCGCCCAACGCATTCCTTCCATACGTAGCGAAACGGACGTACCGTCGGCAAGCGCAGCGGTCGCCTCTTGCGGATTAGCGCTGGTGACCACGGCGGGAAGCAGCGGTCCGTAGGTCGGCAACGCTTTCAACGTATCGGTAATTTTTTTACTGTCCCACGCCGTTTCGCCCACTTTCCATAGCACATTCGCCGGGCCGCGATAACCGTGGCGCATGTCATAGTCCAGCACGTTATTACGCACCGCCTGTTGCGCGGCCTGCTGCACTTTGCGGGTGATGGTCGTGTAAATACGATAACCATCTTCATAGGCGCTTTCGCCATAACGGTTATACATTTCCTGGCGCACCATTTCCGACAGATAAGGCGCGGAGAAGGCGATTTCCGGCGCGTGATAATTTGCGTCGATAGGTTCGCTACGGGCCTGATTGTACTGCGCCTGAGTGATATATCCCTCGCTTAACATTCGCGAAAGCACTACGTTACGGCGCGC
This sequence comes from Salmonella sp. SAL04157, assembly GCF_046551635.1. Taxonomy (NCBI): domain Bacteria; kingdom Pseudomonadati; phylum Pseudomonadota; class Gammaproteobacteria; order Enterobacterales; family Enterobacteriaceae; genus Salmonella; species Salmonella sp. SAL04157. The sequence goes on from NZ_JBGDVS010000005.1 coordinate 347,879, forward strand.
TATCGCCCGATCCATCGAGTAGAGCGGGTTAAAGGTAGAAGGCGCTTTAGGTAGCCCGGCGATAACCGCCATTTCGCTTAGGCTAAGCTGGTCGACCGTCTTACCAAAGTAGACCTGTGCCGCCGCGCCAACGCCATAGGCGCGGTAGCCGAGATAGATCTTGTTCAGATAGAGTTCGAGGATCTCATTTTTATTCAGCAACTGCTCAATACGAATCGCCAGAAACGCTTCCTTGATCTTGCGCATCAGCGTGCGTTCGGGGCTAAGGAAGAAGTTTCGCGCCAGTTGCTGGGTAATGGTACTTGCTCCCTGCGATGCGTGACCGGAGAAGAGCGCGACGCTGGCCGCACGGAAAATACCTACCGGGTCAATGCCGTGATGCTCATAAAAGCGGCTATCTTCGGTGGCGATAAAGGCGTTGATCATTTCCGGCGGAATTTGATCGAGCGTAACGGGAATACGACGTTTTTCGCCATATTGCGCGATAAGTTCGCCATCCGCGCTGTAAACCTGCATCGGAATTTGCAAACGCACATCTTTCAATGTCGCGACGTCAGGTAGCTGCGGCTCAATATAGCGATAAAGGCCATAAATCGAGCCTGCTCCCAGCAGGATGCAACATACTGCAAGGATCAATAAATACTTTACGAACTTCACTGGAGATTTCCCATTTAGTGTCATTTGGGCAGTTTATAAACAAACGCGCGGTAGTATAAAGGCAAGCCAGACGCATTGATATACCCGTTAACGCGACGGGTGATAAGGAGATCGACCGTTATGGCTTTTAAAACCTGGCAAATAGGATTGCATATTCAGCAGCATGAAGCGTTGGCCATCGCCGTTATTCGCGGCGCATCGGGCTGGTCTCTGCAACGTTGGTGGCGACTGCCGCTGATGAACGCCTCCACGGCAGAGGGTACGATTCCTGACCCGCAATCGCTGGCTCACGTACTGCGACCCTGGAGCCGCGAGCTGCCGCTACGTCACCGTATTTATCTCTCTTTTCCCGCAAATCGGACATTGCAACGCGCTTTTCCACATCCGCCGATGCGTCTGCGGGAACGTGAGCAAGTCGCATGGCTTTCACAAACGATGGCGCGTGAGCTGGATATGGATCCGGACTTATTGCGTTTCGACTTTCAGGACGATGCGCTAAGCCCCGCGTTCAACGTTACCGCCGTGCAAAGCAAAGAAATTTCAGAGCTGTTAACGCTGGCGCAAACGCTCAATGTGCGCATCGCTGCTGTAACGCCCGATGCCTGCGCGTTACAGCGCTTGCTGCCGTTTATACCTTCGGGGCGGCAATGTCTGGTCTGGCGCGATGAGAGCCAGTGGCTGTGGGCGACGCGCTATGCGTGGGGGCGTAAATCGGCGCGCGAGGCGACGACGCTGCATGACCTTGCCGCAACATTGTCCGTCGTGCCGGAACATATTTCATTATGCGCCGAAGGCGAATTCGACCCCTGGCGCGCCGTTACCGTCCGCCAACCGCCGGTTCCGCCGGACGGTTATCGCTTTGCGATTGCGCTGGGTTTAGCCATGGGGGAGATACGCTGATGGCGCATTCTGTCAATTTGCTCCCCTGGCGGCGCCAACATTACGTAGCGCGTCTGCGGCTTTGGTGCGTGGTATGGGGCGCGTCCCTGCTGCTGATAGCAAGCCTCGCGACGATCGCCCGGTTGGTTTTTTGGCAGGAGGGGAGGATTAATGAACTGCTACTGACGGCGGAAAACGGACGCACGACGGCGCTTGCGGCGAACATACCGCAGTTGCAGCAGCGTCAGCGGCAGCAACAGGCGCGATTACAACGTCAGGCGCAGCGTGAACTGACGCAAGCCTGGCAATCTATCTTGATTGACCTTGCCAACCTGTTGCCAGAGCAGGCATGGCTGACAAGCCTCAATTATCAGCAAGAGACGCTAGAGCTGGAAGGGCTGGCGAGAACGTTTGACGCCCTGCTCACGCTTGAGACATCGCTTCGTCACTATGTCAGTTTTCCGCTAAACCGCACGGGCGCCACGCGGCAGGATGCGCAAGGGCGCTGGCAGTTCCATTATCAGTTAACGAGGAGCGCCGCCCGTGAACGCGCTCTTTGATATCTGGTACGGGATGTCGCGCCGTGGTCGGGTTTTTTGTTGGTGTGCAGGCGTGCTGTGCCTGACGCTGACGGTCGCGTTATCTGTGGGCTATCCCGGCTGGAAAACGCTGGATACGCAACAAACGCGGTTAAGCCAGCAGCGCGAGGCCGCCCGACAACAGTGGCGTCATCTGCGCCGTCTGAGCGTCGCGGCTGAACCGCTTTTCGGGCGCACCGTTGAAAATCTGCGTCCTTTTTCGCCGTTAGATTTCCAGGCTCCTCCCCTGCGTTTGCTGCACTGGCAGCCATCGGCGCAGGGGGGAGAAATGGCGCTGAAAACGTCCTGGGATGCGGTGCCGTCACTGTTTGTCCGGTTGGCCGAAAGCGAGATGAGCGTAAGTCGGTTTTCATTGCGTAGAGAGGGGGCGGAATTATTGATAACGCTGCAACTGGAGCGCCTGGCGAATGAAGGCTAGCCGTAGTGTATTGCTCTGTTTTTGTTTGCTGACGTTGACAGGAATGCGCGATCCCTTCCGCCCGCCGGAAGATCGCTGCCGGATAGCGGAACTCTCGCAGTGGCGATATCAGGGCGCGGTACGTAAAGGCGAGCGATGGACAGGCATTCTTAAAGATAGCCAGCAAAAATGGCGGCGAGTGGAAGAAGGGCAGACGCTGGAAAACGGTTGGACGATTGTCCGCCTGACGGCGGAAGCCTTAACGTTAACGACCGGTAAAAATTGTGCGCCGCCGCAGTGGCGGTGGCTACGTCAGGGAGCGGGCAATGAAGCGATGGATAGCCATAATACTGATAGTCTTGATGCCCGCCGCACAGGCGGGAAAAGCGGCGAAAGTGACGCTGGTGGTTGACGACGTCCCTGTGGTGCAGGTTTTGCAGACTTTAGCCGAGCAGGAGCGGCAGAATCTGGTGGTGTCGCCGGACGTCAGCGGGACATTATCGCTACATCTGACGGATGTGCCGTGGAAACAGGCGCTACAGACGGTGGTCAATAGCGCGGGGTTGGTGCTGCGTCAGGAGGGGAATATTCTTCATGTTCATTCACAGGCCTGGCAGAAAGAACACAGTGCGCGGCAGGATGCCGAGCGGTTAAGGCTTCAGGCTAATTTACCGCTGGAAAACCGCAGCATTAGCCTGCAATACGCCGATGCCGGCGAACTGGCGAAAGCGGGCGAGAAACTCCTGAGCGCGAAGGGAACCATCATGGTAGATAAGCGCACCAACCGCCTGCTGTTGCGCGATAACCGCGCGGCCCTGGCGGAGCTGGAAAAATGGGTATCGCAAATGGATCTGCCGGTGGCGCAGGTGGAGCTGGCGGCGCATATCGTCACCATTAACGAAAAGAGTCTACGGGAACTGGGCGTAAAGTGGACGCTGGCTGACGCGTCGCAAGCGGGCGCGGTGGGTGACGTGACGACGCTTTCCAGTGATTTATCCGTCGCCGCCGCCACCTCACGCGTCGGGTTTAATATCGGGCGCATTAACGGACGCTTGCTGGATTTAGAGCTGTCAGCGCTGGAACAAAAGCAGCAGTTGGATATTATCGCCAGCCCCCGGCTGCTGGCTTCGCATCTGCAGCCAGCCAGTATCAAGCAAGGCAGCGAAATTCCTTATCAGGTTTCCAGCGGCGAAAGCGGCGCGACCTCCGTGGAATTTAAAGAAGCGGTGCTGGGAATGGAGGTAACGCCCACCGTTTTGCAAAAAGGGCGCATCCGCCTGAAGTTACATATCAGCCAGAATGTCCCCGGTCAGGTACTACAACAGGCTGATGGTGAAGTGCTGGCGATAGATAAACAGGAAATTGAAACGCAGGTAGAGGTAAAAAGCGGCGAGACGCTGGCGCTGGGCGGTATTTTTTCGCGAAAAAATAAATCGGGTAGCGATAGCGTGCCGCTGCTGGGGGATATTCCCTGGCTTGGTCAGCTCTTCCGCCATGACGGCAAAGAGGACGAGCGACGCGAATTAGTGGTGTTTATCACCCCCAGACTGGTGGCGACAGAATAATTTATGCATAAAAAAGCGCTGTTTTTGCACTGAACGCATCTGCGGGATTTGACGTGCGGATGTATTTAGCATACAAGGAGTACCGATTTGAGAGTCGTGCTTTTCGTTGCTGACGCATTGATTAATGCGCTTTGCCTTGCCGAAGGTGTGCATAAGACCGATGATAAACGGCTGAATGTCCGCTGATGCAGACGTATTGGTTCTGCGGATTGCGCACAATTGTTTGAAAGTAGAGCAATTTGTAGGCCGGATATGTTGTTCTGGTCGCCATCCGGCAACGCTAACTCGGGTTTTGCAACAATCAGGCTTGGTGATTTATTCAGTTGCCAAACCCGCTTGAGTATTGAGATAATTTTCAGTCTGACTCTCGCAATATCTTATGAGGTTTCAGTTCATGTCCTGCTGCGCTGGGTGTCTGTGAAGCGGGTTTACCATTAACGAATAGTCTTAGTAGTACCGAAAAAATGGCAGAGAAACGCAATATCTTTCTGGTTGGGCCTATGGGTGCCGGAAAAAGCACTATTGGGCGCCAGTTAGCTCAACAACTCAATATGGAATTTTACGATTCTGATCAAGAGATTGAGAAACGAACCGGAGCTGATGTGGGCTGGGTCTTCGATGTTGAAGGTGAAGACGGCTTCCGTAATCGTGAAGAAAAAGTTATCAACGAATTGACGGAAAAACAGGGTATTGTGCTGGCAACCGGCGGTGGCTCTGTAAAATCGCGTGAAACGCGTAACCGTCTCTCCGCGCGTGGCGTCGTGGTCTACCTTGAAACGACCATCGAAAAACAACTGGCGCGCACGCAGCGTGATAAAAAACGCCCGCTGTTGCAGGTTGAAGCACCGCCTCGCGAAGTTCTGGAAGCGCTGGCTAACGAACGCAATCCGCTGTACGAAGAGATTGCCGACGTCACCATTCGCACCGACGATCAAAGCGCTAAGGTTGTGGCAAACCAGATTATTCATATGCTGGAAAGCAACTAATTCAAGCAGAATACGCTGGGTAAGCGGGCACAAGTAACTAAGGTGGATGTCGCGTCATGGAGAGGATTACAGTCACTCTCGGGGAACGTAGTTACCCGATCACCATCGCGGCTGGTTTGTTTAACGAACCAGCTTCATTCTTGCCGCTGAAATCAGGCGATCAGGTCATGTTAGTGACCAACGAAACCCTGGCGCCGCTTTATCTGGACAAGGTTCGCGGCGTACTCGAACGGGCGGGCGTTAACGTAGACAGCGTGATTCTTCCTGACGGCGAGCAGTATAAGAGCCTGACGGTGCTGGATACGGTGTTTACGGCGTTACTGAAAAAACCGCATGGTCGTGATACCACGCTGGTCGCGCTTGGCGGCGGCGTGATTGGCGATCTCACCGGTTTTGCGGCGGCCAGCTACCAGCGAGGCGTTCGTTTCATCCAGGTGCCAACTACCTTACTGTCGCAGGTTGATTCTTCCGTGGGCGGGAAAACCGCCGTCAACCATCCCCTTGGCAAAAACATGATTGGCGCGTTTTACCAACCCGCTTCTGTGGTTGTCGATCTTGATTGCCTGAAAACGCTTCCCGCACGCGAACTGGCATCGGGACTGGCAGAGGTGATCAAATACGGCATTATACTCGACGCAGACTTCTTCACCTGGCTTGAGGGTAATCTGGATGCGCTATTGCGTCTGGACGGTCCGGCGATGGCGTACTGTATTCGTCGTTGTTGCGAGCTGAAAGCCGAAGTTGTTGCCGCCGACGAGCGTGAAGCGGGCTTACGTGCTTTACTGAATCTTGGACATACCTTTGGCCACGCCATTGAAGCGGAAATGGGATATGGCAATTGGTTACATGGTGAAGCCGTTGCCGCAGGTATAGTGATGGCTGCGCGCGCATCCGAGCGTTTGGGGCAGTTCAGTTCTGCTGATACGCAGCGCATCATCGCTCTACTCGAACGGGCCGGGTTGCCAGTCAATGGCCCTTGCGAGATGTCCGCGCAGGACTATTTGCCGCACATGCTGCGAGATAAAAAAGTGTTAGCGGGGGAGCTGCGTTTAGTGCTTCCGCTGGCCATAGGGAAAAGTGAAGTGCGCGGCGGAGTGTCGCACGAAGTCGTTCTTAGCGCGATTGCTGACTGTCAGCAGGCGTAACAACAAGAAAGGTCAGACTGATATTGCGTAGATGTCAGTCTTTTAGCTTCAGGTTATGTGCAATGTCGTAAGCATTAACCTTTGAGTGGGGTGTTAAATGGATGAATTCAAACCAGAAGACGAGCTGAAACCCGATCCCAGCGATCGTCGTACTGGTCGTTCTCGTCAATCTTCAGAACGCGATAATGAGCCACAGATCAACTTTGATGACGTTGATCTGGATGCCGACGATCGCCGTCCGACGCGTACGCGTAAAGCGCGTAGTGAAGAACCTGAAGTTGAAGAAGAGTACGAATCCGATGAAGACGATACGGTGGACGAAGAGCGTGTTGAACGCCGTCCACGTAAGCGTAAAAAAGCGGCCCATAAGCCAGCCTCTCGTCAGTACATGATGATGGGCGTTGGCGTACTGGTGCTGCTGCTATTGATTATCGGTATCGGCTCCGCGCTGAAAGCCCCCTCAACGTCTTCCAGCGAGCCGTCGGCCTCTGGCGAAAAGAGTATCGATCTTTCCGGTAACGCCGCCGATCAGGCGAATGCGACCCAGCCTGCGCCGGGCGCCACCTCCGCAGAACAAACCGCGGGCAATACGTCGCAGGATATTTCGTTGCCGCCGATTTCTTCAACGCCGACGCAGGGACAGTCGCCTGTGGTCGCTGACGGTCAGCAGCGCGTGGAAGTGCAGGGCGATCTGAATAATGCGCTGACGCAGAATCCAGAGCAGATGAACAATGTTGCGGTGAACTCTACGTTGCCGACAGAGCCTGCAACCGTCGCGCCAGTTCGCAATGGCAGCACGACGCGTCAGGCGGCGGTTAGCGAACCTGCCGAGCGTCATACCACGCGTCCGGAACGTAAACAGGCCGTCATTGAACCTAAGAAACCGCAGACCACGGCGAAAACCACGACTGCGGAACCGAAGAAACCGGTCGCGCCAGTGAAACGCACGGAACCGGCAGCGCCAGCCGCGACGCCGAAAGCGACCACCACGACGGCTGCTCCGACAGCGACGGCAAGCGCTGCGCCGGTACAAACCGCGAAACCAGCGCAAGCCTCCACGACGCCTGTCGCAGGCGGCGGGAAAAGCGCCGGCAACGTTGGCGCGTTAAAGAGCGCGCCATCCAGCCACTACACATTGCAGCTCAGTAGTTCTTCAAATTACGACAACCTGAACGGTTGGGCGAAGAAAGAGAACCTGAAAAATTATGTGGTATACGAGACGACGCGTAATGGACAACCGTGGTATGTGCTGGTAACGGGGATGTATGCTTCGAAAGAAGATGCTAAACGTGCGGTGTCCACCTTACCTGCCGATGTGCAGGCGAAAAACCCGTGGGCAAAACCGTTGCATCAGGTTCAGGCCGATCTGAAATAATCCAGGCTGTGTCCTGCAATTGCCTGTGAGTGTCGCTGACAGCTATTTTTGTTCAGGACAGGCGCGAGGGGCGCATTTGCTATCGCCAAATGCGCCGTAAAGCAACGCGGCACAGCCTAAAGCGCAGGATGCTGTCGGAGCTTTCTCCACAGCCGGAGAAGGTGTAATTAGTTAGTCAGCATGAAAAAAAATCGCGCTTTTTTGAAGTGGGCAGGGGGAAAATACCCTCTGCTTGATGATATCAAACGACATTTGCCAAAAGGCGAGTGCCTTGTCGAACCTTTTGTGGGTGCCGGATCGGTGTTTCTTAACACCGACTTTTCTCGTTATATCCTCGCCGATATCAACAGCGACCTTATTAGCCTCTATAACATCGTGAAGTTACGTACTGACGAGTACGTACAGGCTTCGCGCGAGCTGTTTATGCCTGAAACTAACCAGGCTGAGGTCTATTACCAACTCCGTGAGGAGTTCAACACCTGCCAGGACCCCTTTCGTCGGGCGGTACTGTTTTTATATCTGAACCGCTACGGTTATAACGGACTCTGTCGCTATAACTTGCGCGGGGAATTTAATGTACCGTTTGGTCGTTATAAAAGACCTTACTTCCCGGAAGCGGAGTTGTACCACTTTGCAGAAAAAGCGCAGAATGCGTTCTTTTACTGTGAGTCATACGCAGACAGTATGGCGCGTGCGGACAAGTCGTCGGTGGTCTATTGCGATCCGCCTTATGCGCCGTTGTCCGCCACGGCTAACTTCACAGCGTATCACACCAATAGTTTTAGCCTGACGCAACAAGCGCATCTGGCGGAAATCGCTGAGAATCTGGTCAGTAACCGGATACCGGTGCTCATTTCCAACCATGATACGGCGCTCACACGCGAGTGGTATCAACTCGCAAAATTGCATGTCGTCAAAGTTAGACGCAGTATAAGCAGCAACGGCGGCACACGTAAAAAGGTGGACGAACTGCTGGCTCTGTACCAACCAGGAGTCGCCACGCCTGCAAGAAAATAATTCTCAAGGAGAAGCGGATGAAACAGTATTTGATTGCCCCCTCAATTCTGTCGGCTGATTTTGCTCGCCTGGGTGAAGACACCGCCAAAGCGCTGGCTGCCGGTGCTGATGTTGTACACTTTGACGTCATGGATAATCACTATGTGCCGAACCTGACTATCGGCCCGATGGTGCTGAAAGCCCTGCGTCAATACGGTATTACCGCGCCTATTGATGTCCACCTGATGGTCAAGCCAGTCGACCGTATCGTGCCCGACTTTGCCGCCGCTGGCGCGAGCATCATTACCTTTCACCCGGAAGCCTCCGAACATGTTGACCGCACGCTACAGCTGATTAAAGAGCACGGCTGTAAAGCGGGGCTGGTATTCAACCCGGCAACGCCGCTCAGTTATCTCGATTACGTCATGGACAAACTGGATGTGATCCTGCTGATGTCCGTGAACCCAGGCTTCGGCGGCCAGTCTTTTATTCCGCAGACGCTGGATAAACTGCGCGAAGTGCGTCGCCGCATTGATGCGTCCGGTTACGACATTCGCCTGGAAGTGGATGGCGGCGTGAAGGTGAACAATATCGGCGAGATCGCCGCAGCAGGCGCGGACATGTTTGTTGCAGGGTCGGCAATTTTCGATAAGCCCGACTACAAAAAAGTGATTGATGAAATGCGCAGTGAGCTGGCAAAGGTAAGTCATGGATAAGTTGCAGAATATTCGGGGCGTCGCCTTTGATCTTGACGGCACGCTGGTGGATAGCGCGCCGGGTCTTGCCGCGGCGGTGGATATGGCGCTGTATGCGCTGGAACTGCCGGTCGCGGGCGAGGAGCGCGTGATTACCTGGATTGGTAACGGCGCAGACGTATTGATGGAACGCGCGCTGACCTGGGCTCGCGAGGAGCGCGCCACGCTGCGTAAGACGATGGGGAAACCGCTCGTTGATGAAGATATTCCTGCCGAGGAACAGGTACGCATTCTGCGTAAACTGTTCGACAGGTATTATGGCGAAGTGGCGGAAGAAGGCACCTTTTTATTTCCGCATGTCGCCGACACGCTGGGCGCGCTGCACGCCAGCGGATTGTCATTAGGTTTGGTGACCAACAAACCGACGCCGTTCGTCGCGCCGTTGCTGGAATCGCTTGATATCGCCAAATACTTTAGTGTGGTTATCGGCGGCGATGATGTGCAAAATAAGAAGCCGCATCCGGAGCCGCTGTTGCTGGTGGCAAGCCGGCTGGGCATGATGCCGGAGCAGATGCTTTTTGTCGGCGATTCGCGTAATGACATTCAGGCTGCAAAAGCGGCGGGCTGCCCTTCGGTTGGCCTGACATACGGCTACAATTATGGCGAAGCGATCGCTCTTAGCGAGCCGGACGTCATTTATGACAGTTTTAACGATCTTTTGCCCGCACTTGGGCTTCCGCATAGCGATAACCAGGAAATAAAAAATGACTAAGCCCATCGTTTTTAGTGGCGCACAGCCCTCAGGTGAATTGACCATTGGCAACTATATGGGGGCATTGCGTCAGTGGGTAAACATGCAGGATGACTATCATTGCATCTACTGCATCGTAGACCAACATGCTATTACCGTACGTCAGGACGCGCAGCAGCTACGTAAAGCGACGCTGGATACGCTGGCGCTGTACCTGGCATGTGGTATTGATCCTGAAAAGAGCACTATTTTCGTTCAGTCCCATGTGCCGGAACATGCGCAGCTTGGCTGGGCGCTGAACTGCTATACCTATTTCGGCGAGCTGAGCCGTATGACGCAGTTTAAAGATAAATCTGCGCGCTATGCGGAAAACATTAACGCCGGCCTGTTTGATTACCCGGTGCTGATGGCGGCAGACATCCTGTTGTACCAAACCAATCTGGTGCCGGTAGGCGAAGATCAGAAGCAGCATCTGGAACTGAGCCGCGATATCGCCCAGCGTTTCAACGGGCTGTATGGCGATATTTTCAAAGTACCGGAACCGTTTATTCCAAAATCCGGCGCGCGCGTGATGTCGTTGCTGGAGCCGACGAAGAAAATGTCCAAATCGGACGATAACCGTAATAACGTGATCGGCCTGCTGGAAGATCCAAAATCGGTAGTGAAGAAAATCAAACGTGCGGTTACTGACTCCGACGAGCCGCCGGTAGTGCGTTATGATGTGAAAGAGAAAGCGGGTGTCTCTAACCTGCTGGATATTCTTTCCGCCGTGACCGGTCAGAGCATTCCTGAACTGGAAAAACAGTTTGAAGGTAAAATGTATGGCCATTTGAAAGGCGAAGTAGCGGAGGCGGTTTCCGGAATGTTGTCTGAGTTGCAGGAGCGCTATCACCGTTTCCGCAACGACGAAGCGTTCTTGCAGAAGGTGATGAAAGACGGGGCGGAAAAAGCCAGCGCACGTGCGGCCGAAACGCTGAAAGCCGTTTACGAAGCCATTGGCTTTGTGGCGAAACCGTAACGGTTATTGCGTGCCCGATGGCGCGAGCTTATCGGGCCTACAAACGAGCGTAAGTTGGACAAGGCATCTGCGCCGTACCGTTTATCAGACCTGTAAAAAAACCGGGAAAATCCCGGTTTTTTTGTATCTGCGCAGTCGTTTCTATTATTGATCGGCAGCCGGGCCGCAACCACCAATAATTTTAGAAATAGAAATTGCAGGGTGCAGCAAATAATCGTAGCTGCAGTTGTTTTTTTTGTTTTCGATATGACCAGTACAGGCGGTGAGCGTTGCCAGAACCCCTGCCACAACGGCAATTTTTACAAATTTGAACATGTCAAAATCCTTGTTGATAAAACGAACACTAATGGTGGAATAAATATAAGATCTATTTAGCGTATAGTACGATAGCAATTAATAAACCATGCAGGTAGTCCAAATAAGGACTTCATCTTTACCTGGAAATCTGATTTAATAAATATCCTCCGGCATAGCCGGAGGTTTTTCAGATGCGCCTGTAAGGCTCTCTTACCAGCCGCGCCCTAACAGGCGCATACGATCTGACATTTGCATCAAACTTCGTTA
>NZ_JBGDVS010000006.1:0-345193 GCF_046551635.1 Salmonella sp. SAL04157
GTGGTGGGTGATGACGGGATCGAACCGCCGACCCCCTCCTTGTAAGGGAGGTGCTCTCCCAGCTGAGCTAATCACCCGATACTACGCTGGATATTACTGACTAACCGAAGTTAGTGGTGGGTTGTGCAGGATGACTCGGCTTTGCCTCGCCCTACGGCGCCGTTGCTGATGCAACGTTATCCTTCACGTTTTATTCTCGTTTCCACCGAACGATTGGTGGGTCGTGCAGGATTCGAACCTGCGACCAATTGATTAAAAGTCAACTGCTCTACCAACTGAGCTAACGACCCACTTTTACGTTGCTTTCGAGTTGTTTAATATCCCGTGGCAACGGCGGCATATATTACTGATTTCAGATTTGAGCGCAACAAAAATTTCGACGCAGGGGGCTCAACTGCTTAGGAATCGCACGACGCGACCAGAAAAAAGGCGTTTTCTGGTCGCATGGTACGCATTACATCGCGTTAAGGCGCTTTTGCGCCTGTTTCGCGCCATCAGTGCCAGGATATTTGTTAATCACCTGCTGATAAACCGCTTTCGCTTTTGCCGTATCACCTTTGTCCTGCATGATAACGCCAACTTTGTACATCGCGTCCGCAGCCTTCGGCGACTTAGGATAGTTTTTTACTACCGAGGCGAAATAATAGGCGGCATCATCTTTTTTACCCTTGTTGTAATTCAACTGGCCCAGCCAGTAATTGGCGTTCGGCTGATAAGTAGAATCAGGGTATTTCTTGATGAAGTTCTGAAACGCCACAATCGCATCATCCTGGCGAGACTTATCCTGCACCAGCGCAATTGCCGCATTGTAATCGGTATTCGCATCGCCACTTTGTACCGGCGCCCCTGAGGTTGCCATACCGGCATCCGGAGCGGAGGTCGCAGCGGTTGCCGCCCCACTCTGGTCACCAGCTGCTGGCTGCGCTGCGCCGCCATTATTTAAGCTCCCCAGCTGCAGCATAATTTGCTTCTGGCGTTCCATCACCTGATTCAGTTGATACTGATTTTCCTGGATTTGGCCGCGCAAAGAATCGATATCGGACTGATTATCGGAGAGCTGCTGCTGAAGTTGGGTTAAAAGCTGGCTGTGAGCGTTAGAGATACGCTCAAGTTGAGTGACGCGGTCTTCGACCGAGCCTGAGCCGACACTACTGATTGGCGCCTGAGCAAAAGCGGCCCAGGGGGCCGCTATGCCAACCAGTAACGACAGACTCAACAGGTGATGTCTGAAGTTACTGCTCATGCAATTCTCTTAGTAAACCAGTACAGCGCGACGGTTCTTAGCGTAAGCCGCTTCGTCGTGGCCCAGTACGGCAGGTTTTTCTTTACCGTAAGAAACGATGGAGATCTGGTCAGCGGAAACACCTTTACCCTGCAGGTACATTTTAACGGCGTTAGCACGACGTTCGCCCAGGGAGATGTTGTATTCAGGCGTACCACGTTCGTCCGCGTGACCTTCTACGGTGACTTTGTAAGACGGGTTGCTACGCAGGAAGTTAGCGTGCGCATCCAGCATTGCCGCGAAGTCAGAACGGATATCGTACTTGTCGAGATCGAAGTAAACGATGTTGTTCTGCTGCAGCTGCTGCATCTGCAGACGCGCTTGCTCTTCAGATGACATGTTGCCGTTGCCGTTAGCGTCCATACCAGTGCCGGCGCCGTTCAGCATGCCGCCTTCGCTACCGTCATTGCTGGCGTTCTTGTTGGAAGAACATGCCGCGATTGCCATAACAGGCAGGGCAATCATCAGGCCCTTCAGCACTTTGTTCAGTTGCATTTCTTTAATTCCTTTAGTAATCAATTAATTATTATCACAGATACGGCGACCAGGCAGGCGATTTCACCTGACCATCAGTTGCCGGAAGACGCGCTTTGAAACGCCCATCTGTAGAAACCAAATTCAGCACAGATCCCATCCCCTGAGAAGAGCTGTAGATTACCATCGTGCCGTTAGGTGCCAGACTTGGCGTTTCATCCAGGAACGTTGACGACAGAACCTGTACGCCACCCGTCACCAGATCTTGTTTGGCAATGTGCTGCTGCCCGTTATTTGAGCTTACCATTACCATAAATTTACCGTCGCTGCTGACATCCGCATCCTGGTTTTGCGAACCTTCCCAGGTAATACGCTGCGCCGCACCGCCGTTAATGTTCATTTTATACACTTGCGGACGTCCAGCCTGGTCAGAGGTAAAGGCCAGAGTCTGGCTGTCCGGGAACCAGGTCGGCTCCGTATTGTTGCTACGCCCGTCCGTTATCTGACGAATCTGGCCGGAGGCGAGATCCATAACGTACAGGTTCAGACTTCCGGTTTTCGATAACGCGAACGCCAGTTTCGTCCCATCCGGCGAGAAGGCCGGCGCGCCGTTGTGACGCGGGAAGGACGCAACCTGACGCACTGCGCCGTTTGCCAGCGTCTGGATAACCAGCGCGGAGCGACCGCTTTCAAATGTCACGTAAGCCAGTTTTGAGCCGTCCGGAGACCACGCCGGAGACATCAACGGCTGCGGAGAACGGTGCACCACAAACTGATTGTAACCATCGTAATCCGACACACGCAGTTCATACGGGAACTGACCGCCGTTAGTCTGTACCACATAGGCGATACGAGTACGGAACGCGCCCTTAATGCCCGTCAGTTTTTCAAAGACTTCGTCACTGGCGGTATGGCCTGCATAACGCAGCCACTGCTTGTTCACTTTATAAGAGTTTTGCGCCAGTACAGTCCCCGGCGCACCTCCAGTGTCAACCAGCTGATAAGCAACATTGTAGGAACCGTCCGGATTCGGCGTGACCTGTCCAACGACGACGGCATCAATACCCAGCGCAGACCATGCGGTAGGCTGAACTTCCTGAGCGGTGGCTGGCTGCTGCGGCAGTCGGGACCGGTCTAACGGATTAAATTTACCGCTGTTGCGTAAATCAGCCGCCACGATGCCGCCGATATCTTCAGGCGCAGCGCCCGGCCCGGCCCATTTAAAAGGCACAACGCCAATCGGTCGCGCCGAGTCCACCCCTTGGGTGATCTCGATACGGACTTCTGCGTGCAGCACCGCCGCCCACAGCATCAGAAAACCAAATGCTACTCGTAATGCCTGCTTCATCATATCTCCCATACCTGGGCCTGCGACCCACGATAATTTAGCAGAATGTTAACAAACTCAAATACACAAAACCACCAGGACCAGTAACAACTCAACTGCTCCAACTTCCATAAAGAAAAGTATCTACAGTTTAAAGTCTAGTTTGGCATCCTTTATTTTCTCATAAACAGCCTGGCTTGGCGGTTTAGGAATTTTCGCGGTTTTTGCCGCCATTAACGCCGCCTGACAAAGCGCCGGATCGCCGCCCTCAGACGTAATGCTTTTTAATGAGCCATCCGGCGCCAGGCTAATATGCAAGACACATTGTTTGCCCTGATACAGGCTCGCATCATACAGACGGCTCTGAATGGCGACCTGAATCTGTTTCGCGTAGGCGCTGATATCAGCGCCTGTCGTCCCACCGTTAGCGCCCGATGTACCGCTATCTTTCGATGGCTGACCATTCCCTTTCGCGCCGCCGCCGGTTTTCGGCGCATTCTTACCCGAGCTGAGATCGCCAAGCAGATCGTCGACGCCTTCTGCGGCGGCCGCTTTTTCGGCAGCCGCTTTCTTCTTAGCGTCCGCCGCTGCTTTCGCCGCCTCGGCATCCGCTTTCTTCTTCGCCTCCGCCGCCGCTTTCGCCGCCTCGGCATCCGCTTTCTTCTTCGCCTCCGCCGCCGCTTTCGCCGCCTCGGCCTCCGCTTTCTTCTTCGCCTCCGCCGCCGCTTTCGCCGCTTCGGCCTCTGCTTTCTTCTTCGCATCCGCCGCCGCTTTCGCCGCTTCGGCCTCTGCTTTCTTCTTCGCGTCCGCCGCCGCTTTCGCCGCCTCGGCCTCCGCTTTTTTCTTCGCGTCCGCCGCCACTTTCGCCGCTTCTTCGGCCTGTTGCTGTTGTGCCAGTTTTGCCGCTTCTTCAGCCTGCTTTTGCTGCTCCTGAGCCGCTAAACGTTCTTTCTCAAGTTGTTTCAACCGCTCCTGTTCGGCAGCCTGCTTCTGCTGCAGCTCCTCTGCTTGCTGCTGTTGCAGCTTTTTACGCTCTTCTTCCGCGCGTCTGGCGCTGGCCTGTTGATCCTGCTGACGGTTGTACTGCTGCACAACGGCGCCAGGATCGACCATCACCGCGTCGATAGCGGAACCGCCGCCGCCGCCGGCAGAAGCCTCTATATGCTCATCAAACGAACTCCAGATCAGCACTGCAAATAAGATGATATGCAGCACGGCTGAAATAATTATCGCCCGTTTGAGCTTGTCGTTTTGTTCGGTTGCCTTTGACACTCTCGGTTCCCAAAAAACTGTTCGCCTGTTACTCGCCGTCTTTCAAGCCAACGGGACGCAGACTTCAGATTGGCTGCGTCATTAAGCCAACCGATTTTACGCCCGCGCTGTGTAACAAGTTCAGCGCTTTAATTATTTCATCGTACGGCACCTCTTTCGCGCCGCCGATTAAAAAGACTGTTTTCGGATTAGCCTGCAGATGACGCTTTACTTCTGCGATCACCTGTTCAGACGGCAGTTGATCCATTCGATCTTTATCAACCACTACGCTGTATTGCCCTACTCCGGAAACCTCAATAATGACCGGTGGATCGTCGTTACTACTGACCGCTTGCGACTGATTCGCCTCCGGCAAGTCGACCTCCACGCTCTGGGTAATGATCGGCGCGGTTGCCATAAAGATCAGCAGCAGCACCAACAGTACGTCGAGCAGCGGTACAATATTGATTTCGGACTTAAGTTCGCGACGACCTCGTCCACGCGTTCTGGCCATGGCTTACCCCTTGTTGCTTTCGCTTACGGTAAACGCCTGGCGGTGCAGAATCGCGGTGAACTCTTCCATAAAGTTGTCGTAATTCAGTTCCAGCTTGTTCACGCGCTGATTCAGTCGGTTGTAAGCCATAACCGCAGGGATGGCGGCAAACAAACCAATCGCCGTGGCAATCAATGCTTCGGCAATACCCGGCGCAACCATTTGCAGAGTCGCCTGTTTCACCGCGCCCAGGGCGATAAACGCATGCATAATCCCCCATACGGTGCCAAACAGACCGATATAAGGACTGATAGAGCCTACCGTGCCAAGAAACGGGATATGCGTTTCCAGCGTTTCCAGCTCTCGGTTCATGGAGATGCGCATCGCACGCGACGCCCCCTCTACCACGGCCTCCGGTGCATGGCTGTTGGCGCGATGGAGCCGGACAAACTCTTTGAACCCGCTATAAAAGATTTGTTCCGAGCCCGACAGACTATCGCGTCTCCCCTGGCTTTCCTGGTACAGACGCGATAGTTCGATTCCGGACCAGAATTTATCTTCAAACGCTTCCGCCTCACGCGCAGCGGCGTTCAGGATACGCGTTCGCTGGATAATGATGGCCCAAGATGCTATTGAAAAACCAATCAAAATCAACATGATAAGTTTAACCAGAAGGCTTGCCTTCAGGAACAAATCAAGGATATTCATGTCAGTCACTGCTTAAACTCCGCGACAATAGACTTAGGAAGCGCACGAGGCTTCATTTTGAGTGGATCAACGCAAACAATCAGAACCTCTGCTTCATTTAGCAGCGTGTTCTCTGCGTTGACAATGCGTTGCGTGAAAACCAAAGCGGTGCCACGCATTGACGTAATTTCTGTTTGAACTTCAAGCATATCGTCGAGCCGCGCAGGCGCATAGTATTCCAGCGTCATCTTGCGCACCACAAAGGCGACCCGCTCCGCCAGCAGCACCTGTTGGCTGAAGTGATGGTGACGCAGCATCTCCGTGCGCGCTCTTTCATAAAAAGCGACATAGCTGGCGTGATAAACCACACCGCCGGCGTCCGTGTCTTCGTAATAAACTCGAATTGGCCATCGAAACATATACTTATTCATCCCTGCAGCCTCTTTGTTGGCGTCATCCGCTTGCCGCCGTAATGCCTCAAGAATGCCGTTGTATATCGCCTTGTATTCACTTTACATCCCGGTAATGCAACAAAAGTAGAGCTTTTAAACGTTGCTACTATACGCGCGGGAATGAGGCTTGGGAATGGGGGGAAGTTAAGGGAGAGTAAAAATATATGGGCTTATGCAAGCCCCTATATTTTTAAGGAGGTTTCTTATTCACAAGAAGAAGAAAATCAGGCCAACGATAAGGACGATATCCGCAAGGAGCGGACAAAAAATCCCTTGCCAGTGTACGGATTCAGGGCGAAAACCCACGCCGTGGATTATGCCTGCGCAAACCGCCCACATCAGCAGTAATCCGTGCCAGATTTCAAGCGTGCTGGTCCTGGCGGCAAACCGTGACGGGTCCCAGAACATACATCCTGCCAGCACTATCGCCATCACGAAGGAAAGCGCCCTTAACGGGCGCTTGTCCATTACCGCATACAGTTTTGCGATAATATGGGTCATTAGCTTTCTTCTTGACCGGTTTTACCCGCTTCAACGTGCTCAAGCGCCAGGGCGGTAATGATCCCGAATGCACAGGCAAGAAGCGTTCCCAGAATCCATGCGAAATACCACATTTTAAGCTCCTTACTTAGTACAGAGAGTGGGTGTTGCTTTCAATATGTTCTTTAGTGATACGACCGAACATTTTCCAGTAACACCAGCTGGTGTAGATCAGAATGATCGGTACGAACACCGCCGCAACCCAGGTCATCAGGTTCAGCGTCATCTGGCTGGATGTCGCATCCCACATGGTCAGACTGGCATTCATCATCGTGCTGGACGGCATCACAAACGGGAACATAGCGATACCCGCCGTCAGAATAATGCAGGCCAACGTCAGCGAAGAGAACAGGAATGCCCACGCGCCTTTCTCCATACGGGAAGTCAGGATAGTCAGCAGCGGCAGAACCACGCCCAGAGCCGGAACCAACCACAGGATCGGAGCATTATTAAAGTTCACCAGCCAGGCGCCAGCTTCACGCGCCACTTCTTTAGTCAGCGGGTTAGAGGCGGCATGATGGTCAATCGCGGATGTCACGACATAACCATCAATACCATACATTACCCAAACGCCCGCCAGCGCAAAGCACACTAATGTCACCAGCGCCGCAATCTGCGAGGTGGCGCGCGCGCGCAGGTGCAGTTCGCCAACGGTGCGCATTTGCAGGTAAGTCGCCCCCTGCGTGATGATCATCCCTACGCTTACGATACCCGCCAGCAGACCAAACGGGTTCAGCAACTGGAAGAAGTTACCGGTGTAGTACAGACGCAGATACTCATCTACATGGAACGGTACGCCCTGCAACAGGTTGCCAAAGGCCACGCCAATCACCAGCGGCGGCACAAAGCTACCGATGAACACGCCCCAGTCCCACATGTTGCGCCAGCGCGGGTCTTCAATCTTGGAACGGTAATCAAAACCGACCGGACGGAAGAACAAAGACGCCAGCACCAGGATCATCGCCACATAGAAACCGGAGAACGCCGCAGCGTAAACCATCGGCCAGGCAGCAAACAACGCACCGCCCGCGGTGATCAACCACACCTGGTTACCGTCCCAGTGTGGGGCGATAGAGTTAATCATAATTCGACGTTCGGTGTCGTTACGACCGAGGAAACGGGTGAGCATCCCCACCCCCATGTCGAACCCATCGGTGACAGCGAAACCAATTAGCAAAATGCCAACCAGCAGCCACCAGATAAAACGTAGTACTTCATAATCGATCATTTGACGACTCCTGTCTTAGCGTGCCGGCTGAGAAGTCACGGTGGACTGCTCAAAGTGATAGCGACCGGTTTTCAGGCTGCTTGGGCCAAGGCGTGCAAATTTGAACATCAGGAACAATTCTGCCACCAGGAACAGGGTATACAGGCCGCAAATCAGGAACATGGAGAACAGCAGATCGCCCACGGTCAGCGATGAGTTCGCCACGGCTGTCGGCAACACTTCGCCGATCGCCCACGGCTGACGACCATATTCGGCGACGAACCAACCTGCTTCAACCGCAATCCACGGCAGTGGAATACCGTACAGCGCCGCGCGCAACAGCCATTTTTTCTCACCGATGCGGTTACGAATCACGCTCCAGAAGGAAAGTGCGATGATCGCCAGCAGCAGGAAGCCGCACGCCACCATGATACGGAAAGCGAAGTACAGCGGCGCAACGCGAGGAATGGAATCTTTCGTCGCTTGCTGGATCTGCGCTTCGGTCGCGTCAGTCACATTAGGCGTATAGCGTTTCAGCAGCAGGCCGTAACCGAGATCTTTCTTCATGCTGTTAAACTGGTCGCGAACGGCCTGGTCGGTAGAACCGGCGCGCAGCTGCTCCAGCAGTTCATAGGCTTTCATCCCGTTACGGATACGCTCTTCATGCTGAACCATGAGATCTTTCAGGCCAATAACCGGCGTGTCCACGGAACGCGTAGCGATAATGCCGAGCGCATAAGGGATCTGAATCGCCAGATGGTTTTCCTGTTTGTCCTGGTCAGGAATACCGAACAGGGTAAAGGAGGCCGGAGCAGGTTGCGTTTCCCATTCGGCTTCAATCGCAGCGAGCTTGGTTTTCTGCACGTCGCCCATTTCGTAACCGGATTCGTCGCCGAGTACGATAACGGACAGTACGGCAGCCATACCGAAGCTGGCGGCAATAGCAAAGGAGCGTTTAGCAAAGGCGAAGTCACGACCTTTCAGCATGTAGTAAGCGCTGATACCGAGGATGAACATCGCGCCGGTGACATAGCCGGACGCCACAGTGTGAACAAATTTCACCTGTGCTACCGGGTTCAGCACCAGTTCAGAGAAGCTCACCATTTCCATACGCATGGTTTCGAAATTGAAATCCGCAGCGATTGGGTTTTGCATCCAGCCGTTCGCTACCAGAATCCACAACGCGGAGAGGTTGGACCCCAGAGCCACCAGCCAGGTGACGCACATATGCTGAACTTTACTCAGACGATCCCAGCCGAAGAAGAACAGACCTACAAAGGTGGATTCGAGGAAGAAGGCCATCAAACCTTCGATGGCCAGCGGCGCACCGAAGATGTCCCCAACATAGTGGGAGTAGTACGACCAGTTTGTCCCGAACTGGAACTCCATGGTCAAACCGGTAGCCACACCCAGAGCAAAGTTGATACCAAACAACTTGCCCCAGAACTTGGTCATATCTTTATAAATCTGTTTGCCGGAAAGGACGTATACCGTTTCCATAATGGCCAGCAGGAACGCCATACCGAGCGTTAGCGGCACAAACAGGAAGTGGTACATCGCGGTCAAGGCAAACTGTAAGCGCGACAGTTCGACTATATCTAACATCATGACTCCTTGCTCATCGCATGAAGACTCCGAGAGTGAACCCCGTTAGAAAGGGTCACACGCATGCCCCAATACAAATTTATTTGCGGCCTTCCATCGTACTATCCCCTCGGGAAGGAAACAGTAATGATGAAAGGTTACAAACATGTTAATAAAAAACCCAAATTGATCCCGCAAATATATTACGCCGTAAAACCCTTACAATAAACAGGTTTTTAGTGGGTCAGATTTGCTTTTTTCGACAGCGATCAATTTATGGCTAATCTATCGCTTTTCAGGGAATTTGATCACGGACAATTTAACCAGTTTTGATGCTCTTTTCCAACATTTAAATATTGATTAAAATCAATTTTTGAAGTTAATGTTAATAATGTTTATTCATTGAATGCATGGTGAATTTTTTGTTAACTTTTTGTTTTTGCAAAGAGTAATTTCAAACCCCCTGTAAAAAGAGGCTTATTCGGTAAGGCTAAACATTTTGTGCGTTTTTTACTGCCCCTCATCCAGTAAAAAACATTCCACATTGATGTTCAATTATTGCTAAATAGCTCACAGATTTTTTCTGTAGGTTATCAACACTTATTATTTTATACATTTAGTCTATTTTTATTTTACTTATAATTAACACCGCAAAGAAACTATCTCATTGCACACGCGCCATCATCCCACCGGGATTACCCTGCCCCAACTTCCCTTTCCCGACGACTAACGGCCAGGATCATCTTGCCAGGTTATCGCCTTAATTATCGCTAATAAGCTTTCCAGATAACCAGAAACAAACATTTTATTCGCTACTTTTTTTATTTCAATAACACCGTATTTACCTCTCTATAATTATTATAGCGAAGATTCTGTTATCACCTTCACAGATTCACCCTCAATTTCTACGTCACTCATAGTGATAATTCTGTTTATTCGCAGCCATAAATACCCTTTAAACATGATTAATCACGAACGAATAGTGTCAATAAGTTCTTAATAATTTTTAAAGTTAACCTCTTTTAACCAGCAAAAGTTCATATAATTTATTAAACGATATCTTTAATACTTCATGGAAATAATGTCGGTACTCTTATGATTAAAATAGCTGTTTTATTCTGCCATTAAACAAGCAGTCTGTGTAAGCGCGATACATCTGAGGAGACATGTAGTTCGCGCTCAGGCAAACATGCGCGGCCACAGAGTCAAGCGTCAATTTACTATAGAGGTTAGCGTCAACATAGTGTAATGCTGCGATGCGTTTTTTTCATGGCGGAAAGCGCATAATCCGTCTCCAGTGAGGTCGGCAGGTCTTTCACTAAGACAGCATCTGTATTTGCTGAAAAAGAGTTAACCAGCAAACTGAGTAAATTTACTGCCGCTGCCAGACGGTTATTATCAATTATTTTTAGACTCCACCATGTTTTTTTAATGAGGCATCATTTTCCTATAGTTCAATATTTACAAAGCCAATAATTTTATATCCCGGATGCTTCACCCGTACTTTGCCACAAACAATAAAGCCATAAAAAAGGCCACCGTAAAGGTGGCCAACCATGTCGAAAACGGACATTTATCTGTTCCCGCAGGAACAGCGAGTTTTATTTTATAATTGCTTTCAGCGCTTCGCCGATATCGGCCAGGCTGCGAACGGTTTTCACGCCCGCGGCTTCCAGCGCGGCGAATTTTTCATCCGCAGTGCCTTTACCACCGGCAATGATGGCGCCAGCGTGGCCCATGCGCTTGCCTTTCGGCGCGGTAACACCCGCGATATAGCCAACAACCGGCTTGGTCACGTGGTCTTTAATATAAGCCGCCGCTTCTTCTTCTGCGCTACCGCCGATCTCGCCGATCATCACGATCGCTTCAGTCTGCGGATCTTCCTGGAACAGCTTCAGGATGTCGATGAAGTTAGAGCCCGGAATCGGGTCGCCGCCGATACCCACGCAGGTGGACTGGCCGAAACCGTAGTCGGTGGTCTGCTTAACCGCTTCATAGGTCAGCGTGCCGGAACGGGAAACGATACCCACTTTACCCGGCTTATGAATGTGACCCGGCATGATGCCGATTTTGCATTCGCCCGGGGTGATCACACCTGGGCAGTTCGGGCCGATCATGCGTACGCCCGCTTCGTCCAGCTTCACTTTCACGGTCAGCATATCCAGCGTCGGAATACCTTCGGTGATGGTGATAATCAGTTTGATGCCTGCGTCGATCGCTTCCAGAATGGAGTCTTTGCAGAACGGCGCCGGCACGTAGATAACGGATGCGGTCGCACCGGTAGCTTCTACCGCTTCGCGCACGGTGTTG
Source organism: Salmonella sp. SAL04157 (assembly GCF_046551635.1). Classification (NCBI taxonomy): domain Bacteria; kingdom Pseudomonadati; phylum Pseudomonadota; class Gammaproteobacteria; order Enterobacterales; family Enterobacteriaceae; genus Salmonella; species Salmonella sp. SAL04157. The sequence continues at coordinate 11,608 of NZ_JBGDVS010000006.1, forward strand.
AACACCGGCAGACCCAGATGCGTGGTGCCGCCTTTGCCCGGCGTTACGCCGCCGACCATCTGCGTACCGTAAGCAATCGCCTGTTCGGAGTGGAAAGTCCCCTGGCTACCGGTGAAGCCCTGGCAGATAACCTTGGTATCTTTATTAATTAAAACGGACATTATTTCCCCTCCACTGCGGCAACAACCTGCTGAGCTGCATCCGTCAGACTTTTCGCTGCAATAATATTCAGGCCACTGTCAGCCAGTTTCTTCGCGCCGAGTTCAGCGTTGTTGCCTTCCAGACGCACCACCACCGGAACGTTAACGCCCACTTCTTCCACCGCGCCGATGATACCGTCGGCAATCAGGTCACAACGGACGATACCGCCGAAGATGTTAACCAGAACCGCTTTCACGTTGTCATCCGAGAGGATGATTTTAAACGCTTCGGTGACGCGCTCTTTGGTTGCGCCGCCGCCCACGTCAAGGAAGTTAGCCGGTTCGCCGCCATGCAGCTTAACGATGTCCATGGTGCCCATCGCCAGGCCCGCGCCGTTCACCATGCAACCGATGTTGCCGTCCAGCGCGACGTAGTTCAGTTCCCACTGCGCCGCCTGCGCTTCACGCGGATCTTCCTGAGACTGGTCACGCATTTCACGCAGATCCGGCTGGCGGAACAGCGCGTTGCCGTCAGCGCCCAGCTTGCCGTCGAGGCAAATCAGATCGCCCTGCTTAGTGATCACCAGCGGATTAATTTCGATTAGCGCCAGGTCGCGCTCAAGGAAAATGGTTGCCAGGCCCATAAAGATTTTGGTGAACTGCTGCACCAGTTTACCTTCCAGACCCAGTTTGAACGCCAGTTCCCGTCCCTGATACGGCATCGGGCCGGTCAGCGGATCGAGCGCGACTTTATGGATCAGATGCGGGGTTTCCTCCGCAACTTTTTCGATCTCTACGCCACCTTCGGTAGACGCCATAAAGACCACGCGACGAGAACTACGGTCAACCACCGCGCCGAGGTACAGTTCTTTGCCGATGTCGGTCGCCGCTTCAACCAGAATCTGGTTTACCGGTTGGCCATTAGCGTCTGTTTGGTAGGTCACCAGACGTTTGCCCAGCCAGTTTTCCGCAAAGGCGCGAATCTCTTCTTTGCTTTTTACTACCTTCACACCGCCCGCTTTGCCGCGGCCGCCAGCGTGAACCTGACATTTCACTACCCACGGGCCGGCGCCGATTTTAGACGCGGCTTCTTCGGCTTCACGCGGAGTAGTACAGGCATAACCCACCGGCGCCGGTAAGCCATAGCGGGCAAAAAGTTGTTTTGCCTGATATTCATGTAAGTTCATGTGTTCTGTCCATCCTTCAGGTAATCGTTATCTTTAGACCTGTAGGCCTGAAAGCTGCGCGCCATCAGGCATTACACCATCGCCGGATGGCGGCGTGAACGCCTTGTCCGGCCTACAGGTAGCAGGTGATGCTCTTGCTGACTACACGTCCAACAGCAGACGGGTCGGATCTTCCAGCAACTCTTTGATGGTGACCAGGAAGCCCACGGATTCGCGACCATCGATCAGGCGATGATCGTAAGAGAGCGCCAGGTACATCATCGGCAGGATTTCTACCTTGCCATCCACCGCCATCGGCCTGTCTTTAATAGCATGCATTCCCAGAATCGCGCTCTGCGGCGGGTTGATGATCGGGGTAGACATCAGCGAACCGAATACGCCGCCGTTGGTAATGGTAAAGTTACCGCCGGTCAGGTCTTCTACGGTCAGCTTGCCGTCGCGGCCTTTGACAGCCAGTTCTTTAATTTTTTTCTCAATGTCAGCCATGCCCAGCGTATCCACGTCACGCAGGACCGGCGTGACCAGGCCGCGCGGCGTAGACACCGCCATGCTCACATCAAAGTAGTTGTGATACACCACGTCATCGCCGTCGATAGAGGCGTTCACTTCCGGATAACGCTTCAGCGCTTCCACTACCGCTTTCACGTAGAAGGACATAAAGCCCAGGCGGATACCATGACGTTTTTCAAACACTTCGCCATACTGCTTACGCAAATCCATAATCGGCTTCATGTTGACTTCATTGAAGGTCGTCAGCATGGCGGTGGAATTTTTCGCTTCCAGCAGACGCTCGGCCACGCGCTTACGCAGGCGGGTCATTGGCACGCGTTTTTCGCCGCGCGCGCCCAGAGCGGGTTGTGCTGCAGGTTCAACAGCGGGTGCTTTAGACTCGCCTTTCGCCAGATGTTTTTCCACATCTTCACGGGTCAGACGCCCACCCACACCAGTGCCTTTAATGGCGCTGGCTTCCAGATTGTGTTCAGCCAGCAGGCGACGGATCGCCGGGCTGAGCGCATCGTTGTTTTGTTCTTCCAGCGACGCCTGCTGGCGCTGTGCCGGCGTAGACGCTTTCTCTTTAGATTTCGCGCTGGTCTCTTTACCCGCGCTGTTGCCTTCACGCAGGCGACCCAGGATCTGGCGAGAGGTGACAGTCGTCCCCTCCTCTTCCAGAACCGCATCCAGAATGCCGTCCGCTGATGCCGGTACTTCCAGTACCACTTTGTCAGTTTCGATTTCTACCAGCACTTCGTCACGAACAACCGCATCGCCCGGTTTTTTATGCCAGGTGGCGACGGTCGCGTCCGCTACGGACTCAGGCAGGTCGGGAACAAGAATATCTACGCTACTCATTATTTATCCTTTATTTAATCGACGTTCAGCGCGTCATTAACCAGATCTTGTTGCTGTTTCTGGTGAACGGACATATACCCTACCGCCGGAGAGGCGGAGGCCGGGCGACCTGCATAACGCAGAGCGGCCCCAAACGGAATCACTTCACGGAAATGATGCTGACTGCAGTACCATGCGCCCTGGTTGAGCGGCTCTTCCTGGCACCAGACAAAATCATGGACGTGAGCGTATGGTTGCAGCGCTTCCTGCACCGCTTTATGCGGGAACGGATAGAGCTGTTCGATGCGCACGATAGCGACATCTTTCTGGTCGTTTTTGCGCCGTTGTTCCAGCAGGTCGTAATAAACCTTACCAGAACACATTACCACGCGTTTTACGGCTTTAGGGTCCAGCTCGTCAATTTCGCCAATGGCCGGCTGGAAGGAACCGTTCGCCAGTTCATCAAGCGTGGAAACCGCCAGCGGGTGACGCAGCAGCGATTTCGGCGACATCACCACCAGCGGACGACGCATCCCGCGCAGCGCCTGACGGCGCAGCATATGGTAGACCTGCGCCGGGGTGGACGGCACGCAAACCTGCATATTCTGCTCGGCGCAAAGTTGCAGATAACGTTCCAGACGCGCGGAGGAGTGCTCCGGCCCCTGCCCTTCATAGCCATGCGGCAACAGCATCACCAGACCGCACATCCGGCCCCATTTCTGCTCGCCGGAGGAGATGAACTGGTCAATCACTACCTGCGCGCCGTTGGCAAAATCGCCAAACTGCGCTTCCCAGATAGTCAGGGTACGTGGTTCCGCCGTGGCATAACCGTATTCAAAAGCCAGTACCGCTTCTTCAGACAGCACGGAGTCCCAGACTTTAAACTGTCCCTGACCGCTGTGAATATGCTGCAACGGCGTATACGTTGAGCCGTTCGTCTGGTTGTGGATCACCGCATGACGATGGAAGAAGGTGCCGCGACCGGAGTCTTCCCCGGACAGGCGCACCGGAATGCCTTCATCGACCAGCGTGGCGTAAGCCAGATTTTCCGCGCCGCCCCAGTCAAACAATTTCTCGCCTGCCGCCATTGCCTGACGGTCGCCATAAATTTTCGCCACGCGAGACTGCATTTCAATGGCTTCCGGCACGGTGCTGATACGTTTTGCCAGCTCCTGCAGGCGCTTCATTTCTACCTTGTTCGGGTATGCTTCATCCCATTCGTGGTTTAGATACGGCGACCAGGTGAACGAGTGCATATTCATCGGACGCCACTCTTTCACCACGCATTCGCCTGCATCCAGCGCATCGCGATAGAGGTTGACCATTTCGGTGGCATCTTCCAGCGTTGCGACCTTATCAGCTTCCAGTTTGTCGGCATAGATTTTACGCGGCGTCGGATGCTTTTTGATTTTCTGGTACATCAGCGGCTGGGTTGCGCTTGGCTCGTCGGCTTCGTTGTGGCCGTGACGGCGGTAGCACACCAGATCGATGAACACATCGCGTTTAAAGGTATTACGGAAGTCCAGCGCCAGACGGGTCACAAAAGCTACGGCTTCCGGATCGTCCGCATTGACATGGAAAATCGGCGCCTGGACCATTTTACCGATATCGGTGCAGTAAGGCGTTGAACGCGCATCCAGTGGGTTAGAGGTGGTGAAACCCACCTGGTTGTTGATAACGATACGTACCGTACCGCCCACTTCGTAACCGCGCGCTTTCGACATGTTCAGGGTTTCCTGAACCACGCCCTGGCCGGTCACCGCGGCGTCGCCGTGAATAGTGATCGGCAACACTTTGTTGCTGCTCGGTTCGTCCAGTCTGTCCAGACGGGCGCGCACGGAGCCCATCACCACCGGGCTCACAATTTCCAGATGCGATGGGTTAAACGCCAGCGCCAGGTGAACCAGACCGCCTTCGGTTTCGATATCTGACGAGAAGCCCATGTGATACTTCACGTCGCCGGTACCCAGATGTTCTTTATGCTTACCGGCAAATTCGTCGAACAGATCCTGCGGTTTTTTACCCAGTACGTTGATCAGCACGTTCAGGCGACCGCGGTGCGCCATCCCCAGCACCACTTCGCGAGTGCCGCTGTTACCCGCATGGCGAACCATCTCTTTCAGCATGGGTATCAGCGCATCTCCCCCCTCGAGCGAGAAACGTTTCGCACCCGGGAATTTGGCACCCAGATAACGTTCCAGCCCTTCAGCGGCGGTCAGCTCGTTCAGGAAGCGTTTTTTCTCGTCAGCGCTAAAGGCCGCGCGACCGGATTCGATGCGCTGTTGGATCCAGCGTTTCTCTTCGGTGCTGGTGATGTGCATATACTCAGCGCCAATCGGGCCGCAGTAGGTCTGTTTGAGCGCGTCGAGCAGCTCGCCCAGCTTCATCGTCTCTTTGCCGCTGGCAAAGGAGCCGACATTGAAGGTTTCCTGGAAATCGGCCTCGGTCAAATCATGGAAAGAAGGATCCAGATCCGCCACGCGTTCTTGTTTCCACAGTCCCAGCGGATCGAGGTTTGCATGCTGATGGCCACGGAAACGATAAGCGTTGATAAGCTGCAGGACTTTAACCTGCTTCACATTGGTGTCAGGGTCGGAAATCGTAGAAGAGTGACGTGAGCCAGCCAACGCCTGCCGCCGGAAATATTCACGTGTTTTTGAATGGAGTTGATCCGGTTTGACTCCGGTACCAGGTAACTGCTGGAACGTCAAACGCCAGTTAGCGTCTACCGAGTCAGGATCGGTTAAGAAGTCTTCATAGAGCTGTTCTATCCAGCTCTGATTCGAACCAGAGAGGTAAGAAGAGTCCAACCAGGCTTTCAAAGCGCTGTTCTGCATCGTGATCCCTTAAGCATCTTTTCTGCTTATTTAATACTCTAAATAGGTCACGTTTCAGGAAGGCGGCAAGCTTGCGAATCCCTGGGAGCTTACATCCAGTAAGTGACCGGGGTGAGCAAGTGCAGCCAACGCACATGCAACGTGATCTATGACGAGTATTTCGCCGTGGATACTAACCACGCATACGCTGTATGCGTGCCGGGGTTCACTTGTTGCGGACTGTCGTGTCATCTGCGTCCGCTAAGGAACCTTTAAAAACTGTCTAATAATCTTCGCTGTTCAGGCTACGACTGCGTTGCGGCCTTCGCTCACTCCGGTCACATAGTTAACTATGCTCCCGAAGATTCGTTCAGACCGCGCCTTGTCTCGCTCTGAACATCTCGATTATTACTAATCATATGGCAGTTTTTAGAGGTTTCCTGCACTTCTATTGCCCGATGGCGCCTGGCTTATCAGGCCTACAGAATACGTAACCCGTAGGCCGGATAAGACGGTACGTCGCCATCCGGCAACCACTACAACTACTTACGCACTACGCTGCAACAGCATCGACTTAATATGGCCGATAGCGCGCGTCGGGTTCAGTCCCTTAGGACATACACTGACGCAGTTCATAATGCTGTGACAGCGGAATACGCTGAATGCATCGCTCATCCCTTCCAGACGACTGTCGGTCTCGGTATCACGACTATCGATCAGGAATCGATACGCCGCGAGCAGCCCCGCCGGACCGATAAACTTATCCGGGTTCCACCAGAATGACGGGCAGGATGTTGAGCAACAGGCGCAAAGAATACATTCATACAGCCCATCGAGTTTTTCACGCTGCTCCGGCATCTGCAGATGCTCACGAGCCGGTGGATTTTGCCCATTATTCAATAAGTAAGGCTTAATCTTCTCATATTGTGCGTAGAATTGCCCCATGTCTACCACCAAATCGCGGATCACCGGCAAACCGGGTAGCGGGCGAATCACAATCTTCTTACCCGGCTGAGTCAGCGCCGAAATAGGGGTAATACAGGCCAGACCATTCTTACCGTTCATATTCAAACCATCAGAACCACACACGCCTTCGCGGCAGGAACGGCGGAAAGAAAGGCTTGGATCTTTTTCTTTAAGCTGGATTAACGCATCCAGCAGCATCATGTCACGCCCTTCTTCGCCTTCCAGGGTGTAGTCCTGCATACGCGGAGCGTTATCGACATCCGGGTTATAACGATAAATCGAAAATTCGAGTTTCATCATCCTGTCTCCGCAATTAATAAGTACGAATCTTCGGCGGGAACGCCGGACGCAGTTTCGGTTCCATATTGACGCTTCGGCGCGTCATGGATTCCGTTTGCGGTTGATACAGGGTATGACACAACCAGTTGGCATCATCACGCTCCGGGAAATCGAAGCGGCTATGCGCGCCGCGGCTTTCCGTTCGGAAGTTGGCTGATACGGCAGTGGCGTAGGCAGTTTCCATCAGGTTATCCAGCTCCAGACACTCAACACGCTGGGTATTAAACTCGCTGGACGTGTCATCCAGACGGGCGTTTTTCAGACGCTCGCGGATCACTTTCAACTGCTCAAGCCCTTTCGCCATCGCGTCGCCTTCACGGAATACGGAGAAGTTATGCTGCATACACTCCTGCAACGCTTTGCGGATAGCCACCGGATCTTCGCCATTGCGGTTATTGTTCCAGCGATTCAGGCGCTCCAGAGAACCTTCAACGTCAGACTCGCTGGCGTCGCGCAGCACGCCCTGCTCGGCGATGGATTCCTGTAAATGCAGCCCCGCCGCACGGCCAAAGACCACCAGATCCAGCAGTGAGTTACCGCCCAGACGGTTGGCGCCGTGAACCGATACACAGGCGATTTCGCCTACCGCAAACAGCCCCGGAATCACCACATCTTCGCCCTGCTCGTTCACGGTCAGCGCCTGACCGGTCACTTTAGTCGGAATACCGCCCATCATGTAGTGGCAGGTCGGGATAACCGGAATCGGCTCTTTCACCGGGTCAACGTGGGCGAATGTGCGGGACAGCTCCAGGATACCCGGCAGGCGAGATTCCAGCACCTCTTTACCCAGGTGATCCAGTTTCAGTTTAGCGTGCGGCCCCCACGGACCATCACAGCCGCGACCTTCACGGATTTCGATCATGATGGAACGCGCCACCACGTCACGACCCGCCAGGTCTTTGGCGTTCGGCGCATAACGCTCCATAAAGCGCTCGCCGTGTTTGTTCAGCAGGTAACCGCCTTCGCCGCGGCAGCCTTCTGTCACCAGCACGCCCGCCCCGGCGATACCGGTCGGGTGGAACTGCCACATTTCCATGTCCTGCACCGGGACACCGGCACGCAGCGCCATACCGACACCGTCACCGGTATTGATATGAGCGTTGGTGGTGGACTGGTAGATACGGCCTGCGCCGCCGGTCGCCAGCACCGTCGCGCGGGCTTTGAAGTACACCACTTCACCGGTTTCGATGCACAGTGCGGTACACCCCACCACCGCGCCATCCTGGTTTTTCACCAGATCCAGCGCATACCATTCGGAGAAAATCGTGGTGTGGTTTTTCAAATTCTGTTGATACAGCGTATGTAGCAAGGCGTGACCGGTACGGTCAGCCGCTGCCGCGGTACGTGCCGCCTGCTCGCCGCCAAAGTTTTTCGACTGGCCGCCGAACGGGCGCTGATAGATACGTCCATCATCAAGACGGGAGAACGGTAGCCCCATGTGCTCCAGTTCCAGAATCGCTTCCGGTCCGGTCTTACACATATATTCGATGGCATCCTGGTCACCAATGTAGTCCGACCCCTTAACGGTGTCGTACATGTGCCATTCCCAGTTATCTTCATGGGTATTGCCGAGCGCCACGGTGATACCGCCCTGCGCGGAAACGGTATGGGAACGGGTCGGGAAGACTTTCGAGAGCAGCGCACAGGTTTGGCCGCTTTGGGAAATTTGCAGCGCCGCGCGCATACCTGCGCCACCGGCACCAATCACAACAGCATCAAATTCTCTGACTGGCAGTTTCATTACACACCCCACACCACAACAAATCCATAGATGACGTAAACCACCAGCGCAACAACAATAACGAGTTGCAGTATCAGACGCACTGCCAGTGGTTTAACGTAGTCGGTTAACACCTGCCACATGCCGATCCAGGCATGAATCAAGATGGAAAAAAGCGCCAGCAGGGTGAAGACTTTGGTGAAGGCCGATGAGAAGAAACCGGTCCAGGCTTCAAAGGTCAGTTCGCCGCTCGTGGCGAAAAAACCCACCATGTAGATGATGTATAACGTCAGAACGATAGCGGTAGCACGGACCAGGATGAAGTCATGTACGCCATTGCGTCCTAATGCGGAGGCGTTGCTTACCATACGAGGACTCCTGCGAGAAGTGAAAGCACGACAGTGATAACAAAAGAGATTTTGGCAAAGCGTTGACCCGCTTCGAATGTTTCTTCCAGATAGCCAAAATCCATTAACATGTGACGAATTCCCACGATGACGTGATACGCCAGCGCGGTAAGGATGCCCCACATGATAAATTTAACGATGAAGCCGTCCATAATGTCGGCGGCCTGCTGGAATCCTTCCGGAGAAGAGAGGCTGGTGCCCAGTAGCCACAGTAGTATGCCGACTGCGATGAAAGTAATCACACCGGATACGCGATGGAGAATGGACGCTATCGCTGTGATGGGGAACCGAATCGTTTGTAGATCCAGATTGACAGGTCTTTGTTTTTTCACATTTCTTATCATGAATAACGCCCACATGCTGTTCTTATTATTCCCTTAAGACTTCGGTTACAGAGGTGAACCTACCTGTAGCCAGAAAGACGACGGGATTTCCTTCCTCCGGTCTGCGTGCGGGTCAGACAGCGTCCTTTCTATAACTGCGCGTCATGTAAAACACTGCTTCCAGTAGCTAAAACGACACGTTACAACGCTGGGTGGCTCGGGATTGCAGGGTATTCCGGAGACCTGGCGGCAGTATAGGACGTTCACAAAATCATTACAATTAACCTACATATAGTTTGTCAGGTTTTATCCTGAACAGTGACACAGGTCACGATAACAACATTTTTTTAATTTTCAATCATCTGATTTGACAAACATTAAACAAAATTGTTACAAACGACACCAGAAAAAGCATATAATGCGTAAAAGTTATGGGGTCACTCTTTCACCTGTTAATAAGTTATGCAACAGTACAATGATATTGACCCATTCTTTCAGGACAGTTATTAGTGATAGACAGGTTACATTACTCGGATTGCTACGTTCCTGATTTGCTGCTAATTCGAAATTAATCAATCCGTTACCTGCAAGCGCCCATTGCTCTGTACCCAGGTCATCCCCTCTTTCACAGAGCGGCGAGCCAAATAACAAACTGGTAACGGTTGATTGATGCATACACAGAATCTTCCCTGCACTAACGACAGGGAAGATGACGTGGAGAAGGCAAGTCTGAGTTCCGGCAGTCTTAAGCAATAAGGCGCTAAGGAGACCGTAAATGGCTGATACAAAGGCAAAAATCACCCTTACTGGTGACACTGCTATTGAACTGGATGTGCTAAAAGGTACACTCGGTCAAGATGTTATTGATATTCGTAGTCTCGGTTCAAAAGGAGTTTTTACTTTTGACCCTGGTTTCACCTCTACCGCATCCTGCGAATCTAAAATCACCTTCATCGACGGCGACGAAGGCATTTTGTTGCATCGCGGTTTCCCGATTGACCAGCTTGCTACCGATTCCAACTATCTGGAAGTCTGTTACATCCTGCTGTACGGCGAAAAACCGACGCAGGAAGAGTATGACGAGTTCAGAACGACAGTCACCCGCCATACGATGATCCATGAGCAAATCACTCGCCTGTTCCATGCTTTCCGTCGCGACTCACATCCGATGGCGGTAATGTGCGGGATCACTGGCGCGCTGGCGGCGTTCTACCACGACTCGCTGGATGTGAACAATCCGCGCCACCGTGAAATCGCGGCGTTCCGCCTGCTGTCCAAAATGCCGACCATGGCGGCGATGTGTTACAAATATTCCATCGGTCAGCCGTTTGTTTATCCGCGCAACGACCTTTCCTACGCCGGTAACTTCCTGAACATGATGTTCTCCACGCCGTGTGAAACCTATGAAGTGAATCCGGTACTGGAGCGCGCGATGGACCGTATTCTGATCCTGCACGCTGACCATGAGCAGAACGCCTCTACGTCAACGGTACGTACCGCAGGTTCAAGCGGCGCCAACCCGTTCGCCTGCATTGCCGCCGGGATCGCCTCCCTGTGGGGACCCGCGCACGGCGGCGCCAACGAAGCCGCGCTGAAAATGCTGGAAGAAATCAGCTCTGTTAAACACATTCCGGAATTTGTTCGCCGTGCGAAAGACAAGAATGATTCTTTCCGCCTGATGGGCTTCGGTCACCGTGTTTACAAAAACTACGATCCGCGCGCCACCGTGATGCGTGAAACCTGCCATGAAGTGCTGAAAGAGCTGGGCACCAAAGACGATCTGCTGGAAGTGGCGATGGAGCTTGAGCACATTGCGCTCAACGACCCGTACTTCATCGAGAAGAAACTGTACCCGAACGTAGACTTCTACTCCGGCATCATTCTGAAAGCGATGGGCATTCCGTCCTCCATGTTCACCGTGATCTTCGCCATGGCGCGTACCGTTGGCTGGATTGCACACTGGAATGAAATGCACACTGACGGCATGAAAATCGCCCGTCCTCGTCAGCTGTATACCGGCTACGATAAACGCGACTTTAAATCGGCGCTGAAGCGTTAATTGACAACCGGATGGCGACGCAACCCTCGCCATCCGTTACATTTTCCCTTTTTTCTTATCCTCATTATTTTATTCTTACCCCGTTACTCTCTATGATTAATTAAGGTTTCGCTAAATATCATTCAGGGAGCATGGAATGCCGATTCTGCAGTGGTTTTTGTTGTTCCTGTTATCGCTGCTCATTTCCCTTATTTTTCTCTATCTGCACCTTCCGGCGGCGATGCTGCTCGGTCCAATGATTGCGGGTATCGTGTTGAGTTTGCGAGGTAGTACGCTACAACTTCCGCGCGGTATTTTTCTCGCCGCACAGGCGATTCTCGGCTGTATGATCGCCCAAAATCTAACCGGTTCGATATTGACCACCCTCGCCCTCTACTGGCCGGTCGTGCTTTTAGTATTGCTGGTGACGCTGCTTTCCAGCGCGATAGTCGGCTGGCTGCTGGTACGCTACAGCTCGCTGCCCGGCAACACCGGCGCATGGGGGTCATCGCCGGGCGGCGCAGCGGCAATGGTAGCGATGGCGCAAGATTACGGGGCGGATATCCGCCTGGTGGCGTTTATGCAGTATCTACGGGTACTGTTTGTGGCTGGCGCGGCGGTGCTGGTGACACGCCTGATACTCGGCGACAGCGCGGCAGCGGTCAGCCAACAGGTGATCTGGTTTCCGCCGCTTAGCGGTAATTTATTGACGACGCTGCTATTAGCGATCGTGGCGGGCATTGCCGGTCGCCTGATGCGTATCCCTTCCGGCACGATGCTGCTCCCCATGTTGGCAGGCGCGCTTCTCCATTCGCAAGGCATCATTGAGATTGAATTACCCGAATGGCTGCTGGCCGTGGCGTATATGGCGATAGGCTGGCGTATTGGGCTGGGGTTTGACAGACAGGTGTTTTTTATGGCGCTGCGGCCATTGCCGCAAATCTTATTGTCAATTTTCGCGCTGATGGCGATTTGCGCCGCGATGGCGTGGGGAATGGCTTACTACATGCAGATTGATTTTATGACGGCTTATCTCGCCACCAGTCCCGGGGGTCTGGATACGGTTGCCGCGATCGCGGCAGGAAGCAGTGCCGATATGGCGCTCATCATGGCAATGCAAACCCTACGGCTGTTCAGCATTCTGTTAACTGGGCCAGCAGTGGCCCGTTTTATATCAACCTATGCGCCCAGACAACCTTTGTAGGACTGATAAGCGTCGCGCCATCAGGCAATAGCCGCTCGCCGATGGCGGTTCCGGCTATTTCTGGCAATGCGGGCACCAGTAAAACGGGCGTGAGGACAGTGTTGTCTTTTCAATAATGCCGCCACACCGCTCGCACGCTTCGCCGTCACGGTGGAAAACCTTAAAGCGAAACAGTGCGCCATGATGCTTGTTTTCATCCGCCTGACCGCGAGTCGTGTAGGACAGGCGCGGAATATCCAACAGCGCGTGAGAAAGCGCATTCAGTTGCGCCTCGTTGAGATCTTTCGCTTTATGCTGTCCGGTTAACCCTACCTGCCAGAGGATTTCAACGCGAAGATAATTCCCCAATCCCGCCAGAAAGGCCTGATCCAGCAACAGCCCGGAAAATTGTCGGTTGCGAAAACGCGGCGACAGCAATCGAGCTTTAACCTCTTCCGGAGTGAGACGCACGTCCAGCACATCCGGACCGACTCGCTGTAAAAAGGGGTGCGTCGTGAGCTGCTCTGCTGTCAGCATTTCGATATCAGACGCGCTATAAAGCAGAATAGTTTTATCCGCCGTTTGTAGCCTGACGCGCAATATACGCGTGGTCTGCGGTATTTCACCAGTATCGTTCACCCGCCATACGCCATAGAGTTGATTGTGGCTGTAGAGCGTCAGGCCATTTGAAAAGTGGGTCAATAACGCTTTTCCCCGCGTCTCTATCCGGGTAACAAGTTGACCGGTAAGCTGCGATTCATACGGTTTTAACTGTGCAAAGGCAAACCAGACATCGGTTAAGGGTTTGCCTTTGATTGCCGCCTCCAGATTATCCGCCGCACGACGAATTTCCGGGCCTTCAGGCATGATAATATCCTTTGTTAACAGTTGATTAATGGACTACACCGCCTCTGACTATCTGGAATGCACATCGAACGCCATAATGAACATCCACAGCGGATGGACAAACAAGCGGTGGTATCCAGTGATAATAACATTATCGCAGCACGAGACCACTTCCCCGTCAGGGTTAACGTGATCGCGCCAGGGCATAATCGACTCAGCCCTTGTCGGGCAAGCGCCCAATAATGATTGTCTGCCTACCGGAATTAAATGACGCTTAGTTATATTTTGCCCAAAATTTTTTTCTGTTGATCCTTTTAAAGCCTTCTTTCCAATAACTGGCATTCAACTCTTTGATATACTTTTCTCCGGGAAAAAGTTTATCCTTTAAAGGCAGTTTCTTGGCTAGCACGATTCTTTCTGCGTTAGATCCCGCGGACTCTGAATGTGTGAGGGAAGATAAGGCGTCCAGTTGAGCGCTTGAGGGTCTGGCTATCAATTCAAAAAAAGGTTCTGACAATACAACACTACTAAGTGCTGCATAATTTCCTTTTTGTATGAGCGGTTTGACGTACTCAAAAAAAGAAATAATCCCTGATTGCAATCTTGCCGCTTTTTTTAAATACTCAATTTCAGAACCACTGCTATCTTCACGTACAGGAATTATTCCATTATCCGTTTTTTTATAGCCAATTGTTGACCCAGTATTATCAGCCATAGCGAACTCCATTATTTCCACCCCTCCTGATAAGAAAAGATCACACTTATCGTGGGGATGGCCATAGTTGGTTAGCCAACCAAACATCTTATTATAAATAGATCGGTTATCATTGGCGCCAGCAAAAGTTGCCAAATAAAACCCATGTATTTGTTTTTCTGCCCATTGCGCACCTAAAGAACGAGCAAATACTGATTGAATATTACCCATCCATCCTACATCGATAAGTGCTATATTTTTATAACCTTCACAGGCCGTTTTAAAGTAATCAGCGTAAACTTCCCTGTGCTGAGTATTTTTTAATAAAATATATGGAAATAATTTATTTATAAGCCAGTGAACCTTATGTTCCTCTCCTGAAACAGGAATATACTCCTCGTCAGGAAAACCAACATGATGTATATCTGAAATATGCTCACTCGCATCTAACCCCGCGATAGCAAGTATCTTTTTAATACTTTTCTTATTCTTACCACCAAAAAGATGCCAAATCCTGTGCATCGGCCAATCAGTCATCCCCACCATATAAGCTGATGCGCGGGATATATATAAATATTCACATTTTACATGTTCTTCTGAAAAATATTCATTATAAATTTTATAGATTAAGTGAGCATCGCGTGCTAAAAAAAGCGCTTTATCAATTTTATGAATCTTTAACTGATTCGCTAACCAGGATACATAACCTAATAATAACGGACCAAATACTTTAAATCCTATCTCATTTAAAGGATCATTTTGATGGAAAGCAGAAACTTGTTTAAGTAATAAAGTCTTACAAATAGATTCACCAATAATATCTTTAGTTTTCCAATGATTAGATACCCCATGATTATACTCTGACCAATCAGCATGGAGAGTATTTATGCCGAGTTTTTTAGCATTCAGAATATCAGCATGAACATTGTCGCCAACATGCATCCATGATGCAATATCTACATTTTCATTTTTCTTGACTATTGAAAATAATTTACCACTATTTTTAGAGTACCGCTCTTCGCCAGATGAATAAACTGGAATGTTACTGATATCATAGCCACATGATGTTAACAACTCCTTTAATATTGCTGATGGAAGGTACATATCACTAATTAAAATGACTTTGCAACCATCACTAATAGCCTTTTCAAACAAACAGCTTCCACGCGCATTTTTATATAAAACAATCTTCTCCATTTGTATTTCCAGATCGATTATCTTTTTTACTGTCGCTGGTGAAAGCTGCGGATGCTTTTTTAAAATTTCATCGTATATTTCAGATATGAGTATTTCCGGCTCGCCGCCAAAACGCCTGACCCTATTCTCTCTGGCACTTACTTCCGCCTGAACTCTTATCTCTGGGAAATTATCAATAATACCAATCTTGTACGCTGATATAAAAAAGTTCTCAGTTGCTAAAGTTGATTGCATTAATGAAAACAAATCTCTGGGACGATAAATCCTCCGGCTAACCAATGTATCAAAGATATCAAAGCTTACGGTCTTGTATTTTTTAAAGTTCATATCCATATTTTATTTAATCTTATTTTCAATATAAGAAATTTTATGAAAAAGACTATTGTTAGCAATATTTGAAAGTAACACATTGAGCAATGATGAGTCATCAATACTTCTCATCATTTTATTTTCTGCAATTTTGCATTCTATATCAAATAACTCATTGTTAATTACGGTATAATTGCCAAATTCAAAGTCATCATTTTCTCTGAAATGATAAAATGCCAGTGCTTCAGGTAAGATCCAAACATCATTTTCTGCCAGGTAATGAATAAAAAAAGGCCAGAAAAATGCAGGAGAGGATAATTTATGACTTTCAATCACATCGATAACAGAATTTTTATCGAATAAACACGAGGAAAGTGGAATAGAATTCCTGTAATAAATAACATCAAAACTAACAGGGCCAGCATTTAAATAGTGGTTCCATGGTTGCGTTGAATTTATAATTATTCTATTATTTTCCGCAATCTCAGCAACTTTATTTGTATGGCATGCTATTGCATTTACAGATGAATACATTGACTGTATATTCGCCAAAACACTGAGTAGCCTTGACACATATTCAGGGGCCCAGGAATCGTCATCATCCATAAAGCATAAATAATTAGATTCAGACATCTTAATAGCATTAAAGATACAGTTTTCGTCGTAGATAACACTATATATATTTGACAGTTCTTTCAGATAAAAATCATCCACATTGTGACATTTCAATTCTTCCTCCATGCAGAAAATGATGATATTTATTTTTTTGAACGTCTGGTCATTAATGGATTGCAAGGCCCGCATTAATAGACGAGTACGCCCAGGTTTATGTCGGACAATAACTAAAAGACTCTTTTCCATATTCTGATTTCGCGTTTTACGGTATATATAAAAATTAACACCCTATGAATGAATGCTGACATTGGGTAAGGATTATAATATTTTATTAGACTGACACCAGATAAGGTGTAGCAACAGAACCATACCTAAGATTATCATAGTCATATAATTAAAAAATCGGTATAATTCTCATCAACACCACTTACATCATGTTTAATATTTATCTTCAGATTTTTTATTGAATTTTTTATACCAAAAGAGCTTTGAGGTAAGATAGGGCAAACTATTTTTCATCTCTTTTTTTGCAGATTTAAACCGATAAAAATTTTTGACTGCCGTAAACAAACCATTAATAATAACTTTAAAAAACTCCATTTTTGAGTGGGTAAGTTTTAATAATTTGCCATTTTCTATATTTAAATGATAGATAGTAATTCTCCGGAATGAAAACTTAGTAGGGTGATAATGACGATAATCAACCACGATTGGTTTTTTAATTAAAAAGAAAGCTGGAATTAAGTGTCCATTAAGGGTTATGCATCTAAAAAATTTGTAGATGGCTTTTTCTTTACCAGAACATGGGTAATCAACACAACCATTAACAATATCAATACCTTCTACATTGAATTTTTCATTATGAGTTATTGCATTAATTCTTTTTCTTATCTCCAGAAGATCTACATTATCTTCCCAAAACTCCCGCCCAGAAAGACAATCGTTATATGACATAATCATTGCTCTGGCAAGTTCATAGCGGCATGAAAAACTCGCAAGAAAGACTTCCCGCACAAAGAAAACACTTAACAGTAGTGCAGCAAACTTTCTTTTACTAATTAATGCAGGTACAGCAACAGTCCTGAAGTTCAAATAGCTATTTAGAACCGATATTTTTCTTTCAAAATCCATTTGCCACGAAGCCACACCATTAAGTGTGACAATATTATGTTTTTTATGCATATATCCAAATAGCAGGTCATCACCACGAACAAAGAAAGGAAATGAGTAATATTCAATAGCGTTAATATTAAAGGCAAAAAACCACCATCCACCGTAGCCTATTTTTCTTTCATTATCAAAAGTATCTAAAGAATCTATTTCCCGAGCATCCAGATAATGTTTATCCGGGTAATGTAAAAAATCTCTATGCCATATGGCACCAGATTCATGTATGATTGCCGGGTTATCCTCAAAAAGCATACAGCCAGTAACAACTGTATTTTTGTCTTTAGCCATCAGTAAAAAAGCATGAGTTCGACAAATCGATTCAATTTCACATGAGCCGTCGTCATCCATAAATATGACATGTTTGACATCGTTGATTTTCCCTGCCTCTATCAAACCTCTCATAAACCCGCCTGACCCACCGAGGTTTTCATTATTGATAACCATAACGCCGTTTCCTGACGGGTGATTAATCGCCTCACCATTATTAACGACAATCAATTTAAAACGATCTTTAAATTCGCTCTGGGTTAAGAGTGTTTTATTAATTCTATTGATTGTTTTAGTAACAGCTTCTTTTCTATTATAAGTTGTTATAACTAAAGCCATAGATGATTTACTAACATGATCTTTAGTCAGAAATTCAAATCCATTTAAAACAGAGTCTTCGTCTGATTGCCACTCCACATAGATATATCCAAAATTTATTTTTGATATATCAATTTCAATCTCATCACTAATATTACATGACGATTTAAAATCAATTTGCTTTAATACTCTAATGACACCATTCTCTTTATGCCTTACAGTTATAGTTCCGCGACCAATTATATTAACCCGCAAAAAAAGTGATGTTAAGGTTGTATATTTTTTCCATTTCTTAATTGAGAATGCATTAAAAAAAGTATCAAAATATGCAACCTTATGACGCGGAACAAGTAAGTTACGTGAGGTATAGTTATACTTCCCGCCCTGAGTTCTGAAATAAAGCTGCTCTTCCGTGCATAGATCAATGTTTGGTAAAATTATTTTTTGAAGTAAAAAATACATAACGAACCTATAAATTTATATTATCTGGGGTAACGCTATTATAAAATAGTAAATTACTCACCGCGTAGTGATATAAATACTGCAATAAGAATATTAAAATCCACCTTTGCTAACTATCTCACCGTGCTCAAGCCTGATGAACTTATTACATACAGATTTAGCCAGTTCATCATCGTGAGTGGCCATTACCATAATGCCCGCTTTAGAGATAAAGCTATTTAATCTCATCTCTGCTTTTCTTTTAAAATCACTATCACCCACGCTCATCCATTCATCCATCAGTAAAATTTCAGGATTAATTGCAGTAGAAATAGAAAAACCAAGCCTCAGAACCATACCACTAGAATACGTTCTAACGGGGATTTTAATAAAATCACCTAACTCGCTGAACTCGATGACATCTTCTGTAATATTTTTTATTTCATTTTTTGACAGACCGAGAAATAGTCCCCTCAGTTTTATATTTTCCAGGCCGGTAAGCTCACCATCCATTCCCATCATGGGATCAATGAGGCTGGTGACTCGACCGATACATTCATACTTCCCTGAAGTTGGTTTATAGGCCCCTGCAAGTACTCTCAGAAGAGTGGTTTTGCCCGAACCATTGTGTCCAATAAGCGCAAGACGGTTACCTTCAGTAAGCGTAAAATCAATTTTTTTTAATGCCTCTACTTCAATAACCCCGGTATTCGATGAGCCAATTCGTCCACCTGAAGCAGCCTGTAAAAAAGTTTTTTTAAATGAACGGTGGCTGGAGTTAAATATAGGGAGTATTACGCCAACGTTTTTGCAAGAGATTTTCATTAATTATAACCAGTATACGATTCTTGAGCGATATTTAGTCAACACTAAGGTTGAGACCATCAACATAATAATAGAGGTTATTATTGTGTAAAACCATATAGTTACATCTGGTACAGTTCCCATTAGTGGTTTCCTGAGCATCTCCATAAAGTAATAAAAAATATTATAATCAACAAATTCCTTTCTTCCCTTTGGTAATTGTTCCGATGTCCAGATGATAGGAGTTATAAAAAAACACAACGTTACTACACTTTGAACAACCGGTCCCATATCACGATATCTTGTGCAAAAAATGGCGAGAATCATACCTGTAGAAATTAATGAGATGGATGTTATTATAATTGCAGGTATAAAAAGGAGAATATCAAGATTTACCGATGTATTGGTAAAAAAAATCACGAAAGGTATAATGATAAAATTATGCAACATAATCATAAACTGCCGATAGAAAACACGTAATATATATAAATATAGCGGAAGGTCAGATTGTTTAATAATTGATGCGGACTCATTAAATATTCCGCATGACTCATTAATAGTTGCTGATAGAAAGGCCCAAAAGATCATACCTAAAGTAAGATGCATGATAAAATTTTCGGAACCAGAACTGAACAGCGAACCGTAAAGAGGTCCCATTGCTGATATGGTGACCCCCATCGAAATCGTTATCCAAAAAGGCCCTAACACCGATCGCCGGTATCGTCCCAGGACATCATTCCAACCTAGCGAAATCCAAAGTTGGTGCCTGGCCAGAGCTTCTTTCAAATCATTCATTGTTTCCGTGTCACCTTTACCTGAAGAACTTATTCTTTAACGATATGAAAATATAACTTATTTATTTTCTATAATATTTACATACTATTTATCTAAACACTGACCCACTTCATAAGCACTTTATGGTGTTAGCAACCAATAGTGTCTTTATAAATTTGCAATGTCTTATTAATGACTAATATGCTGGAAAACAATTCCTTTACACGTTTTCTTCCATTCGCCCCCATCTCTAAGCGAATCTGTGGATTTTTTAACAAATACTCTAATTCTACCGCTAACTCCTGAGCTGAATTACTTTTCACGATCAACCCATTATAGTTATGAATAATCAAGCTATCACATCCGCCGGTATCATAAGCAATACATGCACGTCCTACAGATGATGCCTCTAATAAAAGCCGTGGTACTCCTTCCGGATAAATAGATGGTAATGCAACGATATTCGATTTCTGAATAAGCTCATATACATTCGAAGAGCGTCCCAGCCAGTTAATTAGCCCTTCATGATGCCAGTGATGAATGAGCTCCAAAGGGATAGCATCTTTATCGTCCTCGGCCAATATACCTGCAACATTTAAAACAAAATGAATATTTTTTTGTCTGAGGATCTTTTTTGCTTCAATGAGATCGCCAAGACCTTTACTCCATAACATTCGGCTTGCAAAAAGGACTATCGGTATCTCATGTTTTTTCTCTATAGAGAATTTATAAATATCCGGGTTAATTCCAGCACCTTCGATAACGATGGTTTTATGATAATCAATACCTACTAAACGCGATATTTTTCGTCGATCTTTATCATGTTCAAAAACAAAAACACCACGCTTATTACCGGCAATGTATTTGTAAACCAAAACGGTTAACGCACGCAATATTCTCATTGGCACGGTATTATATAAAAAGATTCGACCAAGTCCGACAAAGCTGATAACAACTGGACTATTACTTCTCCTGGCGCTAACCCCACCAATCAGACAAGGTTTGAGCGTAATACAATGCAATAAGTCAGGATTAATCTCTTTAATAATTTTCCGAGCGTTAAGGAATGCTCTAAAAAAAACAAACATATTAAATGACTGAGCAACAAGAGACACATTGTGACAAATAAAACCAAGCGTTTTGAATTTTTTTATAATCTCTTCACCAATAAAATGACTTATGATATGAATTTCATAACCCGCATCCCTTGCCGCTATCACACGTTCTGTCCAATGTAAATCAAAGTACCAGTCTGAATTTACAAAATAACATAACCTTTTCATCTCTTCTTCCTGCTAATGATATTTCCCGCTAATACCTTTAAGTCCATGAAGTATTCCTTGCCAGATAAAATATAGATAAAGAAATTTCTTACGCTGCCATGGCAAAATGGCGAGATATTTAGAGAGGCGTAAAACTATAGAAAGAACACTGAATATCCTGGGAACGGGTAAAAGTTTTCTCAACAGCAACAAATTTCTACAAAGATAATATACTTTCCATTCGGGACAGATACACTTTCCATGAATAGAGATATCATGAATAAATTTAATTTCTGGGGAGTAACGAATTTTCTGCCCGGACAATACTAGCTTATAACCAAAGAAAAAATCATCATAATAAAGGAAAAGTTCATCATGGATATCGTTAAGATGGTTATTCAATACCTTTCGATCAATAATCATACCAACGAATGACACAGTTTGAACATTAGTAACCTGAGTTCTTACTGGAGAAAACCTCTCTGGGCGTATCACATAATAAATAGTCTCAAACACCGTAGATGGAACCCTGATGAAAGGCAAATTCATCCGACAAGACCGTCCATAGGTGTCCTGAACTCGCGACGCAAATATACGGTATCTTGAGGTATCTAATAACGAGAAATGCTTTAAAATATTAATTTCCGGGTAAGCATCATCATCATAGAAAAATACCCAATCGGCATTACTATATGAGCATATATATTGACTACCTACTTTAAATCCGCCAGCACCACCAAGATTATCTTTAAGATTAAGTATCGTGATGCCAGGTTCACTTAATGAAGAAAGCCATTCCCTGGTACCGTCGCTTGAGCCATTATTAACGATAACAATAGAGGAAAAACCCGCCTTAACAGTCTCTCGCACACTTTTTTTTAATTTTTCAAGACGGTTAAAAGTTACGATTAGCGCTGTACACTTCATCAAACGGTAACTGTAAAAGCTGGCATTTCTTTTTGTTCATATAGCGACGTTAAGTATACGTCCGCCGTCTGTAATGCTTCAGCTATCGTGATGTCCATATCGAGATAACGATAAGTGCCAAGACGACCAATGAAAGTAATATTTTTTTCTTTTTTAGCCCGCGACAGATATTTATTCAGTAAATCCATTTTATCTGCCCTGCGAACAGGATAGTAGGGTATATCACCAGCTTCACATTCCCGACTATATTCTTGATAACATATTGAAGCTTCATGTCTCTCCCACGGAGAAAAATATTTGTGCTCAGTAATCCGAGTATAAGGAGTATCTATTGAACAATAATTCATTACTGCGCATCCTTGATAATCACTCTGGCAAATTATTTTTTTAAAGTCTAATGTACGATATTCCAGCCGGCCATATTGACAGGAGTAAAAGGCATCCAGCGCGCCACTGAAAAAAACATGATCATAATCTGTCCGCATTTCCTGAGTGAAGGAGCGACATAGTTCAACAGCGATATTTTCGTGTTCGACAATGGACTTGACCATTTGTGTATAACCAAATTTTGGTATTCCCTGAAACTTATGATTGAAATAGTTATCATTATAATTAAAGCGAACAGGGATACGTTTCAATACAGAAGCGGGTAACGCGGAAGGATGAAGCCCCCATTGTTTAATGGTATAACCTTTAAAAAAGGCTTCATATAACTCTTCGCCAATGAAACGCAAGGCCTGTTGCTCAAAATTTTGTGGTTCCAGAATGGTGCTATCACATTTTTGAAGCAGTAATTTCCTGGCGTCATCAGGTGAGCAGGCGACACCAAAAAATTGATTGATGGTATGAAGATTGATAGGTAGAGAAAATACCTGACCATTTACTGTAGCCTTAACCTTATTGATATAAGGCATCATCTCAGCGTATTTATTTACATAATTCCATACAGTTTCATTATCAGTATGAAAAATATGAGGACCATAAACGTGCACCATAATACCCGTGTGCTCATCTCGGGCATCATAAGCGTTACCACCGATATGCGAACGTTGATCAATAATATTGACTACATGTCCCTGCTCGGCTAACTGGCGTGCTATTACTGCGCCTGAAAGGCCCGCACCTACAATTAGTATCTTTTTACGTTGCATTATTTTTGTCACTCTGTTCGCAGACACAGATAATATTAGATGGTTTATCCAGAATCATTGTCATTTATATCAGTAGGGTAAAGTGAAATTTACTCAACGCATCCAGATAATTCCACGCTACCGCCACAGCGCGTAAACCCTCGCACTGATTACAGATTCATTAATGTCACACGTTATGCGGTATTTCCGGACAACGATGATTGCCATATTTATTTTGCGAAGATAACTCATTCAGAACGCAACATAACGGGTCTGAATACCGCGCGGCATGATGTAAATATGCTGTCAGCATAAATCCGGTGCGTTACCGGCCCCAGTTTTTACCAACGCACTCTGTTGACTGATGTCCGGGCCGACGTCCGGTATCCTTATTCTTACCGCATCAGATAGCGGTACTCCTGTCGGGATATCCCAGCGTTGTTTCAGCGTCTGCTCCGCGAGCCAGACCTGCCTCACGCCGGTTCCCAGCATACGGGCCGTCATTTCCGGGCTACAGCCTGACAACAGTAATCCCAGCACCCGCCGTCCCTGTTTTGGCAGACGCTCTGACAGTAACCTGACCAGCGTGCGGCTGTTTATCTCCATCACCAGCTCCGGTACGCTCAACGCGTTTTTCATCTCCTCCTCGTAAGGCGATGTCTGTAGTGATGACCATATGGCAAGCTCAGCCATTCTGGCCAGAACCCTTACCGACATAGCGCGTTTAATCAACCTCAGATGGCGGAAATAACCTTCCACGCTGACGTCAACCGGTAAAAACGCGTTACTGCTGCAAAAAACCACTGTCCGCGGATAACGCTGAAAAACCTGTTGCCACAGCAGAAGCTGAGTTGATGGCCGTCCGGCGGATATCACCATCGCGCCGGGCCACCGACGCAACCGATCCAGCAGCCCTTCTGGTGTCCTGAGACGAACGCAGTCCTCCACGCAAAGGCCACCGGTATCCGGAAACTGCGCAGGATTTTCGCCTGACTGACAAAACATAATCAGCCGGAGAGGCGGCAGTACTCTGGTTAACGTCTGCATATCAGTACGTCAGAACCTGGTACAGGCTGAACAACGCTGCGACGGTGGAGACCGACAGCAGGAGCAAAAATATTTTCGCGCCCATACTGTACCGACACTTACTGGTGCCCCCCCTTCCGGTGGACATTTCCGCATATTCTTGCGTCATCAGATTGTTCTCCTCTGGCCATTGCCGACCCGGCACTGCGCCAGCAACGGCAGCTTCGTGTTGTGGAAACAACATGTCCGCACCCTTTCGTGGACCGGGAGCCATTCCATGTCTGTATGAAAAATGACGTCTGGCCCTATCTAAACACAGCACTCTGACACCCTGTCCGGTTCTGCTTTTCGGCTGCACAGGCCGTCAGTCCCCCTGGTAGTAAATGCTCCTGCCGCAGGGTAATTCTGCCCTGTGCGGAGTACAAAATGACAAATAAAAAACACAGTAATCTATTGATTTATATATTTATTATGTAAATCAGCTTTCCCTGAACAGACTTCTCTGTGATTTAACAATATGATTCAAAAAGTTAAATAAAGTATTTAATTCTTTGATATGATTATTAATCAGCATTAAATATTATTTAATACGTTTTTTTAACACTTAAAATTAACATTTTGTGCAGGCAGGACAAAAATGGATACAGCATAGTGCTGGTTGGACCAGGTAAATTTTCCCTTAGTTTTTTTATTGTTATATGGATAACTCCTTAATAAGCAAGAGATTACGATTGCATGACTCTTGTGTGGAAGGGGTAAATCTGAGAGGATGATGAAAGCGCGAAGCGGACTTAACTTTTTGAATCAGAACGTACGGTTATACTCGACGTTTTTTTCGCCATATTCCATGAAAACGCCCGGCGTTACTTGCGGTGTATCTTACGGTGTGCTGGATATTCCTGTGCCCCAGATAGTCCTGTATGAGCCGAGTATCAATCCCTTTATCAGCAAGGGCGTAGCCGCAGGCATGTCGCAGCATATGAGGATGTGGCGCTATCGTTAATTCGGCTAACCGCCCTGCCTCACGAAGTATGTAAAAAAATTGTTGCCTGCTGAGCGGATGCCGTCGCAGCGACAGGAACAGCCAGTCTCCGTCAGCCCCTTTCTCAAGATACTTCCTGGCCCTGAGCCAACTTTTCAGTACGTTATACTCATCGGGAAGGAGGGGGTGACACGTTGAAAAGCCATTTTTGAGGCGCCGGATATAAAGCTGTCTTCCTGCAAGATCAATATCCGACAAGCGCAGCCCCAGCAGCTCACTGGCCCGGAAGCCGTGAATAAACGCCATCAGGATTAAGCAGCGGTTTCTTTCCGGGAAGGGCATTCTGTCGGTCGCTGACAGCAGTTTTTCAATCTCTTCTTGCGTAAGATATTTTCTTTTCACAAAACAAATCCATCATAACAAAATGAATAATATACTAAAAAATCACTGATCAGATGAGTTTAATTTTCGCTAAAAAAGTTGCTATGCGTAAACAGCTTAAAATCCATATAGCTGACAATCTGGCACGCTATCCATGACGTGATAGTGAAACAGCGAATCAATCTGGCTTCAGTCTCCTGATAAGTTGTCATGACGAGGAATATAAATGCTAAAAATGAGGCTATCGTGAGGTAAATCAATCAGAAAGGGGTAATAGAGAGTCAGGTAGTTTACCCGCCCCGGAGGTTTGATTAGATGGCGATAGCTAACAATATCATAGTGATTTTCAAAAATTCTGCTGCTAACAGCAATAAGCTCATCATACTGGCTATTACAGCATCACTTGGTTATTTTTAAAATAATATATTATAAAGGGATTTATATAGTATTGAATAAATCCCTCTTCCTGACATTAAGAGGACAGAACACGATAATTTTTAGCAGCCGTAATATAATAGCTTCAATCGTCTGGCTCTCAGGCAATAACGTGTATATTACGCGCATTGAACGCGGCGCGTAGCCTGCGTGCGAATGCAAGCGCATATTCGCCGTCGCCATGAATGCACACCGTTTGCGCCGTGACAGTCGTCCACACACCAGTAACACTTTTCACTCTCCCGGCTTGCACCATATCCAGCGTTTGCGCCAGCGCCTGCTCTTCGTCGTGAATCAGCGCGCCAGGTTGCGTGCGCGGCACCAGGCTACCGTCGGCCTGATAGCCGCGATCGGCAAACACCTCCTGCCGCGTCACCAGGCGATAGCGTTCACCGGCCCGGATCAGCTCACTTCCCGCCAGTCCAACCAGTATCAGTGACGGATCATAGTCGTGTACCGCTTTCGCAATCGCCTGTGCCAGATGGGGATCTTTCGCCGCCTGGTTATAGAGCATACCGTGCGGTTTGACATGGCGCATCACGCCGCCTTGCGCCTGAACAATCGCCCCCAGCGCGCCGATTTGGTACAGCGTCTGGGCGTATACCGTTTCCGGCGGCAAAGCCATCGCCGTCCGCCCAAAATTATCCCGATCCGGAAAGCTGGGATGCGCGCCGATCGCCACGCCGTTTTTCAGCGCCTCGCGCACGCAGGTCAGCATGGTTTGCGCATCACCGGCGTGAAAACCACAGGCGATATTGGCGGAGGAGACCAGCGTTAATAATTCGCTGTCGCTGGCGCAACCTTCGCCCAAATCCGCATTTAAATCAATGTTCATGCTGAAGTCGCCAGGTAAGCTGTTCCAGATAGCGCTGACGCTCGCGGCGCGCGTTGAGCGCCTCTTCCAGCGAACATTGCACAAAATGGATCGGTTGCCCTAGCGGGATCTGCGCCAGATGGTACATATCTGCCTCGATGATGCAGGCAATGCGCGGATAGCCGCCAGTTGTCTGGGCATCATTCATTAGCACAATAGGTTGACCGTTGTAAGGCACCTGTACGACACCGGGCAGCAAACCGTGCGACAACAGTTCGCGATCCGTTGTCCGCGTTAACGATTGTCCCTGCAACCGATAGCCCATGCGATTACTTTGTGGACTGAGTTGCCACGGCGAACGCCAGAACGCTTCTTGCGAGGCGCGATCGAACTCACGGTATTCCGGCCCCGGCAGCGCACGAATGCGATTCCCCCACAGTAACTGCTTCACGCCCTGCGGCCCGCTAAACTGTCGCGATGGTTTACCCGTCGCCAGCCGATCGCCATCTTTTAGCAGCCGTCCTTCCAGCCCACCGATACCGGACTTCAGATCGGTACTACACGATCCCATCACCTCCGGCACAGCAATACCGCCCGCTACCGCCAGATAGCTACGCATCCCGTGAAGCGGTCGATGCAACGTGAGGCGCTGACCCGCTTTTACCGGCAATCGCCAGCCTGTCCAGACCGGTTGATCATCCAACTGCGCCTCGCAGCCTGCGCCGGTAAGAGCGAACCAGGTCTCATTTTCAAATTCGACAACCAGTTGACCGAGAGTGATTTCCAGCGCCGGGGCATTCGCATCGTTCCCGACCAGGAGATTAGCGGTCTGAAAGGCGGGTTTATCCAGCGCACCGCAGTGACTCAGCCCCGACTGACGAAAGCCGTGACGTCCGCTATCCTGCACGGAGGTGTAAATCCCCGCGCGAATAATATTCAGCATATTCCCTCCTTTTGCGGCACAAAGCGTACGCTATCGCCAGGGCGTAGCAGAACCGGAGGCTCCCGCATCGGATCGAATAACTTCAACGGCGTGAGGCCGATCAGCTGCCAGCCGCCCGGCGTGGATAATGGATAAATCCCCGTCTGCGCGCCGCCGATGCCGACAGAACCAGCCGGAACCTGCAGGCGCGGCTCCGCGCGTCTGGGCATATGGAGCGGTTCTGGTAAATTCCCAAGATAGGGAAAGCCAGGCTGAAAGCCTAAAAACCAGACGACATACTCAACGGAGGCATGTAGCTCCACGACCTGCTTTTCACTCAAACCGCTGTGCCGTGCCACCGCCGCCAGATCCGGCCCGCCTGCGCCGCCATAGATCACCGGGATCTCAACCGAACGCGAGTCCGGCTCCAGCGCCTCGCTCTCTTCCCACCAGCGCTGCAGACGCTCAATCGCATCCAGCGCCAGGGTTTGCGGTTTCCGCAAGATCACGGTGATATTGTTCATCCCGGGAATGGCTTCCACCACGTTCGGCATATCGACCAGACGCTGCGTCAGACGCCAGATGCGTTTCTGGCTCGCCAGCGTAATCGGCGGTTCAAGTTCCAGGACGACTGCCGTTTCGCCTAACAGATAACAACGCGCTCGCTGCACTTTATTACCTCTCAGTTATGCCGGGTTAGGGATATCAATAAACGTCACATCCAACGCCGTGTTTTCGTTCAACCATTCGCTCAGGGCGCGAATACCGCCGCGTTCAGTGGCATGGTGCCCGGCGGCATAAAAATGCAGCCCCTGTTCGCGCGCGGAATGAATGGTCTGTTCAGACACCTCGCCGGTAATAAAAGCATCCACGCCGAAGCGGGCGGCGCTATCAATAAAACTTTGTCCGCCGCCGGTACACCAGGCGACACGCTGCACATTCTCTGGCCCGGTATCGCCGCACCATAGCGGTTTACGCCCCAGACGCGCTTCAATCCATGAGGCCAGTTCCAGCCCCGGCACCGGCATTGAGAGCTCTCCCCACGGCACCAGCGGCTCAATTTCTCCTTTCACGGTAATGCCCAATAGCGCCGCCAACTGCGCATTGTTGCCCAGCTCAGGGTGCGCATCCAGCGGCAGATGCCAACCGTAAAGGTTAATATCATTTGCCAGTAACGTTTTTAAGCGACGGCGTTTCATGCCGCGAATAACCGGAGACTCGCCTTTCCAGAAGTAACCATGATGAACAATGACCGCATCGGCCTGCAAACGCACCGCCTCATCGAGCAGCGCCTGACTTGCGGTCACGCCGGTAACGATTTTCTGTACCGTCTCTTTTCCTTCGACCTGTAAACCATTCGGCGCATAATCGCTTATTGCCGCACTGTTCAGCTTGTCGTTAATCAGTTGTTCCAGCTCGGTGTTTTTCATCATCGCTCCCTTTAACCCACGTTCTACTTTCCCGTTACGGGTTCAGTCTCCGTTAACATAGCCTCCCGTTAGCCGTTCGTCGATAAACATTTGTTTGACACATCAAGAAACAATCACCCCCGGGTTTGGCGCAAATTACTTAGCAAAACACGATCGGTTTCATGTATATTTATGCAATCAGAACGCATATTGCAGAAAAAATCAGTTCTGTATCATGTTGGTAACTTTAAGGAAACACGACGATACGGCAGGCTTAATAAGCCCACAAAGAAAGGCATTATCTGAGAATGCCGCGTTCTTGCCGCAGCGTCTCTATCCCGGAAATACGATGAATAAACAAGCATCTCAACCCCGCGCTATTTACTACGTTGTCGCCCTGCAAATTTGGGAGTACTTCAGCTTTTATGGTATGCGCGCCCTACTGATTCTTTATCTCACCAATCAGCTAAAATACGACGATAACCACGCCTATGAGTTATTCAGCGCTTATTGTTCGCTGGTCTACGTAACGCCGATTCTTGGCGGCTATCTGGCGGATAAGGTGCTTGGCAACCGAATGGCAGTCATGCTGGGCGCATTTTTAATGGCGATCGGTCATTTAGTGCTGGGCGCCAGTGAGATCGCGCCGACATTCCTTTATCTGTCGCTGGCGATCATTGTCTGCGGCTACGGCCTGTTTAAATCGAATATTAGCTGCCTGCTGGGCGAACTGTACCAGCCTGAAGATCCGCGCCGCGACGGCGGGTTCTCGCTGCTTTACGCAGCGGGTAATATTGGTTCGATCGTGGCGCCTATCGCCTGCGGCTATGTGCAAGAGGAGTACAGTTGGGCGATGGGCTTTGCGCTCGCCGCCATTGGTATGCTGGCGGGGTTAGTGATCTTCCTGTGTGGAAATCGTCATTTCACCCACACCACCGGCGTGAATAAAGCCGTGTTGTGCGCCAGAAACTACCTGCTGCCGAACTGGGGCTGGCTGTTAATTCTGCTGGTAGCGGCGCCGTTGCTGATTACCGTTCTGTTCTGGAAAGAATGGTCTGTCTATGCCTTAATCGTGGCGACCGCGATCGGCCTGGTCGTGCTGGCAAAAATTTATCGCCAGGCGCAAACGGCCAAACAACGCAAAGAACTGGGGCTGATTGTCACCCTGACCCTGTTCAGTATGCTGTTCTGGGCGTTTGCCCAGCAGGGCGGCAGTTCTATCAGCCTGTATATCGACCGCTTTGTGAACCGCGATATTCTGGGCTATTCCGTTCCTACCGCCATGTTCCAGTCGGTGAACGCCTTTGCCGTGATGCTGTGTGGGGTCGTCCTGGCCTGGCTGGTTAAAGAGAGCGTAAGCGGTAATCGCACCGTGCGTATCTGGGGCAAATTCGCGCTGGGTCTCGGTCTGATGAGCGCCGGATTCTGTATTCTGACCCTGAGCGCACGCTGGTCCGCCGCTTACGGACACTCTTCAATGCCGCTAATGGTGCTGGGACTGGCGGTGATGGGCTTTGCCGAGCTGTTTATCGACCCGGTCGCCATGTCGCAAATTACGCGCATTGACATCCCCGGCGTCACCGGCGTATTAACCGGAATTTATATGCTGCTGTCCGGCGCGATAGCTAACTATCTGGCAGGCGTCATCGCTGACCAGACTTCGCAAAGCGCCTTCGACGCCAGCGGCGCGGTTAATTACGCCATCAACGCCTATGTGGATGTTTTTGAACAGATCACCTGGGGCGCGTTAGCCTGCGTAGGGGTTGTCCTGCTGATTTGGCTGTATCAGTCCTTCAAATTCAAAAGCCGCGCGCTGGCCGTCGAATCCTGATAGCAGAAGGCCCGGTAGTTTGCGCTACCGGGCCTGTATCACGCCCCTTTTCTCGCCGCCTCATAGGCGGAAAGCGTCGCGATTCTCGCCTGTTTGTGCTCCACAATAGGCCGAGGATAATCAAGCACGACTCCCGCTTTTTCCGCCCACCGCCACGGCTCGTGAATCGCTTTTCCAGGGATATCGCGTAATGCCGGTAGCCACTGGCGGATAAATTCGCCGTCGCGATCGAACCTCTCTCCCTGAGTCGTGGGATTAAAAATACGAAAATAAGGCGCGGCATCAGTACCGGTTGAAGCGGCCCACTGCCAGCCGCCATTATTGGCGGCAAGATCGCCGTCAATAAGCTGCGACATGAAATAGCGCTCCCCTAACCGCCAGTCAATTAGCAGATCTTTTACCAGAAAGCTGGCGGTAATCATGCGTAAACGGTTATGCATCCAGCCCGTCGCGTTAAGCTGGCGCATCGCCGCATCGACAATGGGATAACCGGTTTCGCCTTTCTGCCATGCCTGAAAATAGTGCGGGTTCTCCTGCCACGCGACGCGTTTTGTCCAGCGGATAAACGGCTGGTGTTTGCATAAAGCCGGATACCAGGTCATTAAATGACGGTAAAATTCCCGCCAGATGAGTTCATTCAACCAGACGCTTCCCGGTCCGCCGTCCAGAGCCTGCGGCTGCTCCGCCAGTAATCGGTGCAGGCACTGTCGCGGCGACAGTCCTCCCGTCGCCAGGCTGGCGGAAAGCCGACTGGTGCCTTCAACCGCAGGGAAATCGCGCCGTGACGCATACCCGTCTGCGCCCTGCGCGCAAAACTGACGTAGCTGCGCGATAACCGCGTTTTCTTCCACCGGGAAAAGCGCGGCGTCAAACGCCTGTTGCGGGTAGTTAAGCGAGACTGGCGTTAAGGGTGTAGAAAGCGCGCCGCTCACCCGGATCTTCGGGGCCGGAACGCATGGCGGAATATCCTCTTTTAGCCGTTTCAACCAGGCGTTTTTAAACGGCGTAAAAACTTTATACATTTCATGATTGCCGGTCATCACCGCGCCGGGCGCCAGAATCACGCTATCGTCAAAGCCTTCGCAGATGACAGATGGCAGCGTTTTTTCCACCGCCGCATCACGCTGACGCTCGTTAAACTCATACTGATAGTTATAAAACAGATGGCTGACGTCATGCTGTCGGCAAACGTTTTTGACCGTTTCAATACTGGCGTTAAAATCCGCCACTTCATGAAACAGCAGCGGAATCCCTTTCTCTGCAAGGGCCGTCTGTAGCGCGTTGAGCTGCGCGCTGATGAATGCCGCCTGCCGCGGCGCCATATCATGGGCCTGCCACTGCGCGGGGGTGGAAATATAAAGCGCCAGCACCCGCGCGGATGCATCGCGGCAGGCGGCGGCCAGCGCAAGGTTATCCTGTAAACGCAGATCGCGCCTGAACCAGACTAAATGGGTGGGCATACAACTCCTGAAAGATGAAACGTCATGGCGAATAGCGTTAAACAGTGTAGACCCTGGCGCATAAAAAAACCGCCAGCGTGGCGGCTGACGGTTTTTCAGGCTGGTCGCGATTAATAAAAGTCGCAGGTGGCTTTTTCAGCCTGCGCCATCCATACCGGCTTATCACTGGTTTTCGACCAGACACGGTGCAGATAACTATAAAAACGCGCGCGGTCTTTCCAGAAGAGCATCACCGGCAGCGCCAGCACGCCTGCGATCACCGCGAAAGCACGACGGGCAAAAATGACATGCGCCGGATAGTCTTTATAGTGTTCCATACGTTTTCCCCCTTTATACCGACGCTACCCGCCCCGGTATAGATTGAATCGGTGAATAGCACCGAAAAATTGAACCTCGTTACCTGATTAAAATAGTACCGCTTTCGGTGTAATTTTACTACTCATCCGACCACTTATTTTCACGCTTTTCCAGCAGATTTACATTCAAAGCGTAAATTAGTTACAAAAAGGTTAAATTAATACTAAACATTAGTTAAATAATGGTCTTTGCCATTTTTATACTTTTTTTACACTCCGCCCGCCAATTTTTGCGAAATCTTTGCAGCCAAAAAATTACCTTTCTCAGGAGTAAAACAATGCCACTGGAGGTGCTCTGTGAGTGCAGGCGTGATAACCGGCATCGTGCTGGTTTTCTTACTTTTAGGTTATCTGGTCTATGCCCTGATTAATGCGGAGGCGTTCTGATGGCCGCGCAAGGATTTTTACTGATCGCCAGTTTTTTACTGATTTTATTGGTACTGGCGAAACCGTTGGGTTCGGGCCTGGCAAGGCTCATCGCCGCCGTTCCGTTGCCGGGCGTGGCTGGCATTGAGCGTATCCTCTGGCGAACTCTTGGCATTACCGACCACGATATGAACTGGCGTCAGTATTTACTGGCGCTACTGACGCTCAATCTGCTGGGACTGGGCATCCTGTTTTGCCTGCTGTTCTGGCAGGAGTGGCTGCCCTTAAATCCGCAGCGGCTACCGGGTCTGTCCTGGGATCTGGCGCTGAATACCGCCGTCAGCTTTGTCACCAATACCAACTGGCAAGCCTACAGCGGCGAAAGCACGCTGAGCTACTTTAGCCAGATGGCGGGGCTGACGGTGCAAAATTTCCTGTCGGCGGCGACCGGGATTGCGGTGGTTTTTGCACTTATCCGCGCCTTTACGCGCCAGAATGTGCACACGCTGGGTAATGCCTGGCAAGATCTGGTACGCATTACGCTATGGATATTATTTCCTGTCGCGTTAATTATCGCGCTGTTTTTTATCCAACAAGGCGTACCGCAAAACCTGTCGGCTTATCAGCCCATCACCACTCTTGAAGGCGCTAAACAACTCTTGCCGATGGGTCCGGTTGCTTCGCAGGAGGCGATCAAAATGCTTGGCACCAACGGCGGCGGTTTCTTTAACGCCAACTCTTCGCATCCGTTCGAAAACCCCACCGCGCTCACTAATCTGGCGCAGATGCTAGCGATATTTTTGATTCCAGCCGCGCTCTGTTTCGCCTTTGGCGAAGCGGCGGGCGATCGCCGTCAGGGACGCGCGCTACTGTGGGCAATGTCATTCATTTTTGTGGTCTGCGTAGCGGTAGTGATCTGGGCAGAAGTTCAGGGAAATCCACATCTGTTGGCGGCAGGCGCGGACAGTAGCGTCAACATGGAGGGTAAAGAAACACGCTTTGGCGTGCTGGCCAGCAGCCTGTTTGCCGTCGTCACGACCGCGGCGTCCTGCGGGGCGGTAAATGCCATGCACGACTCGTTTACCGCTCTGGGCGGTATGGTGCCGATGTGGCTGATGCAAATTGGCGAAGTGGTCTTTGGCGGCGTCGGTTCAGGCCTGTATGGCATGTTGCTGTTTGTCCTGCTGGCGGTGTTTATCGCGGGGCTGATGATCGGTCGCACACCGGAATATCTGGGGAAAAAAATCGACGTGCGCGAAATGAAAATGACCGCGCTGGCGATTCTGGTCACGCCGATGCTGGTCTTGTTGGGTTCGGCGCTGGCGATGATGACGGATGCCGGACGCAGCGCAATGCTGAACCCTGGCCCGCACGGTTTTAGCGAAGTGCTATATGCCGTCTCCTCTGCCGCCAACAACAACGGTAGCGCCTTTGCGGGTCTGAGCGCTAACTCGCCTTTCTGGAACTGTTTGCTGGCGTTCTGCATGTTCGTCGGACGTTTCGGCGTGATTATTCCTGTCATGGCCATCGCCGGATCGCTGGTCAGTAAAAAAGTACAGCCGGCCAGTCAGGGAACGCTGGCGACCCACGGCGCGCTATTTATTGGACTGCTTATCGGCACGGTACTGCTGGTCGGCGCGCTGACGTTTATTCCTGCCCTGGCGCTTGGCCCGGTAGCGGAACATTTCTCTTTACCTTGAGCGATGTGGAGTACATTGATATGAGTCGCAAGCAACTGGCGCTGTTTGAACCTGTTTTACTCGTACAGGCGCTAACGGATGCCGTAAAAAAATTAAGCCCACGCGCCCAGTGGCGTAACCCGGTGATGTTTGTGGTCTGGGCCGGCAGCGTGCTAACCACTCTGTTAACGCTCGCTATGGTAACAGGACAAATAGCGGGAAGCGCCTTGTTTACAGGGGTGATCAGCCTGTGGTTATGGTTCACCGTACTGTTCGCCAATTTTGCCGAAGCGCTGGCGGAAGGCCGCAGCAAAGCCCAGGCAAACAGTCTGAAAGGGGTGAAAAAGACCGCGCTCGCTCGCCGCCTGCGCGCCCCGCGCCATGATGCGCAGGCCGATAACGTGCCCGCCGCTGAACTGCGGAAAGGCGACATTGTCCTGGTCAAAGCGGGCGATATTATTCCCTGCGATGGCGAGGTCATCGAAGGCGGCGCCTCGGTGGATGAAAGTGCGATTACCGGCGAATCCGCGCCCGTGATCCGCGAGTCCGGCGGCGATTTCGCCTCTGTCACCGGCGGCACGCGAATTCTTTCCGACTGGCTGGTGATTGCCTGTAGCGTCAATCCTGGCGAAACCTTTCTTGACCGGATGATCGCGATGGTGGAAGGCGCGCGGCGGCGGAAAACACCTAACGAGATTGCCCTGACGATTTTGCTCATTGCCCTGACCATTGTCTTTTTACTGGCGACCGCCACTCTGTGGCCCTTCTCCGCCTGGGGCGGTAACGCGGTCAGCGTCACCGTGTTGGTGGCGTTGCTGGTGTGCCTGATCCCCACTACCATCGGCGGGCTACTCTCCGCCATTGGCGTAGCCGGAATGAGCCGAATGTTGGGCGCGAACGTCATCGCCACCAGCGGCCGCGCCGTAGAAGCCGCGGGCGATGTCGACGTGTTACTGCTGGATAAAACCGGCACTATCACGCTCGGCAATCGCCAGGCGTCCGATTTTATTCCCGCCCGAGGGGTGGACGAACGCACGCTGGCTGACGCCGCGCAGCTCGCTTCGCTGGCCGACGAAACGCCGGAAGGCCGAAGCATTGTGATCCTCGCCAAACAGCGCTTTAACCTGCGTGAACGCGATGTGCAGTCGCTTCATGCCACCTTTGTTCCGTTTACCGCGCAAAGCCGCATGAGCGGAATTAATATCGATAACCGGATGATCCGTAAAGGCTCGGTGGACGCGATTCGGCGTCATGTCGAGAGCAATGGCGGCCATTTTCCCGCCGATGTCGAGCAAAACGTCGAGAACGTGGCGCGTCTTGGCGCGACGCCGCTGGTGGTCGTGGAAGGCGCGCGCGTACTGGGTGTTATCGCCCTCAAGGATATCGTTAAAGGCGGTATTAAAGAACGTTTCGCCCAGCTACGAAAGATGGGCATTAAAACGGTGATGATCACTGGCGATAACCGCCTGACGGCGGCAGCGATTGCCGCCGAAGCCGGTGTGGACGATTTTCTTGCCGAAGCCACGCCGGAAGCCAAGCTGGCGCTGATCCGTCAATATCAGGCGGAAGGACGGCTGGTCGCCATGACCGGCGACGGCACTAACGATGCCCCGGCGCTGGCGCAGGCTGACGTCGCGGTGGCGATGAACT
Source organism: Salmonella sp. SAL04157 (assembly GCF_046551635.1). Taxonomy (NCBI): domain Bacteria; kingdom Pseudomonadati; phylum Pseudomonadota; class Gammaproteobacteria; order Enterobacterales; family Enterobacteriaceae; genus Salmonella; species Salmonella sp. SAL04157. The sequence goes on from NZ_JBGDVS010000006.1 coordinate 48,121, forward strand.
CCGGCACCCAGGCGGCAAAAGAAGCCGGTAATATGGTGGATCTGGACTCTAACCCGACCAAGTTGATTGAAGTGGTGCATATCGGTAAGCAGATGCTGATGACGCGCGGCTCGCTCACCACTTTCAGTATCGCGAATGATGTAGCGAAATATTTCGCCATTATTCCCGCCGCGTTTGCCGCTACCTATCCGCAGCTAAACGCGCTCAACGTGATGGGGCTGCATTCGCCGAACTCCGCCATTCTGAGCGCGGTGATCTTTAACGCCCTGATTATCATTTTTCTGATCCCGCTGGCATTAAAAGGCGTGAGTTATAAGCCGCTTTCCGCATCGGCCATGCTGCGCCGTAATTTATGGATCTATGGTCTGGGTGGTCTGGTGGTGCCGTTTATTGGCATCAAAGTGATTGATGTGCTGCTGACCCTGCTGGGTCTGGCGTGAGGTGTATGATGATCGGTTTACGTCCTGCTTTTTCGACAATGTTATTTCTGCTGTTATTGACCGGCGGCGTGTATCCGCTTCTGACCACGGCGCTGGGGCAGTGGTGGTTTCCCTGGCAGGCTAATGGCTCGCTGATTCATAAAGACCATGTGATACGCGGCTCAGCGCTTATCGGACAATCGTTTACCGCCGCGGGCTATTTTCATGGCCGGCCCTCCGCCACCGCCGATACGCCTTATAATCCACTGGCGTCGGGCGGAAGCAACCTGGCCGCCAGCAATCCCGAACTGGATGCGCAAATACAGGCCCGCGTCGCCGCGCTACGCGCCGCTAACCCCCAGGCGAGTTCCGCGGTTCCGGTTGAGCTGACGACGGCGTCGGCAAGCGGGCTGGATAATAATCTGACGCCCGGCGCCGCGGCATGGCAAATCCCCCGCGTGGCGGCGGCTCGCCAGCTTCCCGTTGAACAGGTCGCGCAACTGGTTGCAGAATATACGCACAGGCCGCTGGCGAGCTTTCTTGGGCAACCAGTGGTGAATATTGTTGAGCTTAATCTGGCGCTGGATGCGCTACAGGGACACAGAGCGAAATGAACGACGAACCCTTGCGTCCTGATCCGGATCGCTTGTTGGAACAAACGCCCCCGCCCCACCGGGGGAAGTTGAAAATTTTCTTCGGCGCCTGCGCAGGCGTCGGAAAAACCTGGGCGATGCTGGCGCAAGCGCAGCGGCTGCGAGCGCAGGGGCTGGATGTGGTGATCGGCGTGGTAGAAACGCATGGCCGTAAAGAGACCGCCGCGCTACTTGACGGGCTGACCATTCTGCCGCCAAAACGTCACTCGCACCGGGGGCGGCAAATCCGCGAATTTGACCTGGATGCCGCCCTCGCCCGGCGTCCGGCGCTGATTTTAATGGATGAGCTGGCGCACAGTAACGCGCCTGGCTCACGCCATCCTAAGCGCTGGCAGGATATTGAAGAGCTGCTGGAAGCGGGAATCGACGTTTTCACCACCGTGAATGTACAACATCTGGAAAGTCTGAACGATGTGGTGAGTGGCGTCACGGGGATTCAGGTGCGCGAAACTGTCCCCGATCCCTTTTTTGATGCCGCCGATGAAGTCGTACTGGTCGATCTGCCGCCCGACGATCTGCGCCAACGGCTCAACGAAGGTAAAGTGTATATCGCCGGTCAGGCGGAACGCGCTATTGAACATTTTTTCCGCAAGGGCAATCTGATCGCCCTCCGCGAGCTGGCGCTACGCCGGACAGCCGATCGCGTGGACGATCAGATGCGCGCCTGGCGCGCGCATCCGGGCGAAGAAAAAGTATGGCATACGCGTGATGCGATTTTACTGTGTATCGGGCATAACACCGGCAGCGAAAAACTGGTGCGTACCGCGGCGCGTCTGGCCTCCCGGCTCGGCAGCGTCTGGCACGCCGTCTATGTCGAAACGCCAACGTTACACCGCTTACCGGAAAAGCAACGACGGGCCATTTTAAGCGCGCTGCGCCTGGCGCAGGAGCTTGGCGCGGAAACCGCCACCCTGTCCGATCCCGCCGAAGAGAAAGCGGTCGTGCGCTATGCCCGCGAGCATAATCTGGGGAAAATCGTCATGGGCCGCCCGGCGTCGCGACGCTGGTGGCGACGTGACGCTTTCGCCGACCGTCTTGCCAGGCGCGCGCCGGATCTCGTTCAGGTGATCGTCGCGCTGGAAGAACCGCCTGCCCGCGCGTTGGCGCAAACGCCTGATAACCGACCTTTTAAAGAGAAATGGCGTGGGCAGATTCAGGGCTGTCTGGTCGCCGTGGCGCTTTGCGCCATCACCACGCTTATCGCTATGCAGTGGCTTGTCACCTTCGACGCCGCCAATCTGGTGATGCTCTATTTGCTGGGCGTAGTGGTGATTGCGCTGCTTTACGGACGCTGGCCGTCGGTGGTGGCGACGGTGATTAACGTGGCGAGTTTCGATCTCTTTTTTATCGCGCCACGCGGTACGCTCGCCGTTTCGGACGTGCAGTATTTGCTGACCTTTGCCGTGATGCTGACGGTTGGTCTGGTGATTGGCAATCTTACTGCCGGGGTGCGCTATCAGGCGCGCGTCGCCCGTTATCGGGAACAGCGTACCCGCCATTTATATGAAATGTCTAAAGCGCTGGCCGTCGGGCGTAGCGAACATGATATCGCCGCGACCAGCGAGCGGTTTATCGCCTCGACGTTCCAGGCGCGCAGCCAAATTTTATTACCTGATGCTAACGGTAAGTTGCTGCCTCTCACCCACCAGCAAGGCATGACGCCGTGGGACGACGCAATTGCGCGCTGGAGTTTTGATAAAGGCCAGCCTGCCGGCGCAGGCACCGATACCCTCCCTGGCGTGCCTTATCAAATCCTGCCGCTGAAAAGCGCCGATAAAACGTACGGTCTGGCTATCGTCGAACCGGGTAATTTGCGTCAGTTAATGGTGCCGGAGCAGCAACGCCTGCTGGAAACATTTACTCTGCTTGTCGCCAACGCGCTGGAACGACTGACGCTAACCGCCAGCGAAGAACAGGCGCGTCTCGCCAGCGAGCGCGAAAGTATTCGCAACGCTCTGCTGGCGGCGCTATCGCATGATTTACGCACGCCGCTGACGGTATTGTTCGGCCAGGCGGAAATTTTGACGCTGGATTTAGCCAGCGCAGGATCGCCCCACGCGCGTCAGGCCAGTGAAATCCGCCAGCATATTCTCAACACCACCCGGCTGGTGAATAATTTGCTGGATATGGCGCGTATTCAGTCCGGCGGGTTTAATCTTAAAAAAGAGTGGCTGACGCTGGAAGAGGTCGTCGGTAGCGCGTTACAGATGTTAGAGCCGGGTTTATTGCATCCGATTACATTGTCGCTGCCGCAACAGTTAACGCTTATCCATGTCGATGGCCCCTTATTTGAGCGTGTCCTGATCAACTTGCTGGAAAACGCCGTTAAGTACGCCGGGCCGCAGGCCAGTATCGGCATTGATGCTGCGGTTAAGGACGATCGTTTACAACTGGATGTCTGGGATAACGGGCCGGGTATTCCTGCGGGGCAAGAACAGAAGATTTTCGATAAGTTCGCCCGCGGCAACAAAGAGTCCTCCGTCCCCGGCGTGGGGCTGGGGCTGGCGATTTGCCATGCTATCGTAGAGGTACACGGCGGCACGCTTACCGCCTATAATCGACCGCAGGGCGGCGCCTGTTTCCGTGTGACGCTGCCGCAAGGAAAGCCACCTGAACTTGATGATTTTCATGAGGATATGTGACAAACGTTCTGATTGTTGAAGATGAACAGGCCATCCGCCGCTTTCTGCGCGCCGCGCTGGAAGGCGACGGCCTGCGCGTGTATGAAGCTGAAACATTACAACGTGGTTTACTGGAAGCCGCCACGCGAAAGCCCGATCTGATTATTCTCGATCTCGGCCTGCCGGATGGCGACGGAATCGATTTTATTCGCGACCTGCGTCAGTGGAGCGCAATACCGGTGATTGTCCTTTCCGCCCGCAGCGAAGAAAGCGATAAGATTGCCGCGCTTGACGCCGGAGCTGATGATTACCTGAGCAAGCCATTCGGCATTGGCGAGTTGCAGGCGCGTTTGCGTGTCGCGCTGCGACGGCACGCCGCCAGCCCTTGCGCCGATCCGATCGTCCGCTTTTCCGGCGTGACGGTCGATCTCGCCGCACGGTTGATCCACCGTGGCGACGAAGAAATCCATCTGACGCCGATTGAGTTCCGCCTGCTGGCGGTATTACTCAATAATGCCGGCAAGGTATTAACCCAACGGCAGTTATTAAACCAGGTCTGGGGCCCTAACGCCGTGGAGCATAGCCACTATTTGCGCATCTATATGGGACATTTACGCCAGAAACTGGAACAAGATCCCACCCGCCCACGCCATTTTATTACCGAAACCGGAATTGGCTATCGCTTTATGCCGTGAATAGCCATTCATTATTTTTAAATAACTTCTAATTTTTATGTCATTTATTTTCGGCGTCGCGAATAATTATTTTCGCGGCGATATTATATTTTATGAAGGATATAAAAAACATATAATTAACATTTAAGAAACAATCCGTTATTTCACAGCACGATATGCATAATCGCCGACTAATTATTTTTCAAATGATCGTTTTTTGTTGATCTGGTTCACAGATCGCTGGCGCTCCCTGGATAAAATATCCATGCTTTCAATAAATCAATGAAAGGACCTCAAAATGGAAAATAATAATCGTTTTATGCCCCATATAAGGCGGACAACGCATATTATGATGTTTGCCCACCGTAATAGTTTCGATTTTCATTTCTTTAATGCCCGGTAGTTTTTCTGCTACGGGTACTTCAGCATACAGGTCTTTCCGACCCTTATGTCATTCAGGTCTATTGCCTAAATAACTCGAATTGTTAAAAGCGACAGCACGGTAATTCCTTTACACCAAGCCAGCTAACCATCTGGTTTGATAGAAGAAATTCCGACTCAGCGCAATTTTAGTTATCACGGTTTCTGCCTGTATATCGTAGTACTCAACTCCTTAAATCCTGAATTTCCTGCAACCGGACGGGTTGGGATTTATTACATCTAAAATAAAGCTAATTTACTGATTTTTTTATCAGCGGGATAGCTTTGATTTTTTCCGGAAGAATCAGTTTCTCATGCGAGAAATTGAGGGCCTGCTATTACCTGAAATAAAGAGATGAAAAAATGTCAGAATTAAAAATTGCCGTTAGCCGTCATTGCCCGGATTGTTTTTCTACACACCGTAATATTGTAAATGTTGATGAGAGTCGTTTCATCGACGTGGCTGCCATCGTGTTATCCATCGACGACATTGAACACGGAAAACTCGATGAAATCGACGCAACGGGTTACGGTATTCCCGTGTTTGTCGCGACTCATGACGAAGGGCGCGTACCGCCTGAGTATTTGCCGCGTATCTCTGGTGTATTCGAATATAATGAATCCCGTACTGCCTTCTATGGTCGTCAGTTGGAAACCGCAGCAAGCCACTACGAAACGCAGTTACGTCCGCCGTTTTTCCGCGCGCTGGTGGATTATGTCAACCAGGGCAACAGCGCATTTGACTGCCCGGGGCACCAGGGCGGCGAATTCTTCCGCCGTCATCCTGCCGGTAATCAGTTCGTGGAATACTTTGGCGAAACGCTCTTCCGCTCCGACCTATGCAACGCGGACGTGGCGATGGGCGATCTGCTGATTCACGAAGGCGCGCCTTGCATTGCGCAGCAACATGCGGCGAAAGTCTTTAACGCCGATAAGACCTACTTTGTGCTGAACGGGACCTCCTCCTCTAACAAAGTCGTACTCAACGCGCTGTTAACGCCGGGCGATCTGGTACTGTTTGACCGTAACAACCACAAATCTAACCACCACGGCGCATTATTGCAGGCGGGCGCAACGCCAGTTTATCTGGAAACCGCACGTAACCCGTATGGTTTTATCGGCGGGATCGACGCTCACTGCTTCGAAGAAGATTACCTGCGCGAGCTGATTAGCGAAGTCGCGCCGCAGCGTGCCCGCGAAGCACGTCCATTCCGTCTGGCCGTCATCCAGTTAGGCACCTACGACGGTACCATTTATAACGCCCGTCAGGTCGTCGATAAAATTGGTCATCTGTGCGACTACATCCTGTTTGACTCCGCCTGGGTCGGCTATGAACAATTTATTCCGATGATGGCCGATTGTTCGCCGCTGCTGCTGGAACTGAACGAAAACGATCCGGGTATTCTGGTGACGCAGTCCGTTCACAAACAACAAGCCGGTTTCTCCCAGACCTCGCAGATCCATAAAAAAGATAGCCATATCAAAGGGCAATCGCGCTACGTTCCGCATAAGCGCATGAACAACGCCTTTATGATGCACGCCTCCACCAGCCCGTTCTATCCGCTGTTCGCCGCGCTGGACGTTAACGCCAAAATGCACGAAGGCGTCAGCGGTCGCAATATGTGGATGGATTGCGTGGTTAACGGCATCGATGCCCGTAAATTGATCCTCGAAAACTGTCATCACATCCGTCCGTTCGTACCGGAACTGATTGATGGTAAGCCGTGGCAGTCATACCCGACGTCAGAGATCGCCAGCGATCTGCGCTTCTTCCACTTCGTTCCGGGAGAACACTGGCATGCGTTTGAAGGCTATGCCGAACATCAGTACTTTGTCGACCCTTGCAAACTGCTGCTCACCACACCGGGCATTAATGCAGCGAGCGGCGAATATGAAGACTTTGGCGTTCCTGCCACGATCCTCGCCAACTTCCTGCGCGAGAACGGCGTTGTGCCGGAAAAATGCGACCTCAACTCCATTCTGTTCCTGCTGACGCCGGCAGAAGACATGGCGAAGTTACAACAGCTTGTCGCCCTGCTGGCTCGTTTCGAAAAACTGCTGGAAGCTGATGCGCCGTTAGCGGAAGTATTACCGTCCATCTACAAACAGCATGAAGCGCGTTATGCCGGCTACACCCTGCGTCAGCTTTGCCAGGAGATGCACGATCTCTATGCGCGGCACAACGTGAAACAGCTGCAAAAAGAGATGTTCCGTAAATCGCATTTCCCGAAAGTCAGTATGAATCCGCAAGAGGCCAACTATGCCTATCTGCGCGGCGAGGTCGAACTGGTTCGCCTGCCGGAAGCGGAAGGTCGTATCGCGGCTGAAGGCGCTCTGCCTTACCCGCCGGGAGTGCTGTGTGTAGTTCCGGGTGAAATCTGGGGCGGTTCTGTCCTGCGTTACTTCAGCGCCCTGGAAGAAGGGATCAACCTGCTGCCGGGCTTTGCGCCTGAACTGCAGGGCGTTTATATCGAAGAACACGACGGCCGTAAGCAGGTCTGGTGCTACGTCATTAAACCTCGTGACGCGCAGCGCTCCCTGCTGAAGGAGGAAAAATTATGAGTAAACCTAAATCCAATAAAATGGGTGTCGTGCAGCTCACAATTCTGACTATGGTCAACATGATGGGCTCCGGGATCATCATGCTACCGACCAAACTGTCTGAAGTCGGCACGATATCCATTATCTCCTGGCTGGTCACCGCCGTCGGCTCGATGGCGCTGGCCTGGGCGTTTGCGAAATGCGGTATGTTTAGCCGTAAATCCGGCGGCATGGGCGGTTACGCCGAATATGCCTTCGGTAAATCCGGCAACTTTATGGCGAACTATACCTACGGCGTCTCGCTGCTGATCGCCAACGTGGCTATCGCCATCTCTGCTGTCGGCTATGGCACCGAACTGTTCGGCGCCGCGCTGACGCCGCTCCAGATCGGTCTGGCGACTATCGCCGTATTGTGGGTTTGTACCATCGCAAACTTTGGCGGCGCGCGTATTACCGGACAGATCAGTAGCGTTACCGTCTGGGGCGTCATCATTCCGGTTGTCGGCCTGTGCATCATTGGCTGGTTCTGGTTTAGCCCCAGCATGTACGTAGCGTCATGGAACCCGCACCATGTTCCGTTCTTTAGCGCGGTCGGTTCTTCCATCGCCATGACGTTGTGGGCATTTCTTGGACTGGAATCCGCCTGCGCCAACGCAGACGTGGTCGAGAATCCGGAAAAGAACGTCCCCATTGCGGTACTGGGCGGTACGCTGGGCGCGGCGGTCATCTATATCGTTTCGACTAACGTGATTGCCGGGATTGTGCCGAACATGGATCTGGCGAACTCCACGGCGCCGTTTGGTCTGGCGTTTGCACAGATGTTCACGCCTGCGGTAGGTAAAGTGATCATGGCGCTGATGGTAATGTCCTGCTGCGGCTCGCTGCTGGGCTGGCAGTTCACTATCGCTCAGGTCTTTAAATCCTCCGCTGACGAAGGCTATTTCCCGAAAGTCTTCTCTCGTGTAACGAAAGTCGACGCGCCGGTTCAGGGGATGTTGATTATTGTGATTATTCAGACTGGCCTGTCGCTGATGACCATTAGCCCGTCGCTGAATAGTCAGTTTAACGTCCTGGTTAACCTGGCGGTGGTGACGAACATTATTCCGTATATTCTGTCGATGGCCGCGCTGGTTATCATTCAGAAAATGGCGAATGTGCCGTCATCAAAAGCGAAAGTCGCTAACTTCGTGGCCTTCGTTGGCGCCATGTATAGCTTCTACGCGCTATATTCCTCCGGTGAAGAAGCCATGCTGTACGGCTCAATTGTGACCTTCCTCGGCTGGACGTTATACGGCCTGGTCTCACCGCGTTTTGAATTGAAAAATAAACACGGCTGATGGCGCGCCCGGGCTGCGGTAACAGTAGTCCGGGCATTTTCATTCTTTGAATAAGATAATAGAAATGAGTAATCCAGAACGGGAAGTCACTGATATAGCAGAAATACTGGCTATTCTCAGTAAACACGAAGTGTGTCGGATAGGGTTTAACGACAATCTCTGCCCGTATGTTGTCCCCGTAAATTTTGGCTACGAGTATCAGAACGGACGCTGGATATTTTATTTTCACGGCGCACGCACCGGGAAAAAGATGCGTCTGTTACGTAAGAACCCGGCAGTATGCATTGAAATAGACGGCGACCATGCATTACTACGTGCCGATGACCCCTGTGATTATAGCTACGCCTACACCAGCGTTTTCGCCACCGGACTGGCATCGATATTGCAAACGCGCGAGGAGATGCGCTACGGCCTGGACGTCATTATGCGCCAGACCGATCCGGGAAAAACCTTCAGTTATCGGGAAGATATGATGAAAGCGGTTTGCGTGGTGCGTATCGAATGCGACGCCCTCACCTGCCGCCGACATCTGGCGACTCAGAGCGAATAAGTCAGATATCACAAGCGCCTTATCCGGCCTGGAGGCGGTTTACAGGCCTGATAAGCACAGCGCCGTTAATATAAAAAAGGAGCCGTAAGGCTCCTTTTTAAGTCTTTTAAAATCAATGCATTATAAATAAATCAATAATTTAATGTCCATCCTGACCGCATGTAACCGCACCTGACAAAAGCAGTTTGGGCACAAACTGGACACTCTAAAGGGCGGCAACAGGATTGAATTTTACGGCTTCGAAAAGGTAATCCGGGGCGAAGTGAGCATAGACCATCGTCTGTAAAATGTTTGCATGACCAAGTATGCGTTGCAGGGCAAGAATATTCCCGCCATTCATCATAAAGTGACTCGCAAACGTATGACGTAGTACATGAGTGGCTTGCCCGTCCGGTAGATTTGGCGCGATAGATTTAATCGTGTTTCTGACGGTTATGTAATCAACATCGGGAAACAGGTTATGATCCTTGCCCTTGCGGATACTGGCGATCAGTTCGGGAGAGACGGGAACCGTTCTGTTATTGCCGTTTTTGGTTTTGATATAAGTCACGCGGTCATCAAGTAACTGACTGCTGGTTAGTGAGGCCGCTTCATTCCATCGTGCGCCAGTGGCAAGACAAAGTTTTACCGCCAGCACATTATCGCCGTCCAGTTGCGCCAGTAGCTGCACGATCTGTTCTTTGGTCAGATATCCCATTTCTGACTTAGTGAGCTTAATACGCCTGACCCCCGTCAGTGGCGATCTTGTCGGATAGTGCCCGGATTCATGCAGGGAATTAAACATGCTGCTGAGGTGTGTTTGTTCCGTATTGATGGTTTTGGGCTTTATTCCGGCAGAAGTGCGTTGCGCGCGATATTCAGCAAAAAGCTTTGGGGTGATGTCGCTGGCCGCAGGATGACCGAGACGGCGATCCATTGCCAGAAGTTTACCGTAAATAGCCGTACCGTCACGCAGTAACTGCCCCTTGAGCTTCCACCACAGTTCAATCAGTTCGTGCAGATATCTGTCATCCTTTACAGGCTCTACCCACTCCTTGTTAGTGTATTTTGCAATAGCCCACCGCTCGAAGTCCTTCGCTTCGCCTTTGGTTATAAATTTTTTGCGTATGCGCTTTCCTTCACTTCCGCTAGGGCGAAGATCCACCAGGTAACGACCATCAGGTAGTTTACTGATCCCCATAGTCGTTACTCGCTGCTGCCGTCTTTCAGAATTTCATCCTTTTTCATGTTAGCCTGCGCGAACGCAGCGCTAACCGCCTGCATATTTAACTGTGCCGCCTTATCCATGGCGCGATAGTTTTCGAGAAGGGTACGTTCCTCCATCGAGATTTCAGTAAGCGGAAGTCGTTGACCCGTAAGGATGTACTGAACGTCAACCCCGATTTCCGACAACCTAACCAAGTACGCCGAGCCTGGTAGACTCTCACCTCTTTCATAAATAGCTTGCGCATTACGTGAGCACCCAGCTAACCCAGCAAAATCCGCTTGATTTAATTTGAGTTTCTTTCTTTCCTCACGAATTCGATCACCCATGGTTACCATAATATGTATAAATCCTTATTGACATGACAATAATATTGGTCAAAACTATAAAAACCGAGTAACAACGAGATCGAATATATCACTATGGAACAGATACGTGACACCAGATCCCGCGCGCCAAAGGCATCAAGCCCAAGAAAGATGGTTTTACTGCGTCTTGATGAAGAAGAGTTCGCAGTCCTAGAGGGGATGGCTAAGGAAGAAAGCCGCTCGCGCTCTAACATGGCGAGGCTGCTCTACTTACGCGGAATGAAAGAAATCAAAGATAGTAAGGGGGAGTCATGACAATCAGGACGCAATCACGCACCCCGAAATACGAAATGACAAGAAGCGACATTGCCAGATACAAAGAGCGGGAGCGTGAAATTCTGACCGTTGAAGGCGTGACGCGTGCCCTGATTGAGAAAGGCATTGAACCACAGATGACATTAAAAGCCTTCGCACAACGTTTTCGCAACGGCGATCTGAAAAGTGTTCAGACCGATGCCGATCGTGGGATTTTAATTACGACAAGCAAAGGTAAGAACTATAAGCGCTGCGTTGACATGGTCGCGTATTTTTCTGGCGGGTTCATGAACTTCTTTAAACAGAAATAAAAGCAGCTTAACCACGAGTCATGAAATCAACCCAGCAATTCTTGTATGCGTCGCATTCACGATCTTTTCTCTGGGATGGACTTTTGGGGCTGCAATTAACGCAAATCCAAATAAAACGACAACCATCAGTGCCGCAATTTTTGGAGTTGTCTTAATCGTATTCATGATAGCGCTGGCTTTAATCGTGTGAATGCCAGTTAACTTTTTTAACGAGGCCGATTAATGCACACGCTAACTAACTATATCATGAGTCCATTGCTGACGATGTTCATATTTTATTCCGGCGTGCTTGCAATATATGTCTGGAAAAAACACAGCAATAAGCGCGTGAAATTCGGCGACATACGCCGGGAATATGAAGCGGCCTTAGCAAAAGGGTTACACCCAATACTTTTAGCGGCGATCGCTTACTTACTGGTGTTTTGGTTACTCAAATAAACGAGGTCAAACATGAACACATTAATTAAAAACGTCCCCATCGCCAGAGCGGGAAAGATTATTGACGGTCGCGAAATCACGCAGTCAATGCTTGAGAGTTGCGTAAAGACGTTTAACGCTGATTATTATCAGCCAAATATAGGCGAGTTTATTGGCAATCCAATGGTGACTCGCGATATTAAAAATCAGGGGAAAATAGAACGTCTGACACTGAAAGACGACACGTTATTTGCTGATGTTGAAATGTATATGCCCATAGCCGATGTAAAAAAGTTGTGTCCGTTTCCGGCTATTGCGTACAACCCCAAATTTCGTGCATTAATGTACGTAATTCTTACTGAAATCCCTAATCGTAAAGACTGCATCGCCCTTAAAGATTGCGAAATGAGAGAGATATAAACACTACAGCAGAAACCACACCCCGATCGGGCGGGTTATCACGGCACTTTTTCACACTGTGAGGATGATGTTATGAGGAAACACACGGCAGAACAGGTAAACGAGTTCTTACAGGGGTATCACTTCGATAATGAAGTTAACCCCAGAGCCAGGAAAACACACTTTGAAGTTATGAAGTGCGGAATATTTAGTGTCCGCAATACCTTGTTTTACTCAAAAGATACAGATGCAAGCAAAGACCTTAAAGAACTTAACTGGATGACAAAACAATTAACTGACGGCGTCGTCCCCGACCCCGCCAGAATTACGGAGTGATAACAATGAATATCAGTTATTCATTCACCATTCCAGAATCAATAGCCGTTATATCACTGGCCGCATTAATTATGTTTATGGCCGTGTGGATATTGATGTTTTTTGACACATGGAGACAAAGAAGAAAGTATTCACAGCTTAAAAAACAAATGAATTTAACCGAAAAGAGGGAAACAAAATGGACGCCACCGCAAGGCAAAGAATTGTAGCAGCCGGAATCATCACAAAAGCAGCAGAGACACTGCAAATTGCCAATATGAGGCTTGCAAATCATGAATATCTGGTTGTCTCCGCAGAATTAATGGAAACAGCAAGGAGTTTAAAAACAGTAGCCCGACAATTAAGGGAATTACACGACCTGACTGAATAACTGATTAATTGACCTGGTTCATTTAAACACCGCTCACGCGGCGGGATTCGTACAACCCAAATAAAGGAAATAATAATGATTAACTCAAATAAACCCCTTTCCCAAAAAGCATTAGCCGGGGCGGCATTTTTGCGTATGCACGCCAAAGCAATGGCTGGCGACGATGATTTTTTTGTCGCGATAATGTCTGAGCCTCACACCATCGCCGCTAACGCCATCGAACAGCTCGTTAAAGAAAACGCCGAACTCCGCGCCCAGCTCAGCGCCGTTCAGAAAGCGGCTAACCCCGCTGTTGCCGTTGACCTGGCAAGCGGCCCGGATACCACAGCCTATTACACGCCTTTCGTAATAGGTACTCGCGTATGCCTGAAAGCGAACCCTGACCAACGCGGAACAGTAGTCGGTAGCTCTATCAGTTCATACACCGAGCATCGGTATTACGTCCGCTTCGACTCCGAATTTGAGGATAACCGCTGGGTAAAGGCCAGGAACCTAGAATTAGCCCCCAACAAATGAAGCTAATCATCCCCGATCGCTACCGCCAGAACAGGAAGAAGCCACGGGGAAAGCCGGAACGGGCAGCAAGAGTGGCATACAACCGCCTGCTGAATGATGACTGGTCACATGTGCGTCGGCTGGAACGAGTACCGCCAGCCCGCGTAATCAACGTCATGTACCGCTATCGGCTGTTAAGTCTGGACGAAGGCCAGACATGGGAACTGCTTAACCATAACGAATACGTGAAGAGGATTAGACGATGCTACAGATGAAATTCAAACCCCGCTTTGTTGAGGCATTCGCCAGCGGCCAGAAGACAACCACGCTCCGCATGATGGACTTTCGCTGCTTCCCGTCTGACCATGATACAGACAAGTTTTTCCATCAGGAAAGGCTGTCAGAAGATATTACCATCCCTGATTACAGCGCTGGCGCAACCCTGATTTTTGATAAAGGAACGGTATTTACCCGCGTATCTGACCTTGACGGCCTGTTAAAAAGACAGCCCTGCCAGCCCCTGAGCAATATCGAACTGGTCACGGAAACCGAAGACGGCGAATGGGTTCCGTTCGCCATCGCCTTCATCGCGGACATTTCCGTCATAAAGGGCGACCAGATAACCGACCAACACGCCATCACAGACGGCTTTAACCCGGCAAATCATCCTCGTGCCGAACTCTTCGTATTCATGCGGGACGTTTACCCCAACAAAGACCCGCTAAACGAAATGTACTGGCTGTACACCTTCACCAACATTCAGATGTTGCCGCAGTGGGGAGGTGCAGTATGAACATGAAACTCACCAGATGGGTGGTATTCGAACTTGTGCCTGGCGGGGACATATTGCATATCCACGAAGACCTTATCGACTGGAACAGATCGCTACTGGATGACATCTACACGCCGCATGAAGAGCGTTATGTGTTCCTGATTAATGGCGTGCAGTACCGCGCCTGTAATATCGCTATTGAAGGGAGGATCGAACCAGCACCAGAAACCACACCACACACTGAACTCTCGCCACGCGAGGAATACGAGCAATACGGTCAGTGGGGTGGCGTATGAAAGCCTGGAAAAGTTCGCCGTTAATCTGGGCGGGCAGTAAATACCGCACCCTGAACAGACTTCTTAATAACGAGCGCCTGCCCCGTTCTGGCGGTTGTCTGGTTGAGCCGTTCGTCGGTAGCGGCACCGTATTTTTAAACACCGATTACCAGCGCTATGTGTTGTGTGACGCCAACGAAGCGCTGATCAACTTTTTCACCACCCTGACATCATGCACGGAAGAGCTGATTAACAAGGCCAGACCGTTATTCAGCGCGACCAACAGCGAGGCATATTACCAACTCAAGGGAAAATTCAACGAAACCGCATTAAAGCGGGATCGCAGCTATGAAGACTGCCTGAATCTGGCGGCGCTGTTCCTGTACCTGAACCGCCACAGTTTCAACGGCGTCTGGCGCACCAACAAAAAAGGAGAATTCAACGTACCGTTCGGGCGCAAGAAATATCGTTTCCCCGAAGAAGAAATGTGTCAGTTTGCCGAAAAAGCCCGCAGAACACGCGCGGAGTTTTTATGCGTGGATTTCCGCCACACACTCCGGGCGCAACACCTGCTCATGTCAAATGACACGGTAATTTACTGCGACCCGCCTTATCTGCCCGAAAGTAAAACCGCGGATTTCCGCAGCTACACCGCAGCCGGTTTTACGCCTGATGACCATCGGGATCTTGTCTCGTATCTGCTCGACGCCAGTCAGGATTACGGCGCAAAAGTCGTGATTTCCAACAGCGACACCAAAGAGACCCGCGCAATTTATGCGCCATTCAAACTGCATCGCCTGAATGTTCACCGTTCTGTCAGTGCCAACGGACAGCGACGCGGGAAAGCCGCTGAAGTGATCGGCGTACTGGATGGCCGGGAGAGGTATGTAAGCGCACCACGCCGGGCGGGAAAGACATTCTCCGCCGCACACCAGGAGGCCACGTCATGCTGAAGTATTACGAAGACTGGACACTGGAAGAAGAAGAGTCACTGATAAGCCTGTATCCGGATCATACTTTTCGCGAGATAGCCACACAACTGGGACGTACTAAAGCCGCCGTCCAGTTCAGGGCGATCCGTCTTCGGCGTGAAGGACGCCTGGGTCATAAACGTCACCAGTTCACACCGGAACAGGACATGTTTATTCGGACTCACCGCCACAGCATGACGCTGTCAGAGGTGGCGTCTCATCTGGGAAGAAAGAGCCGCACGGATATAGCAAACCGCGCTAAAAGACTGGGTGTTACTTACTGTAAATACGGTGACTTAAACCCTTTAACAAAGTATTCCGACAGCGACGTTGGACTCATTCGCGCTTTACGTGATGACGGCATGACATTTTCGAAAATAGCCGAGAAATTTGAAATGCCTGAGTCAACAGCAAGATCGATCTATCACAAACGATTTACCGCCGCTGACGCCATCGCAAGGGAGTACCTGCCGCGATGACCGCCACCGCCTACTACAACGAAATAGATCCTTTTGCCGCCGCCTGGCTGCGAAACCTTATCGACGCTGGTTGCATTGCTCCCGGCGTAGTTGACACGCGCTCAGTTGAGGAAGTTACCGCCAATGACCTTAAAGGATTCACGCAGTGCCATTTTTTCGCCGGGATCGGCGTCTGGTCTTACGCCCTGCGATGCGCCGGATGGCCTGACAGTCGCCCCGTCTGGACAGGTTCCTGCCCCTGTCAGCCATTCAGCCAGTCAGGGAAACGCTGGGGATTCAATGACCCCCGCCATCTGTGGCCCACATGGCGCCAGCTCATTAAGAAGTGCGCACCTTACGTTATCTTTGGTGAACAAGTTGCAAGCAAGGACGGCCTCACATGGTTCGACGCTGTACAATTTGACCTGGAAAAGGCGGAATACGCCGTCGCAGTTGTCGATCTTTGCGCTGCGGGCTTCGGTGCGCCGCACATCCGACAGCGCCTTTTCTGGGTGGCCGACGCCGCTTACAAGCAACACCAAGAATGCCTACCAGGACGCGAAGAAAGTCATTGCCCGCAATCTGGCCGGTCGCCAGCAGAACTTACAGGATATTGCCTGCCTGACGGGCTGGCCCACACCAACAACGACAGCAGCAAAAGGCGGCTACCAGGGCGGGAGGATTCGCCACGGGAAGTTATCAACGGATCGGCTGGATGTGGCAGCACAGATAGCGGGACCTGTCCGGTTAACGGCTACTGGCGGGATGCTGACTGGCTGTTCTGCCGGGATGGAAAGTGGAGGCCAGTTAAACCCGGACTTAAGCCGCTGGTTAATGGGACTCCCGGACGCGTGGGCCAGTTGCGCGCCTACGGAAACGCCATCGTTGTGCCGGTCGCGGAAGCGTTCATAAGAGCATACATGGAGGCGGTCACGCTATGACCCCTTCTCGCGGACGCTGCACACCAACACCCCCACCGCAGTTTTCCGGCAAAGCCCCGGACACGACGGCTTACCCGTATCCGTGGAACAGCCCGGACTACGACGCCGCAGCAGCAAATGAACTTACCCCGGAACCAGTCACCACCAGTGACGACCAGGGCGACCCATCATTGTGTTTTGAATATCTGACGCCAGACGGCGAGCGCCGCACGCTCACGTATGAAGAACTTCAGGAGTTGTGCAATACCCCCCTGGAAAATCGCGGCCTTATTGAGCAGGAAAAAGCCGCCGAAAAAGAACGTGAGAAGCGCGAAAAATACCTGCGCCGCCGCCTGCAATCACTGCCGGGGATCATTCGCCGCCGTTTTGCCCTGAAACTGGCCGCACTCGACGGGGAAAACCCGGAAAGTGCGGTTAAGTGGCTGTTTAGCACCTTTGAACGCCACATATTGCGCCGTGTTGAGATGGTCAACGTGCAGTATTACCCGTGTGACACACTCCCCGCTCTGTTGTTACCCATGCGTGACGACTTCCATTTACTGCCGTGGGCCGACAAAAAGAAACTCAGACGCATGGCGTATACGCTTTCCAGACTCATGAAAACGGAGTTTGAAAGCCAGTTTGACTATCAGTACAGCCAGACCGAAGACCTGGAGTTTTCCATACTGGACGCCTACGGCTATATCGCCAGCAAGGCCCGCACCATCAATATTGCGATCCCCGGATGGGATAAGTACAGCAAGGAAGAACTCGACGCCGAAGAGGCGTTGCGGGCCGCTGGTCGCCTTCAGGCGGAAAAATGGTGGATGGGTAAGCTGAAGCGTATTCACGACCGCTGGCGCGAACACCTGATGATTGCAGCGGGCTATGTCAGTAAGCAGGCCTCTCCGAAATGTTCGGAGCCCTGCCTGAAAGAATGGCTGGCACAGCAAAAGGCTAACATGGCCTGGCTGCACAAAATGGAGCTGGAAGACAAAGACACCGGCGAGCGCTCGCCGCTGATCGATAAAGTACTGGCGAGCACGTCTAACCCCAGAATCGCCCGCATGGAACTGACCACCCGCGCGGCAGGTTTTCAGGATATCGCTGACGAAATGGGGCTTATCGGGATGTTTTTCACCCTGACGGCCCCGTCTTCGTACCATTCCACCCGCATCAAAGACGGGAAGCGCAACGACAAATACAACGGGGCCAGCCCCAGAAAAACGCAGAAATACCTTTGTAGGGTCTGGTCACGCGTCCGCGCCGCCTGGCAACGCCGGGGCATTCGCACGTTCGGATTTCGTACCGTGGAACCCCACCATGATGGCACGCCACACTGGCATATGGTGTTGTGGTTTAAGCCTGAAAATCTGGAAAAAGCAACAGCAGTGTTTCGCGAATATGCCCTGGAGGAAGACGGTGACGAACCGGGAGCAGAAGACTACCGTTTTGAAGCGGTTCAGGAAGATAAAAGCCGGGGTCGCGCCGTAGGCTACATCGTCAAATACATCTCGAAAAATATCGATGGCCACGGCCTTGATGGCGAAGTGGACAAAGAGACCGGTAAACCACTCAAGGAAGAAGCCAGACGCGTTAAAGCATGGGCCTCCCGCTGGAATATTCGCCAGTTTCAGCAAATCGGCGGCGCGCCCGTCACTATCTGGCGTGAGCTGCGCCGTCTGGGCGATCGTGAACTGGTGTTATCACCGGAGGTCGAAGCCGTTCGCGCCGTGGCGGATGCGTCAGACTGGCAGCACTACACCATGTATCAGGGTGGCCCGTTCGTTGCCCGCGACGATCTCACCGTTCGCCTGTACTACAGCCACACCGAAAACGGCAATGATTACGGCGACACGGTATCAAAAATAGAGGGGGTTTACAGCCCGTTTTCGGACGCAGAAGACCTCATCTACACCCGCACCGCAAGCTACAACATCGTGCCGAAACTGAATCCGGCACCGGGCGGGGTTTTGCCTTTAACAGGCCGCGAAGCGGCCCCTTGGAGTTCTGTCAATAACTGTACGCAGCCCCCGAAATCCGGCGAAAAAAGCGACAGTAAGCCGACAGAACTTCCGCGAAATATTGACGATTTACGGCGATATTCCCGCCAGCAAAAGCAGGAAATCATCGACCGCCTGAAACGTGAACCCCGGTTAAGTGCAGATGAAGCCTTCACCATCACTATTCAGCACATGAAAGCGACCGTTAACGACATTTCCGCTACCCAGTGGGGGCCGGAAGTGAAAGCTGCATACCGCGAATTTATTAATCTGACGCCGGAAGAACAGGCGGAACACTGGCGGAAAAAACTACACGAAGAGGCGCTGCAACGTGCGGCCAGCTACGCCAGCGCCGATGCCATCTACCAGCAGAAGAAAGCCGAAGCCATTCGTGATTCGGAACAACGTACTGACAGCAGGAAACAGGAACGCCGGATATCTGAAACATCCGGCGCCCAACGCACCCTGCACAACCTGTTATCCCGCTGGCAGAAAACCACAAGGGGGAAAAATGCATAGTTTTATACTCGACCTGACGCCGGAGCGCTGGGAAAAACTGAAATCCAGTCCCGCAAATTTCCCGATAACCGAAGCCGATCTCCCGTCTCAGCCAGAGCCAGGAGACACACTTATTATCAGGCATCTGCTACCCAACAAAAGAGGAATTATCGATCTTGGGGATTGCGTCATTGCCTGGGCGGAACCTGTAGCCGGTAATCCCCATCACTACCGGCTGAAAGTGACCTTCAACATGACGTCGGAACAGGTAAAACAGCGCTACGGTTGCCGTTGCACAAAATTGTCGTCGATATTGTGCCGGCACAAAGAGCAGGAAGCAGAAAAAGAGCGGGCTAAGTGGGAAAGAAAGCGCCAGGTACTGGCCCATAAGGCAGAAACAGCCGCACGGTATCTGAAAAAATAAGAGAGCCAGTACCGCTCGCCGCAAGCCATGATTAGCGAACCGCGCCGCGGTGAGTCTGTCAGGGCGAGGAAGCGGAATTACTGATGACTTGCAGATATCCACTTACGCACTATCGCTGGCCGGGGTAGAGTGATAAAAAAAGTAAAATCCTACATTTACGAGAAAAGTAAATAGCTCAGGGGGATCAATGCTAAATGATGATGAAGAAGAGCAGCTTATGCAGGAATGGTCGCTCGGTGATTATGATAACGGTGAAAATGGATGCCCGCATTGTGGCCGTCATCGTTTATGTATCTGCCAGAATGGAAAGCACAGATGTGAAAAGTGCAATTGGTCACCAGAACTTAATGACTACGTGCCGATCGAGTAGTACAGGTAAGTCACACCACGTGTCTTTTAGTTGATTTTATAAATGCACAGTAGTGCACAATTTTGCACAATTTTTTTGACCGATTTTTTGCCCTTTCCGGCCTGTACTGGCGCGGTCTGAGGCCGGATCGGTACGTGCACAAAAATTGAAGCGTTTGCCGCGCGCAGGTGACGGGGGAACAGCCCACGCAACAGGGGCTGGAAGGCAACCCCGGCGAGAATGTGGCTAAATCGTCGCGTGAGCGCCTTTGTGTGCGACGAACTGGCACGCGCTGGCGTGATTCGATTGCTCAGACGTGCGCCCGTCTGCATGGCGCTGAGGCGTTATTTTTAAAGGGAGATTCAGGGAAGGCGTGACCACTAACGTGCTGATATCCGCCAGGGTAATAAGCAGAAAACAGACATGGATAGAGAAAAAATTTGATGGTATATAACGCGACAGGTCATGTTCAGTTTGACCTGTCGGAGATATCAGGTGTTGTTCTGTTCCAGTAGTGCGTAAGGGTTAAACCGTACCACCTCTTCGCCAAGCCAGTCATTGATATATTTGAGGGCTTCCATTGCCGGATTAAGTTCATTGATGGCGAAGACGCGCGCTGCTTTCTCAATGTCGCCAAACGATCCCTTCTCGCCCGGCATGGCACCCAGCAATTGCGGCGGTACGCGGTGAGACGCCAGTACATCATCACGTGAAGACGCTTTGATATTCATAAACTCATCTTTGGCGGTGATTTGCTGGAATGGCAGGATCTGCACCCCGTCTTTACCTCCGCCAGTGGTCTGGATCAGCAGGTTTTTAAATGCGCCGCCGCCCCGCGATTCCGTTAACGTTTTTTTCAGCGCTTCCATGCTTTCGCGGTCAACGGCGGATGATCCGATATGAATAATGCAGCCCGCGTGTGAGCCATTGTCATAGTAATATTTGCGAAACTGATCCGCAGAACGTGAGAGACTGGCCGACAGCAGCGCCCCGATATATTCAGGCATTCCATAGATCTCCTGATTGATATCAGGATTAATGATGTGGCACACCTCCCCGCGCCGGAAGGCATAATCATCCCTGCCGGGTTCGGTGTACCAGTAAGTCTCAAAATCAGTGCCGCGACGGGTATATTTTGCCAGCGCGTGGCGTAGCTCCAGCGTGCCGCCGAGACGGTTACGACGCCGTTCAACGTAGGCATTACCAAACACAAACCAGTCCAGCGCCAGCGCTGAAAACGCCTGACGACTCAGCAGGCGATGCGGAATAAAACAGCCATTGAGCGCATTGCGTTTGAAGTACAGCGCAGACTGATGCCATGAGGTCTGCCGCGATGCGCGCGCCAGCCCGCCGAAATCAACCGGCGTTTCGTACCATCGCCCGTTATCGGCACAATACATGTTATCCAGCAGGTCAAAACCACTGACGCTGTAAGGGCCGTCAAATGTAAACGCACTCAGCGCAGGATCGCTTTTAAGCGCCTGTTCAAAACCCACCCCATCGCCCCTGTTGTAGCTTTTCTTCCGGTTTTTTCTGCTCATCAGAACTCCATAACAAGACTCTTGACCGCGCCGTCTTCATCGCCAAGCGGTTCGTTGATGATGGCGAGCATATTCGCCCACGCCAGATCGCCGTGACTGACACCGCGCGAACGGTCCGTGTCGTAGGTGATAAATCCGGCCTGCGTTTTGATTCTTCGTACCGCATTGAATGCCGTCACAAGCGCCTTATCGCCGCAGTCATATTCCCATCGCCCGGCACGTATGACCTGAAGCATTTTCATGACCAGCGCGCGCTTTGATGCCAGAGTGAAATTGTAGGGAACCGCAGCGGGGAAAAACTTCTTCACAATCTGATACACGGCATCGCCATTACCGCCGGTCACATCAATGCCAATATGCTGAACGTTATATTTCAGGGTAATATCCTCAATCACCCGCGCCTGCTCTTCGAACTCCAGCCCCCGCACCTGTCTTGTCTCAATGGTGCGAAACCTGCCACCGGGTACGGCGGGCGGCACCACCACGCACAGCGCGCCGCTGTCGCCGTTGCCGGTACTGCCGTTGGCGTCATAACCCACCCAGACAGGACGATTTCCCACTGGCCGTGGCGCAAACGGCTTCCAGTCCGGCCAGTCGTCGTAGCCGTCAACGCCACAGCCTATCAGCGAGTTCAGGCTGAAGGCGGACTCACCGTCGCGGACAAACTCGCACATATACAGATTGCGGAACTCGTCTTCGCTGTTTTCATCCTGAATCTCTTCCAGGTCTGTATATTCCCAGCCGTGATCGATAACGTCCTGTAGGGTGACAATCTGCCGCCAGGTTTTGTCCGGGTACAGTACGCCGCTGTTAAGCGCCTTCCATGACACGTCAAACTCCTGGCGTTTCGATTTCTGGCGCTTTTCATTCCACCGGTCTCCCGTCCAGAACGGATAGGCTTCATGTGTCTCGCCTGATGGGGTGGAAAAATAGGTACGGGTAAGCCCCTTCAGTGTTGCCATTGCCCCGGCAACCTTGCGGAGATTGATAAAATTGCTGACCCAGAAAAATTCATCGAATTTCAGGTTGCCCGTGTAGGATTGCGCCGTCGCCGCTGACGTCCCCAGAAAATGCAGTTGAGCCCCGTTGGACAGAATGATTTTGTCGCCGCCTTTCAGCTCAACATCCACTTCCAGCGCCACCTCCTGAATAGCCGTCTTAAACTGGAACGCCTGGCGCCGGGACGCCGACAAAAAGATTTGGTTACGCTGATACGGGTATTTCACATCATCCCGCAGCGCATCAAGCAATGCCTCGCGTGCAAAATACCAGGTTGCGCCAATCTGGCGGGACTTCAGGATCATACGGTTGCGGTGATGCCGCTGCTCATACCAGCCGCGTTGATGCCAGGCCAGCGAACCCATGATTTTTTCCCGCAGCGCGATAATCTGCTCTTCGGTGAAGTGATTTTTCAGTTTACGTTTGCGTGGCTTTTTTGTGCCGTTAGCGTCAGTGGGCTGGCCGTCACTCAGCTTTTTCAGTTGCCGCGTGAGCAGGTCAATCTCTTTAAAATCTCCCCCGGTTTTATCGGGCTTTCCTGTAAGCTGAACAAGGCGGGCATCAATAGACTGCGTGACGCGCGCAACAGGCGGCGTTTCGTCCCATTCATCGCGTTTTTTCCATGAGTAGATCGTGTTCTGGCTTATCCCCATCAGCCGCGCGATTTCCGCTGGCGGGTATCCCTGCCAGTAAAGTTGTTTAGCCCGCAGCCGTACAAAAGCATCCTGAATCATCGTGTCTCCCCTTCATGCCGGGAAGATTACCCCGCGCGCGATCCCTCTCTCACACCCTTTCAGTTCTGCCCGTCCGGCGACAACAAAACCGCGTTGAGGAAGGTGCCTGCGCCTTGTCATCATGGCTGCATCACAAACACAGACAGGATTAGCAGCATGGGTAGCGCAAACAAACCAGCCCGCAAAAAATTCCGTGTCGCCGTTTCCGGTTCAACCATTGACGGACGCGAAATCAGTGGCGAGCACCTGAAGGCAGCAGCGAAAAATTACGATCCCACGGTGTATGGTGCGCGGGTTAACGTGGAACACATCACTTCCCCTTTTCCCAACAGCGACCTTTGCGCTATGGGTGATGTGACAGCACTGAGTGCGGAAGATATCACCGAAGGCCCATTGTCTGGCCGTACCGCGCTCTATGCGGAAATTGAGCCGACAGACCGCATGAAGAAGCTCACGGACGAAGGCAAAAAAATCTACTCCAGCATTGAACTTCACCCGCAATTTTCACTGAACGGCAACCCCTACATTGTGGGACTGGCAATGACAGACACGCCTGCAAGTCTGGGTACTGAACGTCTGAAATTCGCGGCACAGCAACGCGAACAGGTGATGAAGTTCAATAACCAGCACACCGAAGCGCCAATGTTCACTGAAGCGATGGAAGCCGAAATTATCGGGCTGGCAGAGCAACGCAGCGAAGAAGGCAAACAATGGTTCAGCCGTGTCATGGAGTTGATTGGCAAGGGACGTAAATCAGACAGCGAGCAGTTCAGCCAGGTACGGGAAGCGGTGGAAGGTGTGGCGCAGTCACACGCTGACCTTCTCGATCGCTTTAACGATATGTCGCGCCAGCACGACAGCGACCACAAAACCATCGAAAAACTGACCGCCGAACTGACCACGCTACGCGACCAACTGGCAAGCCAGGACGGCGATGCAAAAGACCGTTTCCGCGCAACGGGCGGTAACGCCGCAGAAATGCCCGACTTCTGATTTTAAAGCGAGAGAATAAAGCGATGAATTACGCACTTTCAGCCAGTACCCGCAGCCAGCTTGACCTCTACATGGCGCATCAGGCAAGCCTTAATGGTCTTCCGGTAACGGGACTGGCAAAAAACTTTGCCGTTGATCCGGCTGTTCAGCAGCGTCTCGAAAACGCTGTGAAAAACAGCACAGAACTGACACAAAAAATCAATATTATCGGTGTTACCGATCAGGAAGGTGAAAAAGTCCTTATTGACACCACCGGCCCGATTGCCCGCACCAACAGCAGCAGCGACGGCACCAAACGCCGTAACCCCATCACACCTTACGATTTAGCCGCCCGCCGCTATCGTTGTGAGCAGGTGAACTACGACACCTACATCAGCTACGCACAGCTTGACGCCTGGAACGCCCATCCCGATTTCGCCACCCGTATCAGTAAGCAGATTGCGCTTCAGATCGCGCTTGACCGCATCATGATCGGCTTTAACGGTACGAATCATGCGCTCGTTTCCGATTTTGCCGCCAATCCGCGCCTTCAGGACGTTAACACCGGCTGGATTGAGCATATTCGTAAACAGGCAACAGCGCGCGTGATGAAGGGTGTGACGCTTGCGACCCGCGATATGGGTAACAAGGTTATCGCTAAGGGGGACTATGCCAACCCGGATGCACTGGTTCAGGATGCGCGCTCCTCGTTGCTGGATGAATGGTACAAAGACGCCCCCGATCTGGTTGTACTGTTATCACGCAACCTCTTTAACTCGCTGCGTCTGCCGTTCATTAACGCCATGAGCACGACCAACCCCAATACCGAACTGATGGCCGGTCAGTTGATTGTGGCGTCTCACCTGATTGGCGGTCTGCCGACCTACTTCGCGCCGTTCTTTCCGGATAACGCGATGCTGATCACCTCCTTCAGTAACCTTTCAATTTACTTCCAGAAAGGGAGCCTGCGCCGCCTGATGCGCGAGGAGCCGGAATATAACCGCATCGCGACCTATCAGTCGATGAACGACGCCTACGTGGTGGAAGACTACGGCAAGTGCGCCCTGATCGAAGACCTGAAATTCGCGCCGGAGCCGGAATCCGCCACTAATGCAGGTGCAGCCGCATAACGTATGACGCGGGCGCAATGCGCCCGCCATAACGGAGGGTAAAAAGATGCTGACACCGGCACAGAAACATTTTCAACAGGTCATGGCGCGCCGTGCAGGGCTTGAGACCGGGGAAGAAACGCTGGTTGAACGTACCGCGCACGAACAGATCCTTCACCGCCTCCGCCTGGCGCAGTCGCGGCTGAAAGGTATCCAGTCAAAAGCGGCAAAAGCTGTCGCCAAAAAAGAACTGTTACCTGAATTTGAGGGCTGGATCGAGGGGACGCTGGACAGCGACAACGGACGCCCGGATGAGGTGATTACCACCCTGATGGTGTGGGCCGTGGACTGTGGCGATCTCCCGCTGGCATTACGCATCGGCGAATACGTGGTACGCCACAACCTCAGCCTGCCGGACAATTTCGGGCGTGACGCGGCGACGGTGCTCACGGAAGAAATCTGTAACCCGTTATTAACACTGGCGGGAACCGACCCGGACGCCGATTTATCCGCTTATATCGCACCGCTGGACACCCTTCAGGGCATTGTGAACGACTGCGATATGCCGGACGAGGTACGCGCCAAGCTTTGTAAGGCAAGAGCATTCTCACGCCGGGCGATAACCGACCCGCAAACGCAGGCGTTATCACTGAAGCTGTTGCGTGAAGCCATGCATCTTAACCCCAACGCCGGAGTTAAGCGCGAAATCGCCACCCTGACGCGCGCCCTGAAAAAGTCGCCATCTGAGCCCGGCGACGAAGCGGCGACGACAGACCAGAACGCCGCGCAGGAAGACGCCAGGGATAACGCGCCGACAAAAGCGCCGGTACGTAAAACCGCCACCCGAAAACCCGCGGCCGGGAAGACTAAAACGACCCGCAGGACGGCAAAGAAATAATTAACGACTTCGACCCCCGTCGACAGGCGGCGTGCCGGTGATCTGAATGTACATCATTCTTTTTACCGGTTGCCCACCGCCTGGTTTTTAAGGAGTTCCGTATGGGTATGGTGGCAAAACCACAGGTCAACAGCGCAGAAAAGGACGTTACCGACGTTGACGACGGCGCTGAAAAGGTGACAGCCGGGACATTCTGGCCGGAGATCCTGTTACGCGATCTCCGCCTTGCCAGCCGCATACCGGGCAGAACGACCACATCACGCCTGAAGTTCGTCACCACAGAAGCGGTAGCGCACGTCACTGACCAGCTTGACGACTGGCGGGGCATTCAGGAATCAGCCGGTTACAGCACGCTGGCTGACGTTCCGGCCAGAATGCTCAACGGCGAGAGCGTGAAGGTGTATCGCTACCGCCGCGCGGTTTACTCAGCCGCCCGCGCCCTGCTTCTTGAGAACGCCCGCGACGTGGACACCACCGAAAAAGGCGACCGCAAAGCCGACGCGCTGGAAGTACAGACCGATGATTTGTGGCGCGATGTGCGCTGGGCTATTGCTGATATTCGCGGTACTCAGCGCCTGTTTGTGGAGCTGGTCTGATGAAAGTCAAAGCGCTTCAGGGCGATACCGTGGACTTGCTTTGTTTTCGCCATTACGGCACCACACAGGGCGTCACAGAACAGGTATTAGCCGCCAATCCGGGACTGAGTAACAGCGTATTTCTGGAAGCCGGGCAGGAGGTGGAACTGCCTGAGCAGCAGAAGAAAAAACAACGGGAAATGATCCAGCTATGGAGCTGATCATCATGAATACGGGACAGGAAAAGAACATGAACGGCGATCCGCACACCTGGCAGGACTGGATTATGCACCTGAAAGCCTGGTTGCATGGCGATATCCCGCTGGACAGCCTGTTAATGACCGCCGCCGTCGCGGCGCTCAGGGTGTTTTATACGGGGAAAAGCTGGCGGCGTCTGCTTCTGGAAGTGCCGTTGTGTTGCCTGCTCGCAGTGGCCGCATTTTCCATCATCAAGCCCGTACCTGCCGCCTGGCTGTCAGAAGACTGGCGCGTGGGTATTGGTGCGGCTATCGGGCTTATCGGCGTTGAGCATATCAGGGCGCTCGGCGTTTTCATGACAAAGAAATTTGCAGGGAAAAATGACGAATGAAGATTTCAGACAGCGGACTGGCCGCACTTAAACGCGAAGAAGGCTGCAAACTAACCGCCTACACCGACTCGCGCGGCGTATGGACTATCGGCACAGGTCACACAGGCAGAGTTGACGGCGTTGCGGTTGGCAAGAACATGACCATCACCCAGGACACCGCCGACAGACTGCTACGCGACGATCTGTCATGGGTGGAGCGCTGTATTGCTGAACGGGTAACGGTTCCCCTGAACCAGAACCAGTATGACGCGTTATGCAGCCTGATTTTCAATATCGGCGCAAACGCCTTTACTGGTTCCAGTGTTCGCCGCTACCTGAACGCCGGTAACTACACCGCCGCCGCTGACGCTTTCCTGAAATGGAGCCGTGCAGGCAGTAACCCGACCATTCTGGCCCCGCGTCGTGGACGTGAGCGGGCGATGTTTCTTGGTCAGGGGTAAGATCGCATGAACCGCGTAACGACTGGCGTAATAATCTCGTTGCTGATAGTAGCCGCAGCGCTGGCATGGACTACCAGTCGCTATCACGATAACGCCGTGAAGTACAAAAGCCAGCGCGATACCGCCACTCATAGCCTGAATCTGGCAAACGAGACTATCCGTGATATGACGCTGCGCCAGCGTCAGAACGCCGCCCTTGACGCGAAGTACACACAGGAATTAGCCGATGCAAAAGCCGAATCCGAAAAGTTACGCGCTGATCTTGCTTCTGGCCGTCGCCGGTTGCAGCTCCACGCCGTCTGTATGCCCGCCGCCGCGCATGATACCACCGCCACCGGCACAACTGATGCAGCCACCGCCAGACTTACTCCGGACGCTGAACGGAATTATCAGCGTCTCAGAACCGAATCCATAGCCGTTACAGCACAGGTGAACGGCCTGCAACAGTACATCACCGAACAATGCACTAAACGGAAGGCTGATCATGGAAAAAATTAACTCGCTTCGTGATGCCGTGACACGCCATAACCGCTGGAGCCGGGCTAATCCTGACAAAATTACGGTTTTTGTGGACAGCGGCCATATTTGCTTTTCAGGTGATACGCCGTCATTTGCCTACGATTACACCGTGATTCTGTTTGTGATGGACTTCACTGGCGATATTAACGATTTCACCATTCCGGTCATGCGCTGGCTGTGGTTCAACCAGCGGGATTTGCTGATGAACCCGGAAAAAAATAAAGCGTTTAAATTCTCAATCGCCATTAATGACGACGACAGCGCCGACATTCTTTTTGAGTTCCCCCTCTTTGAGCGCGTGAACGTCTCACGCAATGAAAACGGGGATCTGTCATGGGAATACCTGCCGGAGCCACGTATGCCGGATTTTTCGACCGGGGGCGACTGGAGCAGCGTTTTTATTGACGAATCCTTCACAGCGGACGCGGGAGGTAGCCAGTGAGCAAACTGACCCACGAACTGGACACCATATTCAGCGATATCCTTTCCGGCCTGTCTTCTGCCGAAATAGCGAGAACTGCAAGGACGGTAGGCCAAGAAGTGCGCCGCAGCCAGCAGCGCCGCATACGCAGCCAGAAGAACCCTGATGGTTCGGCGTGGCCGCAGCGTAAGCGCCGTATAACCCGTTCGCAACAGGGCATTAAATTTATCTGGAATGGCGAAGTCAGGGAGCTGAAAAACTGGCACGGCGGACGGGGAAAGTACGGGCACACGATTACCGGATACGATACCGACCGCAACGACATTCGCACTTTCTACCGCAGCGACATTGAGCGTTATCTTGCGATTAACACCCGATCGTTACGCCGTGACAGCACCAAAAAAGCGCCCATGTTTGAGCGCCTTCGGACGTTGCGTTACCTGAAAATGTACCCCGACCAGCAGGGCGTCAGTATCGGTTACAGCGGCGTGGCGGCACGTATTGCCCGCGTACACCAGTACGGACTACGGGATCAGGTGGGGCCGGGCGCCATAGCGAAGTACCCACAGCGTGAATTGCTGGGGATCTCCGCAGCGGACGAGCGCCTGATTTCTAACGCCGTGATTAACAGTCTGGGGAGCGCCGGGAAATGAACGCCGGGATGACTGAACTAATGCGCCTGACAGGGAATATCATTCGCACCGGCGTTGTTTTTGCGACTGATGCCAGCACTGGGTGCGTGCGCGTACAAAGCGGCGAACTGAAAACAGACTGGCTACGCTGGAACGTGACCCGCGCGGGCGCATTCAAAATCTGGATGCCGCCCGCCATCGGCGAGCAGGTGTTAATCGCCTGCATCGGCGGCAACCCGGAAACAGCGATGGTTATCGGCAGCCTGTACAGCAACGATAACCCGGCGCCGGGCAGCAGCCTGAAAGAGATGGTTATCACCGCCCCGGACGGGGCCGTTATTCGCTATGACGCCGACGCTGGCGCACTATCCGCTACGGGCATGAAGACCGCAAGCCTTGAGGCGTCAGTCAGTGTGACGCTAAAAACCCCCGTTGTGGAATGTACGCATCACCTGAAAGCCGCCACGTTTGAAATCACTCAGGGCGGGAAAATGACCGGGAGCGTTGAACACAGCGGCGGCAGCTTCACTTCAAACGGCGTACAGGTTGACAACCACGGTCACGGCGGAGTTAAGCCGGGCGATAGCTGGACAAAGGAGACAAGATGACCGCACGTTACACAGGCATGAATCCGAACGGCACCGGAACACTGAACGATACCGATCAGCTATGGAACTCGGTTAACGACATTCTGTTAACGCCGCTCGCCAGCCGCGTCATGCGCCGCGATTACGGCAGTCTGATCCCGGATTTGATTGACTCGCCGCAAAACCAGACAACTCGCCTTCAGTGCATGAGCGCGGCGGTCATTGCGCTTACCCGATGGGAGCCAAGAATTGCGCTAAACACCATTGATATTCGCTGGCTGAAAGACGGACGCGCCGAAGCGGAACTGTCAGGCACCATCACCGAAACCATGCAGCCGGTACAGCGCGTTCTCACGTTACGGGGTAGCGATAATGCCAACCGTTGACCTGTCACAGCTTCCGCAACCGGCCATTATTGAGGCGCTGGATTTTGAAGTGATTCTGGCGGAGATAAAGCAGTTCATGATAAGCAAGTTCCCGGAAGAAGTCCGCACCGCCGTTGCCGCTGCGCTGGAACTGGAATCTGAACCGCTGAACATCATCGCGCAGGCCTTCGCATGGCGCGAGTTGCTGTTGAGGCAGCGCATAAACGATGGCGCCGCGGCCTGTATGCTCAGTCATTCAGTCGCAACCGATCTGGATAATATCGCCGGGAATATGGACACAGAGCGATTAGTGATTACTCCCGCAACGGATACCACCAACGCCGTGATGGAAAGCGACACGGCGCTGCGTATGCGCGCACAGGCGGCTTTTGATGGTTTGAGCGTTGCAGGGCCGTCAGGCGCTTATGAATACTTTGCCAGAAGCGCCAGCGGCAAAGTAGCAGACGCCAAAGCGACCAGCCCGTCTCCAGCCGTTGTCGTGCTTTCTGTTTTGTCAACAGAGGGCGACGGCACCGCCACGCCTGAATTACTGGCGACCGTAACAGATGCACTTTCCGCCGAAGACCGCCGCCCCATAGGCGACAGGCTGACGGTACAAAGCGCGGAGATAGTCAATTACAACATCAACGCAAAACTCTTTTTTTATCCTGGCCCTGAATCGGAGCCCATACAGAACGCCGCGCATGACGCACTACAGACATGGATAGCACTTCAGGGAAAAATAGGCCGTGATGTTGCACGCTCGGCCATTATGGCGGCGCTGCATGTTCAGGGGGTTCAGCGCGTCGAACTGACGGAACCTGCAACGGATATCGTTATCAACGACACCCAGGCAGCAAGGTGCGTAACCGTCACTATTGAGAAAGGTGGGACAGATGAATAATAACCTTCTTCCACCGTCTGCCAGTGGCTTTATGCGAAGCACTGAACAGGCCTCGACGCGGCTTGATGCTATCCCCGTCGACCTCAGAAAGCTGTGGAACTCTGACGAATGCCCGGTCGCTCTTCTGCCCTATCTGGCGTGGGCGCTGTCCGTGGACAGATGGGACAAAAACTGGCCGGAAGAGACGAAGCGAAAGACGATAAAAGCCTCATGGGAGATTCACCAGAAAAAGGGCACCATACGCGCGCTTCGTAATGTTGTTGAACCCTTTGGCTATTTAATCAGGGTTGTCGAATGGTGGCAGGAAAACGGCACACCCGGCACCTTTCGTCTGGAAATTGGCGCATCAGAAGACGGTATAGACGCCGATACCTACTACGAAATGGAACGCCTGATAGCCGACGCCAGACCAGTAAGTCGCCACCTGGTGGGACTGAATATCATACTTGAAGCCCCCGGCGAAATGTTTACGGGCGGCGTCTCTTACACTGGCGACATCATCACCAGTTATGCGGAGTAGAACACATGCCTGCATTCCCGAAATTTAAAACAATAATTACCGACTACGGCAAACAAAGGCTGATTGCCGCCATGTCACCAGGCGGAACAAAACTCACGTTGACTCAGATGGCCGTAGGTGATGGCGGCGGCAACCCCACCAACCCGGATACAACCAGCACCGCACTGGTTAACGAAGTCTGGCGTGCCGCTGTTAACTCAGTTACCGTGGATAAAACACACTCCAACATCATCATCGTGGAACTGTTGATCCCGGCAGAAGTGGGCGGATTCTGGATACGCGAAGCGGGGATCTACGACGAGTTTAATAAGCTGGTTGCCGTCTGTAGCCTGCCTGCCAGTGAAAAGCCATTACTGGAACAGGGATCAGGGCGCGCACAAACGGTACGTATGACGCTGGTTATCAGCGATATGTCGACCATTAATATCACTATCGACTCAACGACGATAATGGCTACTAATGAGTACGTTGATAACAGCCTGGAAGAACACGAAAAATCACGCAACCATCCTGACGCCACCCTGACCGACAAGGGCTTCACAAAACTCTACAGCGGCGTTGCCAGCATAGACGAAACAATGGCCGCCACGCCAAAAGCGGTCAAAATCGCGATGGACAACGCCAGCGCACGCCTTGCCAAAGAGCGCAACCTGGCTGACCTGACAAATATCCCGCTGGCCCGTCAGTCCCTCCAGCTCGGCAACAGCGCCACCCTCAATGTTGGCACCACCGCAAACACAGTGGCCGCAGGTGACGACAGCCGCATCACTGGCGCAATGCAGAAAGACCAGAACGGTGCAGACATCCCGAATAAGTCGCTGTTTGTACAAAATATCGGAGCGCTTCCTGCCAACGGTACGGCTGTTGCAGCGAACAGACTGGCATCACGCGGCGCGCTTCCGGCACTGACTGGCACGACAAGAGGCAGTGATAGCGGCCTGATAATGGGAGAGGTTTACAACAACGGCTATCCAACGGAATACGGGAATGTTTTGCGACTGACCGGAACCGGTGATGGGGAAATCCTCATTGGCTGGAGCGGGACAAACGGTGCACCAGCGCCCGCATATATTCGCAGTCATCGGGATACCGCCGATGCTGAGTGGTCCGAATGGGCAATGCTCTACACCACACTAAACCCACCTCCGGATTCGCATCCTGTAGGGGCGGCGATAGCATGGCCGTCTGATGCTACTCCGGCAGGTTACGCCATCATGCAGGGGCAATCGTTTGATAAATCGGCATATCCATTACTGGCTATAGCGTATCCGTCCGGCGTTATCCCTGACATGCGCGGCTGGACAATCAAGGGGAAACCCGCAAGTGGCCGCGCAGTGTTGTCACAGGAGATGGACGGCAACAAATCGCACAGCCACGGCGCACGGGCGTTGGATACCGATCTGGGAACGAAAGGCACGTCGTCATTTGATTACGGCAATAAAACATCTGACACAACAGGCGGTCATAACCATTCAGCGGGGGGAATATATGGTGGTGACTCAATCGGTGGAAAATCTCGCGTTCAGCACGACGGCAATAACCAGTTGACGAGCTGGAATGGCGATCACGCTCATACCACATGGATTGGCCCGCACGACCATACCGTATATATCGGCCCACATGGACACGCTGTAACGGTGGACGCAGACGGTAATGCGGAAACCACGGTTAAAAACATTGCATTTAACTATATTGTGAGGCTGGCATGATTAAATTAATTCTTTCAGCACCCGTGCCAGCAATGGCCGTGGCTTTTGAACATTCTTTTCAGAATACCGAAAATGTGGAAATTATCCCGGAACCGTTTGAAACCATACCGGAATTTGACTGCATGGTCAGTGCGGCCAACAGCTTTGGTCTTATGGATGGTGGTGTGGATGCTGCTATTACGGCATATTTCGGGCCGCAATTACAGGAACGGGTACAGCAAAATATCATCCGTGAATACCTGGGAGAACAGCCCGTCGGCACCGCCTTTGTTATTGAAACGGGTAACAGTAAACATCCGTGGCTGGTTCACGCCCCGACGATGCGCGTTCCGCTGATAATCGCCGGCACCGACGCGGTTTATAATGCAACACGTGCAGCGTTATTAGCGATATTTCAGCACAATAAAAGCGCCGGGGAAGACAGGAAAATTAAATCGGTAGTATTCCCTGCAATGGGGGCCGGATGTGGTCAGGTTCCCCCGGACAGCGTCGCCCGGCAAATGAAGCTGGCGTGGGATAGTTTCAGTAATCCACCCAAAGCAATCAACTGGCAATACGCCAGCGCCCGCCAGAATGCGGTATTCAGCACAACGGCATACTGTCCGTCAAAGACGCTTTGTCCGAACGCCAGAACGGAATATATCGGTTTTGGTGATTACAGAACGTATTGCAAAAAGTCGGGTTGCATCTGCATCAGTCCCCGCCATCAGGTTGATGATATTTATATCGGCGCACACAGGCACAGTGTTTTCCCTGGTGACCATTCCCACACCCTCCACCTGAATACAGAATATTTATCCGGAGTAAAAAATGACGTTTAAAATGAGCGATACCCCGCAGACAATTAAAATTTTTAATCTTCGTTCAGATACAAACGAATTTATTGGTGCAGGTGATGCATATATCCCGCCGCACACGGGATTACCGGCAAATTGTACTGATATAACCCCTCCTGATATTCCCTCCAGTTATATTGCGGTATTTGACTCTGAAACCCAAACGTGGAGTCTGCATGAAGACCACCGCGGTGAGACAGTTTACGACACAACAACCGGCAATCAGGTTTATATCTCCGCTCCCGGCCCACTACCTGAAAATGTCACATCAGTTTCACCAGGCGGTGAATACCAGAAATGGGATAGTAAGGCTAAGGTCTGGGTGAATGATGAAGCTGCGGAGGCCGCAGCCAGACTTCGTGAAGCTGAAGGAACGAAAAACAGACTCCTGCAAATAGCGTCTGAAAAAATCGCGCCGTTACAGGATGCAGT
Source organism: Salmonella sp. SAL04157 (assembly GCF_046551635.1). Lineage (NCBI taxonomy): Bacteria > Pseudomonadati > Pseudomonadota > Gammaproteobacteria > Enterobacterales > Enterobacteriaceae > Salmonella > Salmonella sp. SAL04157. Next base: position 82,943 of record NZ_JBGDVS010000006.1, read on the forward strand.
GGATCTGGACGAAGCAACCGATAAAGAAAAAGCTTCTCTTCTGGCATGGAGAAAGTACCGGGTACAGGTAAACCGGGTGGATACCTTAAATCCTGACTGGCCGGAACAGCCAGTCTGATAAAAAACGCGCCACTGATTTTTAACCAGTGGCGCATTAATTATTTAAACCAGTTATTAACCACCTCCTCAAACCGCTGGGTTACTTTTTCCCACGGGAATTTCTCTTCCACACAACGTTGTCCACGTAAGGCAATATCGTTTAAATCAGGGGATGCCAGCGCTTTATTAATGTCACTGGCAATGGTCTCCGGGGTCATTGGCTCCTGCAAATGGAAGCCGGTATCCCCCTCTTTTACGAATTCAGTCATCCCGCCGCGTGTACTGACCAGTACAGGTTTTCCTGCCCCCATCGCTTCAATTGCAACCATGCAGAACGGTTCCTGGAATTGAGAGGGAATAACAACCAGATCTGCTAACGAATAGTAGTTGTATATCTCTTCTGGCGTTACGCCTCCCACCATATGACAGTGTGGTTTTAGCCGTTCTGCTAATTCCCGCACTTCACGCTGATAGGCTGCTTTTTCACCTTTACTTTTACTCATATAGTCACCAACGACAACTAACTCTATATCGTTGCGTTCCTTGAGGAGTTGTTCGAACGCCTGTAAAAGCAAGGTCACCCCCTTATCCGGGGATATGCGGCCAGCAAAGAAAATCGTTTTTTTCTCCGGGGATATGTTTAGGTCGGATTTTTGTAGCGGTGCTGAGTTTTTCTGGTAAGCCTTCAGGTCAATACCATTAGGGACGATAGCGATATCAGCATCCGGCAGGTACGCCTGATAATGCGTCTTCAAAAACAGGCTGGGGACAATCATTTTAACGTTTTGATCTAACCCATCAGGTTCAAAAGCATTATGCATATGCATAACCATTTTTGCCTTTGGGGCTCTTTTGCGGATCTGTCGGTACAGCTTTATGCTGTTATGAACGATGATTACACTATCATCGGTAACGTTAAAGTCTTTTGCAATATTCAGAATACGCTGTGAGTAAGGGAGCGGGTCCAGACGAGTCCATTTCTGAAAGAGGCGCTTATAGAGTCTGCTGAAACCTATACGATAAACAGAGCATCGCTCATTTACCTTTGAAAAATCTGTATAACCTTCATTCTTAATGCAAGCGATTCTGTTGGGTATTCTTGTTCGCTGTGCTACCTGATACATCCATGTTTCTACGGCTGCTGCGCTGCGTGGCGGAATCGAAAAAATTGGTGTAACCGTAAGCACTAATTTATCAATCATTATTACTCCGTAAATAATGTTGGGTTTTTACCCAACAGGCTGCTTTGTCTGACAATTTACATTTACAATACAGTCAATTCTTATTTCACAGACAACAGGCAAAAAACATGAACAGCATCACAAATTAGACAGCTATTAATATGCTGAATAAGTATTTATGGGTCGTATACGAAAATTTCGATTTGGAAACGGACGATCATGTATTGGGAGGGAACCACTTCAACCGCCAACGGGCGGCGTAAACCAGAACTGGCCGTAGCAGTAGTTCTACGACCTGCAATCCTATAAAAGTCCGGAAATCGCGTTGTTTACTGAACCATACGCGGCGCTGGCTTTATCCTTCAGACCGTTCAGTAACTCACTGACAGAAGAGGACTGTAGCCGCTCCCGCATATCTTCATCGCACCGCTGAAAGCTTATCGAAAACTCAATCTTTTTTGCCTTCCCGTAGCGGTCGAGTTCCGATCGTGTCGTTTGCAGCCCGGTAATGACATACATGCCGTAAATTTGCCCCACACCATCTATCAGGGGCCACGGTCGCCCCGTGTAAGCCTGCGTGGTCAGCACCGAAAGAGACACTTCGCCGCCCGTAATTTCCGGGTAGAGAACCCCGGAAAGTGTGATCTGATCATCTCCCGCGCCGATGTACTGCCAGCTTGCAGAGCGGTTAATGCGCTCGTTTTTAACGTGCCGCCAGGTCTTGTGTTGCTGTAGTTGTTGATGTGGAAGCGTCTTCAGCTCAAAAACAAACATACCGTAAACCATCATCATAACGTCACCTCACTTAATCACTGTCCAGGAAGCTGGCGCGCCCGGTTCGGGCTAATTTATTCATTTCAGCTTTCACCGCTTCTCCAACCATTCTCGCCAGTTCGCGGGGGTTCTGCGTCACCACGTTATGCAGGTGAACGTGAATTTCACCATCAAACCCAGCCGCCGCAACGGTGCGCCCACCATTCCCGACAACCGGGCGGCGTATCGCCTCAACAACTGGACGGGAGGCGGCAGCCATCACCGGGGCGAGCTCAGGGGCGACGGTGACAGTCGAACCGGCAAGCCGTGATTCCTGCCATGCGCCACGAACGGCCAGCGCACGCGGCAGGTTTTTAAAGACAATATCGCCGGGGCCGATGCGTTTCGTGTTATCGGCGGTAGCCTTCGTGTTGTCAGCGATATTACTTAACCGGCGAAGCGTACCCTGATCAGGCGTCAACGGCTTATCTGTGCCGGGCGGTGTTGTGGTTCCTGTATCGACTTTTTTTGGTGCGACTTTTGCCAGATCGCCCACAAGAAGAGAAACTTTGGTATCAAGCAGCTCGTTGCGCTTTAGTTCTTCCGCTTTCTGACGGGCGCGCTCAATACCGTCAGGAATAAGCCCCAGCTTCTCAAGTACCCAGCCAAGCGAATCAAGTAGCAACGTCATCGGGCCAAGAACCAGCGTCTGAATAAAACTCCCTACTACCTTACCGAAAGTTTTTCCGGCACTGGTGCATTTTTCCAGCGTCTCTTTTGACGTGGTGGCCGGTTCCAGCAGGCGTGTAAACCAGTCCCGGACGGATTTGATCCCGTTACTAATCGCATCAAACACCGGCGATAACGCAGAAAACGCTTCCCGTAGCGGTGTCAGCGCCTCCCACACCCCGGAAAAAAACCCGGTAAAAAACGCTTTAATCGGTTCCCAGAAGCGCCAGATGAGCAGACCCGCCGCCACGAATGCCGCCCCGATAAGTCCGATCGGACTCAGTAACAACGAAATCGCGCCGCCAAGCATGGACACTGCGCCGGTAATCACACCCCACAGTGTCGGAAGCCCGGACAGTCGCAGAGCAAGCCCGGCAACCCCGCGAAGAAGAGAAAAAACCGCCGCCCGTGGTGAAGTGAAAACAGACAGCAGCATCCCCCGCAGTGGCCTAAGAACTCCCGACAACCTTCCCGCCCCGGACGTCACTGACGAGAAGACAGCAGACCAACCCTTAACACTCCCCATCGGGCCGCCAATAACCGCCCGCAACTGGGTAAAGAGCGGAATGGCGCGCCCAAGCCCTTTAGTACCAGTCAGTAACGCGAAGCCAAGTTTCAGTTTTGCCACTGGCCCCAGCAACAACCCGATAGCCAGCGACAGCCCGCCAGTAATCGCGGTAACGGCCAGCGCACTACCGCCGACAGTCAACAGCGCCTTCGTCAGTCCGGGATTTTCCCGCGCCCATGCCGTCATCGCGCCGACAACGTCGCTAATCCCCTGAACCAGTCCACGTAATGGCCCGTCAACCAGCTCTTCAATCTGAATACGGAACCCTTCCCACGCGCTATCCAGATTCTTTAAATCGCCGTCGAGGTTATCAGCCATCTTTCTGGCGACCGTCGCAGATTCCCCCTGCGCCTTCTTCAGTTCCCCGAGTAATTTTTGCAGTTCACCACTGCCCGCAGACTGAACCAGCGCCTGGAAAGATTTGGCGGCTTCTTCCCCGGCAATATCTTTAAAGAAAGACAGTTGATCGACGTCGCCGTACTTATGGACAGCTTTATAAATATCAGCCAGCACCACTTCAGCCGGTCGCATTTTTCCGGTTGCGTCGGCAACGTTAACCCCTAACTCCTTCAGGGCACTGGCGGCTTTACCCGTTGGCGCGGCCAGACGTGAAAACGTGGTTTGCAGTCCAGTACCGGCGATGCTGCCACGCAGCCCCACGTTTGCCATCACGCCAATCATGGCGGTTGTCTGTTCCACACTGACACCAAGACCGGCCATACCCGTACCGGCATATTTCATCGCCTCGCCAATGTTGGTCAGATCGGTGTTGGTGCGGGTAAATGCGGCGGTCAGTACGTCACTGACCCGATCCATCTCTTTGGGATCGAGGTGGAATTGCGAAAGAATATTTGACCCAATATCGGCGCTTTCGCCTAAATCCATCCCGCCTGCCAGCGCCATATTCAGCACGCCGGGCAACGCAGCTTGTATGGCCTGCGGGGTAAAACCGGCCATTGCCAGAAACGCCTGACCGCTGGCGGCATCCCTTGAGGTAAATTGCGTTTCCGCGCCCAACTTTTTAGCCTGTTCACGCAGCGCAGTAAACTGCGGATCGGACTTATCCAGACGGGTAAGCGCCCCCACGCGAGCGACCTCCCGATCGAAACTCACAGCAGGCGCCAGAAAACGCCCGGCACCATAACCGGCAGCGGTAGCCGCCCCCAGCGCAACAGCACCGCCCCCGCGCAGTCTTCCGGCGACCTGTTGCATACGGTCATATTGCGCCCGCGCCTTTGCCACGCGCGCCAGCATCTGCCGCTCATGCTCCAGCGTCTGGTTGTACTGCTCAGTACGCCGTATGGCGCTTTGAATAGTCCGGTCACTGCCTGAAAGCGTGATGCCGTGTTTCACCATCTCGCGGCTGGCTTCCCGCAGCTTCTCTTTCTCGCGGGTGCGCACCTCATTCAGGCGGTCAAGTTTTGCCGCCAGTTGCGCGATATGCTCACGCTGTTTGTCAGTCATGGCGTTGCCCGCCTGTTGTGACTGCCTCAGACCGTTAAGCTCGCGCTGCGTCTTCTGAATTTTTTCAGTCGTTTTAGTGAAGTTCTCGCGCAGACGGGAAAACGCCCTGGACTGTGTGCCAAGCGTTTTAATATCGGTCTGGGTTTTTTTGAGGGAATCAGCAAGACCACCCACACTTTGGCGGGCAGTCTCTACAGGACGGGTGAGTTTATCGATCGCGCTGAAAGAAACGCGGATATCAAGATTTTTCATTGTCGCGGGCACCACTTCTGAGCGCCGCCCGCTCACGCCAGGCCACCACTTCTCCCGGATTCATCATGAAGATTTCAGCAGGCGGCCAGTTAAAAACAACGGCGATATCAGCAACCAGATCTTCAATCCGGTCAAACTTAACCACCGTGATTAGTCGTCCGTCTCCGCCCCGTTCGGTACTCCAGAGGCCGTAGGCGTCAAAAAAGGGACGATGGCCGTGGACAGCGCGATAAAATCAGACGTCGCAAGCGATCTGATCTCGCTTTCCTTCAGGCGTGGAGACGTCACACGCGCAAACAGCGTCACCAGGGTATCCGTTTTCATATTGAGCACGTCTGACAGCGACAGTCCGCGCAGTGAGCCTGATTGCCTGATAGCGTCACCAATCTCAACATACGTAATCGTTTCATCCCCGCGCACAACCGGCTGGGCCAGCGTAACCCCCTTCACCGGGGCAGTGGCTTCAGTGGTGATGTCAACGCCATATTCAGCAGATTCTTTTTTCATTGTCATTTCTCCGGGCGGCATACAGCACCGCCATTAAATTAATCAGTTCATACCCAGCGCAGAACGGGCGCGATCGGGGATCATATTTTTGCCGTCTTTTTTGTAGATGAAATTCAGGTTATCAATTTCGATAAGCTCCTGGTCATCAACAGACAGCTTGTAATAGGTGTTTTTGATGGCGTAGGTGTGCGAGGTATCCTCACCCTGTTTGACCTCACCCATATCGATTTCCGTAATTCGCCCGCGCATCTCAATCTCACACACGCGACTGTCGCCACTGGTGTACAGATACCCCACAAAGCGCAGCTTCAGCTCGTCGATGTCGCCGCCGTACTTCCTGATAACGCCTGGCATAAAGCCGCCAAAAACGGCGGTGGCATCCAGCGCGCCATCATCAAGGCCAAGATCAACCGCAACTGACCCCATCATGCCGCCGCCGCGATAGTTTTCGGTCTTGCGCGTCACTTTTGGCAGGGTGAGCGACGTCACTTTGCCGATCTCGTTTTCCCCGTCAATAAAACAGGTAAAAAACTGGATTTTATGTGGAACAGACATTTACACACCTCCCAAAGACGCAAATGCAGGCCCGAAAAATTCATCCGTGAACGTCTGGTACAGTGTCAGATCTTCCAGTGGCGGAACCGGCGTATATTTGTAGCGAATACGCACGCGTCCCTGTCGTAGCTCCGTCGTGCTGTTATCCACCACGTCATACCAGCATGACGCCCCGATAAGCCGCCCTGACGTCACCAGCGCGCTCAGTTTCGCCCGTATGCCGCTCAGTACATCCTTAGCGTTAACTGGCGTCAGCGGCTCGTCTATCGCCTCAAATTGCGCTTCTGCGATAGTGTCAGCCAGTACTTGCGCAGTACGCGTATACACCTCAAAGATATAGGCGTTGGTATCCGTTGAGCGGTCGCCCCAGAACCGGAAACCGTTACGCTTAATCAGCGTGGTGATCTCCTTGTTGTTAAGCGCGTTAGCGTCGCTATCCTCAGCCTGAAGCGACCAGAACACTTGTTTTGAAATCCCCAGCACGTTTTTCACCGGCACGTTAGACAGCGACTTATGCCATCCCTGCTCGTTATCAATCAGCGCCCGCAGGCCGCACGCATACGCCGGGGCCGGAAAAACTTCATTCTGGCCGGACTCAGGGTTATAAGCGATAAAGTCAGGCCAGATAAGCATCAGTTCGCGGTAGGCAAAATCAGCCCGGTACGCGATGGCCTCCGCCATCGTGGCGCAACCGTTGCATCCGGCATACACAAACGCCCGCAGCTTCTCAGCAATCACACACAGGGAAGACGTCACCTCTTTGGTATCGAGATCAGGTGCCGCCAGAATGCGCGGACGGTAGCCGATATGTTCATCCTGTTCAGCAACCAGCAGCGCATACATTCCCGTATAACTGCCGTCCGCCTCCGTTCCGCCAATCACAAGCTGTGATTGCGTCTTCTCGCCGTCGCCCTCCTTTGCAGCAGGGACGCGTACAACAATCACTTTCGTACTGACCTGATCGGCTATGGCCTTGAGGGATTTATACAACGTGCCGGTTTTACCAGTTTTGCCGAGCACATCATTAACCCGGTTAAACAAAACGGGCTTATTCAAAGGGAAAGTACCCGCATCAGCATCATCAGCCACGGCAACAATCCCAATGACACTGGAATCAATGTCATTAATGGCCGTGACCAGGTCAGTGTTTTCCCTGATGCGCGCACCGTGAAAACGTTGTTCACTCATGTTTTCCACCGTTGCGGTTGTTGAGGTTCCCCGTGATAATCCGCCATCTTCTCCGCCATAGCACTAAACCCGCGTTCTTCCCGTACTGCGACAACAAAAAAGGGTTACGGCTTCCCGCGCGCACGTGTGATCCTTCGGGCAACGGAGGGACAGAACACATGACACCCACAGACGCCATCACACTAAAAATTAACAGCTACATGGACACCCTGAATGACGCGGTGAAAGTGCCTGATTTCAGTATCACTTTGGAGAAAACCAAAAGCGAACCGGACGAACTGGACGACCTCAACAGGCGGGTAATGTCTCTTTCAATGACCGATAACCGGGGCTTCGAAGCCGATCAGGTTTTTATCAGCGTGGACGATACTGACGGCGAAGTGCAGCTCCCAAAGCGCGGCACGAAGCTTGCCGTATCGATGGGATGGAAAGGTGAAGCCCTGATTTACAAGGGGCTGTATATCGTTGACGAGATCTCACACCAGGGCCCGCCAGACCGTCTTGATATCACGGCCAGCAGTGCCGATTTTCGCGCTGAATTCAACGTTAAGCGTGAAGTGTCCTGGCATGATGTGACCGTCGAGCGCGTCGTGTCTGCCATCGCTCACCGCTACGGACTGAAGGCGCAGATAAGCGAAATGCTGATGGATATCGAAATCGACCACGCCGACCAGACTGATGAAAGCGATATGTCATTTCTCACCCGTATGGCCGACATGCTGGGCGCTATCGCCACGGTAAAGAACGGCAGTCTGTTATTCATTCTGCCGGGTGGCGGCGTCACGGCAGACGGCAGGGCGCTACCTTCCTTCGCCCTGACCCGCAGCCACGGCGACAGACACCGCTTTCGCATTTCAGACAGGCAGGCCTATACAGGCGTAAAGGCGTACTGGCTGGATCTGAACTTCGGCAAAAAAAAGAAAGTCAGCGTTAAACGCCGCCGCAAGCCCGCAACGTCAAAAAAAGAGAAAAGCAGCAGCCGCGAAGGCGACTACATGGAAGGCGCAGACGGTAACGTTTATGTACTGCGCAAGACTTACCAGAACGAAGAAGCCGCAAAGCGTGCCGCCGCCGCCAAATGGCAGCAGCTACAGCGCGGCGCGGCGGAGTTTTCCATTACGCTGGCGCGTGGCCGTGCAGATCTCTACCCCGAAATGCACGGCTCCGTGTCTGGCTTTAAAACCGATATCGATAACGAAGACTGGATCATCGCCAAAGCGGAACACACTATCGACGAGAACGGCTTCACCACACACCTTGATCTGGAATTAAAAATTCCTGAATGGATAGCAGAAAAGGAATAACTGGAATAATATAAACGGCAGACTTATCAGTATGAGGGCCTGCCTTTGTTTCCCTGTCCGATATGTGGCGCATCATCCAGAACCCGCACCAGCCGAATGGAAAACAAGGAAAGAACCATCAGACGGACTTACTACCAGTGTAATAACCTGGAATGCGGCGTCAGCTTCTACACCCTCCAGTCCGTCATCGGCCTTGTAGGAAAAAACAAGACCGAAGACAAATCCATTCCGTGGGAAGACCTCCCTTCAAGCCATCGCGGACGTAATCAGCTTAACTTCGATCTCTACCAGAAAGACGAAACATAAACCAACAGGAATCCCCCATGACAATAACAGACGAATTTGACGGGTTTTAGTTTTAAGTAGCGGGGCGGCGGGAAATCAGTAGAATAGTCGCGGGTGCCTTCGACGCTGGTCGGAGGTTCGCCAAAGGCCAGAAAGACGAAAGCCCCGGAAAACATTTCTGTTTAACCGAGGCTCTAGCCGAACAACCTTAAGCAAGTGATAGGTTAGCGCCTCTCCGATAAGGAGTAAAGCGCATGTCGCAAAAATCGCTATCCACCATCACAATTTGTATTGCGGTGGTACTCATAATCTGGATGTTACGCGGTTCGTTATGCGAGCTGCACATGAGATTAGGAGGCGCGGAGTTTGCGGCGTTCTTACAGTGTAAGCAGTAAGGAAACCGCGACCGGGGAGTAATCCCCGGTCATTCGGTTGCTGAAGGTGGCGATCGTAAGGCACCCTTCAGGACATGAACAAATAGTAAAAAACAAAGCCCGCATGGACAATCCGCGCGGGCTTTTTTGTGTGTTCAAATAGGGCATTATCTGGACACACAAAAATAAAATCCCTATATTTTCAGTTTGTTAAACATCATATAAAGGAGCCGTAAGGCTCCTTTTTCTTCCATATCGCCCATCAGGCGTTTTTCAATACTTCGCTAACGATTTCAACGGCTTCTTTCTCAATCTGCTTGCGATGTTCTTCCCCCAGGAAGCTTTCGCAATAGATCTTGTAAGCGTCTTCCGTACCGGATGGACGCGCGGCGAACCAGCCGTTATCGGTCATTACCTTCAGGCCGCCAATCGATGCGCCATTACCCGGCGCTGCGGTAAGACGCGCGGTAATCGGGTCGCCTGCCAGCGTGCTGGCGCTGACCATTTCCGGAGACAGTTTAGACAATGCCGCTTTCTGGGCCGAGGTCGCTGCCGCCTGCAGACGGTTATAGCTCGGCGCGCCAAAACGCGCTGCCAGTTCATTGTAATGCTCTTGCGGGTTTTTCCCGGTAACGGCGGTGATTTCCGCCGCCAGCAGGCACATGATGATACCGTCTTTATCGGTAGACCACGGCGTACCGTCGAAACGCAGGAACGAAGCGCCCGCGCTCTCTTCCCCGCCGAAACCAAAGCTGCCGTCGAACAAACCGTCAACAAACCATTTGAAGCCAACCGGCACTTCCACCAGCTTGCGTCCCAAATCATTCACCACGCGGTCAATCATCGCGGAAGAGACCAGCGTCTTACCGACGGCAACATCTTTGCCCCACAGCGGACGATGCTGGAACAGGTAGTTAATGGCGACCGCCAGATAATGGTTCGGGTTCATCAGCCCTGCAGGCGTCACGATGCCATGACGGTCGTAGTCCGGGTCGTTAGCGAAGGCCAGGTCAAACTTGTCACGCAGCGCCAGCAAACCCGCCATCGCGCATTCGGAGGAGCAATCCATGCGGATCGCGCCATCTTTATCCAGATGCATAAAGCGGAAGGTTTGATCAACCTGATCGTTGACTAACGTCAGGTTAAGCTTGTAATGCTCTGCGATACGTTTCCAGTATTCAATACCGGAGCCGCCCAGCGGATCAACGCCCAGCGTCAGACCGGCTTTCTGAATCGCCGCCATATCAACGATATCCGCCAGCCCTTCGACAAACGGCTGTACCAGATCTACCGCTTTAACGTGGCCCGAGGCCATTGCCGCATCCAGAGAGATGCGCTTAACGCCTTGCAGGCCATCCGCCAGCAGCGCATTGGCGCGATCTTCTACCACTTTAGTGACGTTGGTGTCCGCCGGGCCGCCATTGGGCGGATTATATTTAATACCGCCATCTTCCGGCGGGTTGTGCGACGGCGTAATGACAATACCATCAGCCAGCGGGCCGCCTTTTTTGTTATGGACCAGGATAGCATTTGACACGGCAGGCGTTGGCGTGAAGCCATTATTTTCCTGCACGATAACGTCTACGCCGTTTGCCGCCAGCACTTCCAGCACGGAAATGAAGGCCGGTTCCGAGAGCGCATGGGTGTCTTTCCCCACATAGCAGGGGCCGGTAATGCCATTCTTCGCCCGCTCTTCAGCAATCGCCTGGGCGATCGCCAGAATATGCGGTTCGTTGAAACTGTGACGACCTGCGCTACCGCGATGGCCGGAAGTGCCAAATTTCACGGCATGTTCTGCATTCCCTGCCTCCGGTTTCAGTACATAATACTGCGCCGTCAGTTGGGCGACGTTAATCAAATCACTCTGTTGCGCGGGTTGTCCTGCGCGGTTGTGGATTGCCATTGCCTGGTCCTTCTAATGCAAGGATTAAATTGTTCCGCAAACCTTTTCAATCAATTCCGCCGGGAATTGCATTGACTGCATGATGTGTTCGATCATGCTGCATTTACGGCCGGTGTTGGTGTTGGTGATCACCCAGTACGGCGTGCCGGGAACGTGCTTAGGTTTAGTTTGATTCCCATTTTTCAGCAGCGTTTGTTCATCCGCCGCAAAATAGACGCGCGTGCGGCCATGCAACGACTCCGTCGCCTCCGCAAACGCGTGGTGATCCAGTGAATAGAGTGTAGTCAGAATCAGCATAAAGCGGTTGACCGCTTTTTTCTGCTCGGCATATTCGTCAGACAACAACAGCTCACGCATCGCGCGAACTTTGTCTTTTACCGGGTTAACCGGTTTCGCTTCGGCAACGGGTTGCGCCGCAGGCGTCCCCTTCACCGCTGAAGCCGTTGGCTGTGTCGTGGCGGAAAACTTCAACATACGCCGTAAAATGTCGGATGCGCTCTCGCCGATATGCTTGGTGTGGCTGGCAATATAGCTATAGAGTTCATCATCAACTTCAATCGTTTTCATCTTAATCCAGTGCGATGTCTTTGCTGAATACAAGTCATTGGGATTATAGGAACAAATCCCAACAGCGGATAGCGTTAAGCCCGGCTGACAAAAAAACTCGGAGTAAACCTTAGAGGTTGCAGCCCAGTGGCAGAATGGTCAACATAATACCCTAACCCGACAGAGCGAAAAAAAGAACTTTGCCATGAAATTAAACATCCGAGCGCAATCTGCACAAAACCTGCACAATAATTCCCCCATCGTTCTCGTTCATGGTCTGTTTGGCAGCCTGGACAACCTCGGCGTACTGGCGCGCGATCTGGTGACCGATCACGACATTATTCAGGTCGATATGCGCAATCATGGTTTATCGCCGCGCGATCCGGTCATGGATTATCCGGCAATGGCCCAGGATCTTCTGGATACGCTTGACGCGCAGCAGATTGAAAAAGCGACGTTTATTGGTCATTCCATGGGCGGAAAAGCGGTAATGGCGCTGACGGCGCTGGCGCCCGATCGCATCGATCGTCTGGTCGCGATTGATATCGCCCCCGTGGATTATCACGTTCGCCGCCACGATCGCATTTTCGCGGCCATTAACGCCGTCAGCGAATCCGACGCGACATCCCGCCAACAGGCGGCAGGGATTATGCGCCAGCACCTCAACGAAGAAGGCGTGATCCAGTTTCTGTTAAAATCCTGGGCTGAAGGCGAATGGCGTTTTAATGTTCCGGTATTATGGGAGCAGTATCCGCATATCGTCGGCTGGGAAACCATTCCGCCCTGGGAATATCCGGCGCTGTTTATTCCAGGCGGTAACTCGCCGTACGTGACCGAAGCGTACCGCGACGCGCTGCTGGCGCAATTCCCTCTGGCGCGCGCGCATGTGATCGCCGGCGCGGGCCACTGGGTACATGCTGAAAAACCAGAGGCGGTTCTGCGCGCCATCCGCCGTTATCTGCACGATAAACGCTAACTGATTAAAAACTCATCGCCTGTGCGCGATTACGCGCGCGGGCGTTGGCGTCGCTTCCTCGCTGATGTATGATGGCGCGCTATCCATCCGGGCATAAGCCTGGCTGATTGTTTCCCCCGAAGTCACCAAAATCATGGCCAAAGAACAAACGGACCGTACGACATTAGATCTGTTCGCGCACGAGCGTCGCCCGGGACGACCTAAAACGAATCCGCTTTCGCGCGATGAACAGTTACGCATCAACAAGCGCAACCAGTTAAAACGCGACAAAGTTCGTGGCCTCAAGCGTGTCGAATTAAAACTCAACGCACAAGCGGTTGACGCGCTGAATGAGCTGGCCGAAGCGCGCAACATTAGCCGCAGCGAGCTCATTGAAGAAATATTAATGAAGCAGCTTATGGCGCTGCGCGGCCAGGGTTTAGTCTGAAAATAAGTTTTGTTTCATATTTCGTGTAGCAGAGCGTGCAGTCCCGCGTGATTGCTGTTTCCGCATATCTGCCTGTTCTGCTATGATTGCCCTTATCCGTGGGCAATTCGCCACCACCATTTCAATAAGTTTCAAGAGGTTATTTTACTCATGGCAATCACTGGCATCTTTTTCGGCAGCGACACCGGTAATACCGAAAATATCGCAAAAATGATTCAAAAACAGCTTGGTAAAGACGTTGCCGATGTGCATGACATTGCAAAAAGCAGTAAAGAAGACCTGGAAGGGTATGACATTCTGCTGCTGGGCATCCCAACCTGGTACTATGGCGAAGCGCAATGTGACTGGGATGACTTCTTCCCGACTCTCGAAGAGATTGACTTTAACGGTAAGCTGGTGGCGCTGTTTGGCTGTGGCGATCAGGAAGACTACGCGGAATACTTCTGTGATGCGCTGGGCACGATTCGCGACATTATTGAGCCGCGCGGCGCCACGATTGTGGGTCACTGGCCAACCGCAGGCTATCATTTTGAAGCCTCTAAAGGTCTGGCTGACGACGATCATTTTGTCGGCCTGGCGATTGACGAAGACCGTCAGCCTGAACTGACCGCCGAGCGTGTTGAAAAATGGGTTAAGCAAGTTTCAGCTGAATTGCACCTCGACGACATCCTCAACGCCTAATCTTATGCGGCGCAGCGTTATATCTGCGCCGCATCAATAGACAAGACCAATCAAAATAATTGCTACAAATTTGTAACTTTCGCACCCATCCCTGTACAATGTCCGGGTGTAATCAGGTGGCGCCAGAATTTGCAGGCAAAACCACAGTTTTATTAACATCTGCGAGAGACTTGCGGTTTTCATTTCGGCATGGCAGTCCTATAATGATACGCATTATCTTGAGTGCAATTTCTGTCACTTCTCTAATGAAGTGAATCGTTTAGCAACAGGACAGATTCCGCATGACTGACAACAATACCGCATTAAAGAAGGCTGGCCTGAAAGTAACGCTTCCTCGTTTAAAAATTCTGGAAGTTCTTCAGGAACCAGATAACCATCACGTCAGTGCGGAAGATTTATACAAACGCCTGATCGACATGGGTGAAGAAATCGGTCTGGCAACCGTATACCGTGTGCTGAACCAGTTTGACGATGCCGGTATCGTGACCCGCCATAATTTTGAAGGCGGTAAATCCGTTTTTGAACTGACGCAACAGCATCATCACGACCATCTTATCTGCCTTGACTGCGGAAAAGTGATTGAATTTAGTGATGACTCTATTGAAGCGCGCCAGCGTGAAATTGCGGCGAAACACGGTATTCGTTTAACTAATCACAGCCTCTATCTTTACGGCCACTGCGCTGAAGGCGACTGCCGCGAAGACGAGCACGCGCACGATGACGCGACTAAATAAGTGTAAATCTTTCGAAGAGCCAACCGCCCGGTTGGCTTTTTTATATCCTCCTCTTTCCTGCCGCTTGATGTTGATTTAATGTAAAAAACGCTATCGCATCTCAGGAGAGCAGGAATGGAGCTTCGCCAGTTACGCTATTTCGTGCGTATTATTGAAACCGGCAGTATGGGCAGCGCCGCGCAGGATCTTGATATTGGCGTTTCAGCATTAAGTCAACAGATGTCCCGTCTGGAAAACGAGCTCGCCATCCGTCTGTTGCAGCGCACCTCGCGCGGCGTAACGCCAACCAACGCCGGGCTGGCCTTTTATTCGCAGGCGCAACTCGCCCTGCGTCATGCCGACGATGCGATTCTCGCCGCCAGAGAAGCGCGCCTTTCCGGTCATGTGAGCGTAGGAATGGCCCCCAGTACCGCCTCCATACTGGGTATACCGTTTATCCATGCCATGCAGGAAAACTATGCCGATGTCCGACTGCATGTGGTGGAAAGCTTGTCCGGTAATCTGGAAAGAATGATCAATACCCGCCAGATTGATTTAGCCGTTGTCTTTCAAAAAGATAAAATCCTGCGCTGGAGCGCCAGACCGATCCTTGAAGAACAGCTTTTTCTGATTGGCTCCCATGCCCTGCTCGCGGTGCTTCCTGATAACCCGATCACACCTGAACAACTGGCAGGCATTCCGCTCATTATGCCAAGCCAGGGACACGGGCTGCGCGGCAGGCTGGACGCTGTCTGCCAGGAACATGCGCTTAACGTTGAAATCGTCGCGGAAATTGACGGCCTGGCGTTGTTGATGCGCGCCGTGCGCGACGGTCTTGGCGCCACGTTGCAGCCCGGCGCGGCGATTTCTCATCTGGATAACGACGCGCTACGCGTGATCGGCGTCCATAATCCGGTACTCAGCCGCCCCAATTTTTTAGTCAGCCTGTCGGATGATGAACTGACGCCCGCCGGCCTTGCCGCCAGAGTAGTCCTTACCAAAGTTATGCGTCAGTTAGTCGACGCCGGTGAATGGCCAGGCGCAACCCTTTACGCTTACTAAACCCCTGTTTAGCGCTACCTGATAGCGCGCCGCTTATTTATCCGTATACATTTCAATTACAAATTTAACAAATAGTTAAATGGTACGGGAGTATAAGATGGTTGATGTACTGGTGATAGGCGGAGGCAATGCCGCATTATGCGCCGCCCTGACCGCACGGGAAGCGGGCGCATCGGTTCTGCTGCTGGAGGCTGCCCCGCGGGAATGGCGCGGCGGAAATTCTCAGCACACACGAAACCTGCGCTGTATGCATGATGCGCCGCAGGATGTGCTGGTAGAAAGCTATCCTGAAGAGGAATTCTGGCAGGATCTGTGGCGAGTCACCGACGGCAACACCAACGAGGCGCTGGCGCGGCTGGTCATTCGCACCTCTTCGCAATGCCGCGACTGGATGCGCAAACATGGCGTTAACTTTCAACCGCCACTGTCTGGGGCGCTCCACGTTGCGCGCACCAATGCGTTTTTTATGGGCGGCGGGAAAGCGCTCGTCAATGCCTATTACCGTAGCGCCGAACGGCTGGGCGTACAGATTCGCTATAACACGCCGGTTCACGCGCTTGAACTTCATGACGGCGAATTCGTGGCAGCGCTGGCGGGTAGCGAACGTATTACCGCCAAAGCCTGCGTATTAGCGGCTGGCGGTTTCGAATCAAACCGTGAATGGCTGCGGGAAGCCTGGGGAGAAAACGCCCGCGGCGAATGGCCCGCGGATAATTTCCTGATTCGCGGCACGCGTTTTAACCAGGGCGTATTACTCAAATTTATGATGGATGCCGGCGCGGATATCATTGGCGATCCGTCCCAGTCGCACTGCGTAGCGATTGATGCCAGGGCGCCGCTGTACGACGGCGGTATTTGTACTCGCGTGGATTGCGTATCGCTGGGTATTGTCGTGAATCGCGACGCCGAACGTTTTTATGATGAAGGCGAAGATTTCTGGCCGAAGCGTTACGCCATTTGGGGGCGGCTGGTGGCTCAACAGCCAGGACAAATTGGCTATTCGATTATTGACAGCAAAGCCATCGGCCACTTTATGCCGCCGGTTTTTCCTGGCGCGCAGGCCAATACGTTGGCAGAACTGGCCTGCCAGTTGGGGCTGGACGCGGAAAAATTTACCCATACCGTCACGCAGTATAACCAGGCCTGCCAACCCGGTCATTTTGATCATACCTTGCTTGATGACTGCGCCACCAAAAACCTGACGCCGGCGAAAACCCACTGGGCGCGCCCGCTTGATGCGCCGCCCTACTACGGTTATGCGCTGCGACCCGGCATCACGTTTACCTACCTGGGCCTGAAAGTTAACGAACGTGCCGCGGTGCATTTTGCCGGTCATCCAAGCCGCAACCTGTTTGTTGCCGGCGAGATGATGGCAGGAAATGTTCTGGGCAAGGGGTATACCGCAGGCGTAGGCATGTCTATCGGCACAACCTTTGGCCGCATTGCGGGAATAGAAGCCGCCCGCGCGGCGCACAAGGAGGCGCAGCATGAAACAGCTTGAAAAATTAATCATTGAGGCCACCGTGCTTACCGAACCGGAAGCCGAGGTCGAACGCGTCATGCAAGTGTGTAACGCATGTCGCTACTGCGAAGGTTTTTGCGCGGTATTTCCGGCGATGACCCAGCGGCTCGAATTCGGTAAAGCCGATATTCATTATCTGGCAAATTTATGTCATAACTGCGGTGCCTGCCTGCACGCGTGCCAGTACGCGCCACCCCATGAATTTGCCATTAACGTGCCGAAAGCGATGGCGCAAGCCCGCCTGGAGACGTATCAACAGTATGCCCAGCCCGCCGCTTTTGGCGCGTTATACCGTCGGGCGGGGATCACCGTCGCGCTGGCGCTGATAGTCGGTCTGACGCTCTTTTTATTACTGGCGATGGCGCTGAAAGGGTCGCTGATTCATCCACCGCTGGCCGGTGACTTCTATCAAATTTTTCCGCATAGCCTGCTGGCATGGATGTTTGGCTCAGTTTTTGTGCTGGCAATCGGTTTGCTTATGGCGGGCGTAATTCGCTTCTGGCGTGAGATCTCGCCGGGCGTACCGCGTTCGGCGGAGATTGCCGAAGCGTCGCACAATGCGTTAACGCTGAAATATCTCGACGGCGGTCACGGCAAAGGTTGTAACGAAGCGGACGATGCGTTCACGCTGCTGCGCCGTCGCTTTCATCACTTTACCTTCTACGGTTTTATGCTCTGTTTTGCCGCCACGGTCGTGGCGACGGGCTATCACTACGTCGCCGGTTGGGAAGCGCCCTACCCGTTCTTTAGCCTGCCGGTCATGCTCGGCACGCTGGGCGGTATCGGTCTGCTTATCGGCCCGGCCGGGCTACTGTGGCTCAATCTGCGGCGGTCGCCGTTACATGGCGATGCGCGCCAGAAACCCATGGATCGCAGCTTTATTCTGCTGCTGTTCTTAACCAGTCTTACCGGGCTGGCGCTGCTGGCAGGCAGAGACACCAGCGGAATGGGCATACTGCTGGCGCTCCATTTAGGCGTGGTGATGGCGCTCTTTCTCACCCTTCCCTACGGAAAATTCGCCCACGGATTTTTCCGCTGCGCGGCCTTACTCAAATGGGCAGTTGAGAAGCGACGCGGAAAACATGCGGGGGATACAGGCAACTGACCCGCAAACATCTTACCCATAAAACAATAAAGACAGTGGAGAGCAAACCCTATGGCACAACACACACCTGCAACATCGCGCGCCGGCACGTTCGGCGCAATACTGCGCGTGACAAGCGGCAATTTTCTTGAACAGTTTGATTTTTTCTTGTTCGGATTTTACGCCACCTATATCGCCAAAACGTTTTTTCCGGCGGAAAGCGAATTTGCCTCATTAATGTTGACCTTTGCCGTCTTTGGCTCCGGTTTTTTAATGCGCCCCGTCGGCGCGATTGTGCTTGGCGCCTATATTGACAGAATCGGACGTCGTAAAGGGCTGATGGTAACGCTGGCGATTATGGGCTGCGGTACGTTGCTCATCGCCCTCGTCCCCGGCTACCAAACGATCGGCCTGGCAGCGCCTGCGTTGGTGCTGTTAGGCCGGTTATTACAAGGATTTTCTGCGGGCGTTGAGTTAGGCGGCGTCTCGGTTTATCTGTCCGAAATCGCAACGCCAGGCAATAAAGGGTTTTATACCAGTTGGCAATCCGCCAGTCAGCAGGTCGCGATCGTTGTTGCCGCGTTGATTGGTTATAGCCTGAATATCACGCTGGGACACGACGCGATATCGGAGTGGGGCTGGCGAATTCCGTTCTTTATCGGCTGTATGATCATTCCGCTGATTTTTGTTTTACGTCGTTCATTACAAGAAACAGAAGCGTTTTTACAACGCAAGCATCGCCCCGACACCAGGGAAATTTTTGCAACTATCGCCAAAAACTGGCGCATTATTACGGCCGGAACGCTGCTGGTGGCGATGACCACCACAACGTTTTATTTTATCACCGTTTATACGCCGACCTATGGCAGAACCGTGCTTAATCTCAGCGCGCGGGACAGTTTGATCGTCACCATGTTGGTGGGGGTGTCCAATTTTATCTGGTTACCCATTGGCGGCGCGATTTCCGACCGGATTGGCCGTCGCGCCGTGTTAATGGGCATTACGTTGCTGGCGCTGATCACCACCTGGCCCGTCATGCAGTGGCTGACCGCCGCGCCCGACTTTACCCGCATGACGCTGGTACTGCTGTGGTTCTCTTTCTTTTTTGGCATGTATAACGGCGCAATGGTCGCGGCGTTAACCGAAGTGATGCCAGTCTATGTGCGTACCGTTGGTTTCTCGCTGGCCTTTAGCCTGGCGACGGCGATTTTTGGCGGCCTGACGCCGGCCATCTCTACCGCGCTGGTAAAGTTAACCGGCGATAAAAGCTCGCCCGGCTGGTGGCTGATGTGCGCAGCGTTATGTGGACTTGCCGCGACGGCGATGCTGTTTGTACGTCTGAGTCGCGGCTATATCGCGGCAGAAAATAAAGCCTGAAAAAACCACGGGCGGAAAACATTCGCCCGTGGGTGGCAAGGCAGGGTTTTATTGCACGTTATTATGACTGCGAATTTCCTGCCAGACCTTATCGCAGTCAGCCTTGACCGCCTGATCGTTACCCGTGCGCGTCGCCTGAATGCACTGCTGATAGTCCAGTACCCGCACGCTTTCTTCGTTAGCAAATTGCTGATGTTTACGCTCTTTTTTAAGGACATTCAGCACGCTTTGGCAGGCCTCTATCTTCTCAGGCGAGCCCTGTGCGGTATTGATACAGGCGCTGTACGCCTCTTTCAGCCGACTATCTTCTTCCGGCGCGGGTGATGACGCGCAGGCCGTCAAACCGGCGGTCATGCTGGCGATGAGTAAAATTTTTTTCATAGGTCGTTCCTCAACAGCGCGGCAGACCGGCAGCCTGCCGCATCTGACATCAGAAAATAGTGAATGGCGCAATAACGATAAATTTCACGTCACGTTCATCCTGGAAGATGTTGCCGTAACCACCGCCCCAGCTTGGAATATTGGAGTGGTTGTCATATTCGGTGAAGTGCAGTTTGAACATGGTGCCTTTGGCACGCCCCTCCTGCAGGGTATAGACCGCATCCAGACTGTATGAGGACTCTTCGATAGTGCGGTTTTTGTCGTAGTAAGCATCCGGGTTACTTTGCCAGGTTGCCGGTTTAGCATCCCAGGCGTAAACGTAAGACGCGCCCACAGCCCAGCCCGGCAGATTCCAGTTTTTCAGGTCATACATCGCGCCGAAGAAAACCGCCTTTTCACCGTTAGCGTTAAAGTCGGAGCGGTTATCCCACCAGATATCCAGACGACCGTTTGAAGAGGCGTAGGTTGGCGTCATACGTTGCAGAAAATAGCCCTGCTGACCGTCCGCTTTCACCCAGGTACCTTCCAGACGCAGGTCAACCACTTCCGCGACTTTGTAGCCGAAGGTCAACGCCTGCAGCCAGGCCGTACCGTCGTAAATATCATTCACGCTGCGATCGTCTACTTTGTCGCGCGCGCCGTAGAACTGGTAACTGGTGGTGAACGGATTGCCGCCTAAATCAAATTTATAGCTGGCCTTCGCGAAATATTGATCGACATAGCCTTCGGACTGACCAAACGCCGCTTCCAGCACCAGATCATTTTTGAAGTCGTACTTCGCGCCGATGGAGTGGAGGTAGTCCACATTGGTTTTTTTATCCGCCTGATAAAACTTATCCATTTCGGTATGCCACGGCGCTTTATATTCGTTAGTCCACATGTAGGAAAAACTTAACGCGCCCGCATCGCCATAGTCAAAACTGGCGCCAGCTTCCGCACCCTGATAGGTACCCGGCATAAAACTCCAGTGCGGCGCTAACAGCGTCTGACCGGTAGGCTGAATATAACCGGCGCGCGCCCAGACCGGGCCATATTTAAATTTCGCTGCGGCTTTATAAAGACTGATACCGCTCTTATCGCCGGAATAGTCTTCGTCGTAGCCTTTATTCTTTTTCGAGAAGGCAATTTCGTTTGGATGACCGCTGTCGCCGTTTTCTGCCATTTCAATCGCGGTAAACGCCGCGATATCCAGACCGAACATATCCGCAGCGTAACCAGACTGAAAATCCAGGTTAGCGTTCCAGGTCGCATGAGAAAGGTTAGTTTTATATTTGTCGCCGTCGGTCACATCTTTGCGATCGCGTTCACGCTGCCAATAATAGATGCCGCCCGTTAACGTGGAGTCGTCGAAAAAGCCGGAGGCTTGCGCCTGCGGAACAACGATCCACCCCGACATTGCTGTGATACCGGCGATAGCCAGAGCCAGCGTACTACGTTTGCCACTAAACGTACGCATAAGTTAATCCTCTTTGACGTATAAATTGCTGCCGACAAAAGCGAACAGCGAAAAAATAAAAATAAAAAGTAGCGCTGAGAAACCTCATTTACTACGTTAAATAGACTATTTTTCGCGATGCGAATTATCAATCTCTTTCTGTAACCAGTATGTAATAATATGAGCAACCGCACATATTTAATTGCTTTCTGTTACATTCGGCTGCTGGTGGGGGAAGCAGACCGCCAGAAAGAAAATTGACTTGTTTTCCATAGGCATGAAAATAATTGTCTCCTGTTGACCTGACGCTTATAACATTTAGATTAATAATCATTTATCAGATCAATAATTTTCAGAGAATAATTAATTCGCCTCGCAAAAAAGAGAATCGACTTAGAGCCTATCCCACCAGGCGTTATTGGCGCAGCCAGTTTGGACACGGACAGCGCGCAAAAACCGGAGCGTACACGTAGTACGTGAGGATTTTGAGCACTGCCCAGGTCCAAAATGGCAAGTAAAATAGCCCTAATGGGATAGGCTCTTGGAAATGCAGAGAAAAAACGCCGCAAAACGCGGCGTTGATAAGGTATTTTTACAGTATTCGCCTGTAGGTGCAGTGCTTACTCGCCCGCTTTCGCCCAGGTATCACGCAGGCCCACGGTGCGGTTAAAGACCAGCTTATCGGCCGTTGCATAGCGGCTGTCGAGGCAGAAGTAGCCTTCACGTTCAAACTGGAAAGCTTTTCCTGCTACCGCCGCTTTCAGCGACGGCTCGCCATACCCCTGCTTAATCACTAATGATTCGGGGTTGATAACGGACAGGAAGTCCTCCGCGGCGCCTGGATTCGGCACGCTAAACAGACGGTCGTAGAGACGAATTTCAATCGGCAACGCATGTGCTGCGCTAACCCAGTGGATTACGCCTTTCACTTTACGCCCGTCAGCCGGATCTTTACTCAGCGTATCGGCATCATAGGTACAGAAGATGGTGGTGATATTCCCTTCGGCATCCTTCTCTACGCGCTCCGCTTTAATGACGTAGGCATTACGCAGACGCACTTCTTTGCCCATCACCAGACGCTTGTACTGCTTGTTCGCTTCTTCGCGGAAATCCGCGCGATCGATCCAGATCTCACCGCTAAACGGCACTTCACGGCTGCCCATCTCCGGTTTATTCGGATGGTTAGGCATGGTAACCATTTCGCTCTCACCCTGCGGGTAGTTTTCGATAACCAGTTTTACCGGATCGATTACCGCCATTGCGCGCGGCGCGTTTTCGTTCAGATCTTCGCGAATGCAGGATTCCAGCGACGCCATCTCAATGGTGTTGTCCTGCTTGGTGACGCCGATGCGTTTGCAGAACTCACGAATAGAAGCCGCGGTATAGCCGCGACGGCGCAGACCGGAAATAGTCGGCATACGCGGATCGTCCCAACCTTCGACGTGTTTGTCGGTCACCAGCAGGTTCAGCTTACGCTTGGACATCACGGTGTATTCCAGATTCAGCCGCGAGAATTCGTACTGGCGCGGGTGAACCGGAATGGTGATGTTGTCCAGCACCCAGTCGTACAGACGACGGTTATCCTGGAACTCCAGCGTACACAGAGAATGAGTAATGCCTTCCAGCGCATCGCTGATGCAGTGAGTAAAGTCGTACATCGGATAGATGCACCACTTCGTGCCGGTCTGATGATGCTCGGCGAATTTAATGCGATACAGCACCGGATCGCGCATCACGATAAACGGCGACGCCATGTCGATTTTAGCGCGCAGACAGGCTTTACCCTCTTCAAAACCGCCGGTACGCATTTTTTCAAATAGCGCGAGGTTCTCTTCGACGCTGCGATCGCGGAACGGGCTGTTTTTACCCGGCGCGGTCAGCGTACCGCGGTATTCGCGGATCTGCTCCGGCGTCAGCTCATCAACGTAGGCCAGGCCTTTATTGATTAGCTCGACCGCATAGGCGTGCAGTTGGTCAAAGTAATCGGAGGAGTAGCGAATATCGCCAGACCAGTGAAAGCCTAACCACTCGACGTCGTTTTTAATCGAATCAACGTACTCGATATCTTCTTTTACCGGGTTGGTGTCATCGAAACGCAGGTTGCACTGGCCCTGATAATCTTGCGCGATGCCAAAGTTCAGGCAGATAGATTTCGCGTGGCCGATGTGCAGATAGCCATTCGGCTCCGGCGGAAAACGGGTATGGACAGTGGTATGTTTACCACTCGCCAGATCTTCATCAATAATCTGACGAATAAAGTTAGTCGGGCGGGCTTCAGCCTCACTCATCGTGGATTCCTCAAAGCGTAAACAACGTATAACGGCATATGATCTTATAAGCCGGACAGACTGACAACCTTTAGTTACTTAAAAAGTGGCTTTGCAGAAAATATTGGGGCTAATTGCGGTAAAAAAAAGCGGCGAAGGTTCCCCTCTGCCGCTTATGTTTTCTGTGATATCGCCGGATGACGTCTTACGCCTTATCCGGCCAGGAAGCGATTATTTGCTCTTGATCTCGTACAGTGGCGTTTGACCCGCTACCACGTGACCATCCGCTTTGATGACCAGAGCGCTGAAGTCATCGCTGTTGCTGCAAACAACCGGGCTTATCATGGAACGCGCATTGGCATTCAGGAAGTCCAGATCCAGTTCCAGTACCGGCTGACCCGCCGTGACTTCCGCCCCCTCTTCTACCAGACGCTTGAAGCCCTGACCGTTCAGCGCGACGGTATCGATACCCATATGGACAACGATCTCCGCGCCTTTTTCGGTTTCCAGACAGAACGCGTGGTCAGTGTTGAAGATTTTCACAATAGTACCCGCCGCCGGAGAAACCACGGTTTTATCGGTGGGTTTCACCGCTACGCCGTCGCCGACCGCTTTGCTGGCAAACGCTTCATCCGGTACCTGATCCAGCGCCACTACCTCACCGGTAATCGGAGAGACCAGTTCAGCGATAGTCACCGCATTCGGCACCGCCTGGGGTTTGGCCGCCGGAGCAGGTGTTGCAACGTGAGCCGCATCAGCAGACGCTGCCGCGACCGGTCCCCGCGCCACCACTTTCTTCATTTCATCGCCAATCGATTCCGCTTTCGCGCCGACAATAACCTGAATGGTCTGTTTGTTCAGTTTCACCACGCCGGAAGCGCCGAGGCGTTTGCAGGCCGCATCGTTGACACGAGCAGAGTCATTCACGGTCAGGCGCAGACGGGTAATACACGCATCGATCGCTTTCAGGTTGTCCGTACCGCCAACCGCAGCAATATAGCTGGTCGCCAGTTGCGTTAACCCTTCTTCGGTGTTGCTGTTGGCTTCTTCCGTTACCATCTCATCAACTTTATCTTCGCGGCCCGGCGTTTTCAGGTTAAACATACGAATAACCGCGCTGAACAGCAGGAAGTAGATGATAAAGAATACAACGCCCATCACCAGCAACATCCAGACGTTATTGCTGGCCGCTGGCAGGTTATACATCAGAACATAGTCGATCGCGCCTGCCGAGAAAGAGAAGCCCGCATGGATACCCAGCAGCGTCGCGACGAACAGGCTGATACCGGTCAAAATGGCGTGCAGGAGGTACAGCAGCGGCGCCAGGAACATAAACAGGAATTCCAGCGGCTCGGTTACGCCGGTCAGAAACGCGGTGATCGCGACAGACAGCAGCATACCGCCCACCATCGGACGACGTTCTTTCGGCGCGGCGAAATACATCGCCAGAGCGGCGCCCGGCAGACCAAACATCATGATCGGGAAGAAGCCGGACATAAACATCCCCGCCGTGCCGTCGCCAGCATAGAAGCGGTTGATGTCGCCGTGGAATACAGTGCCTGCGGCATTGGTGAATTCGCCAATCTGGAACCAGGCGATGGTGTTCAGTACCTGATGCAGACCGGTGGGGATCAGCAGACGGTTGATGAAGCCAAAGATACCGGAACCCAGCGCGCCTGCGGAAACGATCCATTCACCACCCGCATGGATGCCATGCTGTACCGGCGGCCAGACGTAACCGAAAATAGCGGCCAGCACCAGACAGAAAAAGCCCGTTGCGATCGGTACAAAACGTTTTCCACCGAAGAAACTGAGAAAATCAGGCAGTTTGATGCCAGACCAGCGATTATAAACCGCGCCGCCGACCAGACCGGTAATAATCCCCGCCAGCACGCCCATGTTGATTTCCGGGTTAATCGTCACCATCGCTTTGGTCATGACGAAGTAACCCACGGCTCCCGCCAGCGCTGCCGCGCCTGCGCTATCTTTAGACCAACTGGAGGCCACGCCGATAGCGAAAACCAGCGCCAGGTTATCGAAAATAGACCCGCCCGCTTGCGCGATAAACGGCATATTCAGCAAATCTGGTTGGCCGAATCGCAGCAACAACGCTGCCACCGGCAACACGGCGATAGGGAGCTGCAACGCCCTACCCAGCCGCTGGAAAAAACCTAAAATATTCATCTTATTCCCCCTACGAGACGCCGATATGGCTTCTTTGAAGCCGTTTTTTATTGTGCTGCAAACGTTAAAAACGTGATGTTCTGTAATCGAACGGTGAGATCATCTTCTGCAGAGTGTGTGGAAAATTAATTCGCCTCGCAAATTAAACGGGTGTTTTTTGTGATTATAATCACTAAATATCGTAATTACCCCCACCATCCACTGGCTAACACGGAAAACTTATTTTATGATTCAAAAAATCAGGACGGATTGAACACGAACCCTGGATATCCAGGTTACGCTTAATACGATCCGCCAAATTTTGACATTGATTATTGAGGTGAAGAATGAGACTGATCCCCCTGAGTACCGCAGAACAGGTTGGCAAATGGGCCGCTCGCCATATCGTTAACCGTATTAATGCGTTCAAACCGACCGCCGATCGTCCGTTTGTCCTTGGACTGCCTACCGGCGGCACGCCGCTAACGGCGTACAAAGCGCTGGTTGAGATGCACAAAGCGGGCGAGGTCAGCTTTAAGCATGTGGTCACCTTTAATATGGACGAATATGTTGGCCTGCCGAAAGAGCACCCGGAAAGCTACCACAGCTTTATGCATCGTAACTTTTTCGATCACGTTGATATTCCAGCAGAAAACATCAATCTTCTCAACGGTAACGCACCAGATATCGATGCAGAATGCCGTCAATATGAAGAAAAAATTCGTTCTTACGGTAAAATCCATCTGTTTATGGGCGGCGTCGGCAACGACGGTCACATCGCCTTTAACGAACCGGCGTCTTCCCTGGCTTCCCGTACCCGTATCAAAACGTTAACCCATGATACTCGCGTAGCGAACTCCCGCTTCTTTGACGGCGACGTAAACCAGGTGCCGAAATACGCGCTGACGGTAGGCGTAGGCACGCTGCTGGATGCGGAAGAAGTGATGATTCTGGTGCTGGGCCATCAGAAAGCCCAGGCGCTGCAGGCGGCGGTTGAAGGCAACGTCAACCACATGTGGACCATTAGCTGCCTGCAACTCCATCCGAAAGCGGTTGTGGTATGCGATGAGCCGTCCACAATGGAACTTAAAGTTAAAACATTGAAATATTTCAATGAATTAGAAGCAGAGAATATTAAAGGTCTGTAATGTTGTCTCCGCCCCGCCAGTCAATGCGGGGCGGTAAATTTTTGATATCGGGGGTCGGAATGTATGCTTTAACCCAGGGCCGGATCTTTACCGGTCACGAAATTCTTGATGACCATGCGCTTGTTGTCGCTAATGGCCTGATTGACCGCGTTTGTCCGATGGCTGAACTGCCGTCGGGAATAGAACAACGCTCATTGAATGGGGCCATTCTCTCCCCCGGTTTTATTGATGTGCAGTTAAACGGCTGCGGCGGCGTGCAGTTTAACGATACCGCAGAAGCCGTCAGCGTTGAAACGCTGGAAATTATGCAGAAAGCCAATGAAAAATCGGGCTGTACTAACTTTCTGCCAACGCTTATCACTACCAGCGATGAATTGATGAAACAGGGCATTCGCGTCATGCGCGAATACCTGGAAAAACATCCGCACCAGGCGCTGGGTCTCCACCTGGAAGGGCCCTGGCTTAATCTGGTAAAAAAAGGCACCCATAATCCTGATTTCGTACGTAAACCAGACGCTGCGCTGGTCAATTTCTTGTGCGATAATGCCGACGTCATCACCAAAGTTACACTCGCGCCGGAAATGGTGCCTGCTGACGTAATCGCTAAACTGGCGAATGCGGGCATTGTGGTTTCCGCAGGCCACTCCAACGCGACGTTAAAAGAGGCAAAAGCGGGCTTCCGCGCCGGGATTACCTTTGCGACTCACCTGTTTAACGCGATGCCGTACATTACAGGGCGTGAGCCGGGCCTTGCTGGCGCTGTTCTGGACGAAGCGGATATTTATTGCGGCGTTATCGCCGATGGTCTGCATGTCGACTACGCCAACATTCGCAATGCCAAACGCCTTAAAGGCGACAAACTTTGTCTGGTGACAGACGCCACCGCACCGGCGGGGGCCAATATTGAGCAGTTCATTTTCGCAGGTAAAACAATATACTACCGCAATGGACTGTGTGTGGATGAAAACGGTACGTTGAGCGGTTCGTCCTTAACCATGATTGAAGGCGTACGCAACCTGGTCGCGCATTGCGGCATCGCGCTGGATGAAGTGCTGCGCATGGCAACGCTCTATCCAGCTCGCGCTATCGGCGTTGATAAACATCTCGGTAGCATTGCGCCGGGTAAAGTCGCCAACCTGACCGCGTTCACCCACGATTTTAAAATTATCAAGACCATCGTTAATGGTGACGAGGTCGTTGACTTGAGTAAGTGAGAATATGACACCAGGCGGACAAGCTCAGATAGGTAACGTTGATCTCGTAAAACAGCTTAACAGCGCGGCCGTTTACCGCCTGATTGACCAGCATGGTCCTATCTCGCGCATACAAATTGCCGAGCAAAGCCAGCTTGCTCCCGCCAGCGTAACGAAAATTACGCGTCAACTCATTGAACGCGGGCTGATCAAAGAAGTCGATCAGCAGGCCTCTACCGGAGGCCGCCGCGCTATCTCTATCGTCACGGAAACCCGTAACTTCCATGCCATTGGCGTTCGCCTGGGCCGTCATGACACCACTTTAACGCTCTACGATCTGAGCAGTAAAGTGGTCGCTGAGGAGCATTATCCGCTACCGGAGCGCACCCAGGAGACGCTGGAACATGCGCTGCTCAACACTATCGCCATCTTTATTGATAGCTGTCAGCGTAAAATTCGTGAATTGATCGCTATCTCGGTGATCCTGCCAGGGCTTGTCGATCCGGAAAGCGGCGTGATTCGTTACATGCCGCACATTCAGGTTGAAAACTGGGGACTGGTCGAAGCGCTGGAAAAACGGTTTCACGTTACCTGTTTCGTGGGACACGATATTCGTAGCCTGGCGCTGGCGGAACACTACTTCGGCGCCAGTCAGGATTGCGAGGACTCGATTCTGGTGCGCGTCCATCGTGGTACAGGCGCCGGGATTATCTCCAACGGACGCATCTTCATTGGCCGTAACGGCAACGTCGGCGAAATTGGGCATATTCAGGTAGAGCCGTTGGGCGAGCGCTGCCACTGCGGTAATTTCGGCTGTCTGGAAACCATTGCCGCCAATGCGGCGATTGAACAACGGGTGCTGAATTTACTTAAACAAGGGTATCAAAGCCGTGTTCCGCTTGACGACTGCACGATTAAAACCATCTGTAAGGCGGCAAACCGGGGCGACAGCCTGGCCTCGGAAGTCATTGAGCATGTTGGTCGCCATTTGGGCAAAACGATCGCCATTGCTATCAACCTGTTTAATCCGCAAAAAATCGTCATTGCTGGCGAGATCATTGAAGCCGATAAAGTCCTGTTGCCCGCTATCGAAAGCTGTATCAATACGCAGGCGTTAAAGGCATTTCGCAAAAATTTGCCGGTGGTACGCTCCACGCTGGATCACCGTTCTGCTATCGGCGCTTTTGCCTTAGTTAAACGCGCCATGCTCAACGGAACATTGCTGCAACGTTTGCTGGAAAGTTGATGCGCTCTTATAGTATCGGATTATTCACAAATTCCCTGGGTAGTTCATGACCATCAAGAATGTAATCTGCGATATCGACGGCGTGCTGATGCACGACAACGTAGCCGTACCCGGTGCGGCGGAATTTCTGACGGGGATTCTGGAAAAAGGTCTGCCGCTGGTGCTGCTGACCAATTACCCGTCGCAAACCGGCCAGGATCTGGCGAACCGTTTTGCTACCGCTGGCGTTAACGTGCCGGACAGCGTGTTTTATACTTCAGCAATGGCGACAGCCGATTTTCTGCGCCGTCAGGAAGGTAAGAAAGCGTATGTCGTGGGCGAAGGCGCGCTTATTCACGAGCTCTATAAAGCGGGTTTTACCATTACCGATGTGAACCCTGATTTTGTCATCGTTGGAGAGACCCGCTCCTACAACTGGGACATGATGCATAAAGCGGCATTTTTCGTCGCCAATGGCGCGCGCTTTATCGCCACCAATCCGGATACCCACGGTCGCGGCTTTTATCCGGCCTGCGGCGCGCTGTGCGCAGGCATTGAAAAAATTTCCGGCCGGAAGCCGTTTTATGTCGGCAAACCCAGCCCGTGGATCATCCGCGCGGCGTTAAACAAAATGCAGGCGCACTCGGAAGAGACCGTTATCGTCGGCGACAACCTGCGCACCGACATTCTGGCGGGATTCCAGGCCGGTCTGGAGACCATTCTGGTGCTTTCAGGCGTATCAACAATCAATGATATTGACAGTATGCCGTTCCGCCCAAGCTGGATTTACCCTTCCGTCGCTGAGATCGACGTTATCTAAACCTGTCCCCTGCCTGATGACGCGCCGCTTTCAGGCCTACGGTTCGAACAACATTGTAGGTCTGATAAGCGAAACGCCATCAGGAAAAACATAATTCAATTAAACCACGATAAAACTGAAGATCCATCAATAAATCCACGCAATACGTAATCATTTTTCACTAATCAACAATGACGATTGCATTTTTCATTTTTCAGACCGTAATCCCCTTGCGCCTTCCACGCCTTTGCGGCATTTTTTAGTCAAGCAAACACAAAAAGTACGACGCAACAGATTAACGGAGAAGGCTATGTGTTCTATTTTCGGCGTATTCGATATCAAAACAGATGCAGCGGAACTGCGTAAAAAAGCCCTTGAACTGTCACGCCTGATGCGCCATCGCGGCCCGGACTGGTCCGGCATCTACGCTTGCGATAACGCGATTCTCGCACATGAACGCTTGTCGATTGTTGATGTTAACGCCGGCGCCCAGCCCCTGTATAACGCCAGAAAAACCCACGTACTGGCGGTGAACGGTGAAATTTATAACCATCAGACGTTACGCGCGGAGTATGGCGATCGTTACGCGTTCCAGACAGGCTCCGACTGCGAAGTTATCCTCGCGCTATATCAGGAAAAAGGGCCGGATTTCCTTGACGATTTACAGGGGATGTTCGCCTTCGCCCTGTATGACAGCGAAAAAGACGCTTATCTGATTGGTCGTGACCATATCGGTATTATTCCGCTCTACATGGGCTATGACGAATTCGGCAACTTCTACGTAGCGTCAGAAATGAAAGCGCTGACCCCGGTCTGCCGCACCATTAAAGAGTTCCCGGCGGGCAGCTACCTGTGGAGCAAAGACGGCGAAATTCGTCAGTACTATCAGCGCGACTGGTTCGATTACGATGCGGTAAAAGACAACGTTACCGACAAAAACGCGCTGCGCCAGGCGCTGGAAGAATCCGTGAAAAGCCACCTGATGTCCGACGTCCCTTACGGCGTGCTGCTCTCCGGCGGTCTGGACTCGTCGATTATCTCGGCTATCACCAAAAAATTCGCCGCCCGTCGCGTCGAAGATCAGGAGCGCTCCGAAGCCTGGTGGCCACAGTTGCACTCTTTTGCGGTCGGTCTGGAAGGTTCGCCTGACCTGAAGGCGGCCCAGGAAGTGGCTAACCACCTCGGCACCGTGCATCATGAAATTCACTTCACCGTGCAGGAAGGCCTTGATGCCATTCGTGATGTTATCTACCACATCGAAACCTATGACGTGACCACTATCCGCGCCTCAACGCCGATGTATCTGATGTCGCGTAAGATCAAAGCGATGGGCATCAAAATGGTGCTCTCCGGCGAAGGCTCCGATGAGGTGTTTGGCGGCTACCTGTACTTCCATAAAGCGCCGAACGCCAAAGAGTTACATGAAGAGACGGTCCGTAAGCTACAGGCGCTGCATATGTATGACTGCGCCCGCGCCAACAAAGCGATGTCCGCCTGGGGCGTGGAAGCGCGCGTACCGTTCCTGGATAAAAAATTCCTCGACGTGGCGATGCGTATCAACCCACAGGATAAAATGTGCGGCAACGGCAAGATGGAAAAACACGTGCTGCGCGAGTGCTTCGAGTCTTATCTGCCGGCAAGCGTCGCGTGGCGTCAGAAAGAGCAGTTCTCTGACGGCGTAGGCTACAGCTGGATTGATACGCTAAAAGAGGTGGCGGCGAAACAGATTTCCGATCAACAACTGGAAACCGCCCGCTTCCGCTTTCCATACAACACGCCGTCGTCTAAAGAAGCGTACTTGTACCGGGAAATTTTTGAAGAGCTGTTCCCGGTGCCAAGCGCGGCGGAATGCGTACCCGGCGGCCCGTCCGTCGCCTGTTCTTCCGCCAAAGCCATTGAGTGGGATGAAGCATTCAAAACGATGGATGACCCGTCAGGCCGCGCGGTCGGCGTGCATCAGTCGGCGTACCAGTAAATTAACGATGACGAAAGAGCCCTTAGGGGCTCTTTTTTTATAGCAAACCACTTTCAGAAAAACGATTAATAACCAATAATTGCCGAATATTGCGCCACGCTGTTCGCAACCTAACCAAACAGACACTTTCCGACGTTTTTCGATGAAAAAGAGGTTGACGCTTCAAGGCTCAATACGCATAATGCGCCCCGCAACGCCGATAAGGTAACGCGAAAAAAGATGGCTACGTAGCTCAGTTGGTTAGAGCACATCACTCATAATGATGGGGTCACAGGTTCGAATCCCGTCGTAGCCACCATCTTTTTTGCGGGAGTGGCGAAATTGGTAGACGCACCAGATTTAGGTTCTGGCGCCGCAAGGTGTGCGAGTTCAAGTCTCGCCTCCCGCACCATTCACCGATAAGCGTTGTACGGATGGGGTATCGCCAAGCGGTAAGGCACCGGTTTTTGATACCGGCATTCCCTGGTTCGAATCCAGGTACCCCAGCCATATTTCTTCGAGTTTGCGGTTCACCGCGACGGTATTGGGGTATCGCCAAGCGGTAAGGCACCGGTTTTTGATACCGGCATTCCCTGGTTCGAATCCAGGTACCCCAGCCATCGAAGAAATCATCTGGCTACGTAGCTCAGTTGGTTAGAGCACATCACTCATAATGATGGGGTCACAGGTTCGAATCCCGTCGTAGCCACCATATTCAGAATGCGTCGAGGTATTCGACCGGTTCGAAAATAATTTGTTGGGGTATCGCCAAGCGGTAAGGCACCGGATTCTGATTCCGGCATTCCGAGGTTCGAATCCTCGTACCCCAGCCAGTTTTAAAGACGCTCTGCTAATGAGCGCAAGAAGTACGACAATTGGGGTATCGCCAAGCGGTAAGGCACCGGATTCTGATTCCGGCATTCCGAGGTTCGAATCCTCGTACCCCAGCCACCTTTAAAAAGCTCGCTTCGGCGAGCTTTTTGCTTTTCTGGTAATTCGGACTGCCTGATGGCGCTACGCTTATCAGGCCTACGGGCGAATACAGGCCGGGTAAGGTATTGCCGCCACCCGGCATAACACAAACTACACCCCCAACGCATACTTCAGCGCCTGACGTTTTAGCACGCCTGCGCGCTGCGCCGCCATCAGCCCCATATTGCGTAAAATACGCAGCGGCGGCAATTCATTGCTGAACCCGGCATAAAACAGATCCATTCCACTTTGCATCATAAAATTATCTGCCATGCGCCGCGTCTGATAGCGTTTCAACACCGAATGGCTGGCCCAGGACTCGCCATAGCTACGGGCACTCGCCAGCACATCAATCAACGCATCAACATCCCGATACCCCAGGTTGACGCCCTGCCCGGCCAGCGGATGAATGGTATGCGCCGCGTCGCCTACCAGCGCCAGCCCCGGTTGTACATACTGCAACGCGTGACGACGGGTTAGCGGAAACGCGCCCGCCGCGACCGGCATCACCGCCCCCAGACGCGCCGGAAAATGCTGGTTAATTTCCACCTGCAATTGCGTCATCGATAAACTCTGTAGCTGGCGAATACGTGCCGGAGCATCATACCACACCAGCGACGCCCAATCGTCGAACAGCGGCAAAAAAGCGCGCGGCCCCGTTGGCGTAAACTGCTGCCAGGTGCTGTCGCCTGGCGCATTTTCACACTTGACGGTGATAAGCATACACGACTGCGCATATTGCCAGGCATGAATGCCAATTCCCGCCATTTGCCGAACCTGCGAATTCGCGCCGTCGGCGCCAATCACTAACTTCGGCGTTACCCATTCGCCGTCGGCCAGTTCCAGCGCATAACCATCGTGGCGGCGGTGCAATGCCGCCAGTGAAGCCGGAACGCGCAGCGTCACGCCGGGGTGCGCTTCCAGCGCCTGCCACAGCGCCTGTTGCAGGACGTTGTTCTCTACCATATAGCCTAACAGCGGCAGCTTGAGTTCAGCGGCGTCGAACACCACATGGGCGTTTTCCCACTCCCAGGTCTCCAGTCGCCGATAAGGATGGCTACGCATCCCCTGCACCGCCTCCCAAACGCCCAGCCCCTTGAGCAGCGCCACGGATGCCGCGCTAATGGCCGAAATCCGCACGTCAGGCTGGCTGTCAGCCACAAACGGCGCAGGCGCGGCATGTTCTATTACCATCACCGTAAACCCTTGCTGCGCCAGACCCAGCGCCAGCGCGCCGCCGACCATTCCCCCGCCGACAATGGCAATTTCCGTTGGTTGATTTGTCATGGTCATTCATCCTGTTACGTTTTAGACAAGTTTACAGGATTTTTTACCCATTAGGGCTGACGTCAGTCATACTGGTCACAACCGCGCCAAAGCATTACACTATGCGCCCTGCTTTTCAGCCACTATTTCGCAAGAGCAAGTCGATGACTAAAAAACTCCATATTAAAACCTGGGGCTGTCAGATGAACGAGTACGATTCATCGAAGATGGCCGATCTGCTGGACGCCACCCACGGCTATCAACTGACCGACGTGGCGGAAGAGGCGGATGTGCTGCTGTTGAATACCTGCTCAATCCGCGAGAAGGCTCAGGAAAAAGTCTTCCATCAATTAGGTCGCTGGAGACTGTTAAAAGAGAAAAATCCCGATCTGATTATCGGCGTCGGCGGCTGCGTGGCTTCCCAGGAAGGCGAGCACATTCGTCAACGCGCCCATTACGTCGACATTATTTTTGGCCCGCAAACCTTACACCGCCTGCCGGAGATGATTAACTCCGTGCGTGGCGACCGCAGCCCGGTGGTCGATATCAGCTTCCCGGAAATCGAGAAGTTCGATCGTTTGCCGGAGCCGCGCGCAGAAGGCCCGACCGCTTTCGTTTCTATCATGGAAGGCTGCAATAAATATTGTACTTACTGCGTGGTGCCGTATACCCGCGGTGAAGAAGTCAGCCGTCCCTCAGACGATATCCTGTTCGAAATCGCCCAGTTAGCGGCGCAGGGCGTGCGTGAGGTCAACCTGTTGGGCCAGAACGTTAACGCCTGGCGCGGAGAAAACTACGACGGCACCATCGGCACCTTTGCCGATCTGCTGCGTCTGGTTGCCGCCATCGACGGCATTGACCGTATTCGCTTTACCACCAGCCATCCGATTGAGTTCACCGACGATATTATCGAGGTGTACCGCGATACGCCGGAACTGGTCAGTTTCCTGCATCTGCCGGTACAGAGCGGTTCCGATCGCGTGTTGAATCTGATGGGGCGCACCCACACTGCGCTGGAATATAAAGCAATCATCCGTAAACTGCGCGCGGCGCGGCCGGACATTCAGATAAGCTCTGACTTTATCGTCGGTTTCCCTGGCGAAACTACCGATGATTTCGAAAAAACCATGAAGCTTATCGCTGACGTCAACTTTGATATGAGCTACAGCTTTATCTTCTCTGCGCGTCCGGGAACGCCGGCTGCCGATATGGTTGATGACGTACCGGAAGAAGAGAAAAAGCAGCGTCTGTATATTCTGCAAGAGCGTATCAATCAGCAGGCGATGGCATGGAGCCGCCGTATGCTCGGCACGACACAGCGCATTCTGGTGGAAGGCACGTCACGTAAAAACATTATGGAACTGTCTGGCCGTACCGAAAACAATCGGGTGGTGAACTTTGAAGGCACGCCGGAGATGATTGGTAAGTTTGTCGATGTGGAAATTACTGACGTCTATCCGAACTCCCTGCGCGGAAAAGTGGTGCGTACCGAAGATGAAATGGGGCTGCGCGTCGCCGAAACGCCGGAGTCCGTCATTGCCCGTACCCGTAAAGAAAATGAGCTGGGGGTAGGATTCTACCAGCCTTAATCCTGCTGGAAAGGCAATAATGCCCGATGGCGCTACGCCTGTCGGGCTTCCTGGTCATGGCCTGTCGCCCGACGGGCCTTGCAATTTTCTCTCTTCATCCCCATCTTCATTGCAATGCTTGCGCCTTTTCCCTATGGCGTGAATAATTTCCTTAGATGCCGGTAAATGTTCAGCGTCCGGCGATACAGATACAAGAGGAACAGTTTGAATATAGACACTCGCGAAATTACCCTTGAGCCCGCAGACAACGCCCGTCTGTTGAGCCTTTGCGGGCCGTTTGATGACAATATTAAACAGCTCGAACGTCGTCTCGGTATTGAAATCAACCGCCGTGACAATCACTTTAAACTGACCGGTCGTCCGATTTGCGTGACCGCGGCGACAGATATTTTGCGAAGTCTGTATGTCGATACCGCACCGATGCGCGGCCAGACTCAGGATATCGAACCGGAACAAATTCATCTGGCGATCAAAGAAGCGCGGGTGCTGGAACAGAGCGCGGAAAGCGTGCCTGACTATGGCAAAGCGATTAATATCAAAACTAAGCGCGGCGTGATTAAACCGCGTACCCCGAACCAGGCGCAGTACATCGCCAATATTCTCGATCACGATATTACCTTTGGCGTCGGCCCGGCGGGTACCGGTAAAACTTATCTTGCGGTCGCCGCTGCGGTAGACGCCCTGGAGCGCCAGGAGATTCGCCGTATTCTGCTGACCCGTCCGGCGGTGGAAGCGGGCGAAAAACTGGGCTTCCTGCCAGGCGATTTAAGTCAGAAAGTGGACCCGTACCTGCGTCCGCTGTATGACGCGCTGTTCGAAATGCTCGGCTTTGAAAAAGTCGAGAAGCTGATTGAACGCAATGTGATTGAAGTCGCGCCGCTGGCCTATATGCGCGGACGCACATTAAACGACGCCTTTATCATTCTGGATGAAAGCCAGAACACCACTATCGAACAGATGAAGATGTTCCTGACGCGTATCGGCTTTAACTCGAAAGCGGTGATCACCGGCGACGTGACGCAGATTGACCTGCCACGCAACACCAAATCCGGCTTGCGTCATGCCATTGAAGTGCTGGCGGAAGTCGATGAAATCAGCTTTAACTTCTTCCACAGCGAAGACGTGGTGCGCCATCCGGTCGTTGCCCGCATTGTTAACGCCTATGAAGCCTGGGAAGAGGCAGAACAAAAACGCAAAGCGGCGTTGGCGGCGGAGCGTAAGCGTGAAGCCCAGGAGCAGGAACAGAAATGAGCCAGGTGATCCTCGATTTACAGTTGGCCTGTGAAAACCACGCGGGCCTGCCGGATGAAGCTCAGTTTCAACGCTGGCTGGACGGCGTTATTCCGCAGTTTCAGGAAGAGGCGGAAGTCACAATCCGTCTGGTGGATGAGGCCGAAAGCCACGACCTTAATTTAACGTACCGCGGGAAAGATAAACCCACTAATGTTCTCTCCTTCCCGTTTGAAGCGCCCCCCGGCATTGAAATGCCGCTACTGGGCGATCTGATTATTTGCCGTCAGGTCGTGGAGCAGGAAGCGCAGGAACAGAGCAAGCTGCTGGAGGCGCACTGGGCGCACATGGTCGTGCACGGTAGCCTGCATTTGCTGGGTTACGATCATATCGACGATGACGAAGCGGAAGAGATGGAGTCTCTCGAAACGGAGATTATGCTTGCTATGGGCTATGAGGATCCGTACATTGCCGAGAAGATTGCAGAATAGTAGCTTGCCGGATGGCGGCGCTTGCGCCTTATCCGGCCTACATTCATGCCTTTTGTAGGCCTGATAAGCGTAGCGCCATCAGGCAAAACATGCCGTCACAGCTGAGTATACGCATGACGAGCTTTGTATTAACTAACATGAGAACCCATACGACGCCATGAGCGACGACAATTCACACAGTAGTGACACAGTAAACAGTAAAAAGGGATTTTTTTCCCTGCTACTCAGCCAGCTTTTCCACGGTGAACCTAAAAACCGCGATGAGTTGCTGGCGCTGATCCGTGATTCCGGGCAGAACGAGCTTATCGATGAAGATACGCGCGATATGCTCGAAGGCGTAATGGACATCGCCGACCAGCGCGTTCGCGATATTATGATCCCGCGCTCCCAGATGATTACCCTGAAACGCAACCAGACGCTGGACGAATGTCTCGATGTTATCATCGAGTCCGCCCACTCGCGTTTTCCGGTGATCAGCGAAGATAAAGATCACATTGAAGGGATTCTGATGGCCAAAGATTTGCTGCCGTTTATGCGCAGCGATGCCGAAGCCTTCAGCATGGACAAAGTGTTACGCCCCGCGGTTGTCGTACCGGAAAGCAAACGGGTTGACCGTATGCTCAAGGAGTTCCGCTCCCAGCGCT
Organism: Salmonella sp. SAL04157; assembly: GCF_046551635.1. Classification (NCBI taxonomy): domain Bacteria; kingdom Pseudomonadati; phylum Pseudomonadota; class Gammaproteobacteria; order Enterobacterales; family Enterobacteriaceae; genus Salmonella; species Salmonella sp. SAL04157. The sequence continues at coordinate 121,250 of NZ_JBGDVS010000006.1, forward strand.
ACCATATGGCCATCGTTATCGATGAGTTTGGCGGCGTTTCCGGCCTGGTGACTATCGAAGACATCCTCGAACTGATTGTCGGTGAAATTGAAGATGAGTATGACGAAGAAGACGATATCGACTTCCGTCAGCTTAGCCGCCATACCTGGACGATTCGCGCGCTGGCGTCGATTGAAGACTTCAATGACGCTTTCGGCACCCACTTCAGCGATGAAGAAGTCGATACCATCGGCGGACTGGTGATGCAGGCGTTCGGCCATTTACCGGCCCGCGGCGAAACCATCGACATTGATGGTTACCAGTTCAAAGTGGCGATGGCCGATAGTCGTCGTATTATTCAGGTGCATGTCAGGATCCCGGATGACTCGCCCCAGCCAAAACTGGACGAATAACAGCAATAGTGGACTAAAAATGGCATTTGCCTCGTTAATTGAACGCCAGCGTATTCGCCTGCTGCTGGCGTTATTATTCGGCGCCTGCGGAACACTGGCTTTCTCTCCGTATGACGTCTGGCCCGCAGCGATAGTGTCGCTTATCGGGCTGCAGGCCTTAACGTTTAATCGCCGCCCGCTCCAGTCTGCCGCCATCGGCTATTGCTGGGGACTCGGACTTTTCGGTAGCGGGATTAACTGGGTTTATGTCAGTATCGCGCAGTTTGGCGGCATGCCGGGCCCGGTTAACGTTTTTCTGGTGGTGCTGCTTGCAGCTTATCTCTCGCTGTATACCGGACTGTTTGCCGGGATTTTGTCGCGCCTGTGGCCAAAAACCAACTGGCTGCGCGTCGCTATCGCCGCGCCTGCAATATGGCAAATCACCGAATTTTTACGCGGCTGGGTGCTGACCGGCTTCCCCTGGCTGCAATTTGGCTATAGTCAGGTCGACGGCCCGCTAAAAGGCCTGGCGCCGGTAATGGGCGTCGAAGCGATCAACTTCCTGCTGATGATGGTCAGCGGCCTGTTAGCGCTGGCACTGGCGACGCGGAACTGGCGTCCGCTGGCTGTCGCCGTGATTCTGTTTGCTTTGCCCTTTCCGCTACGTTATATCCAGTGGTTTACGCTGGAACCGGCCAAAGCGACCCAGGTATCGCTGGTGCAGGGCGATATCCCGCAGTCGCTGAAGTGGGACGAAAACCAGCTACTGAATACGCTAAAAATTTATCTCAACGAAACTCGCCCAGAGTTAGGCAAATCACAGATTATTATCTGGCCTGAGTCGGCGATTCCGGATCTCGAAATCAATCAGCAGCCCTTCCTTCGTTCGCTGGACGAGATGTTACGCGAAAAAAATAGCACGCTGATCACCGGTATTGTCGATGCGCGTCTCAATAAACAGAATCGATACGACACCTACAATACGATTATTACGTTGGGCAAGGATAATCCATACAGTTATGACTCGCCCAATCGCTACAATAAAAATCACCTTGTGCCCTTTGGCGAGTTCGTTCCGCTGGAGTCTATCCTGCGTCCGCTGGCGCCGTTCTTCGATCTGCCCATGTCCTCCTTTAGCCGCGGCCCTTATATCCAGCCGCAGTTACATGCGCACGACTATAAGCTGACGGCGGCAATCTGTTATGAAATTATTCTTGGCGAACAGGTGCGGGATAACTTCCGCCCGGACACCGACTATCTGCTGACGATTTCTAACGACGCCTGGTTTGGTAAGTCCATTGGCCCGTGGCAACATTTCCAGATGGCGCGGATGCGTTCGCTGGAGCTGGCGCGTCCGTTACTGCGCAGTACTAATAACGGTATTACGGCGGTGATTGGCCCGCAGGGCGAAATTCAGGCGATGATCCCGCAGTTCACACGCCAGGTACTGACCACCAATGTCACGCCAACCACGGGGTTAACTCCCTATGCCCGTACCGGCAACTGGCCGCTATGGGTACTGACCGCGCTGTTTGCTTTTGGCGCGGTAGTGATGAGTCTGCGACAACGACGGAAATAATCTCTCCCCAGGCCGGATAGCGCTTCATTTATCCGGCCTGAAAATTCTCCTTTATCCCCCATTCTGGCACGTCTATTGCTTTGTTAAACATGGCAAACCTGTTCTGGCTGCTTGTGCAACCGGGTCGCACCAAAATCGATCATCGGTAGCACCTGAACGGTGCAATGTAGGATTTTTGCCTCTGAACGGTGCGGCGCACTTCGCAAAAATAAACAATATCGCAGCAAAATATTTACAACAAGCCACACTAAATGTTAACAAACACACATAACACTGCACGCGCAAGTTGCAGGCAATAACAACATCACAATAGCTATCAATGCGTCGACGGCGCAGATGATAAAGGAGTTGGATATGCAATTACGTAAGCTAACCACAGCAATGCTGGTCATGGGACTGTCTGCGGGCCTTGCGCACGCAGAAGATGGCGCGCCTGCCGCTGGTAGCACCCTGGACAAGATCGCTAAAAATGGCGTGATCGTCGTCGGGCATCGCGAATCTTCTGTGCCCTTTTCTTATTACGACAACCAGCAGAAAGTGGTCGGCTATTCCCAGGACTACTCCAACGCCATTGTGGAAGCGGTAAAAAAGAAACTTAACAAGCCGGATCTGCAGGTGAAGCTGATTCCGATCACCTCGCAAAACCGTATTCCGCTGTTGCAAAACGGAACCTTCGATTTTGAATGTGGTTCAACGACTAACAACCTTGAGCGCCAGAAACAGGCCGCCTTCTCCGATACGATTTTCGTCGTCGGGACGCGACTGCTGACTAAAAAAGGCGGCGATATTAAAGATTTCCCGGATCTGAAAGGCAAAGCGGTCGTCGTCACCTCCGGGACGACCTCTGAAATTCTGCTGCATAAGCTTAACGAAGAGCAAAAGATGGGGATGCGTATTATTAGCGCGAAAGACCACGGTGACTCGTTCCGCACCCTGGAAAGCGGCCGCGCCGTCGCCTTTATGATGGATGACGCGCTGCTGGCCGGCGAGCGCGCCAAAGCCAAGAAACCGGATAACTGGGAGATTGTCGGTAAACCGCAGTCCCAGGAAGCCTACGGCTGTATGCTGCGTAAAAACGACCCTGAGTTTAAAAAGCTGATGGACGATACCATCGCCCAGGCGCAAACCTCCGGCGAAGCGGAAAAGTGGTTTGATAAGTGGTTTAAAAATCCGATCCCACCGAAAAACCTGAACATGAATTTCGAGTTGTCTGACGAGATGAAAGCCCTGTTCAAAGCACCGAATGATAAAGCGCTTAACTAACTAAAACTAAATGGGACGGGACTCCTGTCCTCTCGATTGTCGCTCAGCACGGACAGACTATAAGCCTGATGGTCGTTCCCCCTCGGGCCTGAAACCGCAAATCGCCGGGCAACAATCTTCGAGGGTAGCGCTGCTACCCTTTTTTTTCGGAGTAGATGTATGTCAATAGACTGGAACTGGGGTATTTTTTTACAGGAAGCCCCCTTCGGCAATACCACCTATCTCGGCTGGCTATGGAGTGGTTTTCAGGTCACCGTAGCCCTTTCGATTACCGCCTGGATTATCGCTTTCCTGGTAGGATCTATTTTCGGCATTTTACGTACCGTTCCCAACCGTTTCCTCTCCGGACTGGGCACGTTGTACGTAGAACTGTTCCGTAACGTGCCGCTGATCGTGCAATTCTTCACCTGGTACCTGGTGGTGCCTGAACTGTTGCCGGAAGATCTTGGCATGTGGTTTAAGGCGGAACTCGATCCCAATATTCAGTTTTTCCTCTCCTCAATGATCTGTCTGGGACTGTTTACCGCCGCCCGCGTTTGCGAACAGGTGCGCGCCGCGATTCAGTCTCTGCCTCGCGGGCAGAAGAACGCGGCGCTGGCGATGGGGCTAACGCTGCCGCAGGCTTATCGCTATGTCCTGCTGCCGAATGCCTATCGCGTTATCGTGCCGCCAATGACGTCAGAGATGATGAACCTGGTGAAAAACTCGGCTATTGCCTCAACCATCGGCCTGGTGGATATGGCGGCGCAGGCAGGCAAACTGTTGGATTACTCGGCGCACGCCTGGGAATCTTTCACCGCCATTACGCTGGCCTATGTGCTGATTAACGCCGTTATCATGCTGGTCATGAGTCTGGTTGAACGCAAAGTCCGCCTGCCGGGCAACGTGGGGAGCAAATAATGTACGAATTTGACTGGAGTTCGATTATCCCCTCACTGCCTTACCTGCTGGCCGGGTTGGTCATCACGCTGAAGATTACCGTCACCGCCGTTGTCGTGGGGATAGTCTGGGGAACCATTCTGGCCGTCATGCGCCTCTCAAGCTTTGCCCCTATCGCCTGGTTTGCTAAAGCGTATGTTAACGTTTTCCGTTCCATCCCGTTGGTCATGGTCTTGCTGTGGTTTTATCTGATTGTCCCCGGCTTTCTGCAAAACGTGCTGGGACTATCGCCGAAAACCGATATCCGCCTGATCTCCGCGATGGTGGCATTCTCCATGTTTGAAGCGGCCTACTATTCCGAGATTATTCGCGCCGGTATTCAAAGTATTTCCCGCGGGCAGTCCAGCGCCGCGCTGGCGCTGGGGATGACCCACTGGCAGTCGATGAAGCTCATTATTCTGCCGCAGGCGTTTCGGGCGATGGTGCCGCTGTTGCTTACACAGGGCATCGTGCTATTTCAGGACACCTCTTTAGTTTATGTACTCAGCCTGGCGGACTTCTTCCGCACCGCGTCGACTATCGGCGAGCGTGACGGTACTCAGGTCGAAATGATTCTGTTCGCCGGCGCCGTTTATTTTGTTATCAGCCTGAGCGCGTCGTTGCTGGTCAGCTATTTGAAGAAAAGGACAGTTTAATGATTACCCTGAAAAATGTTTCAAAATGGTATGGTCACTTTCAGGTGCTGACCGATTGTTCAACAGAAGTGAAAAAAGGTGAAGTGGTGGTAGTCTGCGGGCCATCGGGTTCCGGTAAATCCACGCTAATTAAGACCGTCAACGGTCTGGAACCGGTGCAAAAAGGCGAAATTACCGTTAACGGCATTATTGTGAACGACAAAAAAACCGATCTGGCGAAACTGCGTTCCCGCGTGGGCATGGTATTCCAGCACTTCGAGCTATTTCCCCACCTGTCGATCATCGAAAACCTGACGCTGGCGCAGGTGAAAGTGCTGAAACGCGATAAGGCCGCCGCCCGCGATAAAGGCCTGAAGCTGCTGGAGCGCGTTGGTCTGTCTGCACATGCCAACAAGTTCCCGGCGCAGCTTTCCGGCGGTCAGCAGCAGCGTGTCGCCATCGCCCGTGCGCTATGTATGGACCCCATTGCCATGTTATTCGATGAACCGACTTCCGCACTCGATCCGGAAATGATCAACGAGGTACTGGACGTGATGGTCGAACTGGCGAACGAAGGGATGACCATGATGGTGGTGACGCACGAAATGGGCTTTGCCCGTAAAGTGGCTAACCGGGTGATCTTTATGGATGAAGGTAAAATCGTCGAAGATTCGCCAAAAGAGGAGTTCTTCGCTAACCCCAGTTCCGATCGCGCAAAAGACTTCCTTGCGAAAATCCTGCACTAATCTTCCCGGCGCGCACGTCAGAGTGCGCGCTATCTCACGCTTTACCGCTTCGCTTCTCGAAACGTATCCAGCCGGGCGTTAACCTTGTCACAAAGTACCGCTTACAAGGAACCGCTATGGCACTGCCCATTATTATTGATTGCGATCCGGGTCATGATGACGCGATCGCCCTCGTTCTCGCCCTCGCCTCCCCTGAACTGGAAGTGAAAGCGATCACTTCTTCCGCCGGCAACCAGACGCCGGATAAGACCCTGCGCAACGTGCTGCGGATGCTGACACTGCTCAAACGCCCGGATATTCCGGTGGCGGGCGGCGCGGTGAAACCTCTCATGCGCGAACTGATTATCGCCGATAACGTTCACGGCGAAAGTGGTCTTGACGGCCCGGCGCTGCCCGAGCCGTCATTCGCCCCGCAAAGCGGCACTGCCGTTGAGCTGATGGCAAAAACACTGCGTGAGAGTTCACAGCCAGTCACCATCGTCTCCACTGGCCCACAGACCAACGTGGCGCTGCTGCTGAATAGCCATCCGGAACTGCATACGAAAATCGCCCGCATTGTGATCATGGGCGGAGCAATGGGATTGGGTAACTGGACGCCCGCTGCGGAATTTAATATTTACGTCGACCCGGAAGCGGCAGAAATTGTCTTCCAGTCAGGCATTCCGGTGGTGATGGCCGGGCTGGACGTCACCCATAAGGCGCAGATTCACGCCGCCGATATCGAACGCTTTCGCGCTATTGGCAACCCGATTTCCACCATCGTTGCCGAACTGCTGGACTTCTTTATGGAGTACCACAAAGACGAAAAATGGGGATTTGTCGGCGCGCCGCTGCATGACCCATGCACCATCGCCTGGCTGCTGAAACCCGAGATTTTCACCACCGTTGAGCGTTGGGTTGGCGTGGAAACCCAAGGGAAATACACCCAGGGGATGACGGTGGTGGATTATTATTTCCTGACGGGGAATAAGCCGAATGCAACGGTGATGGTCGATGTAGACCGCCAGGGATTTGTCGATTTGCTGGCGGAACGGCTGAAGTTTTACGCGTAATATTTGCCGGATGGCAGCTTCGCCATATCCGGCCTACGTGAACGATTTTTGGTAGGCCGGATAAGACGCACCGGCGCTCTTCCTCTCACGGCTCAAACGGTCTTCTCTGAAACTGGTCGTGCCCACACTTCGGGCACAGCGGCAACACATCCGGCGTGTAAACCGCCAGATGATAGTGGCACTTCTCGCACACCAGATTCCCCAATCCCACCACCTCACCGCTGTGATACACGCCGTGGTGATTCAAATCCTGGAATACCTCGCGCCATTCCAGCTGGGTTTTGTCGGTAATGTCCGCCAGTTCCTGCCAGAGACTCTCTTTAATCACCCGCAAGAAGACGCTATCTTCCTGGCTCTCTTCGTAGCTCATGGCGAACTCTTCCAGATCGCGTCTGACAGCGCGCGTCAGTTCGTCCACCTCGGTTCGCGTTAACTCCCCTGTTTGCATCACGCGCTGGCGCGCCTGCTCCACCAGCGCATCAATGTCGCGCTCGCCATTGCGTAAACGCTCGCTTAATGAGGCCACCAGTTCACGGTAATATTGAGCAACCTTGTTCATCACTTCACCTCTTGGATCGTTAACTGCCTATAATAATAGACGTTATTTGCGTTACGCTTTGCAAGGCTGCCCACAGAGTCTGTAAATTCTTGTCAGGCCGACTCGCGTATCCAGCGCGTCAGCGAGGTACGATCGACATTTAATCGTTTCGCCACTAACGATTTATTATCCCTTTCCGCCTCTAATAATTTTCTCAAAATACGCAGGCGAATCGTTTTATAATCGCCAGCCAACATCTGGCAGTCGTGGCAGGTACTTGGCTCGCGTCGGCTCCCCTCTTCCAGATCGTCCAGCAAGAGGCGGCCCTCATCCAGCGTTGCCGGGGAGTGATCAATAGAGAGCACCAGCCGTTCGATAATATTGCTTAACTGCCTGACGTTTCCGGGCCAGGCGAAGCGCTGAAGCTCTTGCCACAGCGCCGGGGTTAACGTTAGTGCCGGGCGTTTATAATGCTGGCTGAAACTGGTAAGCAGCGACAGGCCGATGGCTTTGATATCCTCCGGACGTTTGCGTAGCGGGATGGTGGTCACTTTTAATACGTTAAGCCGATAGTAAAGATCTTCGCGAAATGTCCCGTCCGCAATGAGCTTCGTTAATGTCTGATTGGTCGCTGCAATCACGCGAATATCAACAGGTATCATCTGGTCTGAGCCCAGCCGCATAATCTGCCGCTCCTGCAATACCCGTAATAAGCGCGTCTGTAGCGGTTTATCCAGTTCGCTAATCTCATCCAGAAAAATGGTACCGTGGTGCGCTAATTCAAACAGGCCTATTTTGCCTTTCGGCGACGCGCCGGTAAATGCGCCGGCGACATAGCCAAAGAGTTCGCTCTCCAGAATCTGAGGGGCCATCGCGCCGCAGTTAATGGCGACAAACGGGCCGTTAACGCGTTGGCTGGCATTATGAATACTTTGCGCCAGCACCTCTTTCCCCGTCCCGCTTTCGCCATTAATTAAGATAGTCGCGTCCGTACCGGCATAATTTTTAATGATCGCCAGACGACGCAGCATTTCCGGGTTTTCGGTAAGCAGATCGTCGAAATGATAGCGGGCGCTCAAGCCGCGGCGAGACAGTTCCTGGCGGCGAACATGATGTTCCGCCCCCTGTAAACTGGAGACGGTTTGCATCGTCAACACTACCCGGCTTAACTGTCTGGCCGCGAATACCGGATACAGATTAACCACCATCGCGCCTTGCGGCGTATCGACGACTTTCGCGCTGACGGTTTTTCCCTCACGTAATGTATGCCGCTCCTGGTGCAATACCTGTTTCAGGAAAGACGCGTCATAAATTTCACCGGAGGCGTTAACTTTAAAAAGTTGGCTCGCATATTTATTGTAATGCAGTAACGCGCCGGTATCATCAAGCGTGATAACAGCTTTATCAAACTGATCGAGAATCAGCTGCAGATGATGACGCTCCAGTAATTGGCTGCGAAAAGCCAGATATAATGAGCGGGCCTCTTCCAGAGCTTCGGTTATTGAGGCGGGGCTGGAATCAAGCAAACGGAATTGCGAACCCAGCGGTGAAAAATAATCCTGACAAACGGTATCGCCAACAATGCAATCTAATGGCGTGGACGCTAATTGTTGCTTCAGGCAAGAAATCGTTTCTTTATCATTTCCCTGTAAGGTAAAAATTTTATAGTTAATATTTAACTGTTCCGCTACGCGCGCGCATCCTTTGATCACACTGGAAAAGCCGACAATACCGACAGTGCCTTTTTGTCCTTTAAAAGGGATAAGCGCATCAAGAATGTCGTAGCCGGACATTTTAATTTCGACTACCGGTAATTTACTGTGCTTTTTTAATATTTCCGCACAGCCGCCACGACTAATCAGTACCTGGTGCCCACGAGACTCTAATAAAGGTAGCTCATCCAGGATACGATTAAGCGTCGTTTGATGAATAGTGACGGCGTAATCCAACCGCGCGACCAGCGCCTCGGCAGCCTTTGCCAGTTGAGGGTAAGGAGAGACAAAACAGAGAGGAGATGCGGCTATATCTTTCGTCTTATTCATCACTCACCATCCTGTTGGTTTATGAACGGGCGAGACCGCCCGTCGTGATTTATTTTCCGCCGAAACGCTAACCGCCTGCGGCGGCTGGGTTCAGTTTACGATCGTAGCGTTTTTTTATCCATACGGTCAGGAAGGGGGCGCACAGAGCGGTAATAATCGTCGAGGCCGCCACCTGCGCCGCCGCCGTCGACGCCAGGTCGGTAAAATGCGGATCGAGCAGCGCGATTGCCGCTGGCGTCGCGACGGCGTTGCCAGAGGTAGTGGATACCGCCGCACCTGCCACGCCGCTGCCTCCCGTCAGACGATCAGCGAAAATATTAAAAAATCCGCCAATCGCCACCGTCATGAGTCCCAGTAAAATGCCTGAAGAACCTGCCGTGATAAGTCTTGCGAAATCAATACCGTATCCTAACCCAAAGGCAAAAAAGGGAATCGTTACCACGCTGCCCTGTTTAAGAAACTTGCGCATGTCCTCATCCAGATTACCCAAAATCATGCCAATGATAATGGGAATAATAACCGCCACCAGATTCATAAAGGGTATCGACACCATGCCTGCCGATCCTAACGCCAGCATGGTGAAAAAGGGACCATCGTTCAACGATATTACCGCAATCGCGCCGCCGTCGGTTTCATCGCCGTACTCCCCCACCAACGCGGCATATAACCCACTGTTCGAGTTGGTCATCGCCGAAATAATCGCTAAAGCCGACAGACCTAATAACCCATCCGGGCCGCAAAATTTTCCGACCAGAATGCCAATAATCACGCCGCTGGCAAATTTCGCAAAGGTGATCGCAGCGCCTTTTTTCAGCGCTTTCGGCGCGGCTTTAAACTGGATATCCGCGCCCATACAGACTAAAAACATGCCTAAAATCGCCATTGCGCCATGCGAAATAGAGGTGACAAAACCGCCTATTTCCAGCGCCTCCGGCGCAAAAGTTTTAAACAATGCGCCGATGATTAGCGGTACAACCATCATACCACCAGGAAAACGTTCCAGTGTTTTTTTAATTTTCATAGCTTATTCCCAGGAGATAACCGGACAGCTGGTGCTGCCCGATTTGGTATCAGAACGTCGGCGCGATCTTATAAATAGAGAATTCGTTATGACCTAAATCTTCTGATTTAGTCGTTTTCCCATTCGCGACGCGTAAAATTTCCTGATAAATTTCCTCGCCCATTTGCGTAATAGAAGCCTCGCCAGACATAATGGCGGACACATCAATATCAATATTGTCCTGCATCATTTCCCACGTTGCTTTATTACCCGTAATTTTTATTACCGGCGCTATTGGGTTACCGGCAGGTGTTCCGCGACCGGTAGTAAAAATAGCGATCTGCGCTCCACCCGCCACCATGCCGGAAATAGATTCAATATCCTGCCCCGGGGTATCCATAATCCACAGGCCCGGATGCGTTGGTCTATCGGCATATTCCAGTACGCCCTGTAGCGGCGCATGACCCGCTTTATGCATACAGCCTAACGATTTTTCTTCAATGGTAGTCAACCCGCCTTTAATATTGCCCGGCGTCGGCTGTCCCCCGCGAATATCCTCGCCCAACGCTTTTGCTCGCGCCTCGCAGCCGACCACTAAATCAATGAGCTGTTGACCAACCTCCGGCGTCACCGCACGTTTCGCCATCACATGCTCGGCGCCAATAAATTCCGTCGTTTCAGAAAGAATTGAGCTTCCGCCGCAGCGTATCAGCTTATCCGAGGCGACCCCGCAGGAAGGGTTAGACGCCAGCCCCGATGTCGTATCTGACCCGCCGCACTCCATCGCCAGCAGCAGCTCGCTAACCGGTGCTTGCTGCGGTTTTTGCATGGAGAGTTGTTGCGCATAGTCGCGGGCCAGCGAAATCCCCCTGGCCTGACATTTAAGCGTGCCGCCCTCTTCCTGAATGGTAATGCAGGAGGTCGGTTTGCCAAATGCGGTAATCTCTTCTGCGATGCGTAGCGGCTCCGCGCCTTCACAGCCTAAGCCCACAACCACAATAGCGCCGACGTTGGGATTATTCGCCACATTAATCAATGTTTTTTCCGTCAGACGCGCATCGCCTGCCACCTGGCAGCAGCCAAAATCGTTATTCACCCATGTCGCGCCTTTTACCTGCCGGGCAATATCCTGGGCGACTTTATTCGCACAAACGCTGGTAGGTAAAATCAGTACATAATTACGGATGCCAAAACGGCCGTCAGGGCGGCGGAAACCCAAAAAAGTCTCATTGCTCATAATCATTTTCCCTTGTTTTATATTATTTCCAGTCACCACGTCCGCGTTCGCTTTCCACATTGTGGACGTGCACATAGTCGCCACTTTTTATTTCCTGAGTGGCGCGGCCAATGGATTCGCCATATTTATAAACTTCGCCATGAAAAGGCACATCGCAGATGGCGAATTTGTGGCCAAATGGCACATCCTGATGTAACACAACGCTTATCTCGCGTTCGCCAATGAACATTGTGGCGGTTTCGCCGGCCTTGAGCGCCGTAATAGCCGTCGCGACGCAATCCTGAGGGTGAATCACCACTGCATTTTTTTTCACGATTAACTCCTTTGCTTTAGTCCTGTCTTCCCTAATCAAAAGGCGTGCCATTTTTTAACTGCATGGTTTATATGACTTTATTTTTATGGGCCGATCTGGCGGTGACAGGAACTGCGGTAATTTGCCTCAGTCGTGTCGCATTTTGCGTCACCTCCTCATGAATGCCTGGCGCGACAAATGTTCTACCCCCTGTTTTGACGTGCGTGTTTGGGCTATGCTATGCGGATCTAAACACCACCTCTAAAGCTACATTTGTAGCTGTATCGAAAACAGGACTACTGGCTGCCATGCAAGAGCAATACCGCCCGGAAGAGATAGAATCCAAAGTACAGCTTCACTGGGATGAGAAGCGCACATTTGAAGTGACCGAAGACGAGAGCAAAGAGAAGTATTACTGCCTGTCGATGCTTCCCTATCCTTCTGGCCGACTACACATGGGCCACGTACGTAACTACACCATCGGCGACGTGGTTGCCCGCTACCAGCGTATGCTGGGCAAAAACGTGCTGCAGCCAATCGGCTGGGACGCCTTCGGCCTGCCGGCGGAAGGCGCGGCGGTAAAGAACAACACCGCGCCGGCGCCGTGGACGTACGACAACATCGCGTACATGAAAAACCAGCTCAAAACGCTGGGTTTTGGTTATGACTGGAGCCGTGAAATCGCGACCTGCACCCCGGAATACTACCGTTGGGAACAGAAGTTCTTCACCGAGCTGTATAAAAAAGGCCTGGTGTACAAGAAGACTTCTGCCGTTAACTGGTGCCCGAACGATCAGACCGTTCTCGCCAACGAACAGGTGATCGACGGCTGCTGCTGGCGCTGCGACACCAAAGTTGAGCGTAAAGAGATCCCACAGTGGTTTATCAAAATCACCGCTTACGCAGACGAGCTGTTGCGCGATCTGGATAAGCTGGACCACTGGCCTGATACCGTAAAAACGATGCAGCGCAACTGGATTGGCCGCTCTGAAGGCGTGGAAATCACCTTCGATGTGAAGGGTTACGATAACACCCTGACCGTCTATACCACCCGTCCGGATACCTTTATGGGCGCCACTTACCTGGCGGTGGCCGCCGGTCATCCGCTGGCGCAAAAAGCGGCGGCGAACAACGCCGAGCTGGCGGCGTTCATCGACGAATGCCGTAACACCAAAGTGGCCGAAGCCGAAATGGCGACCATGGAGAAAAAAGGCGTCGACACCGGCTTTAAAGCGATTCATCCGTTAACTGGCGAAGAGATCCCGGTCTGGGCGGCAAACTTTGTCCTGATGGAGTACGGCACTGGCGCGGTGATGGCCGTTCCGGGTCACGATCAGCGCGACTACGAATTTGCCTCCAAATACGGTTTGACCATCAAGCCGGTGATTCTGGCCGCCGACGGTTCCGAGCCGGATCTTTCCGAACAGGCGCTGACCGAAAAAGGCGTGCTGTTTAACTCCGGCGAGTTTGACGGCCTGGCCTTTGAAGCAGCGTTTAACGCCATTGCCGATAAACTGGCGGAAAAAGGCGTCGGCGAGCGTAAAGTGAACTACCGTCTGCGTGACTGGGGCGTTTCCCGTCAGCGTTACTGGGGCGCGCCGATCCCAATGGTCACCCTGGAAGACGGCACCGTGCTGCCGACGCCGGAAGATCAACTGCCGGTTATTTTGCCGGAAGACGTCGTCATGGACGGCATCACCAGCCCGATCAAGGCCGATCCTGAGTGGGCGAAAACCACCGTTAACGGTATGCCGGCGCTGCGTGAAACCGACACCTTCGACACCTTTATGGAATCGTCATGGTACTACGCGCGTTACACCTGCCCGCAGTATCAGGAAGGAATGCTGGATTCGAAAGCGGCAAACTACTGGCTGCCAGTCGATATCTACATCGGCGGTATTGAACATGCCATCATGCACCTGCTCTACTTCCGCTTCTTTCATAAGCTGATGCGCGATGCGGGCATGGTCACCTCTGACGAGCCGGCTAAACAGTTGCTGTGCCAGGGCATGGTACTGGCGGATGCGTTCTATTATGTCGGCGAGAACGGCGAACGTAACTGGGTTTCGCCAGTTGACGCTATCGTCGAGCGCGATGAAAAAGGCCGCATCGTCAAAGCAAAAGACGCAGCGGGTCATGAGCTGGTCTACACTGGCATGAGTAAAATGTCCAAGTCGAAAAATAACGGTATCGATCCGCAGGTAATGGTTGAACGTTATGGCGCGGACACGGTACGCCTGTTTATGATGTTCGCTTCTCCGGCGGATATGACTCTGGAATGGCAGGAGTCCGGCGTAGAAGGCGCAAACCGCTTTATTAAACGCGTCTGGAAGCTGGTTTACGAACACACCGCTAAAGGTCCTGTCGCGGCGCTGAACGTCGATGCGCTGAGCGAAGATCAAAAAGCGCTGCGTCGCGATGTGCATAAAACCATTGCCAAAGTGACCGATGATATCGGCCGCCGTCAGACGTTCAACACCGCCATTGCGGCGATCATGGAGTTGATGAACAAACTGGCGAAAGCCCCGCAGGAAGGCGAACAAGACCGCGCACTGCTTCAGGAAGCGCTGCAGGCCGTCGTGCGTATGCTTAACCCGTTCACCCCGCACGTCTGCTTTACCTTGTGGCAGGAACTGGGCGGCGAAGGCGATATCGACAACGCGCCGTGGCCGGTTGCCGACGAGCAGGCAATGGTGGAAAACACCACGCTGGTTGTCGTGCAGGTTAACGGTAAAGTTCGCGGTAAGATCACCGTTGCGGTGGATGCCACCGAAGAACAGGTGCGTGAACGTGCAGGCCAGGAACATCTGGTGGCAAAATATCTTGATGGCGTTACCGTGCGTAAAGTGATTTACGTTCCGGGTAAACTCCTCAATCTGGTTGTTGGCTAAGCGCGGGAGGAAGCGTGCGATATCTGGTAACACTGTTGTTATCTCTGGCGGTGCTGGTCACCGCCGGATGCGGCTGGCATCTGCGTAGCACTACGCAGGTTCCGGCTTCAATGAAAACGATGATCCTCGATTCAGGCGATCCGAACGGTCCGCTAAGCCGTGCGGTACGTAATCAGTTACGGCTGAATAACGTAAACCTGCTTGATAAAGACACAACGCGCAAAGACGTTCCGTCTCTGCGGCTTGGAACGGTGACTATTTCGCAGGATACGGCGTCAGTGTTCCAGGATGGCCAGACGGCGGAATATCAGATGGTAATGACCGTCAATGCCTCGGTATTGATTCCGGGCCATGACATCTATCCTATCAGCACGAAAGTGTACCGTTCGTTCTTCGATAACCCGCAGATGGCGTTGGCGAAGGATAACGAGCAGGCCATGATCGTTCAGGAGATGTACGACAAAGCCGCTGAACAGCTGATTCGTAAGCTGACCAGCGTCCGCGCGGCGGATATTCAGGCGACGAAAGAGGAGGCTACCGCCGACAATGAGACGGCGGCGCCCGCCTCTACTCCAGCACGCGTCTCCACTACGCTGAGTAACTAATGATCAGGTTGTATCCTGAACAACTCCGCGCGCAGCTCAACGAAGGGCTGCGTGCGGCATATCTGCTATTGGGCAACGATCCGCTGCTGCTGCAGGAAAGTCAGGACGCTATTCGTCTGGCGGCTGCGTCGCAAGGCTTCGAAGAGCACCACGCTTTTACTCTCGATCCCAGTACCGACTGGGGATCGCTTTTCTCACTCTGCCAGGCGATGAGCCTGTTCGCCAGCCGTCAAACGCTGGTGCTGCAACTGCCGGAAAACGGGCCTAACGCGGCAATGAATGAGCAACTCGCCACGCTGAGCGAGCTGCTGCATGACGACCTGTTATTAATAGTACGCGGAAACAAGCTCACCAAAGCGCAGGAAAACGCCGCCTGGTATACCGCGCTGGCAGACCGTAGCGTTCAGGTCAGTTGTCAAACGCCGGAGCAGGCGCAGCTTCCCCGCTGGGTGGCCGCCAGAGCGAAAGCACAGAATTTGCAACTGGATGACGCCGCGAACCAACTGCTGTGCTATTGCTATGAGGGCAATCTGTTGGCGCTGGCGCAGGCGCTGGAACGGCTGTCGCTGCTTTGGCCTGACGGTAAGTTAACGCTTCCTCGCGTGGAGCAGGCCGTCAATGACGCCGCCCACTTTACCCCTTTCCACTGGGTGGATGCGTTACTGATGGGGAAAAGCAAACGCGCGCTGCATATTCTGCAACAGCTACGCCTTGAAGGCAGCGAGCCGGTCATTCTGCTGCGGACCCTCCAGCGAGAGTTGCTGCTACTGGTAAATCTCAAACGTCAGTCCGCGCATACGCCGTTACGCGCGCTGTTTGATAAACACCGGGTCTGGCAAAACCGTCGCCCCATGATCGGCGACGCGTTGCAGCGTCTCCATCCTGCACAGCTTCGCCAGGCCGTGCAGTTACTGACGCGTACAGAAATTACGCTCAAACAGGATTATGGTCAGTCAGTATGGGCAGATCTTGAAGGGCTATCGCTCCTGCTCTGCCATAAGGCGCTGGCAGACGTATTTATTGATGGGTGATATGAAATCGTTACAGGCTTTATTCGGCGGCACCTTTGATCCGGTGCATTATGGACATCTTAAACCTGTTGAAACGCTGGCGAATCTGATCGGCTTATCGCGGGTGATTATTATGCCTAACAATGTGCCGCCGCATCGCCCCCAGCCGGAAGCTTCCAGCGCGCAGCGTAAATATATGCTGGAGCTGGCTATCGCCGATAAGCCGCTTTTTACGCTGGATGAACGCGAGCTACAGCGAAACGCGCCCTCTTACACTGCGCAAACGTTGAAAGCATGGCGCGAAGAACAGGGTCCCGAAGCGCCGCTGGCGTTTATTATCGGCCAGGACTCTCTGCTTAACTTCCCCACCTGGCATGATTACGACACCATCCTTGATAACACTCACCTGATCGTTTGTCGTCGTCCGGGCTATCCCCTTGAAATGACGCAGGCGCAACACCAGCAGTGGCTGGAACAGCATCTGACCCATACGCCGGACGATCTGCACCAGTTGCCAGCCGGTAAAATTTACCTGGCGGAAACGCCCTGGCTTAATATCTCCGCAACCCTCATCCGCGAACGTCTGGAAAAAGGCGAATCCTGCGACGATCTGTTGCCGGAAAACGTGCTGAACTACATCAATCAGCAGGGGTTATACCAGTAAGCACATTGCGCAGCGCCGACAGCAGACGCTCGTTTTGCGCAGTGCTGCGTATCGCCACACGATAATAGCGGCTGTCCAGCCCCGGGTAGTTAGCGCAGCTACGGATTAAAATCCGCTGCGTCAGCAACCGTCGCTGCAGGTCAATATCCTCTCGCTCACAGCGTAGCAACAGATAGTTTGCCCGCCCGGGATAGACCGTCAGCAGGGGGAGCTGACAAAGCGCCTGATAAAACCGGGCGCCCTCCTCCCGTAACCAATGCCAGGTCGCCTGTTGCCAGGCGCTATCCTGTAACGCTACCTCACCGGCAAGCGCCGCCAGCGCGTTAACCGACCACGGCATTTGTTGGCGACGCATCCGCGCCACCGCCGCGTCATCGCTGTTGACGAGATATCCCAACCGCAGGCCGGGAATGGCATAAAATTTGGTCAGCGAACGCAGCACCCAGATATGTGGATTATCTTTAAGAGCAGGAATAAAGCCCGCCTCATGCGGAATAAAATCGATAAACGCTTCATCCAGGATCAGGTTAATGTTCAGCGATTTGCAGCGATCGGCAATGGCCTGTAATAACTGCCGCTCCGGCAGCAGGCCGGTAGGATTATTGGGCGTACACAGAAACAGGCAGTCCAGATCGGGCGTCAACGCCTCAAGAATGGCATCGGTAAGCTGCCAGCCATCCGCTTCGCGTAGAGACCAACGACGAATTTCACAGCCACTTTGCGCCAGCGCCCGGCCATACTCCGCGAAACCTGGCGTGACAATCATTGCACGACGCGGTTTAAGACCGCTCGCCACGGTAAAGATTGACTCCGTCTCGCCATTTCCCGCCAGTATCCACGATGCCGGCACCTGATGATGACGCGCCAGCGCCTGGTGCAAATGAAAATAATCGGCGTCCGGGTAGCGCTCAATGCAGTCCAGATTGTCGATAAGCGCGCGTTTCACGCTGACAGGCATACCCAGCGGATTAATGTTTGCGCTAAAATCCAGTAACTGGTCAGGCGAGATGCCCAACACCGTCGCGGCTTCCCGAATATTACCGCCATGCGCGCTGTTGAATAACGCCATTATGCCTCCGGCCAAAAAACGCTATTTTAGTGAAAAAAACGTTGCGCAATCAGGGGCATTATCATGTTTTGCGCATTTAACCTCATGAGGAATACCATGCGATTGTGGCTGGTGCGTCATGGCGAAACCGAGGCCAATGTCGCCGGGTTGTATAGCGGACATGCTCCCACGCCGTTAACGGAAAAAGGGATTGGCCAGGCGAAAACGCTACATACTTTATTGCGCCACGCGCCATTTGACCGGGTGTTATGCAGCGAGCTGGAGCGCGCGCGCCATACCGCCCGGCTCGTACTGGAGGGCCGGGATACGCCGCAACACATCTTACCTGAGCTTAATGAGATGTACTTCGGCGACTGGGAAATGCGCCATCACCGCGACCTCACCCATGAAGATGCCGAAAGCTATGCCGCCTGGTGTACGGACTGGCAGAATGCGGTTCCGACCAATGGCGAGGGTTTTCAGGCTTTTACCCGGCGCGTAGAGCGCTTTATCTCGCGACTCGACGCGTTCAGCGATTGCCAGAACCTGCTGATCGTCAGCCATCAGGGCGTACTCAGCCTGTTGATTGCCCGTCTGCTCGCGATGCCCGCCGCCTCGCTATGGCATTTCCGGGTAGAACAGGGATGCTGGAGCGCAATCGACATATGCGAAGGGTTCGCCACCCTGAAAGTATTAAATAGTCGTGCCGTCTGGCGGCCTGAGTGATGAATTTTCCGTTTTTTCTCGCCGCAGCGGTTTCGCCCATTGACAGCCCCCGACAGGCTGTTATTCTCCGCAGCCAGGCTTTTTTCACCTTGCAGAGCTTTGCAGAAATTGTTTTACAAAAATGGCGATGCTTTCTGTGACGTGGGATGGGATGATAATCTGGTTTTAAACGCCGATCCGGCGACATAAGTCCCGGTATCGCCGCTGATTCAGGTATACTACACGGCGTCCCGCCGGAAGGTTAGCGTTAACTCGCAACGCCTTACCGGTCCAGCCTGTTGGCCTTTTTTCTATCGTTATAACGCAATTATTCACCCAGGGGGAAAACTTGCAGGGTAAAGCACTCCAGGATTTTGTTATCGACAAAATTGATGACCTGAAAGGTCAGGACATCATCGCCTTAGATGTTCAGGGTAAATCCAGTATCACCGACTGTATGATTATTTGTACCGGCACCTCCAGCCGTCACGTTATGTCTATTGCCGACCACGTGGTGCAGTCGTCGCGCGCGGCCGGTATGCTGCCGTTGGGCGTCGAAGGCGAAAATGCGGCTGACTGGATTGTCGTCGATCTGGGCGATGTGATTGTGCATGTCATGCAGGAAGAAAGTCGCCGCCTGTATGAACTGGAAAAACTCTGGAGTTAATGCGTGAAGCTGCAACTTGTCGCTGTCGGCACGAAGATGCCCGACTGGGTTCAAACGGGATTTACGGAATATCTGCGTCGTTTTCCGAAAGATATGCCCTTTGAGCTGATCGAAATCCCTGCGGGCAAACGCGGCAAGAACGCGGATATCAAACGCATTCTCGACAAAGAGGGCGAGCAGATGCTGGCCGCCGCCGGTAAGAATCGCATTGTTACCCTGGATATTCCAGGCAAGCCGTGGGATACGCCGCAGTTAGCCAATGAGCTGGAGCGCTGGAAACAGGACGGGCGCGACGTCAGTTTGCTGATTGGCGGCCCGGAAGGATTATCTCCCGCCTGCAAAGCGGCAGCGGAACAGAGCTGGTCGCTCTCGGCGTTAACGCTCCCTCACCCGCTGGTTCGGGTTCTGGTTGCGGAGAGTTTGTACCGGGCGTGGAGCATCACAACCAACCACCCTTATCACCGTGAGTGATCGTGAAGTCTTGAGAAGATTAAGCAGCGGATGAAACGACAAAATTCTTTTCGTGACTATACGGCTGAGTCCGCACTGTTTGTGCGTCGGGCGCTGGTCGCCTTTTTGGGTATTTTGCTGCTGACCGGCGTACTGATCGCCAATTTGTATAATCTGCAAATCCTTCGTTTTACCGATTACCAGACCCGCTCGAACGAAAACCGTATCAAGCTGGTGCCAATTGCGCCAAGCCGCGGGATAATCTACGACCGTAACGGCATTCCCCTTGCGCTGAACCGCACTATCTATCAGATTGAAATGATGCCGGAAAAGGTGGATAACGTTCAGCAAACGCTGGATGCGCTACGCAGTGTGGTCGATTTAAACGACGACGATATCGCCGCCTTTAAAAAAGAGCGCGCCCGATCCCATCGCTTTACTTCTATTCCGGTGAAAACAAACCTGACGGAAGTTCAGGTCGCGCGCTTTGCCGTCAACCAGTACCGTTTTCCGGGCGTTGAAGTCAAAGGCTATAAACGCCGCTATTATCCATACGGATCGGCGCTGACCCACGTTATCGGCTACGTATCGAAAATCAATGATAAAGACGTCGAGCGTCTCGACAGAGAAAACAAACTGGCAAACTACGCCGCCACCCATGACATCGGCAAGCTGGGCATTGAGCGCTACTATGAAGATATTCTGCATGGGCAAACCGGTTATGAAGAGGTTGAAGTCAACAACCGCGGCCGCGTCATTCGCCAGCTCAAAGAGGTGCCGCCGCAGGCCGGACACGATATCTACCTGACGCTGGATCTCAAGCTCCAGCAGTATATTGAAACGCTGCTGGCAGGCAGTCGCGCGGCGGTGATTGTCACCGATCCGCGTACCGGCGGCGTGCTATCGCTGGTCTCCATGCCAAGTTACGACCCTAACCTTTTCGTGGATGGCATCTCCAGCAAAGATTACTCCGGGCTGCTTAACGACCCGAACACGCCATTAGTGAACCGCGCGACTCAGGGTGTCTACCCACCCGCTTCTACCGTTAAGCCTTACGTCGCCGTATCGGCGTTAAGCGCTGGCGTCATCACCCGTAACACCAGTCTTTTCGACCCTGGCTGGTGGCAGTTGCCGGGGTCTGAGAAACGCTACCGCGACTGGAAAAAATGGGGCCACGGGCATCTGAATATCACCAAATCCCTTGAAGAGTCGGCGGATACCTTCTTCTATCAGGTGGCCTATGACATGGGAATCGACCGCCTGTCAGAATGGATGGGTAAGTTTGGCTATGGGCACTATACGGGAATTGATCTCGCAGAAGAGCGCTCTGGTAATATGCCGACCCGCGAGTGGAAACAGAAACGCTTTAAAAAACCGTGGTATCAGGGCGATACGATTCCGGTGGGCATCGGCCAGGGCTACTGGACGGCAACGCCGATTCAGATGAGTAAGGCGCTGATGATCCTTATTAACGACGGTGTAGTTAAAGTCCCGCATCTGTTAATGAGCACCGCGGAAAACGGTAAACAGGTGCCGTGGGTACAGCCGCATGAGCCGCCAGTGGGCGATATTCACTCCGGCTACTGGGAAATTGCGAAAGATGGCATGTATGGCGTCGCCAACCGCCCTAACGGCACGGCGCATAAATATTTTGCCAGCGCGCCCTACAAAATCGCGGCGAAGTCGGGCACCGCGCAGGTCTTTGGCCTGAAGGCCAACGAAACGTACAATGCGCATAAAATCGCCGAGCGCCTGCGTGACCATAAATTAATGACCGCCTTTGCGCCGTATAACAATCCCCAGGTCGCCGTCGCGATCATCCTTGAAAACGGCGGCGCAGGCCCGGCAGTAGGCACGATCATGCGCCAAATCCTTGATCACATCATGCTGGGCGACAACAACACCCATTTGCCTGCGGAAAACCCGGTGGTTGCAGCGGCGGAGGACCAATAATCATGACGGATAATCCGAACAAAAAAACCTTCTGGGATAAAATTCATATCGATCCCACGATGCTACTCATTCTGCTGGCGTTACTGGTTTACAGCGCATTGGTCATCTGGAGCGCCAGCGGCCAGGACATCGGCATGATGGAGCGTAAAATCGGTCAGATTGCGATGGGGCTGGTGGTTATGGTGGTGATGGCGCAGATCCCGCCGCGCGTATATGAAGGCTGGGCGCCCTATCTCTATATCATTTGTATCATTTTGCTGGTCGCCGTTGATGCCTTCGGCGCAATATCCAAAGGCGCGCAGCGCTGGCTCGATCTGGGAATCGTTCGCTTTCAGCCTTCGGAAATAGCCAAAATCGCCGTGCCGCTGATGGTCGCCCGCTTTATTAACCGCGACGTCTGCCCGCCCTCGCTGAAAAATACCGCCATCGCCCTGGTATTAATCTTTATGCCTACCCTGCTGGTTGCCGCCCAGCCGGACCTCGGGACGTCTATTTTGGTCGCCCTTTCCGGTCTCTTTGTCCTATTTTTGTCTGGTCTGAGCTGGCGCTTAATTGGGGTCGCCATTGTATTGATCGCTGCATTTATTCCTATTTTGTGGTTTTTCCTGATGCACGATTACCAACGCCAGCGCGTCATGATGCTCCTTGATCCGGAGACCGATCCGCTGGGCGCGGGCTATCATATTATTCAGTCTAAAATCGCCATTGGCTCAGGCGGCCTGCGCGGTAAAGGCTGGCTCCACGGCACCCAGTCGCAGCTGGAGTTTTTACCCGAACGCCATACCGACTTTATCTTCGCGGTACTGGCGGAAGAGCTCGGTCTGGTGGGCATCCTGATTCTGCTCGCGCTCTATATTTTGCTGATAATGCGCGGTCTGTGGATTGCCGCCAGAGCGCAAACTACATTTGGTCGCGTGATGGCTGGCGGATTAATGTTAATATTATTCGTTTATGTCTTCGTAAATATTGGTATGGTGAGCGGTATTCTGCCTGTGGTTGGAGTACCTTTACCCCTGGTCAGCTACGGGGGCTCCGCACTGATTGTGCTGATGGCCGGGTTCGGGATTGTGATGTCGATCCACACCCACAGAAAAATGTTGTCGAAAAGCGTATAAGGGGTGCGCAATGCGTAAGCAGTTGCCTGTAATCTGCGTCGCGGCAGGGATAGTACTACTCGCGGCATGTACTAATGACGGCGGTCAGCAGCAAACCACCGTCGCGCCGCAACCTGCGGTATGTAATGGTCCGACTGTGGAAATCAGCGGAGCGGAACCGCGTTATGAACCTCTGAATCCGACCGCAAACCAGGATTATCAGCGTGACGGTAAAAGTTATAAAATCGTTCAGGACCCGTCCCGCTTTAGCCAGGCTGGCCTGGCCGCTATTTATGATGCGGAACCCGGCAGTAATTTAACCGCCTCCGGGGAGATGTTCGATCCGATGCAGCTTACCGCCGCCCATCCGACACTGCCTATCCCCAGCTATGCGCGAATCACCAACCTGGCCAACGGTCGCATGATCGTCGTGCGTATTAACGATCGCGGCCCCTATGGCACCGATCGGGTCATCTCCCTGTCCCGCGCAGCGGCGGATCGTCTGAATACCTCGAATAATACTAAAGTACGGATTGACCCCATTATCGTGGCGCCGGATGGTTCGCTCTCCGGCCCGGGGATGGCCTGTACGACGGTGGCGAAACAGACCTACGCTCTGCCCCCGCGCCCTGATTTAAGCGGCGGAATGGGAAGCGCCTCTTCAGCGCCTGCGCTACCGCAAGGCGACGTGCTTCCGGTCAGCAATGCCACGTTGAAAAGTGACGATACCACCGGCGCGCCGGTGAGCAGCAGCGGCTTCCTCGGCGCGCCGACCACGCTGGCGCCTGGCGTGCTGGAGGGTAATGAACCGACGCCGGCGCCACAGCCAGCGCCGGTTTCCGCGCCGGTGACGGCTCCAGCGACTGCGACGCCGGTGAGCGCGCCTGCCGCCACGGCCCCGGTATCTGCCCCGGTGAGCGCGCCTGTCGCCGCGGCGAGCGGCCGTTTCGTCGTCCAGGTCGGCGCCGTCAGCGATCAAACGCGTGCGCAGCAATACCAACAGCGTTTAAGCCAGCAGTTCAGCGTACCAGGACGCGTAATACAAAACGGCGCGGTCTGGCGTATTCAACTGGGGCCTTTTGCCAGTAAAGCCGAAGCCAGCGCGTTACAGCAACGTTTGCAAACAGAAGCACAATTACAGTCCTTTATCGCCAGCGCGCAGTAACCGATCGCAGGTATCTGTACTGTCAATTTCTGTAAATGACATTAACAAAGTCACGCGGAAAGTCAGATGCCTGCCAGTTATGCTTTTGCTATAGTAGGGCTCTTTTTTTAATTTCATCACGGACGTCGTAGTTCAGACCATGAAGACCACTTTTTCCGCTCGTTTTATGCAGCGCATGGCGCTCACCACGGCGCTTTGTGCCGCGTTTATCTCAACCGCACATGCCGATGACCTGAATATCAAAACTATGATCCCGGGTGTTCCGCAGATCGATGCGGAATCCTACATCCTGATCGACTACAACTCCGGTAAAGTTCTGGCGGAACAAAACGCCGACGAACGTCGCGACCCGGCGAGTCTGACGAAGATGATGACCAGTTACGTCATCGGACAGGCAATGAAAGCGGGTAAATTTAAAGAAACCGACCTGGTTACCGTCGGTAATGACGCCTGGGCCACCGGCAATCCGGTATTTAAAGGCTCCTCGCTGATGTTCCTCAAGCCGGGAATGCAGGTACCGGTCTCTCAGTTGATACGCGGCATCAATCTGCAATCCGGCAATGACGCCTGTGTGGCAATGGCTGATTTCGCCGCCGGTAGCCAGGATGCTTTCGTCGGGCTGATGAATAGCTATGTGAACGCGTTGGGGCTGAAAAATACCCACTTCCAGACCGTACACGGCCTGGACGCCGACGGACAATACAGTTCAGCTCGCGATATGGCGCTGATTGGTCAGGCGTTAATTCGCGATGTGCCTAACGAATATGCCGTTTATAAAGAAAAAGAGTTCACCTTTAACGGCATTCGCCAGTTAAACCGTAACGGTCTGCTGTGGGATAACAGCCTGAATGTGGACGGCATCAAAACCGGCCATACCAGCAAAGCGGGCTATAATCTGGTCGCTTCCGCAACCGAAGGCCAGATGCGATTGATTTCCGCCGTGATGGGCGGACGGACCTATAAAGGCCGTGAAACAGAAAGCAAAAAACTGCTGACGTGGGGCTTCCGTTTCTTTGAAACCGTTAATCCGCTGAAGGCTGGTAAAGAGTTCGCCTCTGAACCCGCCTGGTTTGGTAATACCGATCGCGCCTCGCTGGGCGTCGATAAAGACGTTTACCTGACGATCCCTCGTGGTCGCATGAAAGATTTGAAAGCGAGCTATGTACTGAATACCGCAGAACTGCACGCGCCGCTGCAGAAAAACCAGGTGGTCGGCACCATCAACTTCCAGCTGGACGGTAAAACCATCGAGCAGCGTCCGCTGGTCGTACTGCAAGAGATCCCGGAAGGGAACTTCTTCGGTAAAATCATTGATTACATTAAATTAATGTTCCATCACTGGTTTGGATAAAAATTGAACGCTTGAAAGTGTGATTTTCGTCCCCATATACTATGCATCAGTAAAACTCCCGCCCTGTGGCGGGAGTTGTTATTTTTTTTACGTAATGCCGGAGCTGACATGAAAACCAAACTTAACGAACTGCTTGAATTCCCTACGCCATTTACTTACAAAGTAATGGGGCAGGCGTTACCTGAGCTGGTTGATCAGGTGGTTGAAGTGGTACAGCGCCATGCGCCTGGTGATTACTCTCCGACGGTAAAACCGAGCAGCAAAGGCAACTACCACTCGGTCTCTATCACCATTAATGCCACCCATATTGAACAGGTTGAAACGCTGTACGAAGAACTGGGCAATATTGATATCGTGCGAATGGTATTGTAATACATCCAGACGGTTACCCGGTCTTATCCGGGTAACTCCCCGCCTCCCCCGCTGTGATATACTTTCCTCTCTTTTTTCATTCTCTACGGAGATGCCGTTTTGTATCAGGATAAAATCCTTGTCCGCCAGCTCGGCCTTCAGCCCTATGAAGCTATCTCTCAGGCCATGCATAACTTTACCGATATGCGCGATGAAAACAGCCATGATGAAATCTGGTTGGTTGAGCATTACCCGGTGTTTACCCAGGGCCAGGCCGGTAAAGCGGAACATATATTGATGCCTGGCGATATTCCCGTTGTGCAGAGCGATCGTGGAGGACAGGTGACCTATCATGGTCCGGGCCAACAGGTAATGTACGTTTTACTTAACCTGAAACGACGTAAACTGGGCGTGCGTGATTTAGTCACCCTACTTGAACAGACCGTGGTGAATACGCTGGCTGAAATTGGTATTGAGGCGCATCCGCGCGCCGATGCGCCGGGCGTCTATGTGGGTGAAAAGAAAATCTGCTCGCTGGGTTTACGTATCCGTCGCGGCTGCTCATTCCACGGTTTAGCGCTAAACGTTAACATGGATCTTTCTCCTTTCCTACGTATCAACCCGTGTGGTTATGCCGGCATGGAAATGGCTAAAATAACGCAGTGGAAGAAAGACGCTACCACGGATAATATTGCGCCCCGCTTGCTGGCGAATATTTTAGCTCTGCTAAATAATCCACCGTATGAATATATTGCTGCTTAATGCGTAAAATATAATGGCCCAAGAAATTTATGGGTCATTAATCATATATGATTTGAATGCTTTACTTCTCCCCCCGCTTTCTATATTTTCGTTATATCCCTGCTGTAGCCGCCAGGCGGCATGGCCTCTTCAGTCCTCATGATGAGGAATTTTCCGTGAACAAAATCCCGGCCTTGCTGTTACTTATCTTATTGAAATGACTTAAAATACATTCATAAGAGTAATTTTAAAACCAACTCATAAATGCAAAATATACTATTTCATCTATTATTCATAATACGAATGAATTCGGAGCCAGAGCGTGAGTGATAATAATCAGGCAGAAAGACAACCGGCCGATCAACACCTACAAGACAAACCGCAAATTTTCAGAACACTGAGAAATATTGACCTCAATCTGTTGACGATTTTTGAGGCCGTATATGTCCATAAAGGGATCGTCAATGCAGCGAAAATTCTTAACCTGACGCCGTCAGCCATCAGCCAGTCCATTCAAAAATTACGGACTATATTTCCCGATCCGCTGTTTATTCGCAAAGGCCAGGGCGTAACGCCCACGACGTATGCTACGCATCTGCACGAATACATCAGCCAGGGGCTGGAATCTATTCTTGGCGCCCTGGATCTTACGGGCAGCTATGATAAGCAGCGTACCATTACAATTGGCACGACGCCTTCGGTCGGCGCGCTAGTGATGCCGATTATTTACCAGGCCATCAGGCCGCGTTATCCTCAGCTTTTGCTGCGCAATATTCCGGTAGACGATGCCGAAAGCCAGCTTAGTCAGTTTCAGACCGATCTCATTATCAATACCCATAGCTATAACAACCGGAGCATCCAGCATCACGTCCTGTTTAGCGATACGCTTGAGATTGTCTGCCGCCAGCATCACCCATGTCTGGCGAACGCCATTACTGAAGAGAGACTGAACAGCGCGGATCACACCTTTCTGATGCTGGAGGGACAACATCTTTCCCTACTGCGCCAGCGACTGCAGGAGACATTTCCCGATCAGCAAATCAGTTTTAGCAGCTACAATATTTTTACCATTGCCTCGCTGATCGCCAGCAGCGATCTGCTGGGACTGATGCCCACCCGCTTCTACGACTTATTTAGCCGCTGCTGGCCGCTTGAACGCCTTCCCTACGCGCCGGTGAATAGTGAACAGGTCGAGTTCTCGCTGCATTACAATAAACTGAGTCTGCGCGATCCGGTGCTGGAGAACGTCATTGATATCATTCGTGAGGCGTTCTGACAAAAATGTTGCATTCAGGTCACGGAAGATATGGGCAAACAGCACAAAACAACAACTATTTTACATTTTGCCGGGCTGTCAGGCTGCTTTATGGCCCTTATCAATGATATACTGCGTGTCACAAATTCAAAAATAGTTGATAAATACAACTTTCCCTTGAATTGAAACGCTTTCCTTCGTTATTCGCAACTGGAACACGCACGCTATGAGTAAACCCATTGTGATGGAACGCGGTGTAAAATACCGCGATGCCGATAAGATGGCTCTTATCCCAGTTAAAAATGTGGTCACAGAGCGCGACGCTCTACTACGTAAACCGGAATGGATGAAAATAAAACTTCCGGCGGATTCTACCCGTATCCAGGGCATCAAAGCCGCAATGCGCAAAAATGGCCTGCATTCTGTCTGCGAGGAAGCGTCTTGCCCAAACCTGGCTGAATGTTTCAACCACGGCACCGCTACGTTTATGATCCTTGGCGCCATTTGCACTCGCCGCTGTCCGTTCTGTGATGTCGCCCATGGCCGCCCCGTTGCGCCGGATGCGGAAGAGCCGCAGAAACTGGCGCAAACGATCGCCGACATGGCGCTACGCTATGTGGTCATCACCTCTGTCGACCGTGACGATCTGCGTGACGGCGGCGCCCAGCATTTTGCTGACTGCATCACCGCTATCCGTGCCAAAAGCCCGGAGATAAAAATAGAGACCCTGGTGCCAGACTTCCGTGGACGTATGGATCGCGCGCTGGATATTCTTAACGCGACGCCGCCGGATGTGTTTAACCACAACCTGGAAAACGTGCCGCGTATTTACCGCCAGGTTCGTCCGGGCGCCGATTACAACTGGTCGCTGAAATTACTGGAACGCTTCAAAGAAGCGCACCCGGAAATTCCGACAAAATCGGGCCTGATGGTGGGCTTAGGCGAAACCAATGCGGAAATCATTGAGGTTATGCGCGACTTACGCCGTCATGGCGTCACCATGCTGACGCTTGGTCAGTATCTACAGCCAAGCCGCCATCACCTGCCGGTACAGCGTTATGTCAGCCCGGAAGAGTTTGACGAGATGAAAGCGGAAGCCCTGGCGATGGGCTTTACCCATGCCGCCTGTGGCCCCTTTGTACGTTCTTCGTACCATGCTGATCTCCAGGCCAAAGGCATGGAAGTGAAATGATCGTGTAATAGACGCTTACATTTCAGGCAAAAAAAACCGGCAACTTGCCGGTTTTTTTACTCTGCGGAGCAAGCGCATCGCGCTATTACTCTTTGTGCGAGAGTTTTTCAGCCTGAACGCTACCGTCGACGTCTTTCTTAACGCCCGCGTCTTCATCGTTCATTGCTTTCTTGAATCCTTTAATCGCCGTGCCCAGGTCTCCGCCCAGCGTACGTAACTTCTTGGTACCAAACAGCAGAACAACCAGTGCGGCAACCACCAGCAGTTTGGTAATACTAATCTCACCCATAGATACCTTCTTCACTAAAAACAGGCTGCGTAACGCGCCGGATTAACCTGAGAATATTAACGGTCTTTCGACGCGCGCACACAATAGCAATCTGTAACAAGGTGAATCAAGCTTTGCGTAAAAAAACATCATAATAATTGCGGTGGCGCAAATCGTCGTTGCTGCAAAAGAGGAAGTTGCTCCCGCACCTGGTCTATTCGTTCTCTGAATATTTCCGCGACGATCAGCGCCGGACGATCGGCTGCTGCGGCTATCGTTACCCCCAACGGATCGATAATACGACTTTGACCAATATTACGATTACCACACTCCCCGGCCGCAATCATATAGCAGGTGGTATCCAGCGCTCTCGCCGCCAGCAGCGTCGACCACTGCTGCTCTTTCAACGGGCCGCGAACCCAGCCCGTCGGCAGCGCCAATACGTCAGCCCCCTGTAAAGCCAGCGCTAACGCCATGTCAGGAAAGCGCAGGTCATAACAGGTCATAAGCCCCACCTTAACCCCCTCCACGTCCAGCACAGGCGCGATAGCGGTTCCGGCATCAATACTTTGGGATTCTTGCATCGAAAACGCATCATAGAGATGCAGCTTCGCGTAACGCGCGACAATGTGACCTGCCCGTAGCGCCACCAGCATATTAACCGCCCGTCCAGGCGTTGACGGGACAAGGATAGTGAATATCGTCGTCATATTATTATGAGCGCTTTCTTCCTGAAGCCGCGTCATAAACGCGCCATCCAGCGGCTGCGCGGCGCGAATCGGCAGGTCAAGGTCGATGTCATCTCGCGCTAATATCCCCTCAGGCAGCACCAGAAGCGATACGCCGCGGCCCGCCGCCTGAGCCATTAACGAAACGCAAACTTGCGCATTCTTTTCCCATACAGAACTCACCACAAACTGCCCGGCTGCAACGAACATATCCCCTCCCACACCTCTGTCAGGACTCGCCAATTATGCGTGTTCGGCGTTACACTCCTCCTGTATAGCAATTAAATAAAGGATTCGGCAGTGTTACAGCTTCTTTTAGCAGTTTTTATCGGCGGTGGAACGGGGAGCGTAGCCCGGTGGATGCTAAGTATGCGTTTTAATCCGCTTCATCAGGCGATTCCCATCGGTACGCTAACAGCAAATTTGCTTGGCGCGTTTATTATCGGCATGGGGTTCGCCTGGTTTAACCGCATGACACATATCGATCCGATGTGGAAAGTGCTCATCACAACCGGCTTTTGCGGCGGCCTGACGACCTTTTCTACTTTTTCTGCTGAAGTGGTATTCTTGCTGCAAGAGGGGCGCTTTGGCTGGGCGCTGCTGAATGTGCTGATTAACCTGTTGGGTTCGTTTGCCATGACAGCGCTGGCATTCTGGCTATTTTCCGCCGCAGCGGCGCGTTAAGCGCAAAAAAAAAACCCGCCGAAAGGGCGGGTTTTGAAATCTTGCTGTCGGACGTATGCTTACAGAGCAGTTACGTTTGCAGCGGAAGGGCCTTTGGCACCGTTAGTGATTTCGAACTCTACGCGCTGACCTTCAGCCAGAGTTTTAAAACCATTGGTCTGGATTGCAGAGAAGTGTACGAACACGTCTTTGCTGCCATCTTCCGGAGTAATGAAACCGAATCCTTTGGATTCATTAAACCACTTAACGTTACCTTTAATCTTAGACATCAAAATTACCTTTACATGAAAAATAGACACAAATGCTGTGTCGGATACCAGTACAACAATTGTGATGCATTTTGTCCAGTCGAACTTTGCGAAAAAGTGATAAATATCGCGTTAATTTTTAGCTAACCCTGTCTACTTATTGTTTTTTAAGGCTTTTTTATTCACAACTGAAGCATGCCCTTCCCCGTCAAAACTGGAAACGCATCCAGGCGAAATAGACGTTTCCGTTGTTATACGAACCCGGAATGTAGGTCATCTGAAAGGTAGCGGGACCATAGCCTATCGACGCTAAAGGCAACAGTACAGGGATGGGAATATAATTCCAGTTGTCGCGCGCGGTAACGCCTGCGGTAAAGCCCAGTCCCAGACGAAAATTATCGTCTTCCAGCGGTCGCCAGGTTTTTTCCCAGCCATAACCGCCTATGGGTTCCCATTTGTTAAATGAATCTTTAAAGGCCATCATATAGAGGCCATGCCAGTTGCCTTTGTCGTCCCAGCGCGACTGACCAAAACCAACGCCCCACGGCCGCTCGTTATAGCGATCCGTTTTCTCTTTATCGTAGGCAAAGCGCGCATGCCAGGTAATGGCGGGGACATACAAATCATAATGCTCAGGCTGTCGCCACGTTTCTGCGACGTTATCGGTAAACGTGTTAAACCACCCTTTATCCGCCGCAGAGACTGAAGGAATAGCCAGCCATGGCATAACAAGGAGAGCAATAATAAGAAAATACTTTCTGATAATCATCACAACAGCCATACCGTTCAAAAATTCGACCGTGATAATAACAACATTAACCTGAATAAAATCTTAACAAACTATAAACAGAGAATAATCTGAGAAAGTATCGGGTTAACGGCGTTTGATTTAGCACTCAGAACCGTCGCGCGCTCCTTAATAAACTTTCACAAAAACACAAAACAAAGCACAACAAACAAAACAATAAAATAACAATAAATTAATACTTATAGCGCTACAGAAAATTCGTATAAGCATATTTCATCTTTAGCGATGACATGAAAAAATAACCGCGCCGTGATTTTAATCAGTAAGGCGCCATCCTTTATTCGGTACATTTTTATACCACTTTTGTGGTTCTTATTTTTACTCTGGGTGTCGATAAGACAGGGGAAACAATGCTAACAGTTATAGAGCTCCTTATCGGAGTCGTCGTTATTGTGGGTGTAGCGCGCTACATCATTAAGGGATATTCCGCCACTGGCGTTTTATTTGTCGGCGGTCTGGTTCTGCTTATTATCAGCGCACTGATGGGGCATAAGGTATTACCTGCCAGCGAAACCAGTACCGGCTATACCGCAACAGATATTGTTGAATACATCAAAATTTTGCTCATGAGTCGCGGCGGCGATCTTGGCATGATGATCATGATGCTGTGCGGCTTTGCCGCTTATATGACGCATATCGGCGCGAATGATATGGTCGTGAAGCTGGCGTCGAAACCTTTACAGTACATAAACTCGCCCTACCTGTTGATGATTGCCGCCTATTTTGTCGCCTGCCTGATGTCGCTGGCCGTCTCTTCCGCGACGGGGCTTGGCGTACTGCTCATGGCTACTCTCTTCCCGGTGATGGTCAACGTCGGCATTAGCCGCGGCGCGGCGGCGGCTATTTGCGCCTCTCCGGCCGCCATCATCCTCTCGCCAACGTCTGGCGATGTGGTTTTAGCCGCAAAAGCGGCGGAGATGCCGTTAATCGATTTCGCGTTCAAAACCACGCTGCCGATTTCCATCGCCGCAATTATCGGTATGGCGATTGCGCACTTTTTCTGGCAACGCTATCTGGATAAAAAAGAGAACATTTCACATGAGATGCTGGACGTTGCGGAGATTACCACCACGGCCCCGGCGTTTTATGCCCTTTTGCCGTTCACGCCCATTATCGGCGTACTGATTTTTGACGGTAAATGGGGGCCGCAGTTGCACATTATTACCATTCTGGTGATCTGTATGCTGCTGGCCGCCGTGCTGGAATTCGTGCGCGGCTTCAACACGCAAAATGTGTTTTCCGGCCTGGAAGTGGCTTATCGCGGCATGGCGGATGCGTTTGCCGGCGTCGTGATGCTGCTGGTCGCGGCGGGCGTTTTCGCCCAGGGGCTGAGCACCATTGGCTTTATCCAAAGTCTGATCTCGATTGCCACTTCTTTTGGCTCCGCCAGCATTATTCTGATGCTGGTATTAGTGATTTTAACCATGCTGGCCGCGATGACCACCGGTTCAGGCAATGCGCCTTTTTACGCCTTTGTTGAGATGATCCCTAAACTGGCGCACTCCTCCGGCATCAACCCAGCCTATTTATCCATCCCAATGCTGCAAGCCTCAAACCTGGGGCGCACGATTTCGCCGGTCTCCGGCGTGGTGGTCGCTGTCGCCGGGATGGCTAAAATATCACCGTTTGAAGTGGTGAAGCGCACGTCCGTTCCGGTCATCGTCGGTCTGTTGATCGTCATTATCGCCACGGAAATTATGGTGCCAGGCGCCTCTTCCGCCGTTACTGGCGGCTGATAGCCGGTAAGCCGGGGCGAGGGAAAACATCGCCCCGGCATCTTAAACCAGGCTTAGCCGCCGTGGTAAATACGCTGCGGCCTGCCCACTTTGCCATGAATAATCTCTGCGACAATCAGGTGCTGACTCGCGCAATATTCCAGGTAGCGTCGGGATGTGGTGCGGCTTATTGTTAAGGCCTGCGCGACCGTTTCAGCCGTGTGGCGTACGGTTGGATCGGCAAACAGCTTCATCACCGCATTAAGGGTTAAGGCATCAATACCGGTCGGCAAATCCCCTTTCGGTTCGCCGCGCGCATAGGCGTTGAACATTTCATCTATCTGCTTCTGGCTTGCGCTATCCGCGCTCGCCAGCATACGTCTGCGCTGTTGATAGCGGGTCAGCGTCTGTCCCAAACGTTCATAAGCAATAGGTTTGACCAGATAATCAAACGCGCCGCTACGTACCGCTTCCGCTACCGTCTCCATGTCACTGGCGGCGGTCGTAAACACGACGCCGCCGGGATAGCGCGACTGCATTAATTCATGCAGCAGCGTAATCCCCTTCCCATCCGGCAGATAATTATCCAACAGAATTAATCCAGGTTTGAACCGGTCAATCATCATTCTCGCCTGCGCCAGATTGCCCGCCAGCCATATCTGCTTAAAGCCAGGAATATGGCGGATATATTCTGCGTGCATCTCCGCCAGCAGCGTTTCATCCTCAACGATCAATAGGGTTAATGGTTCTGTCATCGTTTTTTTTCACTTTCGGAAGGAATAAAGAAAATAAGGTGCCACAAGGATCATTGTCTTCCAGCGTAATGACCCCGCCACAGCGCCCCACATAACTTGCAATCAGATATAACCCGATACCATGCTCACCGGGTTCGTCGGTTCGGGTACTTACGCCCTGTTCAAAAATTTTTTCCCGCAGCGCTTCAGGAACGCCGCAGCCCTGGTCGGCGACCTCTATCACCACCTCGTCGCCCTCGTCGCTCAGGAAAAGTTCGATGGTATTGTCGCCTTCCTGTGTACGCAAACTCGCTTCAAACGCGTTATCCAGCAGATTCCCGACGATGGCGGCGAACTCCGTGCTATCCAGCCCCTCCGGCAGTTGATGTAGCTGGCTGCCGGGAACAATCACCATCTTGAGCCCCAGTTCACGCGCGCGCTGAACTTTGCCAAACAGCAAACCGGCCACCTGACGATCGGCGAAGGCGCCGCGTAAACTATCAATAAGTTGCTGCTGCGCCTGCGACTCACCCTGCACCATCTCTCTGACCCGATCATACTCCTTCATTTGCAGCAGGCCGTTCAGAGTCGACATCCAGTTCAGGTGCTCATGGCGTAGCGTGCGCAGGCTCTCAACATACTGTTTAATCTGGGTTAGCTGCGCGTTCAACGTCGCGATTTCATCTTTGCTGCGAAAACTAATAATAGCGCCCAGCAACTCCTCGCCGGAACGGATAGCTTCACGATTGGCGATGACGCTCAGGCCATTGAAGTTGGCCATCACGTCCTGGCGTCTTTCTGCGATCTGGCAGGTAAAAAAGTCTGCCGGATTGACGACTTCCGCTATCAGCTTGCCCAGCCACTGACGCCCCGGCGACGGCAGCCCCAACATTTTTCTCGCATTGCGGTTAATCGCGGTGATATGTCCCTCCGGATCAACGGCGATCAGCCCTTCATAAACCGAGCTAAACAACGCCTCCTGCTGGCGTACCACGCGCGCAATCTGTTTCGGCTCCATGCCCAGCATTTGTCGGCGGATATGCGCGGCGAAAAACCAGGAAAGCAGCATTAATACCAACAGCAACAGGACAAAAACCCCCGCCATCGGTAATAAGAAGTCCAGCCGCCAGGAGTCGATTTTACTGACCAGATAGCCAATTGAAACAACGCCGATCACGTTGCCTTCGTTGTCAAAGATAGGCGTTTTGGCGCGCATCGCCATCCCTATTGAGCCCTTACCGGTAATGAAATAACTTTCTCCTCTTTCCAACGCGCCGGGTTTCGTAAACTGCATGGGATAGCCGATTTTTTCCGGATTCGGATGGTAAAGCCGGATCGAGTGGCGATCGCCTATCACCACATAGTCAAAATCCGTCCCGCGCTGCAGTTTATTCGCAATTATCGCCAGGCGTTTATAGTCCCGGTTTTTTACGGCGGCGATAATGCTGTCGTTAGAAGCAATAATTTTTGCCTGATTCATCGCCATATCACGAACATGGGACGCCAGATAATCTTCGAAACTGGCAGACAAATATTGTGCTAACGCTGCCACGATGAAAACAGAAACCACCAGAATGAGCAGAAAAATACGTAACGGAAACGCGAGTTGCCGAAAAAAAGGAAACAGCTTTTTATTTTTCTGATAGGACATTAAGGTTCCTTATGGGTATTTCTCTGCAGATTTATCGCAAATGTAATAAAAATGTTTTGAGCATCTTGAAGCCTATAAAAACCAATCGTTACAGATTCCCCACATTAAATCAATTAAACAACTAAAACCCATCGCCGGAATGGCGATTAAATTAATTAAAAAACTTAAAACCATAAAACACTTAAAAACCATCTAACGCTTTGTGAAATAAATCAAAATTTACCACCAAAATACTCCTTACGATGTATACGTCAGTGAGAAAAAATAAATAACTCGTCATAAAAATACTCCTACTCTGACTGAAAAGAAAAAGTTATCAAGTTGCAACACAGCGCAACATATACAGAAAAGTGGCAACAAGCATATCACCAGGATATTTCTTACTATGTTTGGCAATAATGTATTCACTCGGGTAAAACGCTCTGAAAATAAAAAAATGGCGGAGATCGCTCACTTTCTCAAAGAGAATGATTTAAGCGTCGATACCACTGTAGAGGTGTTTATTACCGTCAGCCGTGATGACCGTCTTATTGCCTGCGGCGGTATTGCTGGAAATATCATTAAATGCGTGGCCATTAGCGAATCAGTACGCGGCGAAGGCTTAGCGTTAACGCTAGCGACGGAATTGATTAATCTCGCCTGGGAACGGCACTGCACCCATCTTTTTATTTATACCAAAACGGAATACGAAGCGCTGTTTAAACAGTGCAGCTTTTCGACGATAGCCAGCGTCCCCGGCGTGATGGTCTTAATGGAAAATAGCGCGACCCGGTTGAAACGGTATGCGGAATCGCTGGCGACATTACGTCACGAGGGAAAGAAAATTGGCTGTATTGTGATGAACGCCAATCCTTTCACGAACGGCCACCGCTATCTGATCCAACAGGCGGCTGCGCAGTGCGACTGGCTGCATCTGTTCCTGGTCAAAGAAGATACGTCACGCTTTCCCTATGAAGACCGACTCGATCTGGTCCTTAAAGGGACCACCGATATCCCGCGCTTAACCGTTCACCGCGGCTCCGAATACATTATCTCTCGGGCAACGTTCCCCTGCTATTTCATTAAAGAGCAGAGCGTCATTAATCACTGTTATACCGAAATCGACCTGAAGATTTTCCGCCAGTATCTGGCGCCCGCGCTTGGCATCACACACCGCTTTGTCGGTACGGAGCCATTTTGCACCGTTACCGCCCAGTACAACCTTGATATGCGTTTCTGGCTGGAGACGCCAACGCTTCCCGCCCCACCCATTACGCTGGTGGAAATAGAGCGGCTTTGCTTCCAGGAGACGCCGATATCCGCCTCCTGGGTACGCAAGCTGCTGGTTAAACACGATCTCACGGCTATCGCGCCGCTGGTTCCCGACGCCACCCTGCGCTATTTGCAGGGCATGGTCGAACGCCATCCGGGCAGCGCGGCAGCCCGTCAAAAGTCCCCCGTATTAGCAACAGGTGAAAAATGAAAATAAACCAGCTAGCCGTCGCAGGCACGCTTGAGTCCGGCGATGTGATGATACGCATTGCGCCGCTCGATACGCAGGATATTGACCTGCAAATCAACAGTAGCGTTGAAAAACAGTTTGGCGAGGCCATTCGCGCCACCATCCTGGAGGTGCTTTCTCGCTACGACGTGCGCGGCGTACAACTGAACGTTGATGATAAAGGCGCTCTGGACTGCATTTTGCGCGCCCGACTGGAAACGCTACTGGCGCGCGCCAGCGGTATTGCCGCTCTGCCCTGGGAGGATCGCCAATGATTTCCGCCTCTCTGCAACAACGTAAAACCCGCACCCGCCGCAGTATGTTATTCGTACCGGGCGCCAACGCGGCGATGGTGAGCAATTCGTTTATCTATCCGGCCGACGCGCTGATGTTCGACCTGGAAGACTCCGTTGCATTACGCGAAAAAGACGCGGCGCGCCGTCTGGTATATCACGCGCTGCAACATCCGCTTTACCGTGACGTCGAAACCATCGTCCGCGTGAATGCGCTGGACTCCGAATGGGGCGTCAACGATCTGGAAGCGGTCGTGCGCGGCGGCGCGGACGTGGTGCGTTTACCGAAAACCGACACCGCGCAGGACGTCATTGATATCGAAAACGAAATTCTGCGCATTGAAAACGCCTGCGGTCGCGAACCGGGCAGTACCGGCCTGTTAGCCGCCGTGGAATCGCCGCTGGGTATTACCCGCGCGGTAGAAATCGCCCACGCCTCTGAACGGTTGATCGGGATTGCGCTGGGCGCGGAAGACTATGTTCGCAACCTGCGCACCGAACGCTCTCCGGAAGGCACCGAACTGCTGTTCGCCCGCTGCTCCATTTTGCAGGCCGCGCGTTCCGCCGGCATTCAGGCCTTCGATACCGTCTATTCCGACGCCAACAACGAAGCCGGTTTCCTGCAAGAAGCCGCCCACATTAAACAGTTGGGCTTTGACGGTAAGTCACTGATCAACCCCCGCCAGATAGAGCTGCTGCACAACCTTTATGCGCCGACGCGTAAAGAGGTCGCCCATGCGCGTCTGGTCGTTGAAGCCGCAGAAGCCGCCGCCCGCGAAGGTCTTGGCGTCGTTTCCCTTAACGGCAAGATGGTCGACAGCCCGGTGATTGAAC
Organism: Salmonella sp. SAL04157; assembly: GCF_046551635.1. NCBI lineage: Bacteria > Pseudomonadati > Pseudomonadota > Gammaproteobacteria > Enterobacterales > Enterobacteriaceae > Salmonella > Salmonella sp. SAL04157. The sequence continues at coordinate 159,508 of NZ_JBGDVS010000006.1, forward strand.
GCGCCCGTCTGGTGCTCTCCCGTGCAGAACTTTCCGGTATTCGCGAAGAATAAGGCAAAACAATGACGCAGAAAAATGAATCTCAACGCCAGGATCGCGTAGCCGCCTGGAGCCGTCGCGCTGAAAGCGAACTGAGCGCTTACCAAAGTGCGGCAAAATTGGATCTACAAGCGCAAAAACCGCGCGACCACAAACTGTGCGCCAGCCTGGAAGAGGCCATCCGCCGTTCCGGTTTACGCGACGGCATGACGCTCTCTTTTCACCACGCGTTTCGCGGCGGCGATCTGACGATTAACCTGGTGATGGAAACCATCGCGAAGATGGGCTTCAAAAACCTGACCCTGGCCTCCAGCTCGCTGAGCGACTGCCACGCGCCGCTGGTTGAACACATTCGTAACGGGGTGGTCAGCCGCATCTACACGTCAGGCCTGCGCGGCCCACTGGCGGAAGAAATTTCTCGCGGCCTGCTGGCTGAGCCGGTTCAGATTCACTCCCACGGCGGTCGTGTACATCTGGTACAAAGCGGCGAACTCAATATTGATGTTGCGTTTCTTGGCGTGCCCTCCTGCGATGAATTCGGTAATGCTAACGGTTATACCGGCAAGGCCTGCTGCGGTTCACTGGGCTACGCGATGGTGGATGCCGACAGCGCGAAACAGGTCGTAATGCTGACGGAGCAACTGCTGCCGTATCCGCATAACCCGGCAAGCATCGCTCAGGATCAGGTTGATCTGATCGTGCAAATCGAAGAAGTCGGTGATGCAAACAAAATCGGCGCTGGCGCGACCCGCATGACCACTAATCCGCGTGAACTGCTGATCGCCCGCAGCGCGGCGGAAGTCATTGCTCACTCCGGCTACTTCAACGAAGGTTTCTCCCTACAAACCGGCACCGGCGGCGCATCGCTGGCGGTCACCCGCTTCCTGGAAGACAAAATGCGTAGCCGCAACATTGTGGCTAATTTCGCGCTGGGCGGTATCACCGCCACCATGGTCGACCTGCATGAAAAGGGCCTAATCCGCAAACTGCTTGACGTGCAGAGCTTCGATCGTAACGCTGCGCAATCTTTGGCCCGCAACCCGAACCATATCGAAATCAGCGCTAACCAGTACGCCAACTGGGGCTCTAAAGGCGCTTCCGTCGACCGTCTGGACGTGGTGGTGCTGAGCGCGCTGGAAGTAGACACCCACTTCAATGTTAACGTGCTGACCGGCTCCGACGGCGTTCTACGCGGCGCGTCCGGCGGCCACTGCGATACCGCCGTCGCGGCGGCGCTGTCCATCATCGTCGCGCCGCTGGTGCGCGGTCGCATCCCAACGCTGGTTGATAACGTCACCACCTGCGTCACACCGGGCTCCAGCGTTGACATTCTGGTCACCGATCACGGTATCGCCGTCAATCCGGCGCGTCCGGAGCTGGCTGAACGCCTGAAAGCTGCGGGAATGAAAGTGGTATCGATTGAGTGGCTGCGCGAACGCGCGCAACTGCTTACCGGTCAGCCCCGCCCTATCGAATTCACTGACCGCGTGATTGCTGTCGTGCGTTATCGCGACGGTTCAGTGATCGATGTGGTGCATCAGGTGAAGGAATAAGCCATGCGCCTGCTTCCGGAACTCGCCGCCTGTCACAACGTTTCTATTCCTGAGCTGCTCGCCAGCCGGGATGAGAGACAAGCAAGACAGCGCGCCTGGCTAACGCGCCACGCTACTCCGCTGGTCTCCTTTACCGTGGTGGCGCCAGGCCCGATGAAAGACAGCGCGTTAACCCGCCGGATCTTTAATCACGGCGTGACTGCCCTGCACACGCTGGCAGAAGAGTATGGCTGGACCATCCGGGAGCAGGCTGCACTGGCTTCCGCCAGCGGGCCGGAAGGACTGCTGGCGATTGACGCGCCCGCTCAGGCGCTCAAACAGGCGACCATCGCGCTGGAACAGCGTTATCCACTGGGGCGCCTGTGGGATATCGATGTCCTGACGGCGGAAGGCGAAATACTCTCTCGCCGCCATTTCGCGCTTCCCGCTCGCCGCTGTCTGCTGTGCGGGCAAAGCGCGGCTGAATGCGCGCGGGGTAAAACCCACGCGCTGACTGATTTACTGACTCATATGGAGGCGCTGCTGCATGATGCCGATTCCCGTCAACCCGACTAACGCCTCCATTCAGCCTCAGTCGCTGTATGACGCCTGGGCCGATTTGGCTTGGCGCGCCATGCTGACCGAGGTAAATTTATCGCCAAAACCCGGTCTGGTAGACCGACTAAACTGCGGCGCGCACAAAGATATGGCGCTGGCGGATTTTCACCGCAGCGCGGAGGCGATTCGACACTGGCTGCCGCGCTTTATGGAATATGGCGCCAGCTGCACGCGCCTGCCACCAGAGTCAGTTCTGGCGGGCCTGCGTCCATTGGGGATGGCCTGTGAAGCAGCGATGTTTCGCGCAACGGCGGGCGTCAATACCCATAAAGGCAGCATTTTCTCGCTGGGGTTACTGTGCGCCGCCATTGGCCGCCTGTATCAGCTACGCCAGCCGATCGCCGCAGAAACACTCTGCGCTACCGCCGCCGATTTTTGCCGCGGCCTGACCACGCGCGAACTGCGCCAGAACAACCTACAGCTCACCGCAGGTCAGCGGTTGTATCAGCAACTGGGATTAACCGGCGCGCGCGGCGAAGCGGAAGCAGGCTATCCGCTGGTCATCCGCCACGCGTTGCCGCACTACCGCGCATTGCTGGCGCAGGGGCGCGATCCCGAACTGGCGCTGCTTGATACCTTACTGCTGCTGATGTCGCTTAACGGCGATACCAACGTCGCGTCGCGCGGCGGGGCGGACGGTCTGCGCTGGTTACAGCAGCAGGCGGCTTTCTTATTACATCAGGGCGGCATACGGACGCCTGACGATCTCGTTTATCTCCACCGGTTCGATCAGCAATGCATTGAACGCAATCTCAGCCCAGGCGGTAGCGCCGATCTGCTGATCGTGACCTGGTTTTTAGCGCAAATTTCGCAAGTTAATCATTAACACAATTATAGAAAATATCCTTTCCGGAGAGTCATTTATGTCTTTATCCAAAGATAATATATGGAAGTTGTTGGCCCCATTAGTGGTGATGGGCGTCATGTTGCTAATTCCTGTTCCAGATGGTATGCCGCCGCAGGCCTGGCACTATTTTGCGGTTTTCGTCGCGATGATTGTCGGTATGATCCTGGAGCCGATCCCGGCGACAGCGATCAGTTTTATCGCCGTAACCATTTGCGTTATCGGCAGCAATTACCTGCTATTTGACGCTTCAGAACTGGCCGATCCGGCGTTTAACGCCAGTAAACAGGCGCTGAAATGGGGGCTTGCCGGTTTCTCCAGCACCACGGTCTGGCTGGTTTTCGGCGCGTTTATTTTCGCGCTGGGCTACGAAGTGACCGGGCTGGGGCGCCGCATTGCGCTGTTTTTGGTAAAATTCATGGGTAAACGCACGCTGACGCTCGGCTATGCGATTGTCATTATCGATATTTTGCTGGCGCCATTTACTCCCTCCAATACGGCTCGTACCGGCGGGACTGTCTTCCCGGTCATCAAGAACCTGCCGCCGCTGTTTAAATCGTTTCCAAACGATCCTTCCGCACGCCGCATCGGCGGTTATTTGATGTGGATGATGGTGATCAGTACCAGCCTGAGCTCTTCGATGTTTGTCACTGGCGCGGCGCCAAACGTGTTAGGTCTGGAGTTCGTCAGCAAGATCGCCGGCGTCCAGATTAGCTGGCTGCAGTGGTTTCTCAGCTTTCTGCCGGTAGGGATTATTTTACTGATCGTTGCGCCGTGGCTCTCCTATGTGCTTTATAAACCCGAAGTGACCCACAGTGCGGAAGTCGCAGCCTGGGCTGGCGGCGAGTTAAAAAACATGGGGCGTCTGTCCCGCAAAGAGTGGACGCTGATTGGCCTGGTGCTGCTTAGCTTAGGATTGTGGGTTTTTGGTGGAAAAATCATCAACGCCACTGCCGTGGGTCTGCTGGCCGTCTCGCTGATGCTGGCGTTGCATGTTGTGCCGTGGAAAGACATTACGCGCTACAACAGCGCCTGGAACACCCTGGTGAACCTCGCTACGCTGGTGGTCATGGCCAATGGCTTAACCCGCTCCGGCTTTATTGACTGGTTCGCCAATACCATGAGTACACATCTGGAAGGTTTCTCGCCGGATGCAACCGTCATTGTACTGGTACTGGTGTTCTATTTCGCGCACTACCTGTTCGCCAGCCTTTCCGCTCACACCGCGACCATGCTGCCGGTCATTCTGGCGGTGGGTAAAGGCATTCCGGGCGTTCCGATGGAACAACTGTGTATTCTGCTGGTGCTGTCTATCGGTATCATGGGCTGTCTGACGCCGTATGCCACCGGCCCTGGTGTGATTATCTACGGCTGCGGTTACGTGAAATCCAAAGACTACTGGCGGCTTGGCGCAATCTTTGGCGTTATCTATATCGCGATGCTGTTGCTGGTGGGCTGGCCGATTCTGGCAATGTGGAATTAAACATTACGCCAACGTAGGTTAAAAATGATGCCGTTCAGGTTCACCTGAGCGGCATTTTTTATGATTAAATGGGTAACATTCATAATGTGTATAAATTATCGAATTCACCATGAACACAATATGGCATTACAGCCCGCTGCTGGCTGCCCTCTTAACCCCGATTTTTGCCGCCAACGCCGACGAACTTCAGGCGCAACAGTACGGTGATTTCACTGACTATGTGCTGGCGCTTTCCTGGCAAACCGGTTTTTGTCAAAGCCAGCATGAACGCCGCCATCGGGAGCCCGATGAGTGCCGTCTGCAAAAAGAGCCAGCCAACAAAGCAGACTTTCTGACCGTCCACGGCCTGTGGCCTGGATTACCCAAATCTATCGCCGCACGCGGTGTTGACCAGCGACGCTGGCAGCGCTTTGGTTGTGCGACGCGGCCAATCCCGAATCTGCCTGAAGTCAAGGCCAGCCGGAAATGCTCCGCCCCCGCCCCCGGACTTTCGCCTGACATCGCGGCAGCGCTTAAGGAAGTGATGCCCGGCGCGGGGGGGAATTCCTGTCTGGAGCGCTACGAATATGCCAAACATGGCGCCTGTTTCGGGTTTGATCCCAATGCCTATTTCGGCACCATGATACGGCTGGATAAGGCGATAAAAGACAGCTCGCTGGGGCAGTTTCTGGCGGATAATTACGGCAAAACCGTTAGCCGCGCTGAGTTTGATAGCGTCGTCGCACAAATGTGGGGCCAGGATAATGTCAAAGCCGTTAAAGTAAACTGCCATGGCAACCCCGCCTATTTAACAGAGATTCAGTTTTCATTAAAGGCGTCGATGATTAACGCCCCGCTCTCCTCTGCCTCATTTCAGCCGCAGCCGCATCCCGGCAACTGCGGGAAACAGTTTATTATCGATAAAGCCGGTTATTGACGAAGCAGAGGTTTAAAACCGTAGCCACATTTGAGAACACGCCCGAATGTAGACTAAAATTCACTCAAGGCTATGACGTTTGAGGATTTACCCGAATGTGAACTAAATCACTTCAAAGACGGGGGAAGTCTCAGTATCATCATGAGAGTTAAACCCTCGCCGCCAGACGGTGAGGGTTTTCTTTTGGGACCATTTACCTGCACTACTCGCAGTATCGATGACATGGAGTAAGAAATGTCCAGACCCACTATTATCATTAACGACCTTGACGCCGAACGTATTGATCGTCTTCTGGAACAGCCTGCGTATGCGGATCTGCCGATTGCCGACGCGCTCAACGCCGAACTGGATCGCGCGCAAATGTGTTCGCCACAAGAGATGCCGAACGATGTCGTCACCATGAACAGCCGCGTTAAATTCCGCAATTTGAGCGATGGTGAAACACGCGTGCGGACGCTGGTGTACCCCGCCAATATGACGGACAGCAGTACCCAGCTTTCGGTAATGGCGCCCGTCGGCGCGGCGTTGCTGGGACTGCGCGTCGGCGACACTATTCACTGGGAACTGCCGGGCGGCGCCTCCACCCATCTCGAAGTGCTGGAACTCGAATATCAGCCTGAAGCCGCGGGCGACTTCCTGCGTTAAACCCCATCTGCATAAGCGTTAATGCGTTTACACAGAGGATGCCTACGCATCCTCTTTCCGTTAGCCCTTTCATTTCTGCCTGTTTCAGACAACGCCGCCTGGCATCGGGTTGATTACTCCCGTCGCCTGTTTCTGCGCCGCTTGTGCCGACGTCGCTCCTGGCACCAGGATAACCTTCCGGCACTCTTCTTCGCGTTTTTCGAAAATTTCGTAGCCGCGCGCCGCCTCTTCAAACGGCATATAGTGCGTGACAATCTCCTCCGGCTTCAGCAACCCTTTTTCAATAAGCGGTAATAACTCCCCCAGCCACGCGTGAACATGGGTTTGACCCATTTTAAAAGTTAGCCCCTTATCAAAGGCGTCGCCGAATAAAAAGCCGTGAATAAAACCGGCATACACGCCGGGTACGCTGACCACGCCGCCGCGTCTGACCGCCGCGATACATTGTCGCAGCGCTTTGCCGCTACTGCCTTCCAGTTTAAGGTTCGTCAGCACCGTCTCCGTCAAACTGCCTTTCGCTTCAAAGCCTACGGCATCAATTACCGCGTCCACGCCGCGGTGTCCTGCCGTCTGCTCGATGATTTTTTCCGCCGGATCGTTCTCATCATCGAAGTTGATCGGTATCGCGCCATAGCGTTCTTCGGCGAAACGCAAGCGCCAGGCGTGGTGATCAACGACGAAGATCTGCTCCGCGCCCAGCAGGCGCGCACAGGCGATGGTCAGTAATCCTACCGGCCCTGCGCCAAAAACCGCCACGCTGGAACCTTGCTGAATCTGGGCATTTTTTGCCGCCTGCCAGGCGGTAGGCAAAATATCAGAAAGAAACAGCGCCTTATCGTCAGATAACAGCGGCGGCACCTTAAATGGACCGACATTACCTTTTGGCACGCGAACATATTCGGCCTGTCCGCCGGGAACGCCGCCATACAGATGGCTATACCCAAACAGCGCCGCCGGTGGCGGGATCTGTTTTTTATTCATCGCCGCGCCGTGTCCGTCGTTAGTGTTTTCACACGCTGAATACTGCTGTAGCCGACAGAAAAAGCAGTCACCACAGGCAATGACAAACGGGATAACGACCCGATCCCCTTTCCGAATATTCTTTACATCATGTCCGGTTTCCACCACCTCGCCCATAAACTCATGGCCGAAAATATCGCCATGTTTTACCTGTGGGATCTTGCCGCGATAGAGATGCAAATCAGATCCGCAAATCGCGGTGGCGGTAACACGCAAAATGATATCGTCAGGCTGCTCAATGCCGGGATCGGGTACGTTTTCAACCTTTACGTGATGTGGACCGTGATACGTCAATGCTTTCATGCAGCCTCCGGGGTAACGGTGAATGTTGCGTTCGACTATAAAAGGGTAGCTATCCCGGAGAGACTGCCGGCAAAACAGGCGGCTTTAGGATTTTTCCTGGAAAATACACGATTTTTTAGCGCCAGGTTGTCGCAATATTTAAAATTGCCAGACAAATAGCAGAAAGAAACATTATTATATGCTTGAATAAATTCAGTATTGATTAACAGGGAGTAACGGGTATGTATAAGACAATCATTATGCCGGTTGATGTTTTTGAAATGGAACTTAGCGATAAAGCTATTCGCCACGCTGAGTTTCTGGCGCAACAGGATGGCGTCATTCATCTGTTGCATGTACTGCCTGGGTCCGCGAGCATGAGTCTGCACCGCTTTGCCGCCGACGTGCGTCGCTTTGAAGAACATTTACAGCATGAGGCGGAAACGCGTCTGCAAACGATGGTGGGACACTTCAGTATCGATCCTTCACGAATTAAAACGCATGTTCGCTTTGGTAGCGTGCGCGATGTCGTCAATGAGATGGGCGAAGAACTGGATGCGGATGTCGTGGTAATCGGTTCGCGTAATCCGTCCATCACGACACACCTGTTGGGGTCTAACGCCTCAAGCGTGGTGCGCCATGCGACGCTGCCGGTATTGGTTGTGCGTTAACTCTGGTGGCTAAAAACTGACACGCCCTGCCAGGTCGCGCCTGGCAGGGCTTTTTATTGCATCATCGTTAGTACAAATGCCCGATATTCACAATAGTACTCACCGTGTCGCCAAAAAAGACCAGCCGACTCAGAAATACACCAACGAATAACAAGACGAACAGGAGTTTCGGGCGCGAATCACCGTGACGGCTGGCGACAAAAGCGAGCGCAAGGCAAACCAGGCTTGCCAGATAAAACGGTGAAGCCAGCCATGAATGCGCCGTCATCTGCATGACCGTTCCCCCGCTTAACCACACCAGCGGCGCCGCGATAAGTACCGCGATACACACCACAATTCCCTGGCGTAACGCAGGAACGGCAGGCCTGAGTTTTAACAGCGGAATCGCCGCGCAACCCATGACCCATACCGTAATAAAAAATAACAGCATGGTAAATCCATTAGCGATAGCCACCATCGCTGGCGCGGCGTAGGTCATCCCCTGCACCGCCACCAGTAACACGCCGAACACGGAGGCGATAAGAGTCATCGCTTTATGTCCCTTTGCCAGGAACGTTACGCCGACCGCTGCGCCAAACAACGTAGCACCAAGGATTTCCCGACTTAACCAGGCATGTCGCAGATTAATCAGCGCATTATAAGCGCGATCGGGATGCGCCAGATGCAGAATCGCGGCAATAGACGCCAGTGCCAGCACCAGCCCAGTGACCAACCAATAGAAACGCTGGCCTTCCACTTCACCACGCAGCGTACGCCATGTCAGTACCAAAGCCATCCCGACAGACATCTGGCTTAATACCGTAAAAAACACCAGCGGCAGTTCATATTTTTCCATTACTTGTCCTCCGGCTGCTTAGGCTGGCGCGCCAGAATAAAGCGCGTTCCTGGATTGAGCTGTGGCATATGCGGGAACCCTGGCGGATACTGCACCGCATTATCGGGCACAGGATCGACATCCAAATCGATAATCGACAAGGCGCCCACCGGACAGGCGTTCACGCACGCCGGATTCATACCGATATCAAGACGCTCGTAGCACATACTGCATTTTTCCGCTTTACGCGTCTCTTCATTAAAACGCGGCGCGCCATAAGGACAGTTACGAATACAGTTTTTACAGCCGATGCAGCGCTCAGGGTTATGCACCACCACGCCATCTTCACGTTTGGTATAGGCTTCGACCGGACAGGCGGCGACACAGGCCGGATGTTCGCAGTGGTTACAGGCCAGCGAGTAAAACGCCCGCTCTTCATGTGGATAGATGTCTTTATCCAACGGATAAACGTAGCGCCAGAAGCGATCCGGCTCCAGTTGGTTAAAGCTTTTACACGCCATAGCACAGCCGCGGCAGCCGATGCACTTATCGCTATTCACTAAAAACGCACGTCTCATGCTACGGACTCCCCTTTACCGATCAATACAACGTCAGCAAACTGACTGTGGATAGCGGCGCCCGGCGCGCCAGTTTTCATCAGCCCCATATCAGCAGGCGTATCAGCCACGACGTTTTGCACGTTGTACTGCCGTTTCGGGAACCAGGCTTCATACATCACCAGAAAATCTTCCGGCACGTTGGTGGTGACTTTTGCCCGCAGCTCAACTTCACCGGTGCCATTGAAAACTTTGACCAGATCGTTCTCGCTGATGCCTTTTTTCTGTGCGGAAGAAGGATGGATATAAACGAACGGTTCCGGGTAGAACACCTGCATCCAGTCCAGGTTGATAAACTGCGAGTGCAGACCAAACTGCACGTGCGGCGTAAACAGATGGAACGGCAGTTTGCTCTCGGCTTCCGGTTTGTATTCCGGCAGCGCGGTGTGGCCGTTTTTCTCCGCCAGTTCAGATTTAAATTCATACTTGCCTGACGGCGTTTTGAACTTGCGGTCATACCAGGAGGCAGAGCTTGGCAGGATCGCTTTTTTCGGCCCGTCCAGCAGATCGTCCCAGGAAGAGATGCCGAACATTTTCGCCATACCGTCGTTGAACTCCTGATCCAGCCAGCGCTTATGATCGAACTCTTGCGGGAAAGTACAGGAACCCGGCGCCATCTTATTAATGGCGCGCGACAGCATGGTAGCGATTTCAAGGTCGCATTTCGCTTCATACATCGGCTTAATCGCCGGCTGATTAATGGAAAGCCAGTAGTGCCAGTAAGAAGCATCCACGTTCCACTCTTCAAACGCGGTGGTAACGGGCAGCACGATATCAGCGTGTTGCACCGTTTCGTTGAAGAACTGATCGGCGCAGACCACCATTTCCAGTTTTTCAAACGCTTTCTTCATCTTGCTGCGATCGAAATCCTGGGCAAACGGGTTTTTACAGGCGACCCACAGCATACGAACCGGCGGATCGTTGGCCTCCAGAATCCCCTGCGCCGTTTGGTTGATATTCAGAGAGCGATCGGAGTACTGCACGGCGTCGCTGCCAGCGGCAGCCCCGAATTCACTGGTGGTGCCCGCCGCTCCCGGTATGCCAATAGCGCCCTCCGGCGGCTTCTGCAGCATGGCGTTGTAGTTAAAGCCCCAGGTGTGCAGATGACCATAACGCGCGCCGCCGCCTTCGACACCGATGTTGCCGGACATAGCGACAAAGGCATCGATAGCGCGAACGTTGGCGCCGCCGTTGACATGACGCTGCATCCCGTAACCAATCCAGACCGTGGCCGGCTTAACCACCGTAAACTCTTCTGCCAGCTGGCGAATGACATCCGCAGACAGGCCGCAGATTTCTGATGCCCACTCCACGGTCACATGGTTACGCAGATAGGCTTCAAATTCCGGATAGCCGTGAGCATCGTTGTTGACAAAATCTTGATCCACCAACCCTTTATCCACCAGGTGGCGCGCCATTCCCAGCGCCAGCGCGCCGTCTGAGCCAGGCCGTACGCGCAGGTAGAGATCGGCTTTGGCGGCAGTTTGCGACAGCAGCGGGTCGATAACCACGACCTTCGCCCCTTTCTCGCGCGCCTGATAGATGTACTTCATGCTGTGCATTGAGCACCAGGCAGGGTTCGCGCCCCAGATAATGATGTATTTCACTTTCACCATATCTTCCGGGTCGTTACACCACATGTCGCCCATGTCGTAGTTTTGCGCGTCGATACCGGCAGGCCAGCACGGCGTACCGGCGAAACGGGTGGTGTAGCCAAGCGAGGACATCATCCCTTCAACGGCATAGTTCAGCACGCCAAACTTACCGGAATATTTGGTCAGCGCCAGACCGAGCATAGAACCGTCTTTTTTCTTAATCTCCAGCATTTTGGCGGCAATGCGCTGCATCGCCTCTTCCCATGAGATGCGACGCCAGTTGCCGCTACCGCGAACGTCCTGCGCCATGGGATATTTAATACGATCGGGGCTATAAACCCGGCGCGGATAGCTTAACCCTTTGACGCAAGGGGTACCGTGAGTAAATGTTGATTCCGGCGCGCCTTCCACGAAAGTAATGACCCCGTCCTTTACCCATGTCTTGAGGCTACAGGTGTCATAGCAGTTACGCGGACACGCGTTACGATAAATTTTGTACGTTTTAGGGTTAAAGGGAACAGGCGGCTGCGCAAGCGCGCATCGGGAGGTCAGTAATCCTTCGGGTAAAGCCGCAACGGCGCCCAGTGCCACTATCCCCTTTAAAAAAGAACGTCTGTTCAGATGTCCTGTCTCATTACTCATATTGATACTCTCGTTTTAATTCATCAAGCCAATAAAATAAGATGTCCGCCACCGTATATAACGTGGTCGTTTGCGCATGAGTTTTTATTTTTTCGATATATAATGGCACCCATTTTGTTAAATAGTTATTGATATATTGAGTGAGAGTAGTTCGGTATTGTGACGTTTGCCGGATATTAGCCAGTAATAGTGTGGTCAATTCCAGCACGCAGGAAATATGATCGTCAGGGATATTGCTCTCCTGATTAACCGATAATCCCAACGCTGCCATAAAATCCCGTATCTCCAGCGTCGCCTTTCCCATCACCAGCGCATCATCTTCCAGATACACTGAAGCGAAAGGCGCAGCCAGCAGCTTGCCAGGACCAACGAATAGCGCATTAAAGTCATACTCCGCCTCCAGCCACGCCCGATCGGTAAGGTTTACCGCAGCAGTGGGATTTAATCTCACGTAGGCAGATTTCAGTGAACGACTATCATGAGAATTAAAAAAATCACGCAATGTAAGCCCTGTTTTTTCTAATTCCGTCAGTGATTCATAGATTGAATCCATGAATAAATAACCTCACATACAAATGCAATATAAATCAAGAAAAAAGAATGGGCATGTTAACGGAAGCGCTTAATCTTTCTTTGATAAAAAAACAGAAAAATTCCCGTTAAATCCGTAGAAGAGGTTTTTATTGTTTCAAAGTTTAAAAACAGAAGACCGTTGAAATAAAAAACCGTCTGTTATTAACAGACGGTTTCAGAGTATTGATAATGAAGAATGTGTTTTAGCTGGCGGCGTGCCCCAGGCATAAACAGCGCAGGCCCGAATAGCTTACACTATCGGGCCATTTACGATGGCCAGTTAACTGACCTTGCAGGTGTGCTTACTTCTTTTTATGCGATTTTGGTGCGAATCAGATAATCAAAGGCGCTCAACGAGGCTTTCGCCCCTTCGCCTGTGGCGATGATAATCTGTTTGTAAGGAACGGTGGTACAATCGCCTGCGGCGAAGACGCCCTTAACACTGGTTTCACATTTGGCGTCAATAATGATCTCGCCCATGCGGTTACGCTCAAGCGCGCCTTCCAGCCAGTGGGTATTCGGCAACAGACCAATCTGCACAAAAATCCCTGCCAGCGCGACGCTATGAATATCGCCGCTGACACGGTCACGATACTCCAGCCCCACCACTTTCGAACCGTCGCCCTTCACTTCTGTCGTTTGCGCATTCAAAATGATATCGACATTTTTCAGGCTACGCACTTTGTCCTGTAGCACCTGATCCGCCTTCATCTCCGGCGCGAACTCCAGCAACGTAACGTGTTCTACAATACCTGCCAGATCGATAGCCGCCTCAACGCCGGAGTTGCCGCCGCCGATGACCGCCACACGCTTCCCTTTAAATAACGGACCGTCGCAGTGCGGACAATAGGTGACGCCTTTGGTGCGATACTGATCCTCGCCCGGCACATTCATATTGCGCCATTTCGCGCCGGTGGCGATGATGATACTGCGCGCTTTCAAGACTGCGCCGGACGCCGTTTCAATCTGATGCAGGCCGCCTTCTGTCGCTGCCGGAACCAGTTTACTTGCGCTCTGGCTGTCGATAACGTCAACGTCGTAATCGCTGACATGCGCTTTCAGCGCGCCCGCCAGTTTCTGGCCTTCGGTTTTCGGCACCGAGATATAGTTTTCGATATCCACGGTATCCAGCACCTGACCGCCGAAGCGCTCGCCCATCAGACCGGTACGGATACCTTTGCGCGCCGAGTAGACCGCCGCCGCCGCGCCCGCCGGGCCGGAGCCAACAATCAGCACGTCATACGCATCGCGTTTGTTCAGCGCTTCCGCCGCACGTTTTTCTGCGCCAGTATCTACTTTAGCGACAATCTCGGTCAGAGTCATACGTCCCTGGCCGAACTCTTTACCGTTGACAAACACCGCCGGAACGCCCATCACGTTACGTTCGGTAATTTCGTTCTGGAAGGTGCCGCCATCAATTGCCGTATGTTTAATACGCGGGTTCAGCACCGCCATCAGGTTCAGCGCCTGCACTACATCCGGGCAGTTATGGCAGGAGAGTGAATAATAAGTTTCGAATTCAAAATCGCCGTCAATATCGCGAATCTGCTCCAGCAGCGACTGCGCTTCTTTTGACGGATGACCGCCGGTCCACAGCAGCGCCAAAACCAGCGAGGTAAATTCGTGGCCCAACGGAGAACCGGCAAAGCGCGGCCCCTGGTGAGAACCTGGATTCGTAATCAGGAAAGACGGCTTGCGCACCGGCAGAGTATTGTCTTCTTTAAACGTGACTTTGTCGGACAGCTCGGCGATTTCAGCCAGCAGTTCCTTGATTTCCGCCGATTTAGCGCTGTCATCCAGCGTGGCAATCAGCTCAACAGGTTTGGTCAGTTTCTCAAGGTAAGCCCTGAGCTGGGTTTTCATATTTGTGTCGAGCATTCTTCTTCCCTCTCTGAAAACATCATCATGCAAGCCGACTTCGCGGGACTGCATTAATACAACTTGCGTCATGGTGCTGAAATGAAATGGGCGCGGGTGCGCCCATGACTGAAACAATTTCCAAAGTATTTCACGTCAGAGTAAGGCGGCTAGCCTGAGAATCCCCGGGAGCTTACTGAAGTAAGTGACCGGGGTGAGCAGGCGACGCCAACGCAGCTATGGCGTGAAAGACGACGGAAATTTAAATTTTACCGACCAGGTCTAAAGATGGAGCCAGAGTCGCTTCACCTTCTTTCCATTTCGCCGGGCATACTTCGCCTGGGTGAGCGGCAACATACTGTGCTGCTTTAATTTTACGCAACAGGTCAGACGCGTCACGGCCGATACCTTCAGCGGTAACTTCGATCGCCTGGATGATACCCTGCGGGTCAACAACAAAGGTCGCACGGTCTGCCAGACCTTCATCTTCACGCATGTTGTCGAAGTTACGGGTCAGGGCGCCAGTCGGGTCGCCGATCATCGCATATTTGATTTTTGCGATAGTTTCAGAGCTGCTGTGCCATGCTTTGTGCGTGAAGTGAGTATCGGTTGAGACGGAATAAACGTCTACGCCCAGCTTCTGCAGTTCTTCGTAATGGTCGGCAACGTCACCCAGTTCAGTCGGGCAAACAAAGGTAAAATCGGCCGGGTAGAAGAAGAAGACGCTCCAGCGGCCTTCGGTATCTTTCTCGGTGACTTCAATGAATTCACCGTTTTTGAACGCCTGGTTTTTGAAAGGTTTGATTTTGGTGTTAATTAAGGACATCTATACTTCCTCCGTGTTTTCGTTGAGGAGTAAGTTAACGAAATTTTGCTGATTCGGCTAATGCGTTTCCATTATCAAATCAATAAGCGTTAACTAACAACCCGATTCGGGCGACATTGTGAACACTGCGCCCTGTCAGCCATCTAAAGTAAAAAGGCCGCCTGACAGGCGGCCCCATTACCTGAACTACCCGTAGGTAACTTCAGAGCCAGTACGACTCGTCTTGCAAATTACAGACGTATTGTCTGCAACTCGAAATCCATAGCGTATATGCTGGCTAAGTGTTGCGCTCTACATTACCTTAACAAAGGCTGTAACAGCGAAAAGGATTACATCACCCCAGCATAGAAAGGGCAATCCCGGCACGCCAGCTCTTACCTATGTCTGTGATAGGCATCATCATTAATACTCTTTTCGCTTTGATCTTAAAAGGAAAAAATATGATTAAACGTACATTGCTGCTTGCTATGCTGCCCATTCTCGCCCACGCGGAAGAACTGCCTGCGCCGGTTAAAGCCATTGAAAAACAGGGCATAACAATCCTGAAATCCTTCGAGGCGCCGGGGGGCATGAAGGGCTATCTCGGAAAGTATCAGGATATGGGCGTCACGATTTACCTGACGCCGGACGGCAAACACGCGATTTCCGGCTATATGTATAATGAAAAAGGTGAAAATCTTAGCAACGCCCTGATAGAAAAAGAGATCTATGCGCCGGCCGGACGAGAAATGTGGCAGAAAATGGAAAAGGCGTCATGGATACTCGACGGTAAAAAAGACGCGCCGGTGGTGCTGTATGTCTTCGCCGACCCTTTCTGCCCCTATTGTAAGCAGTTTTGGCAGCAAGCTCGCCCGTGGGTCGAATCCGGCAAGGTACAATTACGTACGTTACTGGTCGGCGTGATTAAACCGGAAAGCCCGGCCACAGCCGCAGCGATTTTAGGCGCGAAAGACCCGGCGAAAACATGGCATGACTATGAAGCCTCCGCAGGAAAGATGAAGCTGGAGGTTCCGGCGTCCATCCCCCCGGCGCAGATGAAAGTCATTAATCAGAATCAGCAGTTAATGGACGATCTTGGCGCTAACGCGACGCCAGCAATTTATTACATGAATAAAGATAAGACGTTGCAACAGGTTGTGGGTTTACCGGAAAAAGCGCAACTGGACGCCATGATGGGGCAGCCTTAACGCAGAAATTAGCAAGGCAGAAGCTTAACCGTACCACGCCCGATAGCGCTGCGTTTGTCGGGCCAACCTCCTCCTGGCATTAACGCGACGCCAGACCAGCATATCATCCAGCACAGCTTTTTTAGACTAACGGCGTGATTATAAAAGTGTAAGTTATGTTCGTCTTTACTGTGATTATTTACTCGCTAAAATATTCATAACTGTGGTATTTTAGTTTAAATAAACTCTACATTAAGTTTAATAAACATAATTCTGGTAAATTATTGAGATTAAGTCATAATCATGGAAGATACCATGATTATGCCTGGAAGATACTATGGCTAATCTTTACGACCTTAAAAAATTTGATCTTAACTTGTTGGTTATATTTGAATGTATTTATCAACATTTAAGCATTAGCAAAGCGGCAGAAACTCTCTATATTACACCTTCTGCCGTAAGCCAGTCATTGCAACGCCTGCGCACGCAATTCAATGACCCTTTATTTATTCGTTCAGGTAAAGGAATTACGCCTACCGTAACAGGCATTAATTTACATTATCATTTAGAAAATAACCTTAACAGTCTGGAACAAACTATTAATATAATGAATCAGTCCAGTCTGAAGAAAAAGTTTATTATCTATAGCCCACAGCTGTTGATCACCCAATATGTGATGAAATTAGTTGAATATATTCGCAAAGATTCACAGGTTGAAATTGAACATCACGACATTTTGACCACTGACGAACAGCCTGAAGATCTTCTTGCCTACCGCAAAGCAGATATTGTGGTTTCAATGGCCCCACTCAATAATCGTTCTATTGTTTGTACTCACTTTAATAAGGTGGAATGTATCCTGGCTTGCAGTGAAAACCATCCCCGGCTAGGTGAAACCGCAACTATCGACGAAATTCTACAAGAGTCATTTACGCAATTCGTCGCCCGGAAAAACGATATAAAAGAGCATCATTCAGTTATCCATGATATGCTGGGGGAAAGAATAATTGGTTTCAGAAGCAAATCGCTGATAACCATCGCCAACGCCATCAGCGCCACGGAGCTTATTGGTTTTTTACCACAATCACTTGTTGACTATTACTCATCCACTATCAAACTTAAAAAAGTCTCCATACCTTTTACCATTGCTCCTGTACAACTCTATCTTATGTATAATAGAGCTTCGATGAATAATAGCGGATTTACTGAGCTCATTGAGTACATTACAAAAAAGCATGAATAAAAAGGTCAGGTAACGGGCATTAACATAAATTCAATCTATATATTTATAGAATGCATTTATTTAGTAAATATAATAAAGCATTGCAAGTTCATCTAATCTGCTTATCCTTTATGTTAATTATTTCGAATATACTGTAGTTAACACATCGGAGACTATCCAGAGATGTCGGTTTATAAAGTTCCGCTTGAGCAAAATGTTCTGGAAGCGGCTCAAGAGCGTATAATGTGGACCCTGGAAACCTTACCCCGGGTCTGCGTCTCATTTTCCGGTGGTAAAGATTCAGGACTTATGCTGCACCTGACGGCAACGTTGGCGCGCAAAATGAATAAAAAGATCCACGTTCTCTTCATTGACTGGGAAGCGCAATTCTCCTGTACCATCGCCTATATTGAATCATTACGTGAATACTACGCGGACGTTATCGAGCGTTTTTATTGGGTCGCATTACCCTTAACCACACAAAATTCCCTTTCACAATACCAGCCGGAGTGGCAGTGTTGGCAGCCGGGTGCCGACTGGGTACGACAACCGCCAGAAGATGCGATTACCGATCCGGCCTTTTTTTCCTTTTATCAACACGGCATGACCTTTGAACAGTTCGTTCGCGATTTTGCCGACTGGTTTTCAGAAAAGCGTCCTGCCGCTATGCTGGTCGGTATTCGTTCCGACGAATCCTATAACCGATTTGCCGCTATCGCTAACTCGCATAAGCTGCGCTTTGCCGACGACAAGCCCTGGACCACGTTAGCCCCTAAGGGTCACACCTGGTATATCTACCCCATCTATGACTGGAAAACCGCAGATATCTGGACCTGGTTCGCCAAAACAGGTAAACCATGTAACCCTTTGTATAATTTGATGTATCAGGCTGGCGTACCGCCCCGTTACATGCGTATTTGCGAACCGTTCGGCCCGGAACAACGACAGGGGTTATGGCTGTATCATGTTATCGAACCTGAGCGCTGGGCGGCCATGTGCGCCAGAGTCAGCGGCGTGCTCAGCGGAGGTATTTACGCTGGACAAGACAACCATTTTTATGGCCACCGGAAAATTTTAAAACCCGATCACCTTAACTGGGAAGAGTACGCGCTGCTCCTGCTACACAGTATGCCTGAAGTCACTGCCGAACATTACCGTAATAAAATCGCCGTTTATTTGCAGTGGTATAAGAAAAAAGGCATGAACACCATCCCACAGACGCAGCAGGGCGATATCGGATCGCGCGATATTCCGTCGTGGCGACGGATCTGCAAAGTTTTACTGAACAATGATTACTGGTGCCGGGCGCTGTCATTCAGTCCGACAAAACCTAAGAATTACCAGCGTTATAACGAACGTATGAAAGCTAAACGCCAGGAATGGGGGATCTTATGCAACACCGACTCACAACCGAAATAACTCACTTTCTCTCTGAACTGCCTGAAGAAGAGAGAATCGCCGCCATTAATGAATTTAGAATGGCGATACATAACGTTAGTCCTTTTCGCGATGAGCCTGTCGATTGTGTCCTGTGGGTGAAAAACGATCATATTTCGCCTAATGACTACAACCCGAATAACGTTGCGCCGCCGGAGAAAAAACTGCTGCTTAAATCGATTGAACAAGATGGGTTTACTCAGCCGATAGTGGTGGTAAAGGCCGATGCGGAGGAGTACGAGATTGTGGACGGTTTTCACCGTCATGAGCTGGGCAAAGGAAAAACGGTCCTGAAAAGGCGTCTGAAAGGCTACCTGCCGATAACGTGTCTGGACAGAGAACGTCACGAACGCATGGCGGCAACCATTCGGCATAACCGCGCGCGCGGACGCCACCAGATCCACGCCATGTCAGAAATCGTGCGCGAACTTTCTCTGCTAGGCTGGGACGAAAGCAAAATCGGCCAGGAGTTAGGTATGGACGCCGATGAAGTCCTGCGCCTGAAACAGATCAACGGCCTGCAGGAGCTTTTTGCAGACCGTCGATTCTCCAGAGCGTGGACGGTTAAATAACTACAGTTTACACAGGCGCTCTGCGGCGGCCAGCAGCGTTGATTCCTGTTTAGCGAAACATAAACGTATAAGCTGATGCGGGAAAGGGGCGGCGCAAAAGACAGAGAGCGGAATAGCGGCGACGCCGACTTCTTCGGTTAGCCACTGACAAAACTCCACGTCATTTAGCGTCGACACTGCGCTGTAATCGATTAAAAGAAAATAGGTACCTTCACAGGGCAGCACTTTTAATCGGCTTTGCGCCAGCGCGTTAACCAGCACATCGCGTTTTTTCCGGTAAAAATCGGGTAACGCGCGATAGTGTTCCGGCGCGGCGCGCAGCATATCCGCCAGCGCCAGTTGCGCCGGCGTATTGACGCAAAACGTCAGGTACTGGTGAACTTTGCGTATTTCGGCGCTAATGGCCGCAGGCGCAACGCAGTAACCAATCTTCCATCCTGTCATATGAAAGGTTTTACCAAACGATGAAACGGCAACCGCCCGCTCTCGTAACTGAAGGTGCGCCAATACGCTGGCATGACCTTCGACGGCAAAACAAATATGTTCGTACACTTCATCGCTTAACACATAAATTTCCCGCTCGCCGATAGCCTGCCACAGCGCCTCGATATCCGCCTGACGCCAGACGGTAGCGGTGGGATTATGCGGCGTATTGAGGATCACCAGCCGCGTGCGCTCGCTAAGCAACGCCGAAAACGCCTGCCAGTCGACGCGAAAATGCGGCGGCGTGAGCGCTATGCGTTTTAACACTCCGCCGGAAAGCGCCACGGCCGGGGCATAGCTGTCATAACTGGGATCGAAACAGATAACCTCATCCCCTGCCCGCACCAGCGCGGTAATCGCCGCATACAGCGCTTCTGTCGCGCCCGCCGTGACGGTGATATCACTGACGTCATCGGGTCGATAACCATATATTTCCGCCGTTTTATCGGCTATGGCCTCCCTCAGCGCCTGCGCGCCCGTCATCGGCGCATATTGATTCGCGCCCTGCGCGACATGATAAGCCAACCGCTCGTGCAAATAACGAGGACCATCAAAATCAGGGAAGCCTTGCGATAAATTTATTGCCTGATGTTTCTGCGCCAGCGCGCTCATTTGCGTAAAAATCGTGGTACCAAGATTGGGCAATTTGCTTTTTGGAATCAGTGGGTTATTTCTCATTATCTTCATACCCGCCAGTGATGTGGTTGTTGACACACTATCACAGGGTGTTAGTATTTGGCAATCAAGACGTTTAGATGTCTAAATATAATAACAACGGTGAGAAGACCCTAAGGACAACACAACATGAACCACACTGAAATCCGCGTCGTTACTGGCCCGGCGAATTATTTTTCCCATGCCGGAAGCCTCGGAAGACTGACAGACTTTTTCACGCCGGAACAGCTTTCCCACGCCGTTTGGGTGTACGGCGAACGCGCGATTGCCGCCGCCCGTCCTTACCTGCCGGAAGCGTTTGAACGTGCTGGCGCAAAACATCTGCAGTTTACCGGCCATTGTAGCGAACGCCATGTTGCCCAACTGGCGCACGCCTGCAACGACGATCGTCAGGTGGTGATAGGCGTCGGCGGCGGCGCGCTGCTCGATACCGCCAAAGCGCTCGCCCGCCGTCTGGCGCTGCCGTTTGTCGCTATCCCGACCATCGCGGCGACCTGCGCCGCCTGGACACCGCTTTCCGTCTGGTATAACGACGCGGGACAGGCGTTACAGTTCGAAATTTTTGATGATGCCAATTTTCTGGTGCTGGTCGAACCGCGCATTATTCTGCAGGCGCCCGATGACTATCTGTTAGCTGGCATTGGCGATACGCTGGCAAAATGGTATGAAGCCGTTGTGCTTGCGCCGCAGCCTGAAACGTTGCCTTTGACCGTAAGACTGGGCATTAACAGCGCGTGCGCTATTCGCGATCTCCTGCTGACCAGCAGCGAACAAGCATTAGCGGATAAACAGCAGCGTCGGCTGACCCAGGCATTTTGCGACGTGGTGGATGCGATTATCGCTGGCGGCGGTATGGTCGGCGGCCTCGGGGAACGCTATACCCGTGTCGCCGCCGCCCATGCGGTACACAACGGTCTGACCGTCCTGCCGCAAACGGAAAAATTCCTGCACGGAACGAAAGTGGCTTATGGCATTCTGGTGCAAAGCGCGCTACTGGGACAAGATGACGTGCTGGCGCAATTGATTACAGCGTACCGGCGATTTCATCTGCCGGCCAAGCTTAGCGAACTGGACGTGGATATTCATAACACCGCCGAGATCGATAGGGTAATCGCACATACCCTGCGCCCGGTCGAATCCATCCACTATTTACCGGTGACGTTAACGCCTGACACCCTGCGTGCGGCGTTTGAAAAAGTTGAATTTTTCAGAATATAGCCTGGTGACGTTGCGCTTATCAGGCCTGGCAACACTCAGCAGCAACGCGCGCCGCCTTTTCCACCATAGCGCGCATCCTGCCGCTCGCGGAAAAATTCTTCATAGGTCATCGGCGTCTGATCCGGATGCGTTATGCGCATATGTTCCACATAGTTGTCGTAGTCTGGCACGCCAATCATCATTTTTGCGGCCTGTCCCAGATATTTTCCGGCTTTCGAAAGCGTATCGAACATCGTTGTCACCTGTCATTCAAATGCCCTCTCCTTATTCTGGAGAGGGCTATTGATGTAAAAAGATTAGTGCGCGCCTTTCGCCTGCGTCACGATCTCATCCACATTTTCCGGCATCGGCTCATACGGCGTTTCATTCGCCGTCGGTTTATCAATCTTCAGAGCGGCCAGCGCCGTCTTAATAGAGAAGATCGCCAGCACCACGACCACCACCATAAAGAAGATGGTTAGCCCGGCATCCAGACGGTTATTGAATACCAACTGCGCGAGCTGCGATTCGGTGTACTGCGGCGGAATATTGCCGCTGTCGATCATCGCCTGGAACTTATTGGCAATGGCCAGGAAGCCGATTTTCGCATCCGGACTAAACGCTTTCTGCCAGCCCGCCGTCAGCGTACAAATCAGCAGCCAGGCCGTTGGCACCAGCGCGACCCACGCATAACGCTGACGCTTCATTTTGAACAGTACCACGGCGCAAAGCATCAGCGCCATCCCCGCCAGCATCTGGTTAGCGATGCCAAACAGCGGCCACAGGGTGTTAATACCGCCCAACGGATCGACCACGCCCTGATGGAGGAAATACCCCCACGCCAGCACGCACAATGCCGTAGCAAGCAGGTTCGCTGGCAGCGAATCGGTACGTTTCAGCCCTGGCGACACTACGCCCAACAAATCCTGCAACATAAAGCGCGCCGCACGGGTACCCGCATCCACCGCCGTCAGAATAAACAGCGCTTCAAACAGAATGGCAAAGTGATACCAGAACGCCACATCCATCATGCCGCCCAACGCGCCATGTAAAATGTAGGCCATCCCTACCGCCAGAGTTGGCGCACCGCCTGCGCGGGAGATAATGGATTGTTCGCCGACTTCATTGGCAATCTGGTGTAACGTATCCGGCGTGATAGCGAAACCCCAACTGCTGACCACCTGCGCAGCAGAAGCAACGACATCCGCAGTCCCCGCTGGCGCCAGTACCGCCATCGGGCTATTCATCGCAAAGTAAACGCCCGGATCGATAATACAGGCCGAGACCAGCGCCATAATGGCGACGAAAGATTCCATTAACATCCCGCCGTAGCCGATAAAGCAGGCCTGGCCTTCGTTGGCCAACATCTTCGGCGTCGTGCCGGAGGAGATGAGCGCATGGAAACCGGATACCGCGCCGCAGGCGATGGTGATAAACAGGAACGGGAACAGGTCGCCTGTCCAGACCGGCCCTGTACCATCAACAAATTTGGTCAGCGCTGGCATAGTCAGCGTTGGACGCATGATCAGAATCCCAACCGCCAGACCGACAATCGTACCAATTTTCAGGAAGGTAGAGAGGTAATCACGCGGCGCGAGCAGCAGCCAGACCGGCAGTACCGCCGCGACAAAACCATAACCCACCAGCATCCAGGTAAGCTGCACGCCAGTAAAATCAAAGTACGGCGCCCAGGTTGGGCTTGCCGCCACCCATCCGCCGGAAATAATAGCGAAAATAAGAAATACCAGCCCAATGACCGACACCTCGCCGATGCGCCCCGGACGCAGATAACGCAGGTAGATGCCCATAAAAATCGCCAGTGGAATGGTGAACGCGACAGTGTACGTTCCCCACGGGCTATGGGTCAGCGCTTTCACCACGATCATCGCCAGGACGGCCAGAATGATCACCATGATCATAAAGCAGGCCACCAGCGCGATCACCCCGGCCGTCGCGCCCATCTCCTCTTTAACCAGCTCGCCAAGCGAACGCCCATCGCGCCGGGTCGAGACGAACAGCACCATAAAGTCCTGCACCGCTCCCGCCAGCACAACGCCCGCCAGCAGCCAGATCATCCCCGGCAGATAGCCCATCTGCGCGGCCAGTACCGGCCCGACCAGCGGACCTGCGCCAGCAATGGCCGCAAAATGGTGACCGAACAGCACTTTTTTATCGGTCGGGACATAATCCAGACCATCATTATGACGTACCGCGGGCGTCATACGCGTTGGGTCAACCGCCAGCACTTTTTTGGCGATATAGAGCCCATAAAAACGATACGCAATAAGATAGACACAGACCGACGCCACCACGATCCATAGCGCGTTGATCTGTTCCCCACGATTTAACGCAATATAGCCCAGGGCAAACGCACCCAATACTGAGAGCGCTGTCCAGACGAGGTATTTCCCTGATTTATTCATAGTTGTTGTCCGTTTGGGTGTTCCAGAGAGATGTTACATTTTGTTTCTATAACACCTTTACCGTAATTAACAACACAACAACATGATAAAACCGTATCGTTACCCATTTTTTACATTACAGTGTTAACCAGATCACTTCCTTTCTTCGTTGACGCTGCAATTGCATTTTACTTTGCCAGAACTATCCCATTACCGCCGTTCCCAGGCGACAGGTGCAGCAGCGCCTCCCCTGCTCGTCAAAGAGCGTAATTTCCCAGCTTTGATTCTGCCGCCCCAGATGCAGCGGCAGGCAAACGCCGCGTACTTTCCCCTGCGAGACGGCGCGGTGGTGAGTGGCGTTTAACTCGGTCCCGACCACGCACTGCCCGTCGCGGGTCATCAGATAACCCGCCATTGATCCTAACGTCTCCGCCAGCGCTGCCGATGCGCCGCCGTGTAGCAGACCAAACGGTTGATGAGTGCGGGCATCGACGGGCATTTCCGCCTCCAGCACGTCATCGCCCAGACGGGTGTAAACAATGCCCAGATGCGCCACCAGCGTGTTCTGACTGGTAGCGTTCAATTCATCCAGCGTTAAATGCCGTTTCCAGATCATCGTCAGACTCCCAATGTTGAACCACCGTCCACCACGATATCCTGCAAGGTAATGTGGCTGGCCAGATCGGAGGCAAGAAACAAAATGGTATTGGCTATCTCCTGCGGACGGGCGATTTTACCGAGCGGAATACCGAGCTTAAACTGTTCGCCGAAACCGCGGATACGCTGCTGTTCGGCATCTTCACTCACCCATAAAGTGCGCTGCATATCGGTGTCAGTCGAACCGGGCGACACCACATTACAGCGCACCCCGCAGCCCGCCAGCTCCAGCCCTACGGTTAGCGCCAGGCTTTTCAGCGCCGCTTTAGAGGCGCCGTAGGCGCTCATACCGATACGTGGCGTATGCGCCGCATCTGAGGCTACGGTAACAATCGCCCCTCCCTGCTGACGGCGAAACTGCGTCATCGTCTGCGAAAACAGGTTAAATGCCCCGCCCACATTGACCGCAAATGTCTGCTGCCAGTCGTCGACGCTAAGCGCATCGGTCGCTCCCATACGCAAAATACCGGCGGCGTTGACCAGCACATCCAGCCGTGGCGTTTTTTGCAACACACGCTGACACACCTGCGCAACCTGTGCGGCATCCGCCACATCCATGACTTCGGTAGCAAAGGGATAATTCTCTTGCGTAAATTCACGATCGAAGCCGAACACCCGCGCCCCGGCGTCAACAAACGCCAGCGCCGTCGCGTAACCGATCCCTTTCCCCGCCCCGGTCACCCATACCGTTTTGTCTGAAAAATCAAAGCTGGCCATTACTCTACCCCGCGAGAAAGCAGCGCCCACCAGGCGTCAATGGTCGGATTTTTCGCCAGCATCACGAAGTCGATATCGCCGTGTACTTTACGCCAGCGCGCCGCCAGCCCCATCATGCGTACTGAATCCAGGCCATAATCAATCAGGTTTTCATCATCCAGCGGCTCGTCAGTCTCATCCAGCAACGGCAGAATCAACGCCCGCAGCGCCGCTTTACTGGCAGGAACCGGTGTCGGCAGCAGCGATTCAGTCATGACGACGCGACCTGAACGCCCCGCCACATAGTTCAGCGCCATCAGATGCTCTTCCCGGCTGAAATCCGCCAGCGCATCCGCCACCATAAACGGCTTAATGTCGCGCATAAACGCATCGGTAGCGGTGGTCATACAGCCAATATGCGCATACACGCCGGTAATGATGAGCTGATTGCGTCCGGTATCTTTTAACATCTGTTCCAGCGGCGAGCGGTGAAACGCGCTATAACGCCACTTCACCAGCACCGTATCCGCCTCATCCGGCGTTAAGGCTTCTACCACCTTCTGCTGTTCCGGAGAGCGCGTCAGTCCCGGTCCCCACATATCATTGAGTAACGCGCGATCTTCATCGCTTTGCTCTTTCGGCTGAGCGGTGTAATAGACCGGGATATGATGTTCCTTACAGTACTGGCGCAGAGCGGCGATATTGGCAATCACCTGGTCCATCATTGGGCAGTTGCGGCCCCAAAAGCTGACAAAGTAATCCTGCATATCGTGGATGAGCAGCGCCGCGCGCTCCGGCTCAAATGCCCAGTTCACTTTGTTGGTCGGGATATCCAGTGCGGTGGGCAGCGCGTAAGACTGTAGTTTCGGAATGGCCATCTCTCTTTCTCCTTCAGAGCGGTGAACGTGACGCCAACCGCTGGCGTAATTGTTTTTTATCGACTTTACCAACCGGCGTCAGTGGCAGTGACGCAACGCACTCCACGCGATCCGGTAATTTAAATTCCGCCACGCCCTGCTCTCGCAGGAAACGGCGTACCTGTACCGCTCGCAGCGGCTCTTTTACCACCAGATATGCGCAACTTTTTTCCCCCAGCAGTTCATCTTCCATGCTGACCAGCGCCGCATGGATCACCGCCGGGTGGCGCAGTAACAGGTTTTCTATCTCTTCGGCGGCTATCTTCTCGCCGCCCCGATTGATCTGATCTTTTTCACGCCCGTGAACGGTGATGTAGCCGTCTTGATCAATGGAGATCAGATCGCCGGAGCAGTAAAAACCGTTGGCGTCAAAGGCGCTGGCATTGTGTTGCGGACTGTTGAAATAGCCGCGAAAAGTATAGGGGCCGCGCGTCATCAGACGACCAATCTCGCCCGGCGGCAGTGGATTCCCGTCGGCATCCGCCACCCACACTTCGTCGTCCGGACACATGGGTCTTCCCTGGGTATTGATAATCCGTTCCGGGCTATCGTCCAGCCGGGTATAGTTCACTAACCCTTCCGCCATACCGAAGACCTGCTGCAACTGACAGCCAATTTCAGCCGGAATACGGGCGGCCAGCGTCGCAGAAAGCCGCGCGCCGCCAACCTGCAATAACCTTAATGACGCCAGCGGCGCATTGCCGCCCCACTCCTGGATAGCCTGTAGCCATAGACTGACCGCGGGCGGCACCAGCGCCGTGGCATTAATCTGGTGTTTTTCGATCAGCGGGAAACAGAGCGTGGCGCTGGGATCAGTCGCCAGCACTACCGTTCCTTTGGCGAGAAAAACGCCCAGCGCGCCCGGCGAACTCATGGCGTAGTTATGCGCGGCGGGAATCGCGCACAGAAAACGCGTCTCCTCGTTGAAACCGCAAATCTCATTGCTGCGGCGCACGCTGTAGTAATAGTCGTTATGGGTACGGGGAATAAGCTTTGGCGTGCCGGTAGTACCGCCGGAAAGCTGAAAGTAGGCCACTTCGTCAGCAGGTGATGGCGTGGCGGTGAAATCTTCCGCCGCCTGCCGCATCGCCGCGTCCAGGCTGTGATCGCCGTCGTCGTTACGCAATAACACCATCCGCACAGAGCGGTGTTCAGCCACAAACGTGTTGAGAAAGTCCTCCCCGGCGAACAGCGTATGTTGGCGATCGGCAATCACCAGCGTCGGCGCGATCTGCATCGCATAGGCGTTAAGTTCGGTACGTTGATGGCTAAACAGCGCCAGAACGGGCGCTACGCCAAGCTTCAACAGGGCGAAAAAGGTGATATACAGTTCCGGTACATTCCCCAGTTGCACCAAAGCGGTTTCGCCAGGTTTGATGCCCTGACAGCGTAAATAGCAGGCCAGATTATCCGCGGCCTGGTTGAGCTGGCGATAGCTGAATGCGCGCTCGCCTTCAATGACCGCCGTCTTATCGCTATCAGCGTGGCGGGTCAGAATATCGGTCAACGGCACGTCTTGCCAGTAGCCTTTTTCACGATAACGGCGGGCAAATTCATCCGGCCAACGGGTGAAAGGTATACGCATCATCGTTCCTTAATGCAGTCCAAAAACGTTCAACATCGTAGAGAGCTTGACGCCGGTTTCCCGCCACTCGCCGACTGGCGAAGAGGCAGGGACAATCCCGGCGCCGGCGAACAGGCGCACCTGATTACCTTGCAATTTCGCACAACGAATCGTCACTACCCACTCGCCGTTTCCTTCGGCGTCGCACCAGCCGACAATGCCGCCAAACAGTTCACGATCGAACGGTTCCAGTTCAGCAATCAGCTTTTTCGCGACCTGATGGGGGAAACCGCTTAACGCAGGGGTCGGATGCAGCAGACAGGCCAGCGTCAGCGCGTTTTCTCCGGCGTTGGCCTTGCCCTCAAACGGCGTACCGAGATGCCATAGCGTCGGCGTGGTGATCAACTGCGGAGAGGAAGGTAATTGCAGTTCCGTGCTGCGATCGCGCAGGATCTGCTTCATCGCCTGCGTCACCAGCTCATGTTCATGGCGATCTTTTTGTGAAGCCAGCAGTCGGTTTCCCGCCTCGCGATCCAGAACGTCATCCGGCTGTCGGCGTGCCGAGCCTGCTAACGGCAGCGAACTAAACCGCTCGCCCTCTTTGCGTAGCAACAATTCGGGGCTGGCGCCCAGCAGAACGCCGCCATCCGCCAGTGGCACATGGAAGTTGTAACTAACTGGATTCTGCGCAACCAGCCGCTCCAGCAATGCTCCGCTATCCACCGCCACATCAGTGGTGATATCTATTAGCCGGGAAAGCACCACTTTATCGACGTCTGGCGTGGCGGTCAGCATAGCCGCGCGTGCGACCATTGCTTCAAAAGCATCCTGCTCCGGAATCGCCTTTCGCGCCGTCACCGTCAGTGGCTGATGGTCAGTAAAATAACGCGCCGTGCGCTGCTTTTGCTGGCGGGAAAAGGACTGCCACGCCATCGGGATAAATAGCGACGACGGCTGACGGGTATCAAAGGGGATCGCCCCCACCAGGATAGGGTTGGCGATGCCCTGCGATTTGGCCTCGGCAAACTGCTGGCGCAATTTCTGCTGGAAAGGGCTATCCGGCGAATCTCCGGCAACCGCAGGCTCGGTATAACGGGCGAAGCACCCGGAAGTGGTAAAACTGCGATACGGCGACATGAAGAAAAAGCGATCGGGAGCAAGCGTTGCCATTGTCTCCTGAGCGTCCTCGGCCAGTGACATATCCATATCATCCTCCAATGATAAAGGCTTATATACACTTCATCTTTCAAGCTGCCTCTTTGTTGGCTGCGCTCAGAAACCCCGGTCACACAGTTATCTATGCTCGCGGGGATTTCTTCCCTTGCCGTTGCGATGCTTCTTGAATGATTTTGTGTATAATAATGATTATTATTTCTATTTTTAGTGCGCTAACCTAAGAGTAAAACGTCGCTCTGTCAACTCTGGTCATGAGTTAAATAGCACTAAGGCTTGCATCTCGCTGCTGCTGACATGAAAATGAGAAGCATTAACTTTATTAATAACAGGACGCTATTGTGAGACTCCCCGCCTTTTATCGTTGGCTGCTTTTAGTGGTTGGTTTATCAATTTCAGGAATATCCTTAGCCCAGGACGCCGGTTGGCCCCGGCAAATCCAGGACAGCCGCGGCGTTCATACTCTGGACCACAAGCCCGCGCGTATCGTCTCTACCAGCGTGACGTTAACAGGCTCGCTGCTGGCGATTGATGCGCCCGTCGTCGCCAGCGGGGCCACTACGCCGAATAACCGCTTTGCCGACGATCAAGGGTTTATGCGCCAGTGGAGCGACGTAGCAAAGGCTCGCCATGTCGCCCGGCTGTATATCGGCGAACCGAATGCCGAAACGGTCGCCGCGCAAATGCCGGATCTCATTTTGATTAGCGCCACCGGCGGCGACTCCGCGCTGGCGCTTTACGATCAGCTCTCCGCTATCGCGCCGACGCTCGTCATCAATTATGACGATAAAAGCTGGCAGAGTTTGCTCACGCAGCTTGGCGAGATCACCGGCCAGGAGAAACAGGCCGCCGCGCGAATAGCGGAATTTGAGGCGCAACTGACGACGGTTAAACAGCGAATCGCCCTGCCGCCGCAACCGGTTAGCGCGCTGGTGTATACCCCTGCCGCGCATAGCGCCAATTTGTGGACGCCAGAATCAGCACAAGGCAAGCTATTGACGCAGTTAGGCTTTACGCTGGCGACATTGCCCCGAGGGCTGCAAACCAGCAAAAGCCAGGGTAAGCGCCACGATATCATTCAGCTTGGCGGTGAAAATCTGGCCGCTGGGTTAAACGGCCAATCTCTTTTCCTGTTTGCCGGCGACAACAAAGATGTCGCGGCCCTTTACGCCAATCCGCTGCTGGCGCACCTGCCAGCGGTGCAAAATAAGCGCGTCTATGCCCTGGGCACGGAGACGTTCCGTCTGGATTATTACAGCGCAACGTTGCTGCTTAACCGGCTGGCCGCCCTGTTTTAGCCTTATCGGAGTCTTATCCGACTGACCAGAACGATTTGGTCAGTCGGATAAACGCCTCTTTATCAGCCAGCATCGCTAACCGGCGGCGTCTGGCGAAAACGACGTAGCTCGCCCAGCACTAACAACAGCAGCAAACCGATAATCACCAGCCCGAATCCACTCACGCTTGCGGAAGCGACCGGCGTCATCATTGCGCCAAGACCGCCTAACAGCGCCGCGCCGATAGCGTCTCCCGTGACGTTTTGCGCAGTCCACAGGCCGTTCATTCTCCCCAGCATATTTTCCGGCGTCTGGGTTTGCAGCAGGGTATATTGTAATAACGAACTGATGGCGCTAAGCCAGCCAAACAGTGCCAGACAGATAACACCTGCGATCCAGACCGGCATGATGGCGAACAGCCCCACCGCCAGAAAAGAACCCACTGTCGAAACCAGCATAATGAGCCCCGGACGAACGCTATGCGCCAGTTGTCCGCTGGTCAGCGCGCCAATGGCCGCCCCCAGCGGAATTGCCGCATACAGCAAACCGATTTGCGCCGCCGACATCTGCCAGCTCATCGCCAGCGCCGGATAGAGGACGCGTACCGCGCTTGCCATCGTCACCAGGCCGCCAAGCAGCGCAATACCGCCGATAAGCGGACTGGCGAGCAAAAAACGAAATGCCGCCAGTAACGCGATAAATGGATTTTCCCGCGGCTGCGGAGGGACAGGCAGTCGCGGCAGCGTCAGTAACGGCAATAGCGTAATAAACGTCCCGGCGGCCGCCAGCCCATAGTTCCAGGCTACACCGCCGCTGGCAAGCAATATGCCCCCCAACATCGGCGAAATAACCGATCCCAGACGTACCGTCAGCATGGTAATCGCGCCGGCCTGCATCAGATTTTCTCTTCCGACCAGCGCTGGCGTCGCCGCCAGTAACGCGGTCACGCCCAGAGACGCGAAAAAGCCGTCCCACAGGCCAAGGAGATATATCGCCAGCAATGATGGTTCCGGCAGCAGCGCGTTCACGCACAGGCCAATAAAGCCAATACCGCAAGTACCGCGCGCCAGCAGAATCACCTTTTTACGTTCGTAGCGATCGGCCAGTACGCCGCCCACCATTAAGCCAATAAACATGGCGCCGCCGGTTAACGTTACCGACAGCCCTACCTGCCAGGTGGAGTGCGTCATCATTTGGATCTGTACCGGAACCGCCACGCCAAGCAGCCCCAGCGAGACAATAGAGATAAAACGGGCCAGAAATACTGCGCGAAATGCAGGGTGCGTCTTCAACAGGCTGAGATTGAGCAGCCAGGATTGTCGATTCATTACAACGCCTTAATGCGAGTTTTTTTAAATATCCATTCAATGGCTGCACATGCTAACATAACCAAATAAGATAGATAACGATAATTACTATCATTATCAGGGAAGTTACTATGTCATGCTCATTTTCCGTGACGCGCGCGTTTGCCGTGCCCGGATTGTTGTTATTACTGAGTCTCGCCGCGGTTTTAAGCCTGGTCATTGGCGCGAAACCGCTGCCCGCCGCCGCCGTGCTGGAGGCGTTCACCGGCGTATGCCAAAGCGCCGATTGCACCATCGTCCTGGATGCGCGTTTGCCGCGTACGCTGGCCGGATTACTGGCAGGCGGCGCGTTGGGTCTCGCCGGGGCGCTCATGCAAACACTTACTCGCAACCCGCTCGCCGACCCGGGGATTCTGGGCGTTAACAACGGCGCCAGCTTCGCCATTGTACTGGGCGCGGCGCTGTTTGGTTTCTCCACGCCGCTGGAACAGCTTTTCATGGCATTTAGCGGCGCGCTTATCGCATCGCTGATTGTCGCCTTCACCGGTAGTCAGGGCGGCGGCCAGTTAAGCCCGGTCCGCCTGACACTGGCGGGCGTGGCGCTTGGCGCGGTACTGGAAGGGCTGACCAGCGGCATCGCGCTGTTAAATCCAGAGGTCTATGACCAGCTTCGCTTCTGGCAGGCGGGATCGCTGGACATTCGCAGCCTGCAAACGTTGAAAGTCGCGCTTGCGCCCGTGGTTATCGCTGGGATCGTGGCGCTATTTCTGAGCCGAGCGCTGAACAGCCTGAGCCTCGGCAGCGATACCGCGACGGCGCTGGGGAGTAAAGTGGCGCGCACCCAACTTATCGGTTTACTGGCGATTACCGTCTTGTGCGGCAGCGCAACGGCGCTGGTTGGCCCTATCGCCTTTATTGGTCTGATGATGCCGCATATGGCGCGTTGGCTGGTGGGCGCAGACCACCGCTGGTCGCTGCCAGTGACGCTACTGGCAACCCCTGCTCTGCTGCTTTTTGCCGATATTATTGGTCGTCTGTTGGTGCCGGGCGAACTCCGCGTATCGGTTGTCAGTGCATTTATCGGCGCGCCGGTACTTATTTTTCTGGTACGCCGTAAATCGAACGGAGGCGGCCTGTGATGTTTCTTTCTCGTCGGCTTATCGTAAGCTGCCTGCTTCTGGCGGCTGGCTGCTTCGCCATTGGTTTATGGAGCCTGCAAAGCGGCGCCGTGCCTCTTGAGACCGGGCAGATTATTGCCGCGCTGTTGGGCGACGCGCCGCGTAACATCACCCTTGTCGTAACCGAATGGCGACTACCGCGCGTATTAATGGCGTTGCTGATTGGCGCTGCGCTTGGCGTCAGTGGCGCGATTTTTCAGTCGCTGATGCGTAACCCGCTAGGCAGCCCTGATGTGATGGGCTTTAATACCGGCGCCTGGAGCGGCGTACTGGTCGCAATGGTCCTGTTTGGCCAGCATCTTACCGCGATCGCGCTGGCGGCAATGGCGGGCGGTATCGTCACGTCATTGCTTGTCTGGCTGCTCGCCTGGCGTAACGGGATTGAAACTTTCCGGCTGATTATCATCGGTATCGGCATCCGCGCGATGTTAGTCGCCTTTAATACCTGGCTTCTGTTGCAGGCGTCGCTGGAAACGGCGCTCACCGCCGGCTTATGGAACGCCGGGTCGCTCAACGGTCTGACATGGGCAAAAACCTGGCCTTCGGCGCCGCTGATTATTGTGATGCTGACAGGCGCCGCGCTACTGGTGCGTCGTATGCGGCTGCTGGAGATGGGCGATGACAGCGCCTGCGCGCTGGGTGTTAGCGTGGAGCGGTCACGCCTGATGCTGATGCTGGTGGCGGTGTCGCTCACCGCTGCGGCAACGGCACTGGCTGGCCCCATCTCGTTTATTGCCCTTGTCGCGCCGCACATCGCCCGCCGTCTTAGCGGCACAGCGCGCTGGGGATTAACCCAGTCGGCGCTGTGCGGCGCGTTGTTACTACTGGCCGCCGATGCGTGCGCGCAGCAACTGTTTATGCCTTATCAGCTTCCAGTAGGCGTGGTCACCGTCAGCCTCGGCGGTATTTACCTTATCGTCTTGTTAATTCAGGAGTCCCGCAAAAAATGACCGAATCCGTAGCCCGTTTGCGCGGCGACCAGTTAACGCTGGGTTATGGCAGCTATACCGTCGCAAAAAACCTTAATGTTTCGATTCCGGACGGCCATTTTACCGCCATCATCGGCCCTAACGGCTGCGGCAAGTCAACGTTGCTACGCACGCTAAGCCGTCTGATGACGCCTGTTGACGGCCATGTCTGGCTGGATGGCGAACAAATACAGCGTTACGCCAGTAAAGAGGTGGCGCGGCGCATCGGATTGCTGGCGCAAAACGCCACTACGCCGGGCGATATCACCGTACAAGAGCTGGTCGCCAGAGGGCGTTATCCGCACCAGCCGTTATTTACCCGCTGGCGCAAGGAAGATGCCGACGCCGTCGCCAGTGCCATGCGTGCAACAGGTATCACCTCACTGGCGACGCAAAGCGTAGATACTCTGTCCGGCGGCCAACGCCAGCGGGCGTGGATAGCCATGGTGCTGGCGCAGGAAACGTCCATCATGCTGCTGGATGAGCCGACAACGTGGCTGGATATTAGCCATCAAATTGATTTGCTGGAATTGTTAAGCGATCTCAACCGCGAAAAAGGTTATACGCTCGCCGCCGTCCTGCACGACCTGAATCAAGCCTGCCGATACGCCACGCATTTGATTGCATTACGCGAAGGTAACATTGTCGCGCAGGGCGCGCCGAAAGAGATTGTTACCGCAGAGCTTATCGAAAAAATCTATGGGCTGCGCTGTATGATTATCGACGATCCGGTTGCCGGGACGCCGCTGGTGGTACCGCTGGGGCGGCGATAGTCGTTCACACAGATGAAAAAGCCGGATAATCGCTATCCGGCTTTTCATATAAATCAGACTAACCGTTCATCTATCGCCAGCGCGTTTTCCATTTTACGCGAGACCATCGCGTGACGCAGTAATACGCCGCCGCAGGCCATCATACCGCCAATCAACGCCGCCAGAATAATAATGATCGCTTTACCCGGGCCATCTTTTTTCACTGGCAGAGACGGCGACAGTTGATATTTAAACGGGGTAAACTTCACGTCGCTCACATTCATTGCCGCCAGTTGTTCAACATGGTATTGACGGTTACGCAAATCACCGTCGATCTCGGCCACGTCCGTTACCCCTTTTTCAATTTCCAGTTTGCGGGAAATACCATCCGCGCCGAGAGAAATAGAAAAATCCGGATCATCTTTTACCGCCTGACCATTACTGTAAACCGGTCTCTTAATGCCGGCGGCGTTGGCGATTTCCAGCGAATAATGGAGACGTTGAATATTGGCATCAAGCTGGTTTTTGAGACGCACCCGATCCATCGCCAGCTTTTCCTGCTCATAGCGGGTTTTGATTTCCAGCTGGTTACGAATATTTTCCAGCGTCTCTTTCACGACGATATCAGAGATGTACTGAATATAGCCAGCCAGCACTTTTTGCGCTTCTTCCCGCGTCGGCGCGGTAAAACTCAACGTCCACGACGTGAATAATGATGTTTCATTTTTCTTGCCGGCATTACTGTCCACTGCTTTCATTTTTTCGCTCAGCACGACAATCGCCCGGTGAAGATCCTGCTCGTCTATTTGCGCGCCTTTTAATTGATCCATGACATACGGAGAAGAACGAAGATATTCTTCCAGCAGCGAGGGCGAGCTAAACTTTTTAATAAACAGATTAAAGACGCTGGCCCGATCAACGCTTACCTCCATATCCAACACGCGCAGCGCGGTCAACGTTCTCTCCAGTCCCTGCCACTGTACCGACTCCGCCGGTGTGACAATCGCCTGGCTGGTCCATTTTTGCGGCAGCAAAAAGGACAGAAGTAACCCCACGCACGCAAAGGCGAAAACGGTAGCAAGAATACGACGTTTCGCCTGCCATAACACCTCTATAAGGCTAAACAAATCGATTTCATGACTGTTGGCGGGCGGCAGTGAGTAACCTGCAAGTGACTGATGTTTTTCTTGTTTTACATTAAGAGATGGCATGCCGTATGACCTGAAAACTTTATCCAATGAAAGAACACATTCCTGTCAGAGATTCTAACAGCAAGTCAGAATTATCCGAAACACTCTTTGCGCGCCAGTGCCCGAAAAGCTAAATATTCGGAATTAAACTTGCCTGTAGCATGTATCACTTATGTTAAAAGAATTAATCGTTACAATAAAAAACCCATAATAATTAGTAATTATTATGGGTTTCAGGATTTAATTTTTTAAAGGCAGAAACAACGCCCGTTATTTATTAATGAGCTCGCTGATGATGGGCCCGATAGTTTCAAAAGCGGAGGGAGAAATAATATCTACATGCGCGCACGGCTGGTGATAAATAGCCAAAGACGCTATCCACGGCGACCAGCTCTGTTCAGGCGATACGCCTTCCGGCACCGTTTTATCCGCCACAAAGAGCGTAGCATGTCCATCAAACGGTACGCTATGCGCCGTCGTCAGCAAACGGACGGCATCCGCATAATTGCCTTCAATGGCGGTAAATAAGGCTTCGGAGGCATTTCCCTGCTGAGCGGCGACAAACGCTGCGCGTTCACGTTCAATTTCCGCCAATACGTCCGGATTGAGGCCATTCGCCTCTTTTTCCCGCCAGTTTTGCGTTTCCGGCGGCCAGGTGTCCAGTAACCCCAAAAACGCTACGGTTTCGCCGCGTGCGCGCAACCGGGCGGCGATCCCTTGCGCCAGCGTCCCGCCCAGCGAATAGCCTAATAAATAATAAGGGCCATGCGGCTGCCGGGCGAGCAAAGTCGCCAGATGATGTTCACATACCTCATCAAGGGTGGTTGCGGTTTGCATAGGGCCAGCGGGGCGCGGCGACTGAATCCCCATAATCGACCACGACGGGCTGAGATAGCGTGATAATACGCTAAATTGCCAGGCGAACCCCGACGCCGGATGGAAACAAAATAACGTTGGACCATCGCTTTCACGCAGCGGCAACAGCGGCCCGAACCCCAGATTGCGCGAGCGTTCGTCATCGTCAGTATCGAGCAGCTTACTCAACTGCGCCACGTCAGACGCCACCATCACCTGCCCCGGCGTCACCTGGCGATTAAACGTCTGGCTTAGCTGCGCGGCCAGTTTCATCGCCAGCAGCGAGTGTCCGCCCAGCGCAAAGAAATCACTTTCAACATCGTTAATCTCACAGCCCAGCAGGCGGGAAAACGCCGCGGCGACAGCAATCTCCGTTGCGGACTGCGGCGCACACCCTTTCACGCGCGGCGTCAGGTCCGGCAGCGGCAGGGCTTTACGATCCAGCTTGCCATTAGCGCTAAGCGGCAAGCTGGCAAGTTGCAACAGCACAACCGGCACCATATGCGCGGGAAGTTTTTGGCGTAATTTTTCCTGCAGCGCTGGTAAATCCAGCGGCAAACCGGAGTGCGACACCAGATAGCCGACCAGTTGCCGGGCATCCCCGCCCGTCGCCGCCGCCTGATTAAAGACGCAGGCATGTGCTACCGCCTGTTCAACATCCGGCAGCGTTTGCATGACGCGGTCAATCTCGCCCAGTTCAATACGTTGACCCCGAATTTTGAGCTGATCGTCGCTGCGCCCCAGGTATTCTACCGCGCCGGAATCCAGCCAGCGCGCCACATCTCCGGTACGGTACATCCGTTCGCCTGGCGCAAAAGGATCGGCGATAAAACGGCTGGCGGTAAGATCCGGACGCCCCAGATAGCCCTGCGCCAGTTGGATACCGGTAAGATAGAGATCGCCAGCCACGCCCGGCGGCACCGGCTGCATATGCGCATCGAGAATACGTAAACCGGTATTCCAGACGGGATAACCAATCGGGATGCTGTTGCCGTCAACAGCCGCCAGCTCATCGCCACAGGCCGGATACCAGCTCACATCCACCGCGGCCTCCGTTGGCCCGTACAGATTGTGTAGCGGCGCGTTGGTTAACGTCTCCCATTCGCGGCACAGCGCCGTCGGCAGGGCCTCGCCGCTACAGAAAACCCGCTTTAAGGAAGCGCAGCTTTTACCAGCCGACGCTGGCGTGAGCGAGGCAATAAAGGCCGCCAGCATCGACGGCACAAAATGGGTGGTCGTGACGCCGTATTGCGCAAAGAACCGCTGCATCGCGAGCGGATCGCGGTGCGCTTCCGGTTCAGCCATCACCAGTTTCGCCCCGGCGATAAACGGCCAGAAAAACTCCCATACTGAGACGTCAAAACTGCACGGCGTTTTTTGCGCTACTACATCATCCGCCGTCAACGGATAGTGATCCTGCATCCACAGCAGCCGGTTGACTATCGCCGTTTGTCCCACCATCACCCCTTTCGGCCTGCCCGTCGAGCCAGAGGTGAAAATGATGTAAGCGGTATGATGCGGTAACGACAGCCCCAGCGGAGTGGCGTCACTGACCGGTAGCGGTTGGCTATAACACAAATATTCCATCCCCGGAATATCGTGAAAGCGCGCCAGCTGCGCCTGAGTCGTAATTAACAGTTTCGGCTGCGCATCTTCCAGCATCATTCGCAGCCGATCGTCAGGATAACCGGTATCCAGCGGCAGCCAGGCGGCGCCCGCCTCGACAATGCCATGCAGCGCTAAGGTCAGGAAAACCGACCGCGGCAACGCCACCGCCACGCTATCGCCAGGCTGAACGCCGCGTTCCCGCAGCGCGTATGCCAGCGCCACAACCTGTTCGCGCATTTCACGGTAGGTAAAGTGATAATGCGCATCTGCCAACGCGGCAGCCTCTGGCGTTTTTTGCGCCTGCTGCGCCACCAAATCGCTAAGCGTGGCGGCGGGAATCGTTACCGCTGTATTATTAAGGTGTGCTAATTGCGTTTGTTCTTCCGCCAGCAGCATTTGCGCATCGCCGCAGCGCAGCGCCGGGTTATCCGCAAACTGTGTGATAAGCGCCATCAACCGTAAGGCATGGCGGGAGAGCGTGGCGTCATCGTAACGCTGTGCATTCGCCAGCAATTCAATATCCAGACCGCCGTTTTCATCCGGAAAAAGCGCCAGTTCAAGATCGTTAACCGGCCCCGTCGCCAGGGTATGGGTTTGCGCCTGTATGCCAGGAAGATCCAGATGATAATCAAACACTTTTATGTTGAGCACTGGGCCAAATAGCGGCGTATCCCCTGCGGCTCGCCCGCTATCGCGTACAATCTGTTCGGCGTCGTAACGCTGGTGGCGGCGCATCTTCTTTAACTGCGCCGCAAGACGCTTCGCCAGCGTTGGCAGATCTTCCGTCGCATGAAGGTTAACCGCCAGCGGCAACACGTTAAGGACAGGCCCGGTCGCCGTTAACGCCGCCGATCCCATCCGCCGCATAAAGATAAATCCAGCGGCATAATCCATTCGCCCGCATAATCGTCCCAGCCACAACGTCACCAGCGCCAGGGCAAGATCCGCTCGCGGTATCTCAGGCATGTGCGCCGCCAGCTGGCGAAACGCCCCCGCTGGCGCGCTCAATTTCATACGCAGAATACCCGCACTCGCCGACCGCCCCGGCAGCGGCGCGGCAGACATTGACGCCGGCGGCGGCAGCTCGCGGCGCTGCTGCGCCCAGAAGGCGCCGTCACGCTGCCAGGCCTCGCTCTGGTGATAGCGCTGATATTCCTCGACCACATCCGCAAAGGGGGTAAAAGGCGACTCCGGCGTAGGGGCGTCGCTCTGCCAGGCGCGATAAATCGCCGCAATCTGGCGGGTTATCGCCGGGAAGCTAAAGCCATCCACCAGCAAATGGTGATAGCGCTGATACCAATACCAGCGGGTATCATCAATGCGGATTAACTGGTGAAACGCCAGCGGCTTACCGCTATCTGCGCGCAGGTTTTGCCGTAAATCCGCCTGCATTAACGCCAGCGCCGCGTGATGCGGATCGGGCTGGTCGCGTAAATCGGCAATCGGGGGCTCGCCGAAGGTGTGCTCAGGATCTATCCATTGCCAGACCTCGCCGTTCTCTTCGGTAAAACGCATCCGTAGCGTATCCGCCTGTTGCATCCCTACCGCTACCGCTTTTGCCAGCAAGGGGGCATCCAGCTCGCCATTCAATTCCACGTAGTGCGCCACGCTCCAGGCGGAGGGTAAATCAGAGAGTTTTTCCGCCATCCAGATCCCCGGCTGAGCGGCGACTAACGGTAAACGCTGCGTCATTTCGCCTCCTGCTTATCGGCATAATGGGCCGGATTCAGTGTTGTCCAGCGCGTATTAAGCCACTGCTGGCACGCGTCCTGCGATTGCGGTTCGCATACCACGTCCCAGCCTGCGGGAAGCGCGCACGCCGCTGGCCAAAGGCTGAATTGACGCTGCGCATTTTGCAGGATGTAAAACTGTCCCTGCGGATTATCGAAG
Organism: Salmonella sp. SAL04157; assembly: GCF_046551635.1. Classification (NCBI taxonomy): domain Bacteria; kingdom Pseudomonadati; phylum Pseudomonadota; class Gammaproteobacteria; order Enterobacterales; family Enterobacteriaceae; genus Salmonella; species Salmonella sp. SAL04157. The sequence continues at coordinate 199,668 of NZ_JBGDVS010000006.1, forward strand.
GGATTACTGAATTCCATACTCAACTCCTGTCATGGACATGTGCCCGGTTAAAGCGTGTCGATAAGCGGCTGCCAAAGCAGCATCAGCCCTTGCGTTAGCCCGCCGCGCCAGCAAAGCGCATCGTGTCCGCCGTCAACCTGACGCCAGAAAATGGACTGCTGCGAGGTATTCAGTTGGGCATAAAGCGCCTGATTCGCCTGAAACACGATCGGCTCACGCACGCCGGCTTCCAGTACGATACGCAGTCCGTGCGCGCATAATGCGCCGGTTTTCAGCCGGGTAATGACTTCCCCCTCCGGCGGGGTGATGCGATGGGGCCACCAGAACGATCCTGACTGGCTTAGTACACAGCCAAAACGCGTCGGCCAGTTCAGGCCGGCATACAGCGCCGACAGGCCGCCAAAACTCTGTCCGGCGACCACCGTTCGCCCGGCATCATCGCTAAAAGGCGTCACGGCTCTGACTTGCGGCAACAGTTCCTGCTGCACCGCCAGCCAGAAGTCGGCATTGCAGGTCAACTCCTGGCTGCGGTGTTGAGTATCAATCGCGTCAATCAGCAGGTAGACGGCACCAGGAAGCAGGCGTTGATGAGTCAGCGAGGCGAGCGCGGGCCAGACGGGCATATTTTCCGCCCAGAATTGACCGTCCAGCAGAATAGCCAACGGTTTTTCCTCCGGCGCCTCGTCTCCGGTCGTCAATATCCATACGCGGCGGGAATTGCCCAGACGTGCGCTATGCCACTGCATCATCAAAGGCGGCGAGTACGGCGTTTCAGGACGATCCCATCCCGGCTGAAGGGGCGCATCCGGCATTTCCAGCGCTGAAACCGCATGACCACGTCCTCCCCGCCAGCTTTGCGAATTAAGCGGGTCGGCAATTGCCTGCGGTAATAGCTGTCGCCAGCCTTCACGCAGTGCGTTCCGATCGGGCGTTTCGCCCGGCGCAAAAGCGGCAAAAGCGTCATCGCGCTCGGTAGGAATAAAACAGTAGCTGCCGCGCCAGTTAGCGCTAAGCGCCGTGCTCCAGCGCCAGACATCCGTTCCGGCAATACGCGCCATCGTCTGAGGCTGCGCGTTTTGATGATGATCGGTTACGCCAGTGATGTAGACCCAGACATGCCGTATCGGGGAGTGTGTTTCGTTTCCCTGCGGGTCGCGCCACCAAAAAGTGACCCGATAATTTCCGTCTTTTTCCCGTATCCATTCCGGCCCGGTTTTCGTCCTCCACCAGGCCTCACTTCCCGTTGCCAGCGCCTCTTTCATTATAACCCTGTGTTTATTATGAATTTTGTATATAAAAGGTGAAATATATTGATAATATTATTGATAACTATTTGCATTTGCAATAGCGTATTGTCGCGCTATGGGACGCGCGAACACAATTTCACCACCCGGCCAATGCCTTTGACGGGCGCTTTGGCTTATGTGGCTAAAGAAAAGCAGGATATACAATGAACAAGAAGATTCATTCCCTGACCTTACTGGTCAATTTAGGGATTTACGGGGCCGCTCTGCCCGTGATGGCGGAAGAAAAAACCGATAGCGCTGCGCTCACCAATGAAGACACCATCGTGGTGACCGCTGCCCAGCAAAACCTACAGGCGCCAGGCGTATCCACCATCACCGCCGATGAGATCCGCAAAAATCCGCCCGCGCGCGACGTGTCAGAAATCATCCGCACCATGCCAGGCGTAAACCTGACCGGCAACTCCACCAGCGGTCAGCGCGGGAATAACCGCCAAATCGATATTCGCGGCATGGGGCCGGAAAACACCCTCATCCTGATAGACGGTAAACCCGTCACCAGCCGTAACTCGGTGCGCCTGGGCTGGCGCGGCGAACGCGATACCCGCGGCGATACCGCGTGGGTGCCGCCGGAGATGATCGAACGCATTGAAGTGCTGCGTGGCCCTGCCGCCGCACGCTACGGTAACGGCGCGGCGGGTGGCGTGGTCAATATCATTACCAAAAAAGGCGGTAGCGAGTGGCACGGTTCCTGGAATACCTATTTCAACGCGCCGGAACATAAAGACGAAGGCGCGACCAAACGCACTAACTTTAGCCTGAACGGCCCGCTGGGCGGGGATTTCAGCTTCCGTCTGTATGGCAACCTCGACAAAACGCAGGCGGATGCGCGTAATATTAACCAGGGGCATCAGTCTGAACGTACCGGGAGTTACGCCGACACGCTACCGGCAGGACGCGAGGGGGTCATTAACAAAGATATCAACGGCGTAGTTCGTTGGGATTTTGCTCCGCTTCAGTCTCTGGAGCTGGAGGCCGGATACAGTCGCCAGGGCAATCTCTATGCCGGTGATACTCAGAACACCAATACGAACCAACTGGTGAAAGATAATTACGGAAAAGAGACGAACCGCCTCTATCGGCAGAACTACTCTCTGACCTGGAACGGCGGCTGGGATAATGGCGTAACCACCAGTAACTGGGTGCAATACGAACATACCCGTAACTCCCGAATGCCGGAAGGCCTGGCAGGCGGCACCGAAGGAATTTTCGATCCCAAAGCATCGCAAAAATATGCCGATGCCGATTTGAATGACGTCACCCTACACAGCGAAGTGAGCCTTCCTTTCGATCTGCTGGTCAATCAAAACCTGACGCTGGGTACCGAATGGGCCCAACAGCGTATGAAAGACGAGCTCTCCAACTCGCAAACCTTTATGGGGGGAAATATCCCGGGTTACAGCAGTACCAATCGTAGCCCCTATTCAAAAGCGGAAATTTTCTCTCTGTTTGCTGAAAACAACATGGAACTGACCGACAGCACCATGCTGACGCCGGGGCTACGTTTCGATCATCACAGTATTGTGGGGGATAACTGGAGCCCGTCGCTGAACCTGTCGCAAGGTCTGGGGGATGACTTTACCCTGAAAATGGGGATCGCCCGCGCTTATAAAGCCCCGAGTCTGTACCAGACTAACCCAAACTATATTTTGTATAGCAAAGGTCAGGGTTGCTACGCGACTGGCGCGGGTACCGGCATCGGCTGCTATATGATGGGTAACGATGATCTGAAAGCCGAAACCAGCATCAATAAAGAGATCGGTCTGGAATTTAAACGCGATGGCTGGCTGGCCGGCATCACCTGGTTCCGCAATGATTACCGCAATAAGATCGAAGCGGGTACGGTGCCGTTGCAGCGTATCAACAACGGCAAAACGGATGTCTATCAGTGGGAGAACGTGCCGAAAGCGGTCGTTGAAGGTCTGGAAGGCACGTTAAACGTACCGGTTAGCGACACCGTCAACTGGACGAATAACGTTACGTATATGCTGCAGAGTAAAAACAAAGAGACCGGCGAACGCCTGTCGATTATTCCACAGTACACGCTTAACTCAACCCTGAGCTGGCAGGTACGTCAGGACGTTTCTCTGCAATCGACCTTCACCTGGTACGGCAAACAAGAGCCGAAGAAATATGATTATCAGGGTAACCCCGTTACCGGAACAGATAAGCAAGCGGTCAGCCCATACAGTATTGTTGGCCTGAGCGCGACCTGGGACGTGACCAAAAATGTCAGCCTGACCGGTGGCGTGGATAACCTCTTTGACAAACGTCTGTGGCGTGAAGGTAACGCGCAAACCGTCAGGGATACTCAAACTGGCGCTTATATGGCGGGCGCTGGCGCGTACACCTATAACGAACCGGGACGTACGTGGTATATGAGCATTAATACCCATTTCTGATGGCAACCTTCCCTCCCTCATTCGGGGAGGGAATTAGCAAAAAACGATGCGGACATCTCATTTTCCCCTTCCCTTTGCCGGACACAGGCTGCATATCGTCGACTTTGATGCGAGCAGCTTTCACGAGCACGACCTGTTATGGCTGCCTCATCACGATCGGCTCCGGTCTGCCGGACGCAAGCGTAAAGCTGAACATCTGGCAGGCCGCATCGCCGCCGTTCATGCGCTACGCGAGGTGGGCGTCAGGACAGTGCCCGGTATTGGCGACAAGCGACAGCCGCTATGGCCGGACGGCCTATTTGGCAGCATCAGCCACTGTGCGTCAACGGCGCTGGCCGTCATATCCCGACAGCGTATCGGCATTGATATAGAAAAAATCATGAGTCAGCACACGGCGACAGAGCTGGCGCCGTCCATTATTGATAGCGATGAGCGCCAAATTCTCCAGGCGAGCTCGCTCCCTTTTCCGCTTGCCCTGACGCTGGCTTTCTCCGCCAAGGAGAGCGTTTATAAAGCCTTTTCAGACCGCGTCACGCTCCCGGGATTCGATAGCGCAAAAGTTACCTCGCTTACCGCCACGCACATCTCGTTACATCTGCTGCCAGCCTTTGCCGCCACGATGGCTGAACGTACCGTCCGTACAGAATGGTTTCAACGTGGCAATAGCGTTATTACTCTTGTTTCTGCAATAACGCGCTTTCCCCACGACAGGAGCGCTCCCGCTTCTATACTTAGCGCAATACCCCGATAAATGAGATCACTATGGCGCTGAATGATTTTCACGTTTCTGAACCTTATACGCTTGGTATTGAGCTGGAGATGCAGGTGATCAATCCACCTGGCTACGATTTAAGTCAGGACTCTTCTACACTGATCGACGCCGTTAAGCCCCAACTTACTGCGGGAGAAATTAAGCACGATATCACCGAAAGTATGCTGGAGATGGCCACGGGCGTCTGCCGCGATATTGACCAGGCGGCGGCCCAACTTTCTGCCATGCAGCACGTTATTTTACAGGCGGCGTCGGAACACCATCTCGGCATTTGCGGCGGCGGTACGCACCCTTTTCAAAAATGGCAGCGTCAGGAGGTCTGTGATAATGAGCGCTATCAACGCACGCTGGAAAATTTCGGCTACTTAATTCAACAGGCGACGGTTTTCGGCCAGCATGTCCACGTCGGCTGCGCGAACGGCGACGATGCGATTTATCTTTTACACGGGCTGTCGCATTTTGTGCCACACTTTATTGCGCTCTCCGCCGCGTCTCCCTATATGCAAGGATCTGACACCCGTTTTGCCTGCGCGCGCCTGAATATTTTTTCCGCTTTTCCCGATAACGGTCCCATGCCGTGGGTCAGTAACTGGCAAGAGTTTGCCGGACTATTTCGTCGTCTGTCTTACACCACGATGATCGACAGCATCAAAGATTTGCACTGGGATATCCGCCCCAGCCCGGCCTTTGGCACGGTAGAAGTTCGGGTGATGGATACGCCGCTCACCCTTGATCATGCCATCAATATGGCAGGGTTGATTCAGGCGACCGCGCACTGGCTGCTGACCGAGCGTCCCTTTAAACCGCAGGAACAAGACTATCTGTTATATAAATTCAACCGTTTTCAGGCTTGCCGCTATGGTCTGGAGGGCGTGCTAACCGATGCCTATACCGGCGACCGCCGTCGCCTGGCAGATGATACGCTGCGTCTGCTGGACAACGTTACCCCCTCTGCGCGCAAGCTGGGCGCCGACAGCGCCATTGACGCACTACGTCTGCAGGTGAAAAAAGGCGGTAACGAAGCGCAATATATGCGGGAGTTTATTGCCGACGGCGGATCGCTGATAGGCCTGGTACAAAAACATTGTGAAATCTGGGCGGGACAATAGACAGCATATTTGCCTTACCAGGCGATATCCCGGACAATGGCGTTTTAACTTACGTTTAACAAAGCCATGAAACACCCGCTTGAATCATTGATGACCGCTGCCGGTATTTTGCTGATGGCGTTGCTCTCCAGCCTGCTGCTGCCCGCCCCTTCGCTCGGCCTTGCGCTGGCGCAAAAACTGGTCGGGATCTTTCATCTTATGGATCTCAACCAGCTTTATACTTTGTTGTTTTGTTTATGGTTTCTTTTGCTCGGCGCGCTGGAATATTATGTTATTCGCTTTATCTGGCGGCGCTGGTTTTCGCTGGCCGATTAAACATTTCAATGCGTACGGCCATGCTTTTCTTTACGATAAGCGCCTGGCGGCAGGTTGAACGTGCGGGTAAAAATGCGCGTAAAGGTTTGCTGCGAATCAAAACCATACTTTAGACAAATATCATACACCTTCTGGTCGGTGTCGCGCAGGTCGCGCGCCGCCAGTTTTAGCTTACGTTCACGCACGTAGCGCCCCAGACTCTCCCCTTTGTACTGCATAAAAAGGCGCTGCAGGTGCCACTTGGAATACCCCGCATGACGGGCAATATCATCAATACGTAACGGCTGATTCAAATTATCATCAATCCACTCGACAATCGTGTCGATAACCTGAGCGGAAATGGTCATCGTGCTCTCCCCTCTATCAAACTCGTCAGCGGCTCCCGCACCGCACATTTACGGCAACAGCAATAAGCATAGTAATAACCACACAAATTGTGAGACGGCTTATCGCATGGCCTGCAATATGCTTTTCTATCACTTCATGCGGCAGCCCTTGATTATGAGTGAGTAAGCACTCATTATAGAAAGCAAAGATACGCCGTCAAGGTACTTTTCAAAGGTTGACATTCACCGTTGCGACGCGACAACGGGCATGATTCAATCATGTTTTTCCAGACATAAGGGTAACGTGTAGTGGCTCGTCCGAAGAGTGAAGACAAAAAACAAGCATTACTGGAAGCGGCAACCCAGGCGATAGCGCAATCCGGCATCGCTGCCTCAACGGCGGTGATTGCGCGTAACGCAGGTGTTGCAGAAGGAACATTGTTTCGCTATTTCGCGACCAAAGATGAGCTGATTAACACGTTGTATTTGCATTTAAAGCAGGATCTCTGCCAGTCAATGATAATGGAGCTGGATCGATCCATTACCGATGCCAAAATGATGACTCGTTTTATCTGGAACAGTTACATCAGTTGGGGTCTGAACCATCCCGCGCGCCATCGGGCGATCCGTCAACTGGCCGTCAGCGAAAAGCTCACCAAAGAGACGGAACAACGGGCCGACGATATGTTCCCCGAATTGCGCGATTTATGTCATCGTTCCGTTTTGATGGTGTTTATGTCGGATGAGTACCGCGCCTTCGGCGACGGCCTTTTTCTGGCGCTGGCTGAAACAACAATGGATTTCGCCGCGCGCGATCCCGCTCGCGCTGGCGAATATATTGCGCTGGGATTCGAAGCCATGTGGCGCGCGCTGACTCGCGAGGAGCAATAATGGACGGTCAAACACTGCACGCCTGTGCAAAACGCTTTGCGCTGGAACTGCCTTTTACCGAACACTGCTGGCCTTTCGGCCCACAGTACGATGTGTTTAAAGTCGGCGGCAAAATATTCATGCTTTTCACTGAACATCACTGCCGTCCAGTGGTGAACCTGAAGTCGGATCCCCAAAAATCCCTGGTAAATCAACAAATTTACCCCAGCATTGCGCCTGGCTATCACATGAATAAGAAACACTGGATTTCAGTCTATGCGGGCGAGGATATCACCGTCTCGCTACTCAACGATTTGATAAATGACTCATGGAATCTGGTCGTAGACGGGCTGCCTAAAAGAGAGCAACTGCGCCTGCGGCCGCGCTGATGCAATAACCGTTTCCGCATTTTCCTCCCTTATCTTTTTACCGATAACCCGGTACCCTGCTGATACAAAAGGGTACTAAACCAACCAGGAGCATTTATGGATATCGTTTCTGTCGCCTTAAAGCGCTACTCCACTAAGGCGTTCGATCCCAGCAAAAAACTGACCGCCGAAGAAGCGGATAAAATAAAAACACTACTACAGTACAGCCCCTCCAGCACCAATTCCCAGCCGTGGCACTTTATTGTCGCCAGTACGGAAGAAGGCAAAGCGCGCGTAGCAAAATCCGCTGCCGGAAACTACACGTTCAACGAACGCAAAATGCTGGACGCCTCCCATGTGGTGGTCTTCTGCGCGAAAACCGCGATGGACGACGCCTGGCTGCAACGGGTGGTCGATCAGGAAGATGCCGATGGCCGTTTCGCTACGCCGGAAGCTAAAGCGGCAAATGATAAAGGTCGCCGCTTTTTCGCCGATATGCACCGCGTCTCGCTAAAAGATGACCACCAGTGGATGGCGAAACAGGTCTATCTGAACGTCGGCAACTTTCTGCTGGGCGTCGCCGCGATGGGTCTCGACGCCGTCCCCATTGAAGGTTTCGACGCCGAGGTGCTCGACGCTGAATTTGGTCTGAAAGAAAAAGGCTATACCAGTCTGGTCGTGGTGCCGGTCGGCCATCATAGCGTCGAGGATTTCAACGCCGGGCTGCCGAAATCACGTCTGCCGCTTGAAACCACACTGACGGAAGTCTAATCCCCTGCCTAAGCCGGACGCCCGTCCGGCTTTTTTCACCTTTCTGCCAGGTTCCCCAATGATCAATGGCGCGAAGTGCCAGGTTTTACATCGCTAGTGTTAACCTTATCTTTCAACATATTGAAAATAAATAATATTTAAAACTGGCACGCCGTTGGCCATATCTGGATACCCCCTATCTGGATGAAGGAGAAAACGGCGTGACACCGGTTTGCGCCTACGATGGCGATATTGTCACCACGAGGTTGGCCCTCCCTGGCGTGTCATCAAAATCGGGCGCTAAACCCAACGTTATAACGGGTTTGATTGCCATCGCTTAACCCTGCCGTTTGCGCCAGCCCGGCGAAAGCGGACACCGTTGCCGACAGCGGAAAATCTGCGCCAATCGCGATATCAACCCAGTTTTTATCCTGCGCTTTTCCGTCGCGGCTAAACGTCAACGCGGTCGATTTAAGGCCGCCATTCGCCACATACGTATCATCGCCAAACTGACGGCGATAATTAATCTGCGCCCAGGAGTGAATGATGCTGTGGCGAAGATCCAGACGCCAGCCAGCGCTACCCACCTGCGAATGGGCGTTTTGGTCGCCAAAACGCATTGATGTACTGGTATTGAGCTTCTCGCTATAACCATTAACGTGGCTGTAATCCCATGCATATTGCAGCATCGGTCCGGTCGTTAACCACGGCATCATGACAAAATCATAACCGCTGGTTAACCTCGCGCCCCACAGCCGACCGTTGGTTTCGCCCTCTTCCACCCGTCTTAGCGCACCGAGCGTTATACTGCGCTGGATGTTACTGAATTTAGCGGACAGATAGTGTAAATCGCTATCCAGCCACGCCTGACCGGCGCGTAAATGGCTGAATACGGCGGCCTGAAAACCGCGGGCATCATAACGATAATTATCGTCAGGATGTTGCTTATCCAGAGAACCGGCTATCAGCCCTCCCAGCAGTACCTGCTCGTTAAGCTGATAATCGACGCCAACCGTCAGATTATTATGATTACCGTTCCCGTCGGCCTCATTATTATCATAACGTTGATATTCCCCGCTGTATCCGCCGAACATGCCCAGTGAACCAACAGGATTTTCCCCCTGGCGAAGCTGCTGATAACGGCTGTCAAGCGTGGTACGACTGCCTTGCGCCATCGACTGAACGCTTTGGTTCAGGTATGTCGCCTGTACCGGCGCGGCAATGATCGACTGGATATATTGCGCAATAATGGTATGGACCTGCGGACCGGGATGTAAATGATCGGCAAACAGATAGTCCTGCGACGCATTAAATCCAGGCATCGCCGAGGAGCACGCCGAAGCGGATACGCCTGGCGGGCAGGCCATACCTACGGTATTTGTCAGACCAAACGCCTGCGGGTTGGCAAGAATTTCCTTAAAGAGGCCGTTGATATCGGCACGGGCTATATTGCCGCCGTGTTGCTCCAGCCCCTTCTCTTCCATCTGATTATAATAATCGGTCAGAGCTGACGCCTGCCCTGCCGCCTTTTCATAGCCCGCCAGCAGTTGCTCAACGAGCAGTTGCTGAATAAACGGATTGCTGCTTACCGTTGCAGCCGCCGCCAGCAACGCCTTGCGGATCGCCTGTTGCCGACTGGCGAAATCGGGCGTAGCGCCCTCCGCCAGCGCCTCTAACGCCGCTTTTAGCGCCGGGGGCGCCGCTGCGCCCAGCCCGGCGGTGATTACCGCCTCCAGAAGCATTGGCGTCGCACTAATATCCGGTACGTTTGGCACCACGACCAGCCCGGCGCCGGCATCCAGTAACATCCCTACCTGCGCCGCCGCGCTAGTGGCGCTATTACCGGCTATTTGCTGTGCCATGGCAGGTCGCGCGATGGCCGCCGCCAGATCGTTTCCGCCTACCCAGTGAATATACAAACCGTTGTGGTCGGCTTTTCCCCCCGTTTTGGCAAGCCACTGCCGTACCTGATCCGCGGTATTATCCTGCGGGTTTAATTCCGGGGTCGCCGTCGCGCCGCCGGCGGCATAATTAGAACCGCCATTGTTGGAAGGGCTTAATGCCAGCCCAAATCGTTCGGCCAACTGTTCGTCGTAGAGCTTATTTTGACCACTATCCCAGGTCCAGCGACCGTTATTCCCGGTATCGCTAAGGCTATCGCCAAATACCGTAAGAGAGTCAAACGCACAGGCAGATAATGGCGCGGCCAGCGCCAGCGAGAGTATGCCGTATTTTAGCAGGGTACGCTTTTGGGTCATCCGATGTTCCTTAATGTTATTGTTGAGAGGTACGACGGTGCTAATCATCATCCGACAGAAACATTGCAATCGTTTTAAGCATTCTGGTTAAAATGTTTTCATCCATTGTTGACGAACTGGCGCCTGTTCAAAAAAATGGGGTGGCGTAAAATAACGACGTTTATGGGGCGCTGGATAAAATATAGCGTATGGATAACCCCTGAAGCGCTTTTACCCGTCTGTTGCTGATTATGCCTGAAGCGCGAGCGTCCTGATTTGCATAAATGCCATTCAGCAGTCATCATAGGCTGCTGTTTATAAAGGAGAGATTATGCAGGAATTGATATCCCAGGTAGAAGATTTAGCGGGAATTGAAATGAATCACACCACGTCGCTGGTGGTGATATTTGGTATTATTTTTCTGACGGCAGTTGTCGTGCATATTATTTTGCACTGGATAGTACTGCGCGCTTTCGAAAAACGTGCCAGCGCCAGTTCCCGCCTGTGGCTGCAAATTATTACCCAGAATAAATTATTCCATCGTCTGGCTTTTACGCTGCAAGGCATCATTGTCAATATTCAGGCCGCGCTCTGGCTACAAAAAGGCAGTGAGGCTGCGGATATCCTGACGACCTGCGCGCAGTTATGGATTATGACCTACGCCCTGCTGTCGTTATTTTCTCTGCTGGACGTGATTTTCAATCTATCGCAAAAATGGCCCGCCGCCTCTCAGTTACCGCTAAAAGGAATATTTCAGGGTATTAAGCTCATCGGCGCAATTATCGTCGGCATTCTGATGATCTCACTGCTGATTGGCCAGTCACCAGCAATTTTAATCAGCGGGCTGGGCGCGATGGCCGCGGTATTAATGCTGGTCTTTAAAGACCCGATTCTTGGCCTGGTTGCCGGTATACAGCTTTCCGCCAACGATATGCTCAAACTGGGCGACTGGCTGGAGATGCCAAAATATGGCGCAGATGGCGCGGTCATTGATATTGGCTTAACCACGGTAAAAGTACGCAACTGGGATAATACCATCACCACCATTCCCACCTGGTCGCTGGTTTCCGACTCGTTCAAAAACTGGAGCGGCATGTCTGCGTCCGGCGGACGCCGGATTAAACGCAGCATTAATATTGACGCGACCAGTATCCATTTTCTGGATGATGATGAAAAACAACGGCTGTTAACCGCGCAACTGTTAAAGCCGTACCTTACCAGCCGTCATCAGGAAATCGATGAATGGAATAAACAACTGGATGCGCCGGAATCAGCCTTAAATCACCGCCGAATGACTAATATCGGGACATTTCGCGCCTATCTGAACGAATATTTACGCCACCATCCGCGCATCCGTAAAGATATGACGCTGATGGTACGCCAACTGGCGCCTGACGATCATGGTTTGCCGATAGAGATCTACGCCTTTACCAATACCGTCGTGTGGCTGGAATATGAGAGCATTCAGGCCGATATTTTCGACCATATATTTGCGGTGGTGGAAGAGTTCGGCTTGCGTATTCATCAGACGCCGACCGGCAGCGATATTCGCGCGCTGTCAGGGACATTGCGGCATTAATGGATTGCCCGATCGCATGAGCATGGGATCGGGCAAAAAAGTTAATGAGCCTTACGGCGCAAAACTGTAAACGCGATAAACAGGAATACAATCCATACCGGCAGCAAAATCGCCGACAATCGCATATCGTCCATCGTACACATTAACACCAGAATCAGCGCCAGAAACGCAATGCACAAATAGTTTCCGGCGGGATAGAACAGCGCCTTAAATTGCGTCTCGCGCCCTTTACGACGCATCGCCGCGCGAAAACGTAAATGCGCGAGACAGATCATTATCCAGTTTAGCAATAGCGTCGCGACAACCAGCGCCATCAACAGGCTAAACGCTTTTTGCGGCAACAGATAGTTGATCAGCACCACCAGCGAGGTAATCGCTCCGGAAAGTATCAGCGAGTTCACCGGCACGCCGCGATGGCTGACGCGGGTTAAAAATTTCGGCGCGTTGCCTTGTACGGACAGGCCGAACAGCATTCGGCTATTCGAATAAACGCCGCTGTTATACACCGAAAGCGACGCGACCAGAATAACGAAATTCAACGCCGAAGCCACCACATTACTGTCCAGGTTATGGAAGATCATTACAAAAGGGCTGCTATTGGATTTCACCTCTACCCACGGATAGAGCGCCAGCAACACCACCAGCGAACCGATGTAGAACAGCAAAATACGGTATACCACCTGATTCACCGCTTTCGGGATGCTTTTTTGCGGATCGCGCGCTTCCGCCGCAGTAATGCCGATCAGCTCCAGTCCGCCAAAAGAAAACATAATCACCGCCAGCGACAGAAGCAAACCATGCCAACCGGTAGCGAAGAAACCGTTATAACGCCAGAGGTTATCAATGCTGGCATGTTCGCCGCCGTGGCCGGAGAACAGCAGCCACAGACCAAAACCTATCATGCCGATAATCGCCAGCACTTTAATCAGCGCGAACCAGAATTCCGTTTCGCCATACAGACGAACGTTCACCAGATTCACGGCATTAATGATAATAAAAAACACCGCCGCCCATACCCATGTTGGTACGTCAGGCAGCCAGTACTGCATATAGATGCCCGCCGCGGTCAGCTCCGCCATCCCGACCAGCACAAACATGACCCAATAGTTCCAGCCCGACAAAAAGCCCGCAAACGGCCCCCAATATTTCCAGGCGAAGTGGGCAAACGATCCGGAAACCGGCTCTTCCACAACCATTTCACCCAACTGGCGCATAATGAGAAAAGCGATAATCCCGGCAACGCCATAGCCCAACAAAACAGCCGGCCCCGCCATTTGAATCGCCGGGCCGATGCCCAGAAACAGTCCGGTGCCAATGGCGCCGCCCAGCGCAATTAGCTGAATATGGCGGTTTTGCAACCCCCGTTGAAGCGTCGGTTCATTCTTCGACGCGGCATCCGACACGCTGGCGCCGGATGCAGTTGACGCGTTTTTCACGTCCTACCCCTGTATCGTTTTTATTGAGGGGCACCTTTTAACATTTCGCTCTCGCTGCCGCAAGGCGCAATCGTTTGTCAAGGCTCAACTCCGGACGTTAACGTTATCGTGTAAAAAAAGATGTCGCGGGGAGTAAAAAGAAAAGAGTGCGCGCCGATATAGAACGTTACGGGTGACAGACGCCGAGTATAAAACATGTGAATAACTCTGGACGAAAAGTACGACACCCTACAGAATACATTTAGTATTTTTTCAGTATTTTCAAAAAGGTGAATCAGACCTGGTATCTGTTATCCGTTTTTGAGCCACGCTAGGCATCAACGTCATGAATAAGATCATCAAACGTTTAGAGATCATCAAAAGCGCCATTGAACTTGAGGACGAAGAGATTATCCGTCAGCAGCTCATCTACCTGAAAAATGAGCCGCAGGATGCCGTAATCAGCGCGATTGCCCAGGCGATTGAAGCTCGTCGATTCAGTGACGCCATGCAAGAGATCGCCGCCTGGCTACAGGCTCAACGGGCGCTCTCGACGTGGCAAGATCCCTCTATTGCCGCCAGTAAACTGGAGCTGAAAGCGCTTGAAGCCCAGCTTCGCGATCTGATTGACAAACGAAATGCGCGGGTACAAATCCTCGACGATTTCAACGACCTCTATCATCTGCGTCTCGGGCCGTTGATGAGCCGTATTCTGGAGTTGCGTAAACAGCTCGCGGTGAGTATGCAGCGTAAGCAAGAGGCCGAAATAAAACGCCGGGAAAAGGATTATCAATCCTGCCTGCAATTTATTTCCCAGGCCGTGGATCAACTGGCAACGCTAAAACAGCAGTGGACAGGATTGAATGCCGCCTCGCGCGAAGCGGTGGGCATCCGTCAGCGAATCCAGCAGCAGACGGAATTAATTACCGCGTTGCTGGCGGAAATTCGCGAGCTGGAAGCGGATTTTTCCCATCAGGACGACAGCGCATTCCGCCAGGCGCAGGAAAATGCGGAACAGGACTATCACCAGTACCGGGAGCAGCAGCAGGAAGCGCAATTCCGCTACGCCCGCGATCAACGTTTGTCGGCTGACGAACGCAATGAATTAAAACGTTTGTGGCGTCAGGCCAGCCGCCTGTGTCACCCGGATGTGGTCGCCGATGAATTAAAAGAAAAAGCGCACCAGATGATGGTACAGCTTAATCAGGCGCGGCAGAATGCCGATCTGGCGGCAATTCGCGCGTTATTGACGCAGCTGCAAAGCGGTCTGGAACCGATGATGGCAAGCGACAGGCTAAATAACCTGGAACATCTGCGCCATAAAATACGCCAGCTCCGCACGCAAATCGACGCGCTGTTGAAAGAGATAACGCAACTGGAAACGGAAAACGCCTGGCGGCTCGCCTCTTCCGTTGCGGATAAGGAAGCCTATTTCTCCGAGCAGGAACGGGCGCTAACCGAAATTCGCAATACGCTGGAGGCGCAGGTTCAACAGGTGGAACAGGAACTTCTGTCAGGGTAGTCCATCATTCATCAACACATTGTCGGATGGCGCAAGCGCCATCCGACGAATCGCGGCATAAAGAGGGTAAGAGGGTCGCTACTGTCGCTGTAAAAGTAACGAACGGGCGGAGTCCGCCATGATCATCACCGCACCTGCCAGCATTAACGTATCTTTTAATACCAGCCGTCCGGCGCCCGATAAATACGGAAAACCATAATGCGCATCGCCCAGCGGCATAACCCAGGCCTCCGGCGTGGTGATTAAAAACGACAGCGTGACAAATGGCGTCAGGAATGCCAGCACGCCGCCTGCCAGCCCTAACCAGCGGCTAACAGGGTTAGCCAGTACCAGCGCCGCGATAATCAATTCCACCACGCCCAGACCATCCGAAAACGCATACGTATTATTGGCCGTTTGCCAGGCGCGTTCCTCCGGTTTTAGTTCGCCCTCATGAGTCAGATGCTGACGATATTCTTCCGGATGTTCATAGAAAAAAGACATAAACGGGCTGTTCGCTACAAACGGGGTAATACTGTCTGCCTCATAGGGCACAAATTTTAGTAGTCCAATCCAGATAAAAACGATGGCGATACTCAGGCGAATTAATGTTAATCCCAGCCGATCCCCCTGACTTAACAGACGAAGATATTTATCCATCTCAGGCTCTCCTTATTTATATAATATCGCAGTGGCGTAACCCGTATTATCAATACGCATGGACGTAATTTTCCATGACGACGCCTGTTTACTTTGCGCCAGTCTGGCAATAGCGTCCTCAAGCATTGACGGCGTTGCTGACACCGCAGAAACGCTGATATATTCAACGTCAGTTAGCGGCTGGGCGGAGGCGGAAAACGCCAGCGGCGCAGCCAATAATGAAACAATAAGTGTGGTAACTTTTAACATCGAGATTTCCAGTCGTGGGTTATTTCAATGGTGTTATAATACGTTACGCCTGACTAAAGCCTTTTCTTTCAGACGCCAGCATATTTGTCCTGGCGTATTTTTATAGCCTGACAGGCAAAAAAAAGCCCTGATTAACAGGGCTACGTTATTTATGTTTTACTTAATGAGAGAGAAGAGATCGTTTAAAGACTCACTCATTGTAGGATGGGTAAAGATCTGGTCGCGTAACACCGTATAAGGTAAATCTGCATCCATAACGGTTTTAACGATATTAATCATTTCATGAGAATCGACGCATAACAATGACACCCCTACGATACGCTGCGTATTCACGTCCACTACCGCTTTTAGTACGCCACGGGTATCGTTCATAACACGGGCGCGAGGGATCGCCGCCACCGGTAATGTCACCACCTGCACCGTTGCGCCGCTTGCCCGCGCTTGTTCTTCCGTCAGCCCGACACGAGAGAGCGGCGGCGTCATAAAGACGGAATACGGAACGTTCTGGCGATCGCGGGTACTGCGTTTGCCATCTCCCAATAATCCGTCGCGTACAATACGAAAATCATCCAGTGAAATATAGGTAAACTGCAACCCACCGGTAACGTCGCCCATCGCCCAGATATTGTCCGCCGTGGTACGCAGGTAATCATCCACGATGATCCCGCCGCGTTCGTTCACCGCCACGCCGGCGTTCTGCAACTGTAAGCCAGCCGTCGCCGGTTTTCGCCCCGACGCCACCAGCAGGGCATCCACAAGATGCGCGCCTTCCGACGTTTCTACTTGTACCGCGCCCTCCTTTGAGGATACGGCCTGTACGTTGGCGTTTAAAATCAGCTCGACGCCCTTTTCCTGTAAAATACGGATAATTGCCTGCGCGATATCCCGATCTTCACGAGGCAGGAATTGCGGCGCTGCTTCAAAGATAGTGACCTTCGTACCGAAGTTGGCGAACATTGAGGCAAATTCAAGGCCAATATAACCACCGCCTAAAATCCCCAGCCGCGCCGGGCGCTGGCTCAGGCTGAGTAACCCGGTACTATCGAACACCCCCGCCGTCGTTGTTAAGCCCGTAATAGCCGGGATCACCGACTCTGCGCCAGTATTAATGAAGATCTTTTCTCCCCGTAACACCCGCTCGCCGTCCGCCTGAAATACCCGTAAGGTATGGTTATCAATAAACTCCGCCCTTCCCTCAATCACATCGACATTGTCCAGGTCGGCAAGATTATGAAAATTTTTGTCGCGTAAAAAATTTACGACCGCCGCTTTGCGTTGCATGGCGACAGAAAAATCGCCCTCACGTTCCGCATCATGCACCAGCGTTTTCGTTGGAATACAGCCAATGTTGATGCAGGTTCCGCCGAACATACTGGCGGACTGTTCGATAATCGCCACGCGCCATCCCGTCTTCGCCAGAGTTGCCGCCAACGTTTTTCCTGCCTTGCCAAAACCAATAATGAGCGCCTGATACTGTGTCATCTTCTTTCTCCGCCAAATCACCATCTGTTTGTCAGGACAAGTATAAATAACGTCAAAAAAGACAGGGTTATCCGCAACGCGTCATTTTTTGTCTTATCGTCTAAATTGGCGGTTAGCAAAAACAAGGGTAGAAATGACATTGAGTCCGAAATATAGTGAACAGATACAGAAATGGTGATCCCTATTTTTGAAAATAAATCTGTTCTGGAGTCTATATGGATGCGCTTAGTCGGCTATTGACGCTTAACGCCCCTCAGGGCTCAATCGACAAGAATTGCCCGTTAGGCGGCGACTGGCAGTTACCGCACGCCGCTGGCGAGCTATCGGTGATTCGCTGGCATACCGTTACGCAGGGCGAAGCGCAACTGGAAATGCCTACCGGCGACGCCATGACGCTTACGCCGGGAAAGGTGGTGATTCTGCCGCAAAACTCCGCCCACCGTTTGCGCCAGTCTGGCGAAGCACCGACACATATCGTGTGCGGTAGTCTACGTCTGCACACGACGTCGCGTTATTTCCTTACCGCGTTGCCGGAAGTGTTATGTCTTGCCCCGCCGTCGCATAGCCCCGCCAGTATCTGGCTTAACGCCGCCATTTTGCTGTTACAGCAGGAGTCAGAAGGCCATTTACCTGGCGCTGATGTCTTATACAGTCAGCAGTGCGCCACGCTGTTTACCCTCGCCGTTCGCGACTGGCTATCGCAGGCTGGCACAGCGAAAAGCGTGCTCAATTTATTGCTGCATCCCCGGCTGGGCCGCGTGATCCTTCACATGCTGGAAACACCGGCGCATCCCTGGACGGTCGAAACGCTGGCGCAACGGGTACACATGTCGCGGGCGAGCTTCGCCCAGCTATTTCGCGACGTGTCCGCGACGACGCCCTTAGCCGTGTTAACAACGCTGCGCCTGCAAATCGCCGCCCAGACCCTGTCGCGTGAAGCGCTGCCGGTGATGGTGATTGCCGAGTCGGTAGGTTATGCGAGCGAATCTTCTTTTCACAAAGCTTTTGTCCGTGAATTCGGTTGTACACCAGGCGAATACCGCAAACGGGTCAACGCACTCGGACGATAAACGTAGGCTGAACCCGCCTGCAGTTTGACGCCGCAGGCGGGCGACACACGTTATGCCGCAAGGCGACGATGCCTGCGCAGCCACATCAGCTTGTAGGCTGCCGGAATGATGAACAGCGACAGCAACGGCGCGGTAATCATGCCGCCGATCATCGGCGCGACAATACGGCTCATCACCTCAGAACCCGCGCCGGTCCCCCATAAAACAGGCAGCAGACCGGCGATAATCACCGCTACCGTCATGGCTTTTGGCCGCACCCGGAGCACCGCCCCGTGGTAAAGCGCCTCATCGAGTTTTTCTGCCGAAAAGGTGTTGGGAGCTTGCGCTTTGAAGGCCGCGCCTACTGGATCACCGGCGATCCCATCATGCTGCGCAGAGCCATCAGTAATTGACTCTCTAATACGATGCGCTATACGCCGCCGGGTAAAACCATTACTCTTCAGATAAAAGAAGCGGACGACCAGATACATATTATTGTTGAAAACCCCGGTACGCCAATCGCGCCGGAACATTTGCCGCGCCTTTTCGATTGTTTTTATAGCATTGATCCCTCCCACCAGCGTAAAGGGGAAGGCAGCGGTATAGGCCTGGCAATTGTAAAATCCATCGTCATTATCCCGTCACGCGCCAGACCCAACGACTGTTTTATTATTTCTCTTATTAACCCACACCGGAGAAATAAGATAAATAAGTTTACATCCCTTTTAGCTGTCGTTTTTTTATTTCAGCTGGCGTAAACGCCGCAGAGAAAATGGAATCCCGCCAATTATCCGCCACGGCGCATGAGATGATGAATAACGGTGACGCCTTCGCGCATCAGCAAATGGCTCAGACACAGAAACCCAGCGCCCCGGCTACTGTGGAAAATGCGACACCCTTTTCTGAAATGGACGACTATGAAAAAGCAATGGTCATCCATCAATCGATGAATAATGCCCATTCTTTCGCCCACGAGATCCAGGCTGAGGAGCACCATAAACAGATTAAACGCAATTAGTTATTTGCATATTAGCGTCACGTACTGCGGATGGCGCAACGTCGCCGCCGCAGAAGCTTACGGATTAACATAATTTTGAGAGGTTAAATGGCGCGCCCTGCAGGATTCGAACCTGCGACCCACGGCTTAGATGTTTCTGGAACTACCTGAGCTAACAACAAGTTATCCCATTACTACGGCACTCACACTCGTCCCATCCTCGAAAAACATGCAAAGCCTTGCAAGCCGATGCAAAGCTTTGTGTGTCCCGTTTTTGTCCCAAACCACTTAGCAATCAGCAGCCCCAATTGATCGGTAACAACGATCAATTAATAAGATAACAATAACTTTAAACTATCAAATAACACATTATTGATCGTTTATATCGATCAAAGCAATTTGTAGTGCTACACTTCAGACCTTTCCGAATCCGCTGATTTTCATAATGTTGAAGTTATTCGCTAAGTACACATCGATCGGTGTTCTTAACACGCTTATTCATTGGGGCGTATTTGCTTTTTGTGTGTATGGGATGCATACGCATCAGGCGTTGGCGAACTTTTCCGGTTTTGTTATCGCCGTATCGTTCAGCTTCTATGCCAATGCGCGCTTCACCTTTAACGCCAGCACCACCACGCTTCGCTACATGATGTACGTGGGATTTATGGGAACACTGAGCGCCGTTGTTGGCTGGATGGCTGACAAATGTTCCCTGCCGCCACTCCTTACTCTTGTCACCTTTTCAGCTATCAGCCTGATATGCGGATTCATTTATTCAAAGTTCATTGTCTTTAGGGATGCGAAATGAAAATCTCGTTAGTCGTTCCGGTCTTCAATGAAGAAGCCACGATACCTATTTTCTATAAAACGGTTCGCGAGTTTGAAGAGCTGAAACCGTATGAAGTTGAGATTGTTTTCATCAACGATGGAAGCAAAGATGCGACTGAATCAATAATTAACAAAATAGCTGCATCTGATCCGCTCGTTATTCCGCTTTCGTTTACGCGAAACTTCGGTAAAGAACCTGCTCTTTTCGCGGGTCTCGACCATGCAACCGGGGATGCGGTCATTCCTATTGATGTCGATTTACAGGATCCGATAGAAGTTATCCCTCATCTCATTGAGAAGTGGCAGGCTGGCGCGGATATGGTGCTGGCTAAGCGCTCAGACCGCTCAACTGACGGGCGCATGAAGCGTAAGACAGCTGAATGGTTTTATAAGCTGCATAATAAAATCAGCAATCCGAAAATTGAAGAGAACGTCGGTGATTTCCGGTTAATGAGCCGTGAGGTCGTCGAAAATATTAAACAGATGCCAGAACGTAATCTGTTTATGAAAGGCGTTCTGTCATGGGTGGGCGGCAAGACTGATGTAGTTGAATACGCCCGCGCTGAGCGTATTGCCGGCGATTCAAAATTCAATGGCTGGAAATTATGGAATCTGGCGCTGGAAGGAATAACTTCTTTCTCAACATTTCCGCTCCGTATATGGACTTACATTGGATTGTTTATTGCAGGTATGTCATTCCTTTACGGTGCATGGATGATTATTGATAAATTAATATTTGGAAATAATGTTCCTGGCTACCCGTCTCTTCTTGTTTCTGTACTTTTTCTGGGTGGCGTTCAATTGATAGGAATAGGTATTCTTGGGGAATATATTGGAAGGATTTACATAGAAACAAAAAAAAGGCCTAAGTACATAATTAAGAATGAGAAGAAAAATGGTTAACAATAGATTAAAAATGGTAATTGCTATCCTTATAGTTTTCTCGTTGGTGTATTCAATAGGATTTATCACACCAATGAACTCTGATGACTATACTTATGCCCTAAGAGAGCTTTCGCTTTCTAGCGTAAAAATGCACTATTTAGGATGGAGCGGAAGGGTTGTGTCAGATACGATCAGCACATCTCTATTAAAGTTTTTCTCCCCGCATATTTACAATGCAATAAACTCAGCAGCGCTAACATTAATGGTGTTGTGCTGGACAATGATCCCAGCTACATTAACAAAGTCGTCACCGTCCCCATATGTGATGATTTTCTTATTTTTCTTATACTTCATTGCAAATCCAGCCCTCGGTCAAACTAACTTCTGGCTTGTTGGGTCAGCAAATTACTTATGGACCAACATGTTCATTGCCATTTATATACTAATTTCTATATATTTAAGCAATGGTAAAAAATCCAATGTAATACTCTTTGTATATGCCATATCATCGATATTTGCAGGTTGCTCAAATGAAAATACATCTCTTGTAGTTGTATTAATTTCTGTAGTATATTTCTTTATAATGAATAGGAATAAATATTTACTGATTGGCGTATTCGGATCTGCAATAGGCGCGGGGGTTCTCCTGCTGGCTCCGGGAAACCTATCCCGTGCGTCTACAATACAAGACTGGTACAATCAACCAATTGCATGGAGGGTTCTTGAGCACTTTTCAGAAAGGCTGCCATCAGCAATGGGGGCATATTGGCAGGTCTATATTGCATTTATAATACTACTAATCTCTGTAGTGTTATCAAGGAATAGTAGCAGCAAACTTATGTTTGGAAGCTTTTTATTCATACTGGGTGCAATTGCTGCAAATGTTGCGTTCCTTGCATCTCCTGCAATGCCCAGCAGGGCTCTCAATGGAGCACTCTGCTTTATGATTCTTTCGATTTCCTTTGTTGCTCATTCTGCATTTACGAAATTTAACAAGGCTTCCATTTATTTATCTGTTACTACATATGCAATGGCTTTTTTATATTTCATTCCATCATACATCCTCTATTACTCATCAATTAAATCAATAAGCAAACAAACGGAGATTAGGGAAGAAATAATAGACAGGGCGAAACATAACAAACAAGATCAAGCGATAATTCCTGATTATTACTTTCCACCGGTACTGCATGCAGGCCCAAGTCTTGATACGTTTAACAGTGAAGCAATGTCTAGATACTACGGGATTGATTTGAAAATAACTGCTCCAGGATTTTTCGACTATTCACGAGCCTTTAATTTCAAGCCTCTTAATATTAACGCAAAAATATGTAACAACGTTTATATAAAATCATTATGGATATATAAACAGCAAATGGGCATTAAAACATTTGTAATATTTGAGTTTAATAAGAATCCTGCTGATTCTCTTGATGAGAATACAGCGATGTTCATTAGCTTTAAAACAAAGGATGGAAAAATTATAAATGCAGATGTCGACAAGAAGACATTCCAAATAGACGGAAGATGGCTTTCCGGGCGGGCGATTAACGGCATAGATTCAAATGAATTAGAATCAATTACATCTGGGACATGGGACGTTAGAACAGGGGCGAGGACAAATGAGAATATTACGGAAATAATTAAATAACATTCATGTATAATTAATGTTCCCCGCCACCAATGGGTAACGGGCGGCGGGGATTCCTACATATCGTATGTCACAAATGCCCCATCAGGTTTCTTAGCAAGAAGTCGCAATGCACCATCAGTCCCAAAAAAGAACCCAACGGAGCCATAGTGCATTAATCCAGACTCCGGCAACTGACCAATACACGCAAGGATACGCATGTGCCCAAAGCCCATCCGGTTCAACTCCACCACAGATGCAGGAACACCGTCTTTTAGTGCGGATAAACTGCCCCCTACTGGTTTCACTACCGGGTAAAGGAACCTGACAATCTGCGGTCAATGTGAATCGCCACAGGTTTAACAGACACCTCAGAGCCATTTAAGATGACTTAAAGAGAGGTGCCCATGAGCGGTAAACGTTATCCCGAAGAGTTTAAAATTGAAGCGGTAAGACAGGTTGTTGAGCGTGGCCATTCTGTTTCCAGCGTCGCAACACATCTCGATATTACTACCCACAGTCTTTACGCCAGGATAAAGAAGTACGGGTCGAACTCCTCCACCAATAAAGAAATAAAGAGCAGTCAGATGATCAGACCGAAATCCGCCGACTCCCGAAAGAGTTGAAGCGGGTTACTGACGAACGGGACATATTAAAAAAAGCCGCAATAGATTCAATTGGTCACTGCAACCATGAATGACAAAAGATAGAGTCCTGAATGCGCTTCTGATGGCCGTGTGGCGACGTAATCACCCGCTATGAATGGCAGTCGATCCTGAAATCGCACGGACTGGAGAGCAGAATGAGCCGTCGTGGCAACTGTCATGACAATGCGGTTGCAGAAAGCTTTTTCCAGCTACTGAAGCGTGAACGGATAAAGGAAAAGATCTACGGAACGAGAGACGAAGCCAGAAGCGATATTTTTGATTACATAGAAATGTTTTATAACAGTAGACGCCGGCATGGTTCGAGCGAACAGATGCCACCGGCTGAATATGAAAACCTATATCATCAACGACTCAGAAGTGTCCAGGTTATCCGTGGTGATTCACAGATATGCTCACCTTGCGCCTAATCATTTAACGGAACACGCGAGGAAAATAGACGACATTTTTGGTGATGATGTCCCATATGAGAATTAAAGAGGCGTAACCAGTTGATATATAAGTGGCGCGCCCTGCAGGATTCGAACCTGCGACCCACGGCTTAGAAGGCCGTTGCTCTATCCAACTGAGCTAAGGGCGCCTTGTGAAGTGAAGACTTCGTGTAGACGAAACGCGAGAATTATACGGTCAGGTACTCCTGAGTCAATGGCTTTTGTTCTGGTTGCTGACTAAGTGTACGAATATCGTCTTTTCTGGCGCAATGCCAGGTTCCAGGAAATCGCCTGGACACATCTCAGCACGCATAAAGTGGGAATTAAGGCCGCCAGTATTTAGATAATCAATCAGTTTCTTTAATATTTCACCATGATTCACCTGCCGTGTAGGATATTTTTTATGCTGAGTATCGCTATTAAGGAACAAAACAGTCACTTTGAGCATGGGTTGAAAATCATCATGACGCGTCTGGCGAATCAATGGCAGCAGAAAATTGACTTTCTGCCGCCAGAAGAGATAGATAATGCCGATATCGCTTTCCTGGCCCTGGATGATGATTGGTTCAGCGCAGGCTGTTACCAGATACCTATGCATACCCAACATCAGCTACGGGTAATTATTTGTAATAAATGCGATAAAGAAAAGCTCATGTTCAGACCATGTCTGTATATGCTGCCGCATATTTATCGGGAAGATGATGTTGAAGAAATTACCCGGAAAATGATATTGATCTTACATAAGCGAGCGCTTCGACATAGCGTCCCTTCTGGCATTTGCCACTACTGCACGACTCGTCATTTTTCAGTAACAGAACGTCACCTGTTAAAACTGATCGCCAGCGGTTATCATTTAAGCGAAACGGCTGCTTTACTTTCACTTTCTGAAGAGCAGACAAAGTCACTCCGCCGGAGCATTATGCGCAAATTACATGTTAGAACGGAGCAGCAGTTTTTAAAGTATATTAGAGTTAACCTTCATTTCTTACTCAGTAAGTAAACTCACTTAACTTTTTACAAGGCTTACGAAATATCTCACCAATAATTAAGTAACGATACCTACAGGCATTTTTTTAACGCTGCCACAATGATGCTCATAATATCCTGATAGATTCAGGGGTCGAAAATATATGACTGTATCATAAATGCCTGGAGGAGTGTTTGGTGGCACAGGGTACTTTATTAAAGGAAAGGATAAATCCCCCACACCTGGCATCTTCGCCAACACGCCATTCATATCTCAACAGCGGATTGTTAAAATCTGAGCCAATCGTTCATCTCTCAACTGCGCAATTAATCGGCTATGAGGACCTGACGCAATTTCCGTCAGAACATGATAGCGAAGTTTTTTTTCAGCAGTTAATGCTGATGGAAGGCATTGAAACATCAGAGCAACGAAGCATTGCTTTTTACGCTGGTGCAACGATGGGACAAGGTTATTTATGGCCAGCCATATTACCAGATATATATTAGAGCAATGGAAAAAGCAGGATGCGCAGCGTACCACGCAGGGAAAGACACCGCCGTTTAAGAAATGCCAAAGACTGCGCCTGCCGTTATCACTCTCCAACGCCGCAGATATTTGATCGCCTTGAGTTACTGGACCAACAGCTTAATTATGCCTTGCCGGTTGGTATCATTTCCCAGGCAATAATTACAACTGATAACTACCTCGGCTATTCATTGAGTCACTACTTATTTTCCGGAAAACGTACCGCAGCATTCCGCTCATTAGATGACATTTCTTTGTGGATTGAAAAGGGGTCGCTCAGACAACTGATTGTAGATATGGAGACGCTACCTGTCTCCTGTATTGAGGCGCTTAACCAGCTACGCGCGCTCAGTTGGCAACAAAGCGATATCCAGATTTACCTGCTGGTATCAGATAAAACCGCCGCTATAACACAGTTTATCCGTATGGCTGGGCGTTTTTTTGTTCTGTCACGACGACAAAATCTGGCTTCAGTACGCGAAGCCTTGTTATCAGCCGCCGAACCTCGCTTATCGGAAAGCTTTAGCCGTACTGACTGGTTGATGATTGAAACTTTAGCGCAAGGTGCCTCTTTAAAAGAAATAGCACGTCAGCAAAGCGTATCTTATCATCGTGTAGTTTACCGGCTTAAACAACTTATCACCCTCCTTAACCTTCCCCACAGGCAAAGTTTTCTTCGGCTGATCCAGCAGCTAAACGTTACTTTCCACGATATTTTTTAACGGAGTAACGTTTTGGCGAATAAGATTTTTTAAGAAATTACTTATTTTCACTTCCATTAAATGTAAATATTTCACATAAAATTAATATTTACAACTCGTCCTGGTAAGCGATAAAAATTTTTTTCTTACATCGTCCCCTGTCCCTCCTCGTTTTTTGAGGTCTCCAGCGTCAACATCTTTCTGTTATTACATAACAAATACTAAACAATTAGTCTTTCATATTATTTTTATACTTAAAAACAACAGTTTAAACTACTCAATGTCAACTCCAAAGAAAATAGCTCCACCACGAACAAATTTTCTATAACGCCACAGAACATCCTACCCGCTATCCATAATTCGCATTTCGCAAGACTTTTCCGAGAAATCAGACCAGGTATAATCCATATTGTTTTTACTTAATCAGAAATTTCTTTTTTGTTGGTGCGAAATGGACATTCCACATATTTATTACTCTTACGCAAAATAGCCAGTCAACAGGGAAGTCTCATTCTTTATTATTGCTCCACTGTGTGGTGTGTAGATCTGGCTATTTCACAATCTTTAAGGTGTCTGACGCTTATTCTAAAACGAAGGACGCATAACAGTCTGAGGCATACAACAATGAAACCTGCATCTGTTATCATTATGGACGAACACCCTATTGTAAGAATGTCGATCGAAGTTTTACTCGGTAAAAATAGCAATATTCAGGTTGTCCTGAAAACGGATGATAGCCGAACAGCGATAGAGTATCTGCGCACTTATCCTGTTGACCTTGTCATTCTGGATATTGAATTACCGGGCACCGACGGCTTTACCTTACTTAAACGAATCAAATCTATCCAGGAACATACCCGGATACTTTTTTTATCGTCGAAATCAGAGGCTTTTTATGCCGGAAGAGCAATAAGAGCGGGCGCAAACGGATTTGTAAGTAAACGCAAAGACCTCAATGATATTTATAATGCGGTAAAAATGATTTTATCCGGCTATTCTTTTTTTCCATCTGAGACGCTTAACTTTATCAGTAATACCCGTCCCCCCAAAGGCGGGCACCATGATATGCCACTTTCTAACCGCGAAGTCACCGTGCTGCGCTATCTGGCCAATGGAATGTCTAACAAAGAAATTGCCGAGCAACTTTTATTGAGTAACAAGACTATCAGCGCGCATAAGGCCAATATATTTTCTAAACTTGGCCTTCACTCTATCGTTGAGCTTATCGATTACGCCAAATCACACGAATTATTGTAAATGTACTCCCGGCGAATTATCGTTCGGGAGCCACAATAACGGACACTAATTGTAATTGATCAGGAAGGTCGCATCCGCGTTAGCAAGTCCGGGCTGCACGCCATCGGCTAAGGCGATATAGTTCGCATAGAATTTCAGGGTAGCATTGCCGTTGTTGTCAATATCGACGGCCTTGCTGGCCTGTTCAAGCGGCAATCGACGTTGATCGCCATCGCGAATTTCAATCGCCAGTTTTTGCGCCATTTCCGTATCAGCAAGCGCCAGTAATGCCGTGCCGGGCGCTGGCGTCCCGGAAAACGTTATAGACGCCGACCCCGGCGGGCAGCCTTCAAGTTTTAGGCTAAAGGCTACCGGTTGCGTGGCGTCACCGACGGCGTGAAGCTGTTTTGTCGGCCAGGTGCCGAGATTAACCGACTTGTTACTGTCGCCCGCCACCACGGCGCAGGTAAAATCCACCACGTTACCGCGCAGTTCAATATTCACTTCGCCCAGAGATGAGGTGGCCTGACTCAGCGGGCTTAACAAAACACAACCGATAGCGATGAAAACGCGCCGAAGGATCATTATGCCTCCTTAATCATAATCGACTCGTAGATAGCCGCGCGCAGTAAACGGCCCTTCCGCCGGTTTATTCCCCGTCACGCTGATCGGCCAGGCGCGAATACCTACGCGAGCGGCGGCGTTATCATCAAGATGAAACGGAATTTTACTCGACAAATTATTGGGTGTGAGCGGCGTACCGTTGCTATTAGCAACTACAAAACCTAAATCCGGATTATCGGACACCATCGCCTGCCCTGAGGCCTTTTCGGCTTCAAGCCGCATCGATAAATAGGCCTGCGCCGCGACGTTGGTACATTTGATAGCGATGGTTTTCGTTTGCGGCGTGACGCCTTGCGGACGATTACCCGCTCCCGCCTGACTAAATAACGACGCGCCGATATCGCCGAAATCAAACTCCACGACCTGTCCGGCATTCACTTCGCAGTTTTGCGGCACTTCTACTTTGCCACTGTAGCTAATGGTATATACCGGCGTGCTCAACGCGTCGCCGGTAGAGGTCGTCACATAGACGGTAAACATTGTCTGGCGAGGGATCGTCACCATATTAATAAAAGGCCGTATCACTTTTAATTTAAAAACCAGCTTTGAGTCCTGCACGCCAAACGGCATTTGCTGCGACACGTTAGAGTCGACGCCCATGCGAATATAGTTACGGGGCGGATAAAATACGCCAGCGACACTATCGGTGATGCTCATCGCGCCCAGAAGGTAGTCATTCAACTTGAGGTATTTAAAATTTCCTTCGGTGCTTCGTACCGGTAATTCTGATACATAGCTTCGGTAGGTATAATTTACCGTTGTCCCCGCCGGGCACGTCGCGTTTACGCCGACCCAACCTGATTTTTCCGGTAGCGTAACCACCTGTCCCGGCTGATTATTGCCGCTGGTGAAAACATCTGACAGGTCGTAAAAGATATCGGTCGCCGTCCCGTTTGAATTGCGGCAAACCGTCGCCAGCGCGGGATGGGTGAAAAAGAGCGCGGTCCCCGCCAGCAATAGCGCTGAGTATATTTTCATCTCTATTTTTCCTTTTATGACGCCGGACGGATACAGGTCGCGCTGGCTATCGTAATCGCCTGCTTCAGACTATCCTCCGCCAGGGCGTAAGGGGCGATACAACGCGCGTTTTTCCCCTCTCCCCACTGGATGAACAGTTCACCTTTTAGCGGCAAGCCGCTCAGATAAATTTGCCCGTCATCGCCGACCATACTGGTAATGCCGCTGGCGGTTTCTCGTACTATCGCGCCAAACGGTAACGGACGTCCGCCAAGCCTCGCGGTAATGATGGCCCTTACGCCTATCCGCGTATCAAAAGCGGCCCGCACCAGCGCGCCCTCTGTCGGCACCACGCTGCTGACGTTATTCTCGACATCGGTATGGTTGTCCATCGTGTTGGTATCTAACGCGACGCGGTTATAGCGATATACCGTGGCGTAGGGCATTACCGCATAGCCCCGCCAGTCCGTTTTCACGCCGGTCTGGTTTTCGATGCGCACGCCTTTCGCTCCCGGCGCTTTAATCAAGACATTGGTATCGCCCAACGGTTGGCTAAACGTAATACCATCCGCATGACCGACCACGCCGCCGGAAAGTTGCCAGTTATAGTCATGCTGATCGCGATCGTAGTTATATCCCACGCCCAGCGTGCCATACGTCGCCTGCCAGCTAGCGCTGGCGCTGCCGCTATAACCATTGCTACTGCTACGCCCTTGCGTCACGCTGTAGCTCAGATTACGTCCTTCCAGAAGCGTGCCGCCCACGCCGGTCTGCCAGCTATTGTCGCCGTCGCGGTTGCGGTTGGCGTTAAACGTGGCATAAGTACGATCAAGAAGAGTGTCGCGCGCATAGCGCCGTCCGGTCAGAACGCTAAACGGAACGGACATATTGAATGCCAGAATGCGGTCGGTGCCTGAGATCCCCACCGACTCGCTCCACGACCATGACAGCGAATAACTTATGCCTTGCCATCCACTGGCGTATCCCAGTTGATACCAGGTATTGGTATCCGCCGTATTCCAGTAATTTTGTTGACTGCCGGAAAGATACAGTGACCCGTAATCCCCCAGGTTTTGCGAAATATTGACCTGAAAGCGGCCTTTTTTGCTGTAGCGGAGATTGTGGTAGCTCTGCGCCATCGGCACTTTATGGCGGCGTCCGTCGCTATCGTATTCGTAGTCGTACCCTTCCATACTGCGGTATGCCACATCATCCAGGGTGTAAAATCCGCGTGTGGAATAGCGGTAACCCAGCAATTGAAAATTCGTCCCGTAATTATTCAGCGATTTGGCGTACAGAAAACGCAACGATTGCCCCTGATGGGTGCTGTCATCTGCCAGTTGGCTACGCGCATGTGTGACATCGACCGACACGGCTCCCCAGTCGCCCAAATTTCGCCCCGCCCCGACCACCACGGCACGGTAACGATCGGCAAGCTGCGTACCGCCGTAAGCCGTCAGCCCCGCAGGCAGGCCGGCAATCACCGTTCCCTGGAAAAAGAATGGCGAAGACTGCTGACTATTGCCGCTGCGAAAATCCCCGGCCACCAGGTCATACTTCACCCTGCCCTCACGCTGCAATAGCGGAACGGTAGAGTAAGGCACCGTGTAACGTTGTTGGCTACCGTCTTTTTCATCTACCGTCACCTCAAGGTCGCCGCTGGAAGAGGTAGGATTAAGATCGGTAATCGCAAACGCGCCCGGCGACACATAGCTTTGGTAGATAACATACCCGTTCTGTCGTATCGTCAGCTTTGCCGCCGTCCGGGCGATCCCTCTGACCGTGGGGGCGTAGCCCTGCAGGCTATCGGGATACATATTGTCAGAAGAGTACAGCCGCGCTCCGCGAAAGCCGACGCTGTCGAAAACATCGTTCCCGGTATTGCTGTCCCCTATGACCAGTTCGCTTTTTAGCGGAATGATGGCGCGCTGTACCCAGGTGCCAATGTTGTTCCAGCGTTGCGAATGATAGCCGTCCCCCTTCGAATAGTTCCAGGCTCCGTTATTACGCAGCCGCCAGGGGCCATAGTTCAAACCACTCAACAGACTCAAAAAATAGCTATCGCTGTCTGTTCCGCGGCTACCGGTAAAACTGTAATTAATGAGTGCGGCGGGTATCCCTTCATCCCACTCTTCCGGCGGGATATAGCCACGCGCTCTGTTGAGCAATGACGCCTGCGGCAAGCTAATATTTAAGCGCATCGACGCGAAATCGAACGCGACCTCCGCGCCCGGGATTTTCTCAGGAAGGTGAATACACGTGATATCGACGCCTTTATCTGAGACAGGGAACGCCGCGGTATTCACGCCCAGCCGTTTAATCCACTCCGGTGTAAAACAAGGCATCAGGCCGCCGGATTTATCGCCGGCGCCCACGGCGCCCGCCTCAAAACGGATATCCTGCGTCGCTACGAATTCGTCGTTACGCCAGATATCCACCCGGTAAATACCGGGAGGCTGATGATTACCTTTTTCAAAGCGAGATAAATCCGCCACAGACGCGGTATCCGCCGACAAAAACGCAGGGTTGAAATAACTTTCGCCGCGGCTCGTCAGCGGACACAGCGCCGCCAACACCGACAGCGCCACGCCGCTTAACGGTGATACATAGCCGGGAAATCGCCCTGCAAACCAGGTTGTCTTCTTCATCGTGTTCTCGTGTGGCTTCACGCGATCTGCTTAACCGAGACTGGCCGTTGTCGCCGACGTCAATGCGCCGTAATCATTGACGGTCTGAAATGTCACGCTGCCCTGCGCGCCAGTCGGTAAGGGAATTTGCATGTCGCTTTTTGGCGCGATCATCACGTTATCAATCTTTTTCGCGCCCACGCTGATATTGACCAGCGTGAGGTAATAAGCAGATGGGTTGGTTATCTTGAGATGGTTGCCGATACGGGAAAATTTCAGCAAAGTCGGCGCGTCTTCCGGCGTCTGCGGCAAATTCGCCGGGCGCACGAATAGTTTGATGCGCGACAGAATCGCCAGTTGCAGAACGTTTTTTCCTTCAATATGACTTTTATCGACCGACGGGATGGCTTTCACGTTCATCCAGAATAACGACTCCCGATCCCCGGGTAGCGGTTGCCCGGCGTAGATAATACGCAGCGTGTTTTCGCTTTTGGGTTCGCTGACGAATAAAGGCGGCGTAACGATAAACGTTTTTTCTTTCTGCCCGGCGCTATTTTCGATCCATGAATTGACGAGGTAACGTTCTTGAGTATCGCTATTACTGATTGTCAGAGAAGTCTGTTTCGCCGCCGAGGGATAAATAACACGCGTGGCGCCTAATGCAATCCCCCCCGCCGCCTGTACGTTCAGCGAAGTAAATAGCGTGAGAAGAACAATAAAGCCTAATTTTATACTATTCAGCATGGTAAAAAATACCTTTTGCATTGAGTCACGTCGGCAAGAAAATTCATGGGTAAACCAGCGTAAACCACACTTCTGAATGAATTCGTCCCGGCGTCATATTTTCTGAAATTGCCCGATAGCGGGCGGTAAAATGCAAAGTCATTTCTGACGTTAAAATGGGCGTGTAATGAAGCGGTAACGTGTTAGGTATGATTTGCCGCTGCTGGTCATCAAATAATGCCAGGCCGATTCCGGCATTACCGATACCCTCGCCGCTGGCCAGAAAAACATGGGGATCTTCCGCAGGCGTAACGCCGGCAAACGCAATGCCGACATGACGCCAGACCTCCGCGCTACAGGAGATTAACCGTAACGAAAATGGAACGCTGACGGGAGCGAAGCTGCCAGGACCGATAAACGCATTCGTGCGGTACTGTCCCATCAGTACGCGCAAATCCTGGCTTTCTGTGGCGACAGCGCAGCCGCCATTGACCAGTTGTCCGCGCAGGTGAATACGCCCGCTCTCCACCATTACCGGCTGCGCAATAACGGGCGACATCAAAACAAGCCCCACTAGCGCCGCGCCTTTCCTTATCATCTGCTATGTTCTCTTTTATCCCCGATAGCCTCTTCCGTTGAGGCGCCTCCCTTCCCTGGCGTTCCCAAACGGGATTATTCGTATTTCATGATAAAGGTGGCGTCGGCATTAGCCTGGCCTGGCGTCGTGGCGGTGGCGGTTGCCTTATAGCGTGCGGTAAAACGCAGCGTATTGGTGCCTTCAACCAGCGCCTGCTTCGCCGAGAAGGTCGCGCCGTCCGGTTTCAACGGTGAAGAGGTATTATCAAGAATCTCAATCCCGACGCCGGTTGCGGTAGTGCTATTGTCCGCAGAGGAGACAGCCAGCAAATTAGGGTTGGTGTTATCTGCCTGACCAGAGAAAGCCACGGCAGCGGTAGCCGCCACTTTCGGATCGCAGTCATTCAGGACGATGGAGAAAGGCACCTGCGCGGTCGTATCATCAATCGCCGTAAAGCTGGCGGTACGGTATTGACCCAGCGTCACCGTTTGATCGGCGGATTTAGTGCTAACGGCACAGGCTGCATTAACCAGTTTACCTTCGAAATGAATAGTACCGCCACTCACACTCACCGGAGTAGGATCAGCCGCAACCGCTGCGCCAGCGACAAACATCAGACTCGCAATAGTAGAGGTCATTAATTTATGTTTCATGGATTTCCCTTGAATTACACACACCCGGTTTCGGCATCCTGTCGGCTCCGTTTGAATTATTATCGACATAGCATGTCAGAAAAGTTATCTCTGCATCCTGTAAAGATAGATATCGCAGATTAATTAGTTTTCTGTTTCTCCCCTGAGTATCAGACGCAGTAATTAATCTTTGCGAATATGACATTTCGTCACGGTAATAAATTAAACATTTCGCTAAATAAAAAATAGCCGCAAACTCTTTTAATGACCTAAGCTAATTCTTATTGGGATATAAGAAGGGTCTAATCTTATTTTGTATAAAATGTCGCATTATGCCGCCCGATGCTATTAACGACGAGGGATTACGGTAACCATAGCCAGGGTGATGAATTGTTTCTTTTTGGTTAATCATGGCGCGCTTACGGGTCACGTCTCAGCATCGGCAACGAACGGGGGAGACGTCGCGTTTGCATCGGAAACACAAACGTTAACTGACAGCGAGGCCCGCTTCTGACAAAATAGCGTCATCCCCTTTGACTTGAAGTAACAGATGGAATCTTCTCTCTGATGGCAGCAAAGATTATTGACGGTAAAACGATTGCGCAGCAGGTGCGATCTGAGGTTGCTCAAAAAGTTCAGGCACGTGTCGCAGCAGGTCTTCGCGCTCCCGGCCTGGCTGTAGTGCTGGTCGGCAGCAATCCGGCCTCACAGATTTATGTCGCAAGCAAACGTAAAGCGTGCGACGAAGTGGGATTCGTCTCCCGCTCCTATGACCTGCCAGAAACCACCAGCGAAGCCGAACTGCTGGCGCTTATCGATACTCTGAATGCAGATAACACGATTGACGGTATTCTGGTGCAGTTGCCTTTACCGGCAGGCATCGACAACGTTAAAGTGCTGGAGCGTATCGCGCCAGATAAAGACGTAGACGGTTTTCATCCTTATAATGTCGGTCGTCTGTGCCAGCGTGCGCCGCGCCTGCGTCCCTGTACGCCCCGCGGTATTGTGACCCTGCTTGAGCGTTACAATATTGATACCTACGGCCTGAATGCGGTGGTCATTGGCGCGTCCAATATCGTTGGACGCCCGATGAGCATGGAGCTGCTGCTGGCTGGCTGTACGACTACCGTTACACACCGCTTTACCAAAGATCTGCGTCACCATGTCGAGCATGCTGATTTGCTCATTGTCGCCGTAGGTAAACCGGGCTTTATTCCCGGCGAATGGATTAAAGAAGGCGCAATTGTGATTGATGTCGGTATTAACCGTCTGGAAAATGGCAAGGTCGTTGGCGACGTCGTGTTTGACGAAGCCGCGGCGCGCGCGTCATACATCACGCCAGTACCGGGCGGCGTCGGCCCGATGACGGTCGCTACGCTTATCGAAAACACGCTGCAGGCGTGCATTGAATATCACGATCCACAAGGAAAATAACATGGCGACATTCTCTTTAGGCAAACACCCGCACGTCGAGCTGTGCGATCTGCTCAAGCTGGAAGGCTGGAGCGAAAGCGGCGCGCAGGCGAAAATCGCCATTGCCGACGGGTTGGTGAAGGTTGATGGCGCGGTTGAAACGCGTAAACGCTGCAAAATTGTCGCCGGGCAAACCGTTAGCTTCGAAGGCCAAAGTGTGAACGTCGTGGCCTGATACAGAGTGCCGGATAGCGACGCAAAGCGTCTTATCCGGCCTGATTACGCTGTCTTTTCAGATAATCATCCACTTAATCCTCTGCGTTCCAACTGCTAGCATGGCTATTTCCCTGTGAACGATCGCTATGTCTACCGTTATCACCCACGCCGCCGTTCCCCTGTGTCCTGGCGCAGGCTTAGGCCTGAAAGTTATCCCTCCTCGCCTGCCATTTGCCGGTGTTGTGCTGGCGATGCTCCCCGATGCCGACGTGCTGGCCTTTAAATTTGGCATCGCCTACGGCAACGTTTTCGGCCATCGCGGATTTACCCACTCTTTACTTTTCGCATTCGTCCTCCCCCTGTTGTGCGTACTCGCGGGACGACGATGGTTTCGAGCTGGGCAGGTGCGCTGCTGGCTGTTTTTAACCGTTTCATTGTTGTCGCACAGCCTGCTGGATTCGATAACCACGGGTGGTAAAGGCGTCGGCTGGCTGTGGCCGTGGTCAGATGAGCGTTTTTTTGCGCCCTGGCAGGTGATTAAAGTCGCACCGTTTGCGCTTTCAAGCTACATCACGCCGTATGGGCATCAGGTCATTCTCTCAGAATTGCTGTGGGTGTGGTTGCCGGGAAGTATTTTAGTGTTATTTCTATGGGTACTTAAAACGCATATTAAAAGGAATCAATATGAATAAAATGACATTCGCCGCCGCGGTCGTCTGTTTCTCATTTTCCCACGCCAGCTATAGCGAAGAAATGTCTGCCACTGGCTGGTATGCGGCATCGTCTGCGGTTGTCAGCGTGGGCAGTTCCGCACTGGTTAGCGGAATTATACTCTCCCCCGTACTGCTGCCGCTCAACCTGATCATTGGATCTGTTGTCGAAAATAAAAAGCAAAAAACCGCGCTGATAACCACTAAGTCTCCCGATAACAAAGACATTAAAATGCAAGTTCCGCTAAATGTCGTCAAAGAAGGCAACCTCAAAGCAGGTGATAAAGTCACTCTGGAAAAAACGCAGGAAGGCACCGGCGCTTATTTGAAAAAAGAGGGCAAAGTCCTTGCCCATATGGTAAATCAGGACGACGCAGGACTTTCCAGCAACCAGACGGTACCGGCCAAATGAAGCGATTCGCGTTTGCCCTCTGGCTCAGCGCAATCTCGCTCAACGCTTATGCAGACAGTGCTAACTGCCACCAAAAAGCAAACACGCCGGAGAGCATCGCAGCGACAATGGATCAGGCGTTACAACTCAAACAACAGCTTAACAGTCAACCCGATCCGGTCGTCATTCTGGTTCGCCAGGGGCAAGATATGTCGAGCCGACATTTAACCTGGTCACATGCTGGCTATGCCATGCGCCAGCCAAACGGAGACTGGCGGGTTTACCATAATCTGAATACTTGCGGAACCGCTGAATCAGCGCTCTATATACAAGGTCTGTATGAGTTTCTGGCTGATGACTTGGTGAATCAGAGCATTGCCGTTTTGCGCCCGCGTTCAGATATCGCGACGGCATTACAAACGCTCTTACATAGCGCTATCAAACTCAATCTCTTCCACAGTCCCCGCTACAACCTGATTGCGTGGCCTTTTTCCGGCCCTTATCAGAATTCGAATGGCTGGCTTCTCGAAGTGTTTGCGCGAGCAAACGATGCGCAGATTTGGTCACGTAATGATGCCCGCCGCTGGTTGCAGCTTCAGGGTTATCAACCCTCTATCGTTAGTGCTGGCACTTTTGAACGATTAGGCGCAAAACTGTTCACCCCTAACGTTTTCACCGACGATCAGCCAGCAGAATTGCTGCGAAAAGGAAATGTGGGGCTAAACAGCGGCGACAGCGTCATCCGCTTTATTGCCCGTTACAGCCGGGCAATACCCAAGTGTGAACATCAGAATCTGGGGGAGTCAGTGTGTGTTTATCTTTCGCCCGGCGCGAAAAAATAAAAAACAGGCCGTTCTATGCAAATAGAGCGGCCTGTAAAAGCGCTTACTTACGCCGCCAGGTGGTGCCCTGCGGGCCATCTTCCAGAATAATACCCATTTCAGCGAGACGATCGCGCGCCGCGTCCGCCGCCGCCCAGTCTTTCGCTTTACGGGCATCCAGACGCTGTTGAATCAAGGCTTCAATTTCCGCAACTTCACCGTCATCCGCCTGCGCGCCGCTTTGCAGGAAAACATCCGGCTCCTGCTCCAGCAGTCCCAGCACGCCGGAAATCTTCCGCAGATGAGACGCCATCGCATTCGCGGCGGCCATATCTTCGCCCTTCAGACGGTTGACTTCACGCGCCATATCAAACAGGACGGAGTAGGCTTCCGGCGTATTGAAATCGTCATTCATCGCCTCCACGAAACGCGCTTCAAACGCCTCGCCGCCCGCCGGGGCCGCTGATTTATCCGTTCCACGCAATGCAGTGTATAGCCGCTCCAGCGAGGCGCGCGCCTGCTTGAGGTTCTCTTCGCTGTAGTTCAGTTGGCTACGGTAATGCCCGGACATCAGGAAGTAGCGCACGGTTTCCGCATCGTAGTATTTCAGCACGTCGCGCACGGTAAAGAAGTTGCCCAGCGATTTGGACATCTTCTCGCGATCCACCATCACCATACCGGAGTGCATCCAGTAGTTGACGTATTCGCCGTCATGCGCGCAGGTAGACTGGGCAATCTCGTTTTCATGGTGCGGGAACATCAGATCAGAACCGCCGCCGTGAATATCAAAATGGTTGCCCAACTGCTTGCAGTTCATCGCCGAACATTCAATGTGCCAGCCCGGACGCCCTTCGCCCCACGGCGACGGCCAGCTCGGCTCGCCCTCTTTCGACATTTTCCACAGCACGAAGTCCATCGGGTTACGCTTCACGTCAACGACATCCACGCGCGCGCCCGCCTGAAGCTGCTCAAGATCCTGACGGGAAAGCTGCCCATAAGTCGGATCGGTCGGTACATCGAACATCACATCGCCGTTATCCGCCACATAGGCGTGCCCTTTCTCGATTAAGGTGCGGGTGAGCTCGATAATTTCCTGAATATGGTGCGTCGCACGCGGCTCGCTGTCCGGA
Source organism: Salmonella sp. SAL04157 (assembly GCF_046551635.1). NCBI lineage: Bacteria > Pseudomonadati > Pseudomonadota > Gammaproteobacteria > Enterobacterales > Enterobacteriaceae > Salmonella > Salmonella sp. SAL04157. The sequence goes on from NZ_JBGDVS010000006.1 coordinate 237,742, forward strand.
CGCAGAATATTCAGCGCGTCAAAGTCCTGATGCATTTCCGCAATCATTCTGTCGACCAGCGCGACAAAACTTTCGCCGTTTTCATTGGCGCGTTTAATAATTTTATCGTCGATATCGGTAATGTTACGCACATACTTCAGCTTATAACCGAGAAAACGCAAATAGCGTGCGACAACGTCAAAAGCGACAAACGTGCGTCCGTGGCCAATGTGGCAGAGATCGTAAACGGTGATACCACACACGTACATGCCGACTTCCCCGGCATGAATGGGTTTGAATTCCTCTTTTTGGCGCGTCAGTGTATTAAAAATTTTTAACATCGAAGATTCCGTATAGACGTGTGTGGGTAATAATCTCCGTATGATACATATTATTCGTAATCGAAGCAGCACACTTTGCAAGGTGATCGCAGCTTACGGTTATGCTATAACAAGCCCCTATATGTGCCCCATTGCGGGCTAAAGCACCACTCTCTTGGAACAGGATGCAAAAATGGTTACTTTCCACACTAATCACGGCGATATCGTAATCAAAACCTTTGATGATAAAGCGCCTGAAACAGTTAAAAACTTCCTGGACTACTGCCGCGAAGGTTTTTACAACAACACCATTTTCCACCGTGTGATTAACGGTTTTATGATTCAGGGCGGCGGCTTTGAGCCGGGCATGAAACAGAAAGCCACCAAAGAGGCGATCAAAAACGAAGCCAACAATGGTCTGAAAAATACCCGTGGTACGCTGGCAATGGCGCGTACTCAGGCACCACACTCGGCTACCGCGCAATTCTTCATCAACGTGGCAGACAACGACTTCCTGAACTTCTCCGGCGAAAGTCTGCAAGGCTGGGGCTACTGCGTCTTTGCGGAAGTCGTAGAAGGTATGGACGTGGTAGATAAAATCAAAGGCGTCGCCACTGGCCGTAGCGGTATGCATCAGGACGTACCAAAAGAAGACGTCATCATTGAAAACGTGACCGTCAGCGAGTAATCGTGGCGACACTGTTTATTGCAGACTTGCATCTGCAAACGGAAGAACCGGCGATCGTCGCCGGTTTTCTGCGTTTTTTAGCCGTAGAAGCCCGTCAGGCCGACGCGCTGTATATTCTTGGCGATCTCTTCGAAGCCTGGATTGGCGACGACGACCCCAACCCGCTACATCGTGAAATGGCCGTTGCCATTAAATCGCTGGTTGATTCCGGCGTCCCCTGCTTCTTTATTCACGGTAACCGTGATTTCCTGATTGGCAAACGCTTTGCCCGCGAAAGCGGCATGATTCTACTGCCGCAGGAAAAGGTGCTCGACCTGTATGGCCGCAATGTATTGATTATGCACGGCGATACGCTCTGTACCGATGATGCCGGTTATCAGGCGTTTCGCGCCAAAGTCCATAATCCGTGGATTCAACGACTGTTCCTTACCCTGCCGCTGTTTATCCGCCGCCGTATCGCCGCCAGAATGCGCGCCGGCAGTAAAGCCGCCAACAGCAGCAAATCGCTGGATATTATGGACGTCAATGCGCAGACCGTCGTCGCCGAAATGGAAAAACACCGCGTACAGTGGCTGATTCACGGTCACACCCATCGCCCGGCGGTGCATGAACTTTCCGCCAACGACCAGCCCGCATTCCGCGTGGTGTTAGGCGCATGGCATCATGAAGGTTCAATGGTAAAAGTCACGCCGGACAACGTTGAGTTAATCGCCTTCCCCCTGTAAATGTTCGTCGAATCGTCCGTTACGGCGTACACGCAACCGTTTTCCTTGCCTGATTATCATGCTATTCTCTGACACCTCAAAAGCAGCGTGTCCCGCACCACAGGAGTTTTAAGACGCATGTCTTCCCGCAATAATCCGGCGCGTGTCGCCATCGTGATGGGGTCCAAAAGCGACTGGGCTACCATGCAATTCGCCGCCGAAATTTTTGAAATTCTGGATGTCCCGCACCATGTAGAAGTGGTTTCCGCCCATCGCACCCCCGATAAGCTGTTCAGCTTCGCCGAAACGGCGGAAGAGAACGGATATCAAGTGATTATTGCCGGCGCGGGCGGCGCGGCACATCTGCCGGGAATGATTGCGGCAAAAACGCTGGTCCCGGTACTCGGCGTACCGGTACAAAGCGCTGCGCTAAGCGGTGTGGATAGCCTCTACTCCATCGTGCAGATGCCGCGCGGCATTCCGGTGGGTACGCTGGCGATCGGTAAAGCCGGTGCCGCTAACGCCGCACTGCTGGCAGCGCAGATTCTGGCGCAACACGACGCGGAACTGCATCAGCGCATTGCCGACTGGCGCAAAGCGCAAACCGATGAAGTTCTGGAAAATCCCGATCCGCGGGGGACGCTATGAAGCAAGTTTGCGTTCTCGGCAACGGGCAACTGGGCCGAATGCTGCGCCAGGCGGGCGAACCGCTGGGTATCGCCGTCTGGCCGGTTGGCCTGGATGCAGAGCCTACCGCCGTGCCGGTACAGCAGAGCGTCATTACCGCAGAGATTGAGCGCTGGCCGGAAACCGCGCTTACCCGCGAGCTGGCGCGCCACCCGGCATTCGTCAATCGCGATGTATTTCCGATCATCGCCGACCGTCTGACACAAAAACAGCTTTTCGATAAACTGGGACTCGCGACCGCGCCGTGGCAGCTGCTGACAAGCGCCGACGAGTGGTCCGGCATCTTTGACCGCCTGGGCGAACTGGCGATTATTAAGCGTCGCGTTGGCGGCTACGACGGTCGCGGGCAGTGGCGTCTACGCGCGGACGAAACCGGGCAACTGCCGGATGACTGCTATGGCGAATGTATTGTTGAGCGCGGCATCCATTTTTCCGGCGAAGTGTCGTTAGTCGGCGCGCGCGCTCATGACGGCAGTACCGTGTTTTACCCGCTGACGCACAATTTGCATCAGGACGGCATCTTGCGGACCAGCGTCGCGTTCCCACAGGCGAACGCCGAACAGCAGGAGCAGGCGGAATCAATGCTGTCAGCAATTATGCAGGCGCTGAACTACGTCGGCGTAATGGCAATGGAATGTTTTATCACGCCGGAAGGCCTGTTAATCAATGAACTGGCGCCGCGCGTGCATAACAGCGGACACTGGACGCAAAATGGCGCCAGCATCAGTCAGTTTGAATTGCATTTGCGCGCGATTACCGGCCTGCCGTTGCCCGCGCCGGTGATTAACGCCCCGTCGGTGATGATCAACCTGATCGGCAGCGAGCTGAATTACGACTGGCTGAAGCTGCCGCTGGTACATCTGCACTGGTATGATAAAGCGGTACGTCCGGGGCGAAAAGTCGGCCATCTGAATCTGACCGACAGCGATACGTCACGTCTTAGCGCCACCCTGGAAGCGCTCTCTCCGCTCCTGCCGGGCGAATACGCCAGCGGCATTATCTGGGCGCAAAGTAAGCTTAAATAACACATAAAATGCCGGGAGAATGATCTTCCCCTTTCCCGGCTCCTCCCTCAGCGCGTAAAATCTCGCTATTGCTGTTTTGTTTTTCGGGATTACACATGAACGATGGAACGGACTATCGCGCGCTCCTCCTTGCCGATACGCCTTTAATTGATGTACGCGCGCCGATTGAGTTTGAACAGGGCGCCATGCCGGGCGCTATCAACCTGCCATTGATGATGGATGACGAGCGGGCCGCCGTCGGCACCTGCTACAAACGTCAGGGCGCGGATGCGGCGTTAGCGTTGGGGCATCGGCTGGTTTGCGGCGACATTCGCCAGCAGCGGCTTGAGGCCTGGAAAGCCGCGTATCAACGTTTCCCCAATGGGTATCTGTGCTGCGCGCGCGGCGGTCAGCGGTCACATATCGTACAACGTTGGCTGCAAGAAACAGGGATTGACTGCCCGCTTATTGAAGGCGGCTATAAAGCGCTGCGTCAGACAGCAATTCAGGCGACCTGGCAACTGGCGCAAAAACCGATACTTTTAATTGGCGGCTGTACGGGCAGCGGCAAAACGCAACTGGTGCGACAACAGCCCAACGGCGTGGATCTGGAAGGTCTCGCGCGTCATCGCGGCTCCTCTTTTGGCCGCACGCTGAAACCCCAACTCAGCCAGGCCAGTTTTGAAAACAAACTTGCCGTTGAATTGCTGAAAATTAACGCGCGTCAGACGCTAAAAAGGTGGGTACTGGAAGATGAAGGGCGAACGATCGGCGCCAACCATCTGCCTGAGTGTTTACGCGAAAGAATGGCGCAGGCCCCCATTGCGGTAGTGGAAGATCCGTTTGCGCTTCGTCTGGAACGACTGCGTGAAGAGTATTTCATCCGTATGCATCACGACTTCACCCACGCCTACGGCGATGAAGCCGGTTGGCAGGCGTATAGTGAATATCTTCATCATGGACTGTTCGCTATTCGCCGCCGTCTGGGGTTGCAACGCTTTGCCGAACTGACGGACACGCTGGATAGGGCGCTGGCGGAGCAATTATCCAGCGGCAGCACCGACGGCCATATGGCATGGCTGGTTCCGCTACTTAACGAATATTACGACCCAATGTATCGCTATCAACTGGAGAAAAAAGCCGCGAATATCGTTTTTCGCGGCACATGGCAAGACGTTGCCAACTGGCTAAAAGCGCAATAGCTTATTTTTATTGCCGGCTGACGCTACATTGAGCCGGCTTAGTGTCTGTCGCGCTTGTCGGCACGTTTTGCCAGCCAGTCGCCCAGCATCTGAACGACCTGAACCAGCACAATCAGCGCCACCACGGTAACAACCATCACTTCGGTTTCGTAACGGTAGTAGCCATAGCGAATCGCCAGGTCGCCTACCCCGCCGCCGCCGACAATCCCGGCCATCGCCGAGTAGCCGATTAAGCTTACCAATGTAATCGTCAGGCCGCGCAGCAGCCCTGCGCTGGCTTCCGGCAACAGTACGGTACAGATAATACGCATCGGACTAGCGCCGAATGCCAGCGCCGCCTCAATAATCCCTTTATCGACTTCACGGAGCGCGCTATCTACCAGGCGTGCATAAAACGCGATTGCGGCCACCGACAGCGGGACGGAGGCTGCAATCGGGCCAATCGTATTACCCAGCAAAAGCTGCGTTAGCGGCAGTAACAGCACCAGTAAAATAACAAATGGCACCGAGCGGATAATATTCACCAGAACCGAGGCGACGAGATAAATAAAACGGTTCTGCCAGAACAGATGACGATCGGTGACAAAAATCAGAAAACCGAGCGGTAGACCGCCAAGAATCGCCAGCACCGTTGAAATACTCAACATCTGGAAAGTTTCATTGAACGCCAGCGTTAAATCCGGCAATAAATCATCCACGGATCACCTCCACCTGTGCGGTACGTTGACGGATATGCTCCACGGCGGCGGCCACCGCCGTTGGATTATGCGGCGCGGTTAATTGCACCACCAGAATGCCCAACGCGCGTTCGCCGATATACTCAATCTTGCCATGCAGGATATTGACCGCGACGCCAAACTTGATCGCCACCTCTGACAGTACCGGCTGCTCCGCCGAATCGCCGATAAACAAAATTTTCAGCAACTGCCCGGGCAGGTGTTCCCGTAAACGTTCCGGCAGGGTCAAATTAAGGGTATGAGACACCAGTTGCTGTGTGAAAGCGTGTTGCGGGTGGGCAAACACATCAAACACCTCGCCCGATTCCACAACCTTACCGCCCGACATCACCGCCACGCGATCGCAAATAGATTTGATCACGTTCATTTCATGGGTGATCAGCACAATAGTAATCCCGAGCTGTGCGTTGATCTTTCTGAGCAGGGCCAGAATCGTGGCGGAAGTTTCCAGATCCAGAGCGGAAGTCGGTTCGTCACATAGCAACACATCCGGATGGTTAGCGATGGCGCGGGCTATCCCCACCCGCTGTTTTTGCCCGCCGCTGAGCTGTACCGGAAAACGGTTCGCTTTATCGGCAAGGCCCACCAGCGTTAAAATTTCCGCCACCCGCGGCGCGATTTTGCTGCGTTCCCAGCCAGCCGCTTTCAGGCTAAACGCCACGTTTTGCGCCACTGTCCGGGTATGCATTAAGTTAAAATGCTGGAAAATCATACCAATACGCTGCCGCGCCTGGCGTAACGCTTTTCCGTCCAGCGCCGAGATTTCCACGCCGTTGACGTTGACGCGCCCCTGGCTGGGACGCGTTAAGGCGTTCAGGGTACGCAGCAGAGTGCTTTTTCCTGCGCCGCTGGTACCAACAATGCCAAAAATCTCGCCCGCGGCGATATGCAGGCTCACATCATCCACCGCGCGCGTGGGGGTACCGCGACCGGCGGTAAAATCGACGCAGACTTTTTCTATTTCAATCATATTCACCTCAGAAATTGGGGATGGCTACCGCTGCGATCAGGGTGTCGCGGTCATCCATTCCGGTTTCTGGAAGGCGCTATAAATATTCTTTGGATCGTCGATGACCGCGCGATAAGCCGGCGATTTCACCGCCTCGACAATATCTTTGGCAAACGGCTTATCGGCATCTTCACTGCGTACCGCAATGATATTTTTCAGATTCTCATCCAGGTGTTCCTGCTTAATCGCGCTGGAAAGATCCAGTCCTGCCGCCACCGCAAAGTTCCCGTTAACCAGCGCGCCGGTCACGCCATCCAGCGTGCGCGGTAGCTGTGCGGCTTCCAGCGGTTTGAAAACCAGTCCTTTTGGATTGCTGGCGATATCTCGTTCAGAGGCTTTGGTCGGATCGATATTGTCCTTAATCGTGATAAGCCCCAACGATTGCAGGAAGCGAAGGCCGCGCGCCAGGTTGGTCGGATCGTTGGAGAGGGTAATAATGTCCCCTTTTTTAAGCGCATCCAGACTGTTGATTTTACGTGAATAGAAGCCCATCCCGGCGGTCGGTACCACAATAAGTTTGCTGAGCTTCAACCCTTTGTCAGCGGTGAATTTGTCAAAATAGAGGGTATGTTGAAAGAGGTTGGCGTCAATGCTGCCGTTAGCTAACGCCATATTGGGCTGGACATAGTCGCTAAACTCGCGCACCACGACCTTATACCCTTTTTCTTTTAATGTCGGCGCAATCGCCTGCTTCACCATGTCGCCATACGGCCCTGGCGCGACGCCAAATACGATCGTTTGCGGGGAACTATCGGCATGGGCAAACTGTAATCCGCAGGCCAGTAATAGCGTGCTGGCCGCAATGCGTAAACTCTGACGCAATCCCATAATTTCTCCATTTTAAATAGTGTGATGCTGTGCCGGATGCCGTTCATGCGGCATCGTCTGTTTTGGCCCAAACGAAAGGCTATTTCTTAACATGACACAGATCACAGCCTGCTGTCCTTGAAATTATTTCATGATGTTTCCTGGTGTGTCGTTAAATGTACGAGGCAGGCGCTCAGGCGTGTGTCAGGCGGGAATAGCGTAGAGGGAAATGCCGGATAAGAGGTCTTAACGCCAACATCCGGCAGAGGAAAACGCTTTAGAAATCGTAACGCAGACGCACCAGGTTCATATCGCCCAGATTGTCAGTGCTGGAGGTGAAAACATGTTCATAATCAACGCGGAAACCATAATCCAGTTGGAAGGTGATCCCCACGCCGTTATCGGTACGCAGATAGTCGCGGCCATTCACATATTCAATGCGGTCGCCCATAAAGTACGGTTGAATAGCTTTCACGGCATACTGACCAATCGGGAAAGCGTAACCGACAAAATATTCCAGCCCCCACGCATCGCCGGCAAAGTAATCATTCACAGACACTTTTTTGGTCGTCATAAAGTTCTGATACCAACCGCCGCCTGCGGCGATAGTCCAGTTTTCCGGCGTCCAGCTTAACGCGGTACCGACAATATTTTGATCGTAAGTTTTATTGCCGTTGCCGCGCATCTCCGCACGGGTATAGTTCCATGCCGTCCCCCAGGTCAGATCGTCGGTGAGATGGTAATCCGCGCCTAAAGAACCGCCGCCTTTACGTTTGTAATTCAGGCCGTTATTGGCATTATAATCGTCGCTGAACAGATAAGACGCGTAGAGATCGACATTACCAATGCTTTTCTTATACTTCAATGATTTACGCGTGCGATAAGAACCATCGTAGTCGCCGTTAATCCCGTTGCCCGGCGCCTGACCTATCATGTCGTAATCCCAGATATCGGTTTTTGCGCCCACCACATCGTAATAAATGCTGTTCTGTTGACCGAAGGTCAGCGTTCCCCACGTCGCGCTCTTGAAGCCGGTATACAGCATACGGCGAGTGGTATCAGTCGCGCCCTTCGCATAATGGTTATCCCAGTCAAATACCGCAGGGATATTGACGCCCAGCTCGTAATAGCTAATCCAACTGATATCATCAAACAGATAGTAATCCGCGGCGAAGCGGAAACGCGTCCCGCCATCAAAACCATTACGTTTATAACCGTTCGCGCCGTCATTGCCGGTCATATTCTGGAACTGCGGACGAATACTCCCGCCGACGGTGAAATTGAGTCGGCTGAGTGGATTACCCGCCTGGGGATCTTGTTTTAAAACGGTGATTTCCGCCTGAGTAGCGAAAGGCATGAAAGCCACTGCCGCGCCGATCGATGCCGCCAACGCTGTTATTTTAATTGTCATTATATTTTCCTTGATAGATAGCCAATCCAAATCATTTAGCAGGCAAATAATAACTGTTATAAAACCTTACGTGTTGTGTATTTTTTAATGATTTGTGCTACTAAAAATCAAGGAGTTAGCAATTTGTGCGACTAAAAAAGTACGCGCCGTTTTAAAAACCGGCGAGAAATTATTCACATCATGAATCATCCACTAAACTGTCGGAATAGCGCTTTGCCTTTCAGCAAACGAACGCCAAGCCAGCCGCCGCATACGGAAAGCAGCAGCGCGCCGCAAAACGGCAGTGCGCCCCATAAACGCCAGTCCGGCTCCCAGGGGAAATCAAAAACGTTGATTTGTAAGATCGCCAGCGCCGTTTCCGCGCCAATCGCGGCGACCAGCCCGGCAACTAACCCCAGCATGGCGAATTCGCACCAGAGTGTGGTACGCAACAGTTTCTTTCCGGCTCCTAACGTGCGCCACACCACCAGCTCCTGATGGCGCTGACGCATCCCGACCTGTACCTGAGCCAGTAATAGCAACATGCCGCAGAGGGTGACTAGCACAACCATCACCTCCAGCGCCCGACTGACCTGCTCCAGCACCTGTCCCACCTGTTTCAGGATCGCCCCGATATCTAACAGGCTGACGGTAGGAAACTCGCGGTTAAGCTGCGTTAACATGCCGTTGCCATTCTCCCAGCGAAAACTGGTCAACCAGCTTTGCGGTTGCCCGTCCAGCGCCCCGGAAGGAAAAATGAAGAAAAAGTTGGGCCGCAGGCTTTCCCAGTCCACTTGACGCAGGCTGGTGACTTTAGCGCTAAATGCCTGGGTATCGCCCATAAAGGTTACGCTATCGCCGAGTTTGACGTTCAACCGCTTCGCCAGCCCCTCTTCCATAGAGACTTCGCCCGGTTTTGGCGGCCAGTGACCGGCGACCAGCGGATTATGCGCCGGGCGCGTATCCTGCCAGGTCAAATTCAGTTCACGGTTGAGCGACTCATCCTGCTGACCTTCCGTCGGATTACCATTTATCCTGGTTAACCGCGCCCGCACAATCGGATAAAACGTCTGCGGAATCACCTGATGTTCCGCCAAAAAGGCTTTCAGCGGCGCGACCTGCTCTGAAGCAATATTGATAAGGAAATAGTTCGGGCTTTCCGGCGGGAGCTGCTGTTGCCAGCGATCAAGGAGGTCGCCGCGCAGCACCAGCAAGAGCGCCAGCAGCATAAACGAAAGCGAAAACGCCGAAAGCTGACTCAACGTTGACCACGGCTGACGCAGAAGTCGGCTGACGGCCAGACGCAGCGGTAGCGACGTCAACGTCATGCCGCGCAGCACGTTAAGCAGCATCCAGCCCACCAGACCGCACAGCAGCGCCAGTATCACTGCACCCGCCAGAACCGCCCACAACAGCATACTTCCGCCCATCAATCCGGCGAGCAGCGCCACCACGACGGCGCAGGCGACAGGCAAATAAATTTTTAACGGCCAGACGCGAGCGACAACATCGCGGCGCAGCACCCGTAGCGGCTGGGTCGCCAGCAACAATCGATAAGGTCGTAAACCGACCAGCAGAGAGATGACCGTCATCGCACCCAGCGCCCACAGCCAGGGCCACAGGCTGGCGGGCGGCAAATCGGCGGGCAATACCGGTTTTAGCAGCACCAGCAATATGTTTTCAAACAGTAACCCAATCGCGCCTCCCGTGACGGCGGAAAGCCCCAGCACCATCAACCACTGTCCGATGATAAGTTTACGCAACTGGGCCCGGCCCGCGCCCAACGTTTTTAAAATCGCCACCAGATCGTAGCGGCTACGGCAGTAATGGCTCATCGCCACCGCGACGGCAGCTACCGCCAGCAGTAGCGTTAATAACGCCGAAAGCAGCAAAAACTGCTGCGAACGTTCGAGCGATTTCCCCAATGCCCCGTCATCCTGCTCCAGTCCGTACCAGCGATGTTCCGGTTTAAGCTGCGGTAACAGCCAGCTTTCATAGCCAGCAAGCTGTTGCGGCGTTCCGCCGAATTTATACCGCCACATCACGCGGCTCCCCGGCTGTATCGCACCGGTTTTTGCCACATCGGCCATATTCATCATCAGACGCGGCGCCATCTGAAAAGGGTTAAACCCGGAATCCGGCTCCTGCACCACTTCACCGGCAATACGCAAGGTCACGTCGCCGACATCAATGGTATCGCCCGTTTTCAAATTAAGCAGCGCCATCAGACGCGGCGCCAGCAGTACGCTACCCGGCTGCGGTTTCACTCCGTCAGGACGGGTTTGCAATTCGCCGTACATCGGATAAACGCTATCTACCGCCTTCACGCTGGCCAGTTGCGGCGTATCGCCAGCAAACGTCATGGTCGCAAAGGTTAACTGCTCGCCCACGTTAAGGCCGCGTTTACGCGCCTCTTCAAGCCAGGCCTTCGGTACCTCCCGCGAACTTTGCAGCGTCCGATCGCCTGCCATAAACTCGCGGCTTTGCTGACTTAACCCTTTTTCCATCCGGTCGCTGATACTGCCGAGCGCCAGTACGCAGGCCACCGCCAGACTCAACGCCAGCCAGACAATAATCAGCGACGGCGAGCGCCATTCGCGCCAGAACCAGCGAGCTATCATGCCTCCTCCTGTAACTGACCGTTGACCAACCGCAGCCGCCGGTCGCAGCGCGCCGCCAGCGCCGGGTCGTGCGTCACCAGAATCAGCGTGGTGCCGTGCTCGCGGTTAAGCGAAAATAGCAGGTCGGCGATTTTATCTCCGGTCTGACGGTCAAGGTTGCCCGTCGGCTCATCGGCAAACAGCACATCAGGACGCCCGTTAAACGCGCGCGCCAGCGCTACACGCTGCTGTTCGCCGCCGGAAAGCTGTGCCGGAAGGTGGTCAAGCCGTTTTCCCAGTCCCAGTTGTTCGAGCAGCGCTTTCGCCCCCGCCTTACTCTGACCGCTGTTTTCACCGCGTAGCAGGGCCGGTAGCTCAACGTTTTCCAGCGCGTTAAGCGTAGGAATAAGCATGAAGGATTGAAAAACAAAACCGACATGCTGAGCGCGAAGCTGCGCCCGCGCCTCTTCGTCCATCTGGTGAAGCGGTTTCCCCACCAGACTGACCTCTCCGCTACTGCCGTCATCCAGTCCGGCGAGAATCGCCAGCAGCGTAGATTTTCCCGATCCTGATTCGCCAATCAGCGCAATGGTTTCGCCGCGTTTGACAACCAGTTCAACTCCGGTAAGGATGGGAAGCTCATGCTCACCCTGACCGACGGACTTCCTGAGACGATGAACTTCAACACTGTTTTCCGCTGGCATTTGCCCTTCCTGTTTTTGATCCTGTTAACTTTCCGTGCCGCCGCCGCAGACACCTTATTAATTCTGGGCGATAGCCTCAGCGCCGGTTACCGTATGGCCGCCAGCGCGGCATGGCCGTCGCTCCTTAATGATAAATGGCAAAACAAAACGTCGGTCGTTAATGCCAGTATAAGCGGAGATACCTCGCAGCAGGGACTGGCGCGTTTGCCGGCGCTGTTGCAACAGCATCACCCGCGCTGGGTAGTGGTGGAACTTGGCGGCAACGATGGACTACGCGGTTTTGCACCTGCGCAAACCGAACAGACGCTACGTAAAATCATTCAGACGGTGAAAGCCGCCGATGCCCAACCGTTACTGATGCAAATTCATCTGCCCGCAAACTACGGTCGCCGTTATAATGAATCCTTTAGCGCCATTTATCCTAAGCTCGCCAAAGAGTTCGATATTCCTCTGTTACCGTTTTTTATGGAAGAGGTATATCTGAAACCGCAGTGGATGCAGGATGACGGCATTCATCCCAACCGCGACGCCCAGCCGTTTATTGCCGACTGGATGGCGAAGCAGTTGACCCCTTTTCTCTCCTGAATAATTCGAGTTGCATGAAGGCGGCACGTAAGAGAATGTCCAGGAGCATAGATACCTATGTGACTGGAGTAAACGAACGCACAGGCAACTTGAAGTATGACGGATATAGTTAACCACGACTCTTAAATCAACGGAGATCCTGACAGGTAAAGTTATGCAAAAATCGGTCTTAATAACAGGATGTTCCAGCGGAATCGGTCTGGACAGCGCGCTTGAACTTAAACGCCAGGGCTTTCAAATCCTGGCGGGCTGCCGCAAACCTGATGATGTCGCCCGGATGAACAGTATGGGATTTACCGGCGTGTTGATCGATCTCGACTCCCCTGAAAGCGTGGATCGTGCCGCCGATGAAGTGATCGCCCTGACCGATAATCGTCTGTATGGGATCTTTAACAATGCCGGCTACGGCGTGTATGGCCCCCTTTCCACCATCAGCCGTGAGCAGATGGAGCAACAGTTTTCCAGTAATTTCTTCGGCGCGCATCAGCTTACTATGCGCTTACTTCCCGCCATGTTGCCGCATGGCGAAGGACGCATTGTGATGACCTCATCGGTGATGGGGCTGATTTCCACCCCAGGGCGCGGCGCTTACGCCGCCAGCAAATATGCGCTCGAAGCCTGGTCTGACGCGCTACGTATGGAGCTACGGCACACAGGCATTAAAGTGAGTCTGATAGAACCGGGACCAATTCGTACCCGTTTTACGGATAACGTTAACCAGACGCAGCGTGATAAACCGGTAGAAAATCCCGGCATCGCCGCACGTTTCACCCGCGATCCTGACGCGGTAGTAGCGAAAGTGCGTCATGCTTTTGCAAGCGATAAACCCAGGCTGCGCTATCCCGTTACGCTGGTCACCTGGGCAGTGATGGCGCTGAAACGCCTATTGCCGGGCCGGATGCTGGATAAAATTTTACAAAGCTGAGTTGAAGCGCGCCCGTCAGCCCCCATGTAAACGTGACACAGACAAAAGAGAGCGACGCCATGTCCGTACAGAACATTGTCAATATTAATGAATCCAACCTGCAGCAGACCTTAGAGCAGTCCATGACCACGCCGGTACTGTTCTATTTCTGGTCTGAACGCAGCCAACACTGTCTGCAATTAACGCCAGTGCTGGAAAGTCTGGCTGCCCAGTACCACGGTCAGTTTATTCTGGCAAAGCTGGACTGCGACGCCGAACAGATGATCGCCGCTCAGTTTGGTCTGCGCGCCATCCCGACAGTCTATCTGTTCCAGAATGGCCAACCGGTCGATGGTTTCCAGGGACCGCAGCCGGAAGAGGCGATCCGCGCTCTGCTGGATAAAGTACTGCCGCGTGAAGAAGAGCTAAAAGCGCAACAAGCGATGCAGTTAATGCAGGAGGGCAACTATGTTGACGCGCTGCCGTTGCTCAAAGACGCCTGGCAGCTCTCTTCGCAGAACAGTGAGATTGGCCTGTTACTGGCGGAAGCGCAAATTGCGCTGAACCGCTCTGAAGAGGCCGAAGCGGTGTTAAAAACTATCCCGCTACAGGATCAGGATACCCGTTATCAGGGGCTGGTTGCGCAGATCGAACTGCTTAAACAGGCGGCGGATACGCCGGAAATTCAGCAACTTCAGCAGCAAGTCGCGGAGAATCCGCAGGATGCGGCTTTGGCAACGCAACTGGCGTTGCAGTTGCACCAGGTCGGACGTAATGAAGAAGCGCTGGAATTGCTGTTCAGCCATCTGAGAAAAGATCTTGCCGCCGCCGAGGGACAAACGCGCAAAACCTTCCAGGAGATCCTTGCCGCGCTCGGCACCGGCGACGCGCTGGCGTCGAAATACCGCCGCCAGTTGTACGCGCTACTGTATTAATCCTCTCTTGCCTGATGGCGCGCTTATCTGGCCTACCTGTCGTCCTCAGGCCGGATAAGGCGCTTGCGCCATCATCCGGCCACTATCATGATTTCTTGAGCGGCATCACTACCAACTGATGACGCGAATTATAGAACTTCCGGTAGGTTAAATAGCAGGCAATGATGGTAGACAGGCTGGCTGTCGACAACAGCATAAACGTTACCATAATTTGATATTTAATCGCTTTTACCGGATCGATCCCGGCAAAAATCAGCCCGGACATCATCCCCGGCAGGCTCACCAGCCCAACGGTCTTTGCCGAGTCGATCGTCGGGATAAGCGATGCGCGGATGCTATCGCGGATAAGCCCGGCGGAGGCCATTTTCGGCGTTGCGCCCAAACTTAACTTTTCCTGGATTTGCTGCTGCTCGCTATGAAAACGCAGCCCCAGTTGGTTGTAGCACAGCCCTACCGCCACCATCGCATTGCCGGCGACCATGCCAGCGATGGGAATCACCTGCATCGGCGCAAATTCAATCGAACCGGTAAGCACCAGTACCGTCAGCGTTAGTCCGGCGCCGACGGTGATGGCGATAAACGAGGAGAGAAATGCCTTATCGATATATTTACTGCGCTTTTGCGCGTTCCAGGCAGCGTTAAAACAGATGAACAGCACCATTAGCAGCGTCAGGGCGGCATGATTAACGCCAAAGATGTATTTCAGTACATAGCCGACAATAATGAGCTGTATCACCGCCCGGCATACGCTCCACAGAATATCTTTTTCCAGCGCCAGCTTTTCCTTGTGACTGATGAGCATCGCGACCACCACTAGCAGCATCGATAACGCCAGCGAGGTATTGGTAATATTATGCTCGTTCATAACGCGCCTCCTGCATCTCTCCGGCAGATGGCGTTAACGTTATCACCTTATCCGCGTGTTGAATTTCATCTTTATCATGCGTTACCCACAAGACAGCGACCTGCTTATCGCGAACATAGCGATGAATAATATCATTCACATTCCGTTTGTTATGTTCATCCAGCGCGCTGGTTATTTCGTCGAGTAACAGTATTTTCGGCAGAAACTGTAGATTACGAATTAGAGCAATACGCTGTTTTTCTCCACCGGAAAGCGCGGTAATCGGTTTTTGCAGAATCGTCTCCGGCAGTTCAAAACGCGCCAGATCGTCTGCGAAGGCTGTCGGCTGCGGGCGCTGATGGCGAATTTGCCAGGGAAAAATCAGGTTATCGTAAACCGTATCGCCAAATAGCGCTGGCGTCTGAGCGCAATAAGAAACCTGCTGGCGATAGGCTTCCGGACTCAGAGTAGTAATATCCTGCCCCTCAAAAAGAATCACGCCGATATCAGGGCTTATTAATGAGGCCACCATTTTCAACAACGTACTTTTTCCGCAGCCAGAAGGACCGGTAATTAACTTAAATTCGCCGCGTTGCAGCGTAAAACTGATGTTATTCACTATTTTTGTCGTCGCAGTCCGGTAACCGACCTGCTTTAACTCAAGCAACATGCTACGTTCTGTCATTTATTGCGCATCCGTTGTTCATATTTTTATAGCGATAGTGTATCCCTGTAATTAATAAGGGGGGAACATGCTTTACTGAATCAGGTATAATTCGCTTAATTCGTCAGCAAAATCGGTTTATGGACAACGCAACAGGAGGTTTAGCTATGCTCATTCTTATCCCTATTCTCATTTTCGTCGCGCTGGTGATCGTCGGCGCGGGCGTCAAAATCGTTCCGCAGGGATACCAGTGGACGGTGGAGCGCTTTGGACGTTACACCAAAACCCTGCAGCCGGGATTAAGCCTTGTTGTACCATTTATGGACAGAATTGGCCGCAAGATCAATATGATGGAGCAGGTGCTGGATATTCCGTCGCAGGAGGTGATCTCAAAAGATAACGCCAACGTCACTATCGATGCGGTCTGTTTTATTCAGGTTATCGATGCGCCGCGCGCCGCTTATGAAGTCAGCAACCTGGAACTGGCGATCATTAACCTGACCATGACCAATATCCGTACGGTGCTCGGTTCGATGGAGCTGGATGAGATGCTCTCCCAGCGCGACAGCATCAACACACGGCTGCTGCATATTGTCGATGAAGCCACCAACCCGTGGGGAATTAAAGTTACCCGTATCGAAATTCGCGATGTCCGCCCGCCCGCGGAATTGATCTCCTCGATGAACGCCCAGATGAAAGCGGAACGTACCAAACGCGCCTATATCCTTGAGGCCGAAGGGGTGCGTCAGGCGGAAATCCTGAAAGCCGAGGGGGAAAAACAGTCGCAGATTCTGAAAGCCGAAGGCGAACGTCAGTCCGCTTTCCTGCAGGCGGAAGCGCGCGAACGTTCCGCCGAAGCGGAAGCCCGCGCTACGCAGATGGTGTCTGAAGCCATCGCCGCCGGGGATATTCAGGCGATAAACTATTTCGTGGCGCAGAAATACACCGAAGCGTTACAGCAAATCGGCTCGGCGAATAACAGCAAAGTGGTCATGATGCCGCTGGATGCCAGCAGTCTGATGGGCGCTATCGCCGGGATCAGCGAGCTGGTTAAGGACAGCGCCAGCGAACGGAAAAAAGCATGATAGCGATGATTCTGGTACATCCGCATATCTTCTGGCTTAGCCTCGGCGGCCTGTTGTTGGCCGCGGAAATGCTCGGCGGTAACGGCTATTTGCTGTGGAGCGGCGTGGCGGCAGTGATTACCGGCTTAACCGTCTGGCTCTTACCGCTCGGCTGGGAATGGCAGGGCGTGCTGTTTGCGGCCTTAACGTTGCTGGCGGCCTGGCTTTGGTGGCGCTGGCTGGCGCGTCGCGTGCGGGAACAGAAGCCGACCGACAGCCGCCTTAACCAACGCGGACAACAACTGGTAGGCCGCCGGTTTATGCTTGATGCCGCGTTAGTGAACGGACGGGGTCATATGCGTGTCGGCGACAGCTCGTGGCCGGTATGCGCTGACGAAGACCTGCGCGCAGGTACGCATGTCGAAGTGATCGCCGTGGAAGGCATCACCTTACGCATTCGCGCCGTTTAATCAACGTGGCTTTTGCGCCTTGTGATGACAGCAGCCAGAAAGATTATCAATAATCGGGCAGTCGGCGCTGTCATCGCCGGGACAACTCTCCGCCAGCGCCAGCAATTGATCGCGCATTGATTGCAGCTCGCTGATATGGCGCTCGATCTCCGCGACCTTTTCCAGCGTCCGCTTTTTCACATCTGCGCTATGGCGTCGCGGATCGTTAAACAGATTGACCAGTTCGCCACACTCTTCCAGATTAAACCCCACCTGCCTCGCCTGTCGCAGCAACGTCAACTCGTTTAAATGCTTCTGCGTATAGGTGCGATAACCATTTTCGCTACGTAATGGCGGCGTCACCAGCCCTTTCTCTTCATAAAACCGAATGGCTTTGCTGGTTAAACCGGTTTTTTTCGCCACATCGCTAATATTCATATTTCCCCCTTGACCTTAACCTTGCTGGAAGGTTTAACCTTTATCACAGTGAGTCACTACGATTACTAAGGTCAATGAATTGATGACCAATCATAAAGGAGTTTTTACTATGTCTCAAACTATCGACCTGACCCTGGACGGTTTGTCCTGCGGTCATTGCGTTAAACGCGTGAAAGAAAGTCTTGAACAACGTCCGGATGTTGAGCTGGCGGACGTCACCGTAACCGAAGCGCACGTTACCGGTACCGCCAGTGCGGACGCGTTAATTGAAACCATCAAACAAGCCGGGTATGGCGCGACGTTAAGCCACCCAAAGGCTAAACCGCTGACGGAGTCATCAATCCCGTCGGAAGCACTGGCAGCGGTTCCTCATGAGCTTCCGGTAGCGACGGCCGATGAAGAAAGCCAACAGTTGCTGTTAAGCGGCATGAGCTGCGCCAGTTGTGTCACCCGCGTACAACATGCGCTACAAAGCGTACCGGGCGTCACGCAGGCACGGGTAAACCTGGCGGAACGCACTGCGCTGGTGATGGGCAGCGCGTCCGCCGCTGATTTAGTGCAGGCGGTGGAAAAAGCCGGCTACGGCGCAGAGGCGATTGAAGATGACATCAAACGCCGCGAGCGCCAGCAGGAAACCGCCATCGCCACCATGAAACGTTTTCGCTGGCAGGCCATCGTCGCTCTGGCGGTCGGTATACCGGTCATGGTCTGGGGGATGATCGGCGATAACATGATGGTGACCGGCGACAACCGCAGCCTGTGGCTGGCTATTGGCCTGATCACGCTTGCGGTGATGGTCTTTGCGGGCGGTCATTTTTACCGTAACGCGTGGAAAAGCCTGCTGAACGGCACGGCGACGATGGATACGCTGGTGGCGCTCGGCACCGGGGTCGCCTGGCTCTACTCCATGAGCGTCAACCTGTGGCCGCAGTGGTTCCCGATGGAAGCGCGGCACCTCTATTACGAAGCCAGCGCGATGATTATCGGTCTGATTAATCTCGGACACATGCTGGAAGCGCGCGCCCGTCAGCGTTCCTCAAAAGCGCTGGAAAAATTACTCGATCTCACCCCGCCCACCGCACGCGTCGTGACAGAAGACGGCGAAAAAAGCGTCCCGCTGGCGGACGTTCAGCCAGGGATGCTGCTGCGGCTCACTACCGGCGATCGCGTGCCGGTGGATGGCGAAATTACCCAGGGCGAAGCCTGGCTTGATGAAGCCATGCTGACCGGCGAACCCATTCCGCAGCAAAAAGGCGAAGGCGACAGCGTTCATGCCGGTACCGTCGTCCAGGACGGCAGCGTCCTGTTCCGCGCCAGCGCGGTGGGCAGTCATACCACGCTGTCACGCATTATTCGCATGGTACGCCAGGCGCAAAGCAGTAAACCGGAAATTGGCCAACTGGCCGATAAAATCTCTGCGGTATTCGTTCCCGTAGTCGTGGCCATTGCGCTGTTCAGCGCCGCTATCTGGTATTTCTTCGGGCCGGCGCCGCAAATTGTTTATACGCTGGTCATCGCCACCACCGTACTGATTATCGCCTGCCCTTGCGCATTAGGCCTGGCGACGCCAATGTCGATTATTTCCGGCGTAGGCCGCGCTGCCGAATTCGGCGTGCTGGTACGCGACGCCGATGCCCTGCAACGCGCCAGTACGTTGGATACCCTCGTTTTTGATAAAACCGGGACGCTGACGGAAGGCAAGCCGCAAGTGGTGGCGGTAAAAACCTTTAACGGCGTTGAGGAAGCTCAGGCATTACGTCTGGCAGCCGCGCTCGAACAAGGCTCCAGCCACCCGCTGGCCCATGCGATTCTGGAAAAAGCCGGCGACGATAAACTGCCTCAGGTGAACGGTTTCAGAACGCTGCGCGGACTGGGCGTCAGCGGTGAAGCGGAAGGTCATCAACTGCTTCTGGGGAACCAGGCGTTGCTGAACGAACAGCACGTCGCCACGGATGATATGACGGCGGAAATCACCGCGCAGGCCTCGCAAGGCTCTACTCCGGTCCTGCTGGCGATTGACGGTAAAGCGGCGGCGTTACTGGCGGTACGCGATCCATTGCGCAGCGATAGTATTGCCGCGCTTGAACGCCTGCACAACGCCGGATACCGTCTGGTAATGCTCACCGGGGATAACCCAACGACGGCTAACGCGATTGCCAAAGAAGCGGGTATTGATGAAGTGATTGCGGGCGTTCTGCCGGATGGCAAAGCCGATGCGATTAAACGTCTGCAAAGCCAGGGTCGTCAGGTTGCGATGGTCGGCGATGGTATCAACGATGCGCCCGCGCTGGCGCAGGCGGACGTCGGTATCGCGATGGGCGGCGGCAGTGATGTGGCGATTGAAACCGCGGCGATTACGCTGATGCGCCATAGTCTGATGGGCGTGGCGGATGCGCTGGCCATTTCGCGCGCGACGTTGCGCAATATGAAGCAAAACCTGCTTGGCGCATTTATCTACAACAGCATTGGTATCCCGGTGGCCGCCGGTATTCTGTGGCCGTTTACCGGTACCTTGTTAAACCCGGTAGTAGCGGGTGCGGCAATGGCGCTGTCTTCCATTACCGTCGTGAGCAATGCCAACCGGCTATTGCGCTTTAAACCGAAAGCGTAAAAAGTCCTGTCAGGCAGCATTAGCTGCCTGATATATTATTAAGCCATCAGTAATTTACCGTATCAATATATAAAAATTTAACCGCACATCCTGTAGAAAAATAAAAAACAACATTTTATAATGTTTTTTTGAATCATAAGGATGTGTTATTTATGTTTAGAAAAGCAGTTACGCTTCTTTTCCTGCTTTCTCCCGCAGTTAGTTATGCAGGATTATTTGATTCCACTCCAGAGTTAAAATGTGGCAATGATAATGCAGTCACGGCGGCAAAAGAGTGGATTTACAATGAAGCATTAGGTCGTTTACAGCAAGACTATATTAAAGCGCCTTCCACGCTTTTCTTCGATATCCCCCAGACTCAGTACGAGCAGCAACTCCGGGCTATTCATGTTCAATTCAGTGATGTAATAACGCAAAATCCTCAATCAGAAAATGCCAACCTACGAATTTGCTCGGCTACCGTCGCCATGGGTATTCCTCAGTCATTGTTTAAAGTAATTAAATACTTACCAGATACTCTATTCTATATTTCACAAGGGAATGGACAGGTAATAAACAATACGGTGACCTGGAAAGAGGTTAACTACAATATCCAGCTTGCTGACAACAACAAAGATATTGTCGTCACCCCGGTGAAAAAAACCGATAAATTGGCGTGGTCTATTTATGTAATGGCAAGAATGACGGTATCTGGTGATAACCTCATAAAGAAAAAAAATAGCTCACTGATTGAAATCGCAGCAAAGAAATTTGAGAGTAGAGATCGCGAGCTTAATCAGGTCTGGAATTCACTACCCGCCTCTGCCCGAACGGCATTAAAACAAGAGCAGCGAGTCTGGGTGACCAAAAAAGAGCAGCAGTGCGGCAAACTTAGCGATGCAAAATCCGAGGCCTTACCTGCTGAAAAGCGCATCAGTATTTATACATGCCAGCTTGAAATGACCATCGCCAGAACGGCCTATCTCGACGGCAGCGAACTACCCGACTGATCGTTGACCTCCAGTCAGGGCGCATTGCGCCCTTTTCTCCAACGCGCTAGCATGAGCTTTTTCAAAGGGAGCGCGTATGGAGCTATTAAATCAACTTAAACGTTTATGGCGCGCGCTGCGTGGTACCCCAAATAGTTGGCCTGCTATCGATCTCTCCCTGCCCGGCGGTCGTCATCTGCATCTGGTTGGCAGTATTCATATGGGGACGCGCGATATGGCTCCTCTTCCAGCAAAGCTGGTGAAAAAGCTACGCCAGGCCGACGCGCTGGTCGTTGAAGCGGATATTTCCGGTAACGAAACGCCATTCAGCAATCTCCCCAAATGTCCGCCGTTGGTCGAACGTCTCAGCGCCGGGCAGCTAAGCGCACTGGAAAAACGGGTCAGCGAGTTGGGTATGCCGCTGATCCATTTTGATAATCAACCTTTATGGCAGATAGCTATGGTGCTACAGGCCACGCAGGCGCAACGGCTGGGATTGCGCCCGGACTATGGCATTGATTATCAGCTATTACAGGCTGCCCGCGAAGTGTCGCTGCCGGTGCAAGAGCTGGAAGGGGCGAAACACCAGCTCGAACTACTCTGCGATCTGCCCGATGGCGGGATGGCGCTGCTCGACGACACGCTGACGCACTGGCACACCAACGCACGGCTTTTGCAGGTGATGATCGGCTGGTGGCTTGAACAGCCGCCGACCAGCGTCGGCGCTTCGCTCCCCAGAACGTTTAGCCAACCGCTGTATGATGTACTGATGGTGAAACGCAATGAAGCCTGGCGCGACGCGCTGCTGGCACTGCCGCCGGGACGCTACGTGGTAGCCGTAGGGGCGCTACATCTGTACGGCGAAGGCAACCTACCGCAAATATTGAAATAAAAAAATGGCCAATATCGCTATTGGCCCGTCAAAGAGGAATTTCATCGTTATTATTATCCCGACGCTTTCGCTTCGGATCTTCAGATTGTCGCTCAAAGTTGCCGCAACTGCCAAGACCTAATGCACAAGATTATACTATTTTTTAGTCCGCTTTCGGGCGTATGCTGATGGCAAATCACGTCTGTAGTAAGAAGGAACGTTATGACACCCGCAGTTAAGTTACTCGAAAAAAACAAGATTCCGTTTAACATTCACACCTACGATCACGATCCGAATGAAACTAACTTTGGCGATGAAGTGGTGCGTAAGCTCGGGCTAAACGCCGATCAGGTGTATAAAACGCTTTTGGTCGCCGTGAATGGCGAGATGAAGCAACTGGCCGTCGCCGTGACGCCTGTAGCCGGGCAGCTGGATTTGAAAAAAGTCGCCAAAGCTCTGGGCGCGAAAAAGGTCGATATGGCCGACCCGATGGTGGCGCAACGCACCACGGGATATCTGGTCGGCGGGATCAGTCCGCTGGGACAGAAGAAACGGCTGCCCACACTGATTGACGCGCCTGCCCGCGCGTTTGCCACTATTTATGTTTCCGGTGGTAAACGCGGGCTGGATATTGAACTGGCGGCTGACGATTTGGCCGCCATACTGGGTGCTAAATTCGCTGATATCGCG
This sequence comes from Salmonella sp. SAL04157, assembly GCF_046551635.1. Lineage (NCBI taxonomy): Bacteria > Pseudomonadati > Pseudomonadota > Gammaproteobacteria > Enterobacterales > Enterobacteriaceae > Salmonella > Salmonella sp. SAL04157. The sequence continues at coordinate 260,596 of NZ_JBGDVS010000006.1, forward strand.
CGTCGGGATTAAGCCTGCGTAAAATACATTGCCGGATAGCGGCGCAAACGCCTTATCCGGCCTACAGCAGACATAATCCGTAGGCCTTAAGGCTGCGCGCCATCAGGCAGAAATGGCTATCCGTACCGCTACAGCCAGCTCACCTCACCCTTTGGCGTAAACGCCGCCGCATCCAGCGGTGAATTTTGCTGAATAAACTCTTTCAGCACTTCCGCGTCAATAAACCCGGTATTCACGTATCCCGGTTTGTTATCGATGCGCGGATAACCATCGCCGCCCGTGGCGTTGAAACTCAGCGTCGCCATGCGGTAGGTTTTGGCCGGATCAACAGGCTCGCCTTTGATTTTCAGATCGGTGAGCTTGCCCTCTTTGGCGACAAAGCTCACATTGGCGAACTGTGGATAAGCGCCGGAGTCCGGTTTCATCTGCGCTACGGCGGTGAGATAATCAACCACCTCTTTGCCACTCATATCGGCATACACCACAATGTTGCCGAACGGCTGTACCTTGAGCACGCTTTTATAGGTAATATCTCCCGCCTCAATCGAGTCGCGAATACCGCCGCCGCTCATCACGCCAAAATCGGCGCCGGTGCGCGCGATCTGCGCAGCCAGAATCACCCGTCCCATATTGGTCTGGACAAATCTGACCTTACTGCGATCGCCTTCAAGAAGGCCATTCACGCTACCAATTTTCACCTCCAGTTGCGCTTTACCTTTATTCTGGAACGGCGTTAATAACGAGAGCATTTGCGGATTTTCTGCGATTTCCGGCGTGTAAAGTACACGCTCGCTTTTCCCGTTATTCCAGGTCACTTTTTTCTTGAGATTTACCGGAATAAGCTGGTAGTTAACCATTTTCATCTCGCCGTTACGGAATTCGAAATCCGCGCGGCCCACATATTTACCCCACTCATGCGCCTGCACGATCCAGATACCATTTTGCTTATCCGGCGCGCAGGGCGTTCCCGGTACGTAATTCACCTGTTTTTTATTTTCCGACGCCATGCATACCGGGTCTTGTGAGTGACCGCCCACAATCATCGCCAGCGAACCGGCAGGCAGGCTACGCGCCATCTCAACGTCGCCCGGCGCGTTCGAACCGTGATCGCCGTTGTCATAATGTCCCATATGCGTGGTCGCGATAATCACGTCCGGTTTTTCATTCATATTAAGTTCCTGAATCACCACGTTTGCTTCTTCAGCAGGTTTACGAAACTCAATATCGGTGAAATATTCCGGGTTGCCTATTTTCGCCGTGTCATCGGTGGTTAAGCCAATTACCGCGATTTTTATATCCTGGCGTGTAAAAATAGCCCACGGCTTAAACAGACGCTCGCCGGTACTTTTTTGATAAATATTGGCGGAAAGAAAGGGAAACTTCGCCCACTTTTCCTGCTGGCGCAATACGGTGAGCGGGTTATCAAACTCATGATTACCGACGGCCATAGCGTCGTAGCCAATCAGATTCATCCCGCGGAAATCGGGCTCCGCATCCTGGAGATCGGATTCCGGCACCCCGGTATTAATGTCGCCGCCGGATAACAACAGGACGCTTCCCCCCTCTTGCGCCACCTCTTTACGGATACTGTCCACCAGCGTTTTTTGCGCCGCCAGACCATATTCGCCATATTCGCTGCGCCAGAAGTGACCGTGGTGATCGTTGGTATGCAGGATAGTAATTTTATAGGTTTTATCTTTTTCGTAAGCCTGTGCAGGCTGAGTCGTCAGCGCGAACGCCGCCAGTAACGCTAGCGCCACACCCCGTTTCAAAAATTTCATCTTTCTCTCCCTGACTCAATATCAACCGCAGAAATTACCTTTCCTTGCAATAATAGACAAATATGTTTTCAGAATTGAGACTTCCTTCAAACACATTTCACAGGTATGTTAGGCAAGTAATAATTACACATCCTACTATCTCCAACATCGCATAAAATTTAAGTGACTTTCTATGGCCATGAGTGAACCAACCCAGCCGTTAGCCGGCGCGCCCGCAGCGGCCGCTAAAGCACGTACTTCGTTTGGTATTTTGGGCGCGATCAGTCTTTCCCATCTGCTGAACGATATGATCCAGTCGCTAATCTTAGCCATTTATCCCCTGTTGCAGGCGGAGTTCTCGCTGACCTTCGTCCAGATAGGTTTGATCACCCTGACGTTCCAGCTCGCCTCATCGCTACTGCAACCGGTCGTCGGCTACTGGACGGATAAGTATCCCATGCCGTGGTCGCTGCCTGTCGGCATGTGTTTTACCCTGAGCGGGTTGGTACTGCTGGCAATGGCGGGAAGTTTTGGCGGCGTATTGCTCGCTGCGGCGCTGGTGGGTACCGGCTCGTCCGTTTTTCACCCGGAATCGTCCCGCGTGGCGCGCATGGCCTCCGGCGGACGTCATGGTCTGGCGCAGTCTATCTTCCAGGTCGGCGGAAACTTCGGCAGTTCATTGGGCCCGCTGCTGGCCGCCGTGATTATCGCGCCCTATGGCAAAGGGAATGTCGCCTGGTTTGTGCTGGCCGCGCTGCTGGCGATCGTGGTGCTGGCGCAGATCAGCCGCTGGTATGCAGCCCAGCACCGGATAGCGAAAGGCAAGCCAAAAGCGATAATCGCTAACCCGCTGCCGCGCAATAAGGTCGTGCTGGCGGTCAGCGTGTTATTGCTACTCATTTTCTCGAAATATTTTTATATGGCGAGCATCAGTAGCTACTACACCTTTTATCTGATGCAAAAATTCGGATTATCAATACAAAACGCGCAGCTCCATCTGTTTGCCTTCCTGTTTGCGGTGGCTGCCGGGACGGTAATCGGCGGGCCGGTGGGCGATAAAATCGGCAGAAAATATGTGATTTGGGGCTCTATTCTCGGCGTCGCGCCGTTTACCCTTGTTTTACCCTACGCCACGCTGTACTGGACGGGGATTTTAACGGTGATTATCGGCTTTATTCTCGCGTCGGCGTTTTCCGCCATTCTGGTGTATGCCCAGGAGCTGCTGCCAGGACGCATCGGTATGGTTTCCGGCCTGTTTTTCGGGTTTGCCTTCGGAATGGGAGGCTTGGGCGCAGCGGTGTTGGGGCTGATTGCCGACCATACCAGTATCTATTTAGTTTATAAAATCTGTGCTTTCCTGCCGCTTCTGGGGATACTGACCATATTCTTACCTGATAATCGACATAAAGCATGATTTTATGGCGGTTAAAGGTACGCTTTAACCGCCTGTACATCCTGATGCCATCTTGCTTTGTCCATCCCATACTTATCACTTTTACGTTCCGTGCTCTTTTTGCCTTCAGATCGTATCTTTTTATAAAACACAACCATTTTTTATAAACATCCTGATTGAAATTGTCATAAACTATTACCCGGAGTTTTGGAGTCCAGCAACCAAAGGAGACGGAATGCATCACGCTACCCCGCTTATCACCACCATTGTCGGCGGCCTTGTGCTCGCTTTTATTCTCGGCATGATTGCCAACAAATTGCGTATTTCTCCACTGGTGGGATATCTGTTAGCGGGCGTTCTGGCGGGACCTTTTACCCCTGGTTTTGTTGCGGATACCAAACTGGCGCCGGAGCTGGCGGAGCTCGGCGTGATTCTATTGATGTTCGGCGTCGGGCTGCATTTTTCGCTGAAGGATTTGATGGCGGTAAAGTCTATCGCCATTCCCGGCGCTGTCGCTCAGATAGCGGTGGCGACGCTGCTGGGTATGGCGCTTTCCGCCGTGCTGGGATGGTCATTAATGACCGGCATCGTTTTTGGGCTCTGTCTGTCTACCGCCAGTACCGTCGTCCTGCTGCGCGCGCTTGAGGAGCGACAACTCCTTGATAGCCAGCGCGGGCAAATCGCCATCGGCTGGCTGATTGTCGAAGATCTGGTGATGGTGCTGACGCTGGTCTTGCTGCCCGCCGTTGCCGGCATGGTGGAAAAAGGCGATGTCGGCATAGCCTCGCTGGCAGTCGATATGGGGATAACCATTGGTAAAGTGGTGGCGTTTATCGCCATCATGATGCTAGTCGGACGCCGCCTGGTGCCGTGGATTATGGCCCGCAGCGCCGCCACCGGCTCGCGCGAATTATTTACCCTTTCCGTACTGGCCCTGGCGTTAGGCATTGCGTTTGGCGCGGTAGAACTGTTTGACGTCTCTTTTGCGCTGGGCGCGTTCTTCGCTGGAATGGTGCTTAATGAGTCGGAACTGAGTCACCGGGCGGCGCACGATACGTTGCCGCTGCGCGACGCCTTTGCCGTCCTGTTTTTTGTTTCCGTCGGCATGTTGTTCGATCCGTTAGTCTTGATTCAACAGCCGCTGGCGGTGCTGGCGACGCTTGCTATTATCGTCTTTGGCAAATCGATCGCTGCATTTTTCCTGGTGCGTATGTTCGGCCACTCGCCGCGAACCGCGCTGACCATTGCCGCCAGCCTGGCGCAAATCGGCGAGTTCGCCTTTATTCTCGCCGGACTCGGCATGGCGCTCAACCTGCTGCCGCAAGCGGGACAGAACCTGGTGCTGGCAGGCGCTATTTTGTCGATTATGCTTAATCCCGTACTGTTTACCCTGCTGGAGAAGTATCTGGCGAAAACCGAAACGCTGGAAGAGCAAACTCTGGAAGAGGCTATCGAAGAAGAGAAGCAAATTCCGGTGGATATCTGTAATCATGCCCTGCTGGTGGGTTTTGGCCGCGTAGGCAGTCTGCTGGGAGAAAAATTACTGGCGGCGGGGATTCCGCTGGTGGTTATCGAAACGTCCCGTACCCGCGTGGATGAGCTGCGCGAACGCGGGATTCGCGCCGTGCTGGGCAACGCCGCTAACGAAGAAATCATGAATCTGGCGCATCTGGACTGCGCCCGCTGGCTGTTGTTGACCATCCCCAACGGTTACGAAGCCGGCGAGATTGTCGCCTCAGCGCGAGAAAAAAGTCCTGATATCGAGATAATCGCCCGCGCGCACTATGATGATGAAGTGAAATATATTACCGAGCGGGGAGCCAATCAGGTAGTGATGGGCGAGCGAGAAATTGCCCGGGCGATGTTGGAACTGCTTGAAACGCCGCCCGCAGGTGAAGTCGTCGCCAGTTAAGGGTTTGCCGGACGGCCCGATGCGCGCAGCGCCATCGGGCAAGACAGATTAGCGATCCCAGTACGACTCTTCCAGGCTGTCCTCACGCTCCGGCAGCCCGCGTGTCAGACGCGGAGAATGCTGGTTCAGTACCTGATAACTGACACGGTTAGCATATTTACACACCTGCGCCAGCGACGAATAGGTCAGCCAGGTGAATTTGTGCTTACTGGAGTTCGGTACGTTGCTACGATGGTAACTGTTCGCCGTAATATCGTGCAGCAGCGCCGCCAGCGCACCATCGCCCGCGCCGTTGGTGTTCATGATTTTTTCCGGCCCGCCCATATACGGCGCAATATGCGAATAAACGCGCAGCGGATTAATACAATCTTTATGGCGCATTGCCCGGCTAAATTCATACTGGTTAAATTCAGCAATAGCCCCTGGCAGCAGCGGATGCTGGGTTTTACGTTTTGCTTCCTCTTCGGTGAAGCCCGCCATATATAACCCTATCGGCCCGGCGGTGCATAACACCAGGTCGACCCAGTCCAGCGCCTTATCCGCCGCCAGCAGCGGGTCGTTTTCGCCGGTCAGCGCTTCCGCTTCTTCTTCGTTCATTGCCAGAATCGAGACATTCTCTTTGAGAAACGCCTGCCACCACTGCGGATTATCGGCGATCACAAATTTGGTGCCCAGCGTCATGACAACCGGCACGTTATGCTTTTTCGCGTATTCGATCGCTTTCATCGTCGCGTCAGGCATCGGTTCGCCAGGCTTACAGCGCACCAGATATGAGGTCAACACCAGCGCGGAAGCGCCAGCGATCACCGCTTCCGGAATACTTTCCGCCCGTAACTGATTCATATGGCCGGGGCTGATAGCGAAGGTACGCTCGCCGGATTCGCCAATCAGCGTGAAACAGCGGCCAATCGGGCCATCTACGGCTTGCAGATAATTCAGGTCGGTACGGCTGGAAGTATTACACAGGTAGCGATAAGCGTAGCTGCCAATCTCAATATTGCTGCACATCACGCCCAGTAACACCGAACGGTCATCCGCCAGTACCGAGTAATTATGCATCGTATTGCCTATGGTGCCGCCAGCAAACTGATGGGTGATCAGATTTTCCCGCGTCAGTTCCTGATACAGCTTCTCCGCCACCTCGTCTTCTATCACCAGAGAATGCCCGGCGCTTAATCCATAGCGTGTAATAAAATCGTCATCCACTTTCGCCTCAATATCCACCAACGTCTGGTCGATACCGACGACCCAGGAGGCGTTGGTTTCCTGTTCTGGCTGAATTTGTTGCAACAACGGGTCACGCGCATTGACGGGAAAATAGTGTTTGGATTTACGTTTACCGGGAAATTTCATGATTGTGCTTACGGATGAATAACGGAGCGCTGCATGGTAGCACATTCCCCCCGCTGCGCGCGACGGACGATGGCGTTTCAATATCGGACGACGAGATCGCAGTTTCTCCGGCCGCGTTTTTTACAATGGTTCACTTTCACAAGGAGCGTTTTATGAAGCCGGAAAATAAAATTCCCGTACTCACCCGACTGTCAGACGAAATGACAGCCGTCGTAAACTTCCAGCAACCAGACCTTCCTCCCTGGCCTGCCGATGGCGATATTGAGACCCAGCGTCAGTATTATCTTCTTGAGCGCCGTTTCTGGAATGCCGACGCGCCGTCCATGACCACCCGCACCTGCGTCGTCCCTACGCCTTATGGCGATGTAACAACCCGGCTCTACTCGCCGCAGCCGACCAGCCAGGCCACCTTATACTATCTGCACGGCGGCGGATTTATCCTCGGTAATCTGGATACGCATGACCGGATAATGCGTCTGCTGGCGCGTTATACCGGCTGCACCGTGATCGGTATTGATTATTCGCTGTCGCCGCAAGCGCGTTATCCGCAGGCCATCGAAGAAACCGTCGCGGTATGCAGCTACTTCTCTCAACATGCCGATGAATACTCGCTCAACGTGGAGAAAATCGGTTTCGCCGGGGATTCCGCAGGCGCCATGCTGGCGCTTGCCAGCGCGCTCTGGCTACGTGATAAGCACATTCGCTGCGGTAACGTTATCGCGATTCTGTTGTGGTATGGGCTGTATGGGTTGCAGGACTCGGTAAGCCGCCGTCTGTTCGGCGGCGCGTGGGACGGCCTGACGCGTGAAGATCTGGACATGTACGAAAAGGCCTATCTGCGTAACGAAGAAGATCGGGAATCGCCCTGGTATTGTCTGTTTAATAACGATCTCACGCGCGATGTGCCGCCCTGCTTTATTGCCAGCGCGGAGTTTGATCCGCTCATTGATGACAGCCGCTTGCTGCACCAGACATTACAGGCGCACCAGCAGCCCTGCGAATACAAAATGTATCCCGGCACACTGCACGCCTTTCTGCACTATTCGCGAATGATGACAATCGCCGACGATGCCTTGCAGGACGGCGCACGCTTCTTTATGGCGAGGATGAAGACGCCGCGTTAACGGTACGGCGCCGTGAGTTTCAGCATCATATCAATATGTTCCGGCGTCGCGTTCAGCGCCGGAATGTACGCATATTTTTTACCGCCCGCTTCAAGGAAGATCTCGCGATTCTGTTCCGCTATCTCTTCCAGCGTCTCCAGACAATCCGCGGCAAATCCCGGACACATGACCTGAATATGGCCAGTCCCCTTTTCACCCAACATTTTTAGCGTTTCATCGGTGTACGGCGTCAGCCACGGTTCACGGCCAAAGCGCGACTGGAACGTCATCATTACCTTTTCCGGCGGCAGTCCCAATGCGGAAACCAGTTCGCGCGTGGTATCGCGACAGCGCTGCGGGTAGTCATCGCCTTCATCCGCATAACGTTGTGGAATGCCGTGATAGGAGAGCAGAAGCACATCCGGCTCGCCGTGTCTGGCGAACGACTCACGCGCGCTTTTCGCCAGCGCATCGATATAAGCGCCGTCATCCGCGTAATCGCGAATAAATGAGATACCGGGAATACGACGTTTACGCGCCAGTATCCGCCCCAGTTCGTCCCAGACTGCGCCCACCGTTGAGCAAGAGTATTGCGGGTACAACGGCAGCACGACGATATGGTCGACGTCGCTTGCTAACAGTTCATCGACAGCGCTTTCCAGCGAGGGCGAACCGTAGCTCATCCCCAGCGCGACGGGCGTGTCTGGCAACCGCGCGGCCAGCGCCTGTTGCTGTTCGCGGCTATATACCATGAGCGGCGAACCGCCATCCATCCAGATAGATTGATAGAGTTTCGCGACGCGCGGCGAACGCAGCGGTAAAATAACGCCACGCAGCAGCGGCCACCACAGCAGACGAGGAGTATCCACCACGCGTCTGTCGCTTAAAAATTGTTTCAGGTAGCGCTTTACCGCTTCGGGAGTTGGGGCATCTGGCGTGCCAAGGTTAGCCAGCAGGATACCGGTTTTCGTCTGACGCATTGCCGCCTCTTATCTATTCAAATTGTTGATAATTGTAGCGGAAAAGTGATAAAGAAGAACTAATTGCTGCGAGAGGTAAGACGAGAATTTGCCGAATGGCGCTAACGATGCCAGTAGGCCGGATAAGGCGTTCAGGCCGCATCCGGCACCGATTGCCTGATGGCGTTACGCTTATCAGGCCTGCGGGATAATGGCAGGCCTGATAAGCGGTTCACTACGCGAAAAAATTAACCGAGGATTTTTTCCAGCGCTGCGCGCACGTCGGCAACGGCCTGCGTACCATCAACTTTAGCGTATTTGGTGTTGCCCGCTTCCGCTTCTTTCTGGTAGTAGCCAATCAGCGGCGCGGTCATCTGATGATATTCCACCAGACGTTTGCGAACGGTCTCTTCCTGATCGTCTTTACGGGTGGTCAGATCTTCGCCGGTGACGTCATCTTTGCCTTCCACTTTCGGCGGATTAAACTTTACGTGGTAAACGCGGCCAGAGGCGGCGTGTACGCGACGACCCACAATACGGTCAACGATCAGTTCGTCCGGTACGTCGAATTCCAGCACGTAATCCACCACAATACCCGCTTCTTTCATCGCGTCAGCCTGCGGGATCGTGCGCGGGAAACCGTCCAGCAGAAAACCGTTACGGCAGTCTTCCTGGGCGATACGCTCTTTAACCAGCGCAATCACCAGTTCATCGGTCACCAGTTTACCGGCGTCCATGATATCTTTCGCCTGTTTGCCCAACTCGGAGCCTGATTTCACTGCGGCGCGCAGCATATCGCCAGTGGAGATTTGCGGAATACCATATTTCTCCATGATGAACTGAGCCTGAGTTCCTTTACCCGCGCCCGGAGCGCCAAGCAGAATAATACGCATTACGAAAATCCCCTCAAAGGTTGTCGATATTTTTTAAAAAGCGCTAAACGATACCACCATCACGCATTTCGCTCAAGGAAGCCGCCTGATGCTGAAACGGTTAACGAAGAGAAATCCAGAAAAGAGAAGGCATTATAAAAAATGCCGGATAGCGCTGGCGCTTATCCGGCCTACAAACAGTACTCGCCCGTAGGCCGGATAAGATGCTTCGCGTCGCTATCCGGCAGTCACAAAACAGTACCCGTCCGTAGGCCGGATAAGATGCTTCGCGTCGCTATCCGGCAATCAGATGAGCGTTATCAGGACACCAGCAACTGGTTCATACGGCGGATAAACTGGTTCGGATCTTCCAGCGTACCGCGTTCAGCGAACAGCGCCTGATCCAGCAGCAGCTCGACCCACTCTTTAAACTGCGCTTCATCCTCGGTATCGGCAGTGCGTTTGACCAGCACATGATCCGGGTTGAGCTCAAAGATGTATTTCACTTCCGGCACGGACTGACCGGCCGCGGCGAACAGTTTCGCCATCTGGGTGCTCATTTCATCCGCATCGGTGGTGACAATCGCCGGCGTGTCGGTTAAACGATGCGTCAGACGCACCTCTTTCACGCGATCGCCCAGCAGGGTTTTGACACGCTCCACGAACGGCTCAAGCGCCTTTTCCGCTTCTTTCGCGTTTTCGTCGACTTCATCCGCCAGTTTTTCGATGGACTCATCGGCTTTAGCGACCGACTGGAATGCTTTACCGTCAAACTCGGTCAGGTAGTTCATCATCCACTCGTCGATGCGATCGGAGAGCAGCAGCACTTCGATGCCTTTCTTACGCAGCAGTTCCAGGTGCGGGCTGTTTTTCGCCGCCGCATAGCTGTCTGCGGTGATGTAGTAGATTTTTTCCTGCCCTTCTTTCATCCGGGAGACGTAATCTTCCAGCGACACGGTCTGGGCGGAAGAGTCGGTATAGGTGGAGGCAAAGCGCAACAGTTTGGCGATCGCTTCCTGGTTGGCGTGATCTTCCGCCGGGCCTTCTTTCAGCACCAGACCGAACTGTTTCCAGAAGGTTTGATATTTTTCCGCGTCGTCTTTCGCCAGTTTTTCCAGCATTTGCAGAACGCGTTTGGTCAGGGCGCTGCGCAGATTACGCGTTACCGTGCTGTCCTGCAGGATTTCACGGGAGACGTTCAACGGCAGGTCGTTAGAATCAATCAGGCCGCGCACGAAGCGCAGATAGTTCGGCATGAACTGCTCGGCATCGTCCATAATGAACACGCGCTGTACGTAAAGCTTCAGACCATGTTTGTGATCGCGGTTCCACAGATCCCACGGCGCCTGCGACGGGATATACAGCAGGCTAGTGTACTCCTGCTTACCTTCCACGCGGTTGTGGCTCCAGGTCAGCGGATCGGTGAAATCATGCGCGATGTGCTTGTAAAACTCGTTGTACTCGTCGTCTTTAATTTCCGACTTGTTACGGGTCCACAGCGCCTGGGCCTTGTTGATTTTCTCCCAGGAAATCACGGTTTCGCCGTCTTTTTCTTCCCGTTTTTCAATCTCTACCGGCAATGCGATGTGATCGGAATATTTACTGATAATCGAGCGTACGCGCCAGTCATCGAGGAATTCATCTTCGCCTTCACGCAGGTGTAAGGTGATTTCCGTACCACGGTCATTTTTGGTGATATCGGCAACGGTGTATTCGCCTTCGCCTGCCGATTCCCAGAACACGCCATTTTCCGGCTTGTCGCCTGCCGCACGAGTACGTACGGTCACTTTATCGGCCACAATAAACGCGGAATAGAAGCCTACGCCAAACTGACCGATGAGCTGGCTATCTTTCGCCTGATCGGACCCCATTGATTCGAGGAAAGATTTGGTGCCGGACTTGGCAATGGTGCCTAAGTGGTCAATCACCTCATCACGATTCATCCCCACGCCGTTATCGGCAATGGTCAACGTACGCTTATCTTTATCGAAAGAGACGCGCACACGCAGCTCGCCATCTCCTTCATACAGGTCCGGGTTTGACAGAGCGCGGAAACGCAGCTTGTCCGCCGCATCTGAGGCGTTAGAGATGAGTTCACGCAGGAAGATTTCTTTATTGGAATAAAGAGAATGGATCATCAGGTGCAGAAGCTGTTTAACTTCTGACTGAAAACCACGCGTTTCTTGTCCTTTCATGTGGATAGACCTCAACAATGCCATTTTTAATGGTAAAAATACGTTGAGGGTGAGATGGGGACAAGCGGGTGTGATTTCAAGCGGAGGCCGCGAATGCCGCCTCCGTTTGTTCAGAAAATAATCTTATGGCGTCCCGCCAGCGAGTGGGACAGCGTCGTACCGTCGACCATCTCCAGTTCGCCGCCAACCGGCACGCCGTGGGCGATACGACTGGCTTCGACGCCGGCCTCCGCGCACAGCTCGGCAATATAGTTCGCGGTAGCCTCCCCTTCAACCGTCGGGTTGGTCGCGAGGATCAGCTCGCTGATTTTTTCTGACGCCAGCCGCTGTTCCAGACGATCGAGACCGATATCATCCGGCCCGATGCCGTCCAGCGGCGACAGGTGGCCCATCAGCACGAAATACCGCCCGGAAAATTGCCCGGTCTGCTCAATGGCGTAGATATCCGCAGGACTCTCCACCACGCAAATCTGGCCGTTTTCCTGACGCCGCGGGTTCGAACAGATATTACAAACATCCTGCTCGGTAAAGGTGCGGCAGTCGGCGCAGTGGCCGATTTCCGACATCGCCCGGGTCAGCGCCTGCGCCAGGCGCATTCCGCCGCTGCGATCGCGCTGCAACAGGGTAAACGCCATCCGCTGCGCCGACTTAGGGCCGACGCCCGGAAGGCAGCGCAACGCTTCCATAAGCTGAGTTAACAGCGGACTGGTTTGCATCAGAATGGCATCTTAAAGCCTGGCGGCAGTTGCATACCGGAAGAGACGGAGGCCATCTTCTCTTTTTGCGTCTCTTCAATGCGGCGCGCCGCATCGTTGAAGGCCGCAGCGACCAGATCTTCCAGCATCTCTTTGTCATCTTCCAGCAGGCTTGGGTCTATTTCCACGCGGCGGCAGTTATGCGCGCCGTTGATGGTAACCTTCACCAGACCCGCGCCGGATTCGCCGGTCACTTCCAGCTGCGCAATCTCTTCCTGCATTTTCTGCATTTTTTCCTGCATCTGCTGGGCCTGTTTCATCAGATTGCCCAGACCGCCTTTTCCAAACATAAGCTCTCTCTCTTGATGGTTCACAATCGCAAGCCAGGCTTACGATCAAATGGGGCGGATACTCTCTTCATCCAGCTCGGCGTCGAAGAATCGACGCAGCGTCTGAATGTTATTATCCGCGATAATTGACTCACGCGCTTGCGCGAGTTTCTCTTCATAAATAGCCTGACGCCATTCCAGCGGCGTACGCACCGCGGGATTATCATCTTCAACGATGGTCAGTTCAACCGTCGTTCCCGTCAGATCGCTGAGCGCTTGCGCCAGCTTTTGCTGCGCGCCGCTGGAATTGAGGTGCCGCTGCGTCGAGCGCAGATGCAGACAAACCGCGTTGCCGTTCTGCTCCTTCCAGGCATTAAGCGCCACCTGCTCCACCAGCTTAGGCAAAGAAAGCTGGCTTACCTGCGCCGCCCACGGATCGCGCTCAATCGCTTCCGCCGCCAGTTTAGCCGCCAGCTCCGGCGTTTTTTCATGCTCCAGAGCTTTCTTAAGCGCTTTTGGCGTAGCCACCACTTCTTTGGTTTGTACTACCGGCGTGGTGGCCTTCCAGCGATAAGCCTCTTTCTTTACTGGCGCCGTTTCCAGCGCAGACGGCACCGGGCGCGCCTGTACGCGCTCCGAAACCGAGGCCAGCCGCTCCAGCGCAGAGTTATTCACCGGCCGCGCGCGGGATGCGGCTGCCGGTTCACTCTTTTTTGTTTTGGTTACTCCCTGCGCGCGCTGTAGCTGATTGCGCGCCGCCAGCACCTGACTGGTAGACGCCGGCAGCGGCGCTGGCGATGTCTGCGGCGCGGGCGCCGACTGCTGCTGCACCTGTGGCGGCGTCATTACCGCCGTTGGGGCCACGGGCGCAAAAGACTGCCGCGGCGTTTCAGGCTCCGGCAAGGGCATACGCGGGTGAAACGCCAGCGCACGCAGTAACGTCATTTCAACGCCCATCCGCCGGTCCGGCGCCCAGGGCAATTCTTTGCGACCAATCAACAACGTCTGATAGTAGAGCTGAAGATCGCCGGGAGGCACCGTCCGGGCAAGTTCGCGCATCCGTTGCTCGATAGCCGCCATATCGCTGCCTAACGCGGCAGGCGAAAGTTGCACCATCGCAATACGGTGCAGCAGGCTAAGCATTTCGACCAGCAGCGCTTCCCATTCAATACCGCGCGCCGCCGCCTCGTTGATAAGCGACATGACGCGTTCGCCGTTAGCGTCAACCACTGCCTCGACTAATGACAAAGCCTGGTCGTCGTCCAGCGTACCGAGCATGGCGCTTACCGCCTGCGTCGAAACCTGCCCGTCGCCGCTGGCGATCGCCTGGTCAGTCAGACTTAATGCATCGCGCAGGCTGCCGTCAGCCGCACGTGATAACAACTGCAACGCGCGGGGTTCGTGAGCGATATGTTCCTCATTGAGAATATGCTCAAGCTGATGGCGAATCTGTTCAACATCCAGAGCTTTGAGATGAAACTGTAGGCAGCGCGACAAAATGGTCACCGGCAGCTTCTGCGGATCGGTGGTCGCCAGTAAAAATTTCACATGCGCTGGCGGCTCTTCAAGCGTTTTAAGTAGCGCATTAAAGCTGTGGCGCGACAGCATGTGGACTTCATCGATCAGATAGACTTTAAAGCGACCGCGCGCAGGCGCGTACTGGACGTTATCCAGCAGGTCGCGGGTGTCTTCGACTTTGGTACGCGATGCGGCGTCAATCTCAATGAGATCGACAAAACGCCCCTGCTCAATTTCCCGACAGTTATCACAAACGCCGCACGGCGTCGCGGTAATACCGGTTTCGCAGTTCAGCCCCTTCGCCAGCAGCCGGGCGATAGAGGTTTTACCGACGCCGCGCGTGCCGGAAAAAAGATATGCGTGATGAATGCGCCCTAACGACAAGCCGTTCGCCAGTGCGGTCAGCACATGTTCCTGGCCGACGACGTCAGCAAAGGTTTGTGGGCGCCATTTTCTGGCTAAGACCTGATAACTCATTGGCAGGCTCTGAAACGCTGGAAGGTGGATTCATAGAAGGGTAATGCTAACACAACCTCGCCGATACAGCGAGGTTGTCTCTCTGGCTAAAATAGCAGTGCGGATAGCCTGAATCAATGCCCTGGAAACGGCACCAGGCTATAACAGGTAATCCCCTGCTTTTCCAGACGCTGCTCGCCGCCCAGATCGAACAAATTGATGATGAACGCCGCATCGGTGACTTTCCCGCCCAGACGACGGATCAGCTTCACGGTCGCCTCAATGGTGCCGCCAGTCGCCAGCAGATCATCCACGACCAGCACGTTGTCGCCAGGTTTAATCGCGTCGACATGGATTTCCAGCTGATCGGTGCCGTACTCTAATTCATAGGTCTCGGCAATAGTTTCACGCGGTAATTTGCGCGGTTTACGTACCGGAACAAAACCAACGCCCAGCCCAAGCGCAACCGGCGCGCCAAACAGGAAGCCACGCGCTTCGGTGCCGACCACTTTGGTGATACCCGCATTTTTATAACGCTCAACCAACAGTTCAATACTGAGCGCGTAGGCTTTCGGGTCTTCCAGTAAGCTGGTGACATCACGGAAAAGAATGCCCGGTTTCGGGTAATCCTGAATGCTTTTGATGCTGTTTTTGAGAAACTCAAGCTGCTGTGCAGTCGCGGTCATGGATATATGCCTGCTAAGTACGGTGTTACTCACGGCGCAATACTTTTCAGTCAGGGGTAACGCTCGGTTACTCTTTGACCGCCTGCGCCTGTGCTCGAAAACGGTCGAATTTACTGGCTGTGAACGACAATTGCAACAGCGATTCGTGTGCTTCAGCGCTTTTGTTGCTTTTCATCAATCACCGGTATCCGCCACATAAAAATCAGCAGGCAGGCCAAAATAACCAACAGCAGCACCCGCACCCACATCATATTCACCAGCCACAGCGAGATACCAAAGGTCAGCAATATCAACGCGATCGCTCGCGGTTTCGCTCCCGGCGGCATGGCCCGATAGCGCTGCCAGTGGCGCAGATAACCGCCAAACCATGAGCGGTATAACAACCAGGCATGGAAACGCGGCGACGAGCGGGCGAAACACCAGGCCGCCAGTAAAATGAACGGCGTTGTCGGCAACAGGGGCAAAACCACGCCCAATGTCCCTAATACTACCGCCAGCCAGCCAATGATGATTAAAATAGTACGTTGCATAATGCGAATCGTTATCAAACAGAAGGCTACTGTAGCACAGCCTGTCTTATTTTCATCGGGGTGTTGAATTGAAAACCGCTATGCTGTTACAGACGCTGAAAGAGAGGCTGGCGACGCTACGCCAACGCTGCGCGCCGCTGGCGCAACATGCGACGTTAAGCGCGCGCTTTGACCGACATCTTTTCCGTACCCGCAGTACTCTGTTGCAGGGATATCTGGAAGAGGCTGACGCCAATCTCGCCGCGTTGCGTCAGGCGGTAAAACATGAGCAACTGCCGCAAGTCGCCTGGCTGGCGGAACATCTGGCTTCGCAACTGGAGGCGATATCGCGTGAAACCGCCGCCTGGTCGCTGCGCCAGTGGGACACCGCAGCGCCAGGGCTTGGCCGTTGGCAGCGCAGACGAATACAGCATCAGGAGTTTGAACGTCGACTACTGGCGATGACACAGGAGCGCAAAATTCGTCTGGCGCAGGCGACCAGCCTTGTCGAACAACAAACGCTGCAAAAGGAAGTCGAGATCTATGAAGGACGGCTGGCGCGCTGCCGACATGCGCTGGAGAAAATAGAAAACGTACTGGCGCGTTTAACCCGTTAATCCTGGAGAAAGTATGTCGCTTGAAAATGCCCCTGATGAAGTCAAACTGGCCGTGGATTTAATTGTGCTGCTTGAAGAGAATCGCTTACCGGCACGAACGGTGCTACGCGCGCTGGAAATAGTTATGCGTGATTATGAAAACAAGTTAAAAAGTACGGAAGACGACTCGCAAACAGAGTAATTGCCCTCTGGTTTGTCCTCGTTGTCGCTGACAGAGTGGTCGCTACAGTCAGGCAACAAGGGACGGGTCATGGAACGTCTACCCACCACGCCGCACGATGCGGTATTTCGACAGATGCTGATGCAAAAAGAGGTCGCCCGCGACTTTCTGGCTCTCCACATGCCAGAAGACTTTCTTGCAATCTGCGATCTGGATTCACTGAAGCTGGAGTCAGGGAGTTTTGTTGAAGACAATTTACGCAGCCGCTATTCAGATATCCTCTACTCTCTGCATACCCAACACGGCCCCGGGTATGTTTACGCGCTCATTGAACATCAGAGCAAATCAGACCGGCTGATGGCTTTTCGCCTGATGCGTTACGCCATTGCCGCCATGCAGCGTCATCTGGATGCCGGTCATGATACCTTGCCGCTGGTGGTACCAATCCTCTTTTATCACGGTCCGGAAAGCCCGTGGCCCTATAGCCTTAACTGGCATAATATGTTTGTGAAACCGGATATGGCGAAGGCCTTATACAGCTGCGAATTTGCGCTGGTCGACCTGACGATAATGCCGGATAATCAGCTTTTGCAGCATCGGCGGATAGCGATGTTAGAGCTCCTGCAAAAACATATTCGTCAACGCGATTTAAGCGAACTGCTCGACCCCCTTATCACGCTTTTAACGCAGGATCATTTGACGGACACACAGCTCAGTGTGCTGATCAACTATATGTTGAAAGCAGGAAACGCCGCAGAACCCGGGGCGCTGATTCGTCAACTGGCGCAGGGCGCGCCGCAGTATAAGGAACAACTGATGACAATAGCGGAATGGCTGGAAGAAAAAGGCCGAACGGAAGGGTTGCAAAAAGGCCTTGAGCAAGGGTTAGCACAAGGCCGTGAGGCCGAAGCGCGCGCTATTGCCCGCAAAATGCTTGCCAACGGGCTGGAACCCGGGCTCATCGCCAGCGTCACCGGCATTACGCCGGAAGAGCTTTCTACGCTTTCTCATTAGCGGCGCCGCGCGCACTCATAAAGCGCGCAGCCCACCGCCTTTTAGCTTGCCGTAGGCGCCAGATCGCCGCCGTTGAGATCGCGCTTCACTTCAGTGACTTCGTCGCCCTTCGCGTTATGCAGATGCACCTCAAGCTGGTTAAAGGCGATATTGATATCATTTTCACGGCACAGTCGATCGATCGCGCGGTTCAGTTCATCCACCGTATGGCTACGATCGCGCAATTCACGCACGTATAAACGCAGTTCATGATCCAGAGTGCTGGCGCCAAAGGTGGTGAAGAATACGGCAGGTTCCGGATCGTGCATCACCTTCGGATGCTCCATCGCCGCCTGTAGCAGGACTCTTTTCACTTTCTCCAGATCCGAGCCATAAGCCACGCCAAGCCGGATCACCAGACGGGTCGTGGTATCGGAGAGGGACCAGTTAATCAGCCGCTCCGTCACGAACGCTTTGTTCGGAATGATCACTTCTTTACGATCAAAATCGGTAATAGTGGTAGCGCGAATACGAATCTTACTGACCGTGCCGGAGTAGGTGCCGATCGTTACCGTATCGCCAATGCGTACCGGACGTTCGAAGAGGATGATTAAACCCGAGACAAAGTTACCGAAGATCTCCTGTAGCCCAAAACCGAGACCCACCGACAACGCCGCCGCCAGCCACTGGAGTTTATCCCACGAGACGCCGAGCGATCCGAATACTGTCATCGCGCCAACAGCGATAATGACGTAGTTAAGGATCGTGGTGATCGCATACGAAGCCCCCTGGCGCATATTCAGGCGTGAAAGCACCAGCACTTCCAGCAGGCCGGGTAAGTTGCGGATGAGCGCCCAGGCCACCATCGCGGCAATAATGGCGAATAGCAAGCTGCCCATCGTCACGCTTTTCACCACCGCAGCGCCAGCTTCGGAGCCGTTGTAGTGCCACAGCGTGATGCTATCAAGATAGCTGAATACGGTGATCAAATCGGACCAAATCGCCCAGAACATAACGCCGAACAGGGCAAGCATTAGCAGCATCGTGATACGTAATGTTTGCTGGTTAATCTGCTCCAACGCGATGGCGGGTTCTTCCTGTGGCTCCGCGCCTTCCGCTCCCTCTTTTACCAGGTTCTGACGACGAGCCAGCGCGCGTCGCCAGGCAATCCGGCGCGCCGCTACGCTTAACCCGCGCAGCACCGTTTGATAAAGCAGGTTCCAGATAATGACCAGATAGACGGTTTCAATCCAGCGTCCCGCCAGGCGCAGCGTGGTATAGAAATAGCCGGTCGCCGTTAATACCATTAACGCCACCGGAATAATGGAAAGAATCGTCACGGTCACCAGTCGAATGCCGTGAGATTCTTTATCGCGCCAGCTTTCCCGGCACAGTGGCCACACCAGCAATGTTATGACCAGCAGATTGAGGAAAATAACCGCCTGCCCCAGCACGTCATCCATCAGATTCAGCGGCGACAACTCCGCCACCACAGACCAAAAGTGCAGCGGCAGCAATGCGAGGCTAATGCGTACAATCTGGCGACGCCAGTGGCTGGTCAACTGCGCCGGCATACCAAAATGGCGTATCGCCACGCCCTCTTTTTCCAGCACCTTCCAGCACAGTCCAAAGACCAGCCAGAACATCGCGAGCTTTTTACTAAAGGCCCAGAGCAGATCGCTGATATTTAGCTGCATGGTCAGCAGGATCAGTCCAAGCGCGAGGATAATCAGGCACACCGGCAGCGCGCGGATCAGATCGATCAGAATAGCTTTTGGCGTATTGAGCTGACTATCGTTACGCAGCGATCCCACGGCGGCGGCCAGCTTCTGTTGATACGCTTTTAACCATTTCAGACGCCAGCGGATTAAACCGGCGATGAGCAAGAGCGGCAACCCGGCCAAAAAAGCAATAAATACCGCGGGCCAGGCTTTTTGCCAATTCACCGTGATTTTCATGGCGCTGAATTGCTCTTTTAACGTTTGGGGGAACGCTTTAAGCCAGTCCCAGTCCATAGGGCGGTTACTGTTCACCCAAAAAATCTGCTGCGTCAGAATGGCTTTCAGATTTTTCGAGACGCTCATCAACTGCTGCTGGTTAACTTGCAGGTTAATCGCCATCATCAGCTGGTTACCCAACTGTTTATTTAGCTGATCCAATAGCTCACGGCGCATCTCCACCACCTGAAGCAACGCATCATGAACTTCATCATTCACCTCGCTGGTATGCCCCTCCTCCAGCTTGTCGACAAAGGCATCGCTTTGGAATAAGGCATCACGCTGCTGGTTGATTTCAAACTGCTCCAGACGCAAATCCGCAATGCGGTTGGTCATATCTTCGAGTTCGTCGGCGGAGGGCAGGGTTTGCTGCTGTTGATAAAGAATACGCGACAGCAACAGGCTGCCTTTTAAGACGGCAATCTGTTCTTTGATATTTCTTTCCGACTGCAGCGCGCGATCGAGCCAGTTTTTCACTTTAATGTTTTGCTGCATCAACATATTGCCGTTTTCGGTCGCGACAATCAGACGCTGGCTGAGTTGATGGTTAATATCCAGTTCCTGTTTTACCAGCGGGTTCGCCTGGATACGCGCCGTTTCGTCCGGCGAAATGGCCTCCTGGGCCGTTTTTTCCGTTAGCGTAAGTCGTTTACTGTTGACCGCCTCCTGTAAAAGTTGAAGCTGATGTTCAAGGCGATTACTGTTGGCCGTCACGTAATCGCGCTGTTTTTGCAGGGTGTCCTGCAAAACGGTATTCCCTTCAAGACTCTTACGTTGCTGGTCGATCTGCGCATTAAGCAGCGCCTGTTTTGCCTGTAATAACACCTGTTGGCTGGGGCGAAGCGCGGCTTCCCCGACGTTATTGCCGTCCAGACGGTTACGGATTTGCTGTATTTGCTGCGAGGCGGTATACATGGCGTTTTGCACGCGCTCAGGCTGGGTCTGTAGCGAAACAAGCTGGCTGTTATAAGCGGCAAGATCGTTTTGCGAATTTTGCAAATCATCCAGTACCTGCGCCACGCGCAGCTCAAGCTGACGTAGCGAAAGCGCACTCAGCGTTTTTCGCATTTCATCATCATTATCGACGTCGCTCAGCGCATTCAACGCAGCCGTCGCCTGACGCATTTTTTCAGGCGCCTGCGCCACCTTCTGCCGTAGCTGTACGGTCTCCTCTTTCACCCGCTCGATTTTCTCCAGCGTAGCTAACGTATCAATAAGGTCCTGCTGGACGAGCTTATCCTGGGCGGAGAGATCTTTTTGCTTATTCAGCGTATCCAGCTGGTTTTGCACATCCGCTTTTGACGGCAGGTCGCCATTCGTTTGCCCCCGGGCAAATGCCAGAGACTGACAGGACAGCAGGATAATAAGGACGCTAATTGTAATAAAAACAAAATGCTGTGAACGTTTATAAAGCTGCAACATAGTCATGAGAATGAAGTGTCTGAACCGGCAAGCAGACCGGAAATAATTGAGTCGCAAGAATATCACGCCTGTAACAAACAGAATAGCGACACAGAAAATGTCCAGGAGTTTTCCTGGAATATTATCAGGGGGAGCCGTTGACCGTCGACGCGCGCAGCGTCGGACACAATTGATACATCTCCAGCAGGATCGTGACGTAGGCGCGAGCTTCTTTTTTTAAATCAAACGATTGCGGAGCAAATAACCAGTTTTCCATGAGCCCTGAAATAAAGCTGCGCATCAGTATCGCCGCACGACGGGTCAGCAGATTTTCAGGCAGCATTTTAGCATTAATACAATGTTTTAACGTTTGTTCAATCCGATCGTAACTTTCCAGACAAAGGCTACGTTGCGCCTGTTGAACCACAACCATTTCTCCGACAAACTCACATTTATGGAATATAATCTCCATCAATAAGCGGCGTCGTTCTTCTGTTACAGTAGCTTCAAGAATATGGACTAAAATTTCTCTTAATACAGATAGTGGATCGTCGGGGAATTTTGCCTGATACTCAATCTCAAGCTCACCAATATTGGATTCTGATAGCTCCCAGATCTCACTGAATAAATCCGACTTATTTTTGAAATGCCAATAGATTGCGCCGCGCGTCACGCCAGCAGCGTTCGCAATCTCCGCCAGCGAGGTTGCCGATACGCCTTGCTGCGAGAACAAACGCAGGGCCACATCCAGGATGTGTTGTCGTGTCTCCAGCGCTTGTTGTTTGGTTTTTCGTGCCATATGTCGGTGAATTTACAGGCGTTAGATTTACATACATTTATGGATGTATGTACCATAGCACGACGATAATATAAACGCAGCAATGGGTTTAAGGACCTTTGACCATTGACCAATTTGAAATCGGACACTCGAGGTTTACATATGAACAAAAACAGAGGGTTAACGCCTCTGGCGGTCGTTCTGATGCTCTCAGGCAGCTTAGCGCTAACAGGATGTGACGACAAACAGGACCAGCAAGGCGGCCAGCAGATGCCAGAAGTTGGAGTTGTCACACTAAAAACGGAACCACTGCAAATCACAACTGAACTTCCGGGTCGTACCGTTGCTTACCGTATCGCCGAAGTTCGCCCACAGGTAAGCGGCATTATCCTGAAGCGTAATTTCGTTGAGGGAAGTGATATCGAAGCGGGAGTCTCTCTCTATCAGATTGATCCTGCGACCTACCAGGCGACTTACGACAGCGCTAAGGGCGATCTGGCAAAAGCGCAGGCCGCCGCGAATATCGCTGAACTGACGGTGAAGCGTTATCAAAAGCTGCTGGGTACGCAGTACATCAGTAAGCAGGAATACGATCAGGCGCTGGCTGACGCGCAACAAGCGACTGCCGCCGTTGTCGCAGCAAAAGCCGCCGTTGAAACCGCACGTATCAACCTGGCGTATACCAAAGTCACCTCGCCGATTAGCGGTCGTATTGGTAAGTCATCCGTAACGGAAGGCGCGCTGGTACAGAACGGTCAGGCGTCGGCGCTGGCGACAGTGCAGCAGTTGGACCCTATTTATGTCGATGTGACCCAGTCCAGCAATGATTTCCTGCGCCTGAAGCAGGAGCTGGCAAATGGTTCGCTGAAGCAGGAAAACGGCAAAGCGAAGGTCGATCTGGTGACCAGCGACGGTATCAAATTCCCGCAGTCCGGTACGCTTGAATTCTCCGACGTGACCGTTGACCAAACCACCGGGTCTATTACTTTGCGCGCCATCTTCCCTAACCCGGATCACACCTTATTGCCAGGAATGTTCGTTCGCGCACGTCTGCAGGAAGGGACAAAACCGACGGCATTACTGGTTCCACAACAGGGCGTTACCCGTACTCCACGCGGCGATGCCACGGTGCTGGTGGTTGGCGCTGATAACAAAGTGGAAACCCGCCAAATCGTCGCAAGCCAGGCGATCGGCGATAAGTGGCTGGTGACTGACGGGTTGAAAGCGGGCGACCGCGTAGTCGTCAGCGGGCTGCAAAAAGTACGTCCTGGCGCACAGGTTAAAGTGCAGGAAATTACCGCGGATAACAAACAGCAAGCCGCAAGCGGTGATCAACCTGCTCAGCCCAGGTCTTAACTTAAACAGGAGCCGTTAAGACATGCCTAATTTCTTTATCGATCGCCCCATATTTGCGTGGGTGATCGCCATCATCATCATGTTGGCAGGGGGGCTCGCGATCCTCAAATTGCCGGTAGCGCAATATCCGACGATTGCGCCACCAGCAGTGACGATCTCCGCAACCTACCCTGGCGCTGATGCGAAAACGGTACAGGATACCGTCACGCAGGTTATCGAACAGAATATGAACGGTATCGATAACCTGATGTATATGTCCTCCAACAGTGACTCCACGGGGACCGTGCAGATCACGCTGACCTTTGAATCCGGCACCGATGCGGATATCGCGCAGGTTCAGGTTCAGAACAAGTTGCAACTGGCAATGCCGTTACTTCCCCAGGAAGTACAGCAACAGGGCGTGAGCGTTGAGAAGTCCTCAAGTAGCTTCCTGATGGTAGTGGGCGTCATTAACACCGACGGCACCATGACCCAGGAGGATATTTCGGATTACGTTGCCGCCAATATGAAAGATCCGATCAGCCGTACCTCTGGGGTGGGCGACGTCCAGCTGTTTGGTTCGCAATATGCGATGCGTATCTGGATGAATCCGACAGAGCTGACCAAATACCAACTGACGCCGGTCGACGTGATTAACGCGATCAAAGCGCAGAACGCCCAGGTCGCGGCAGGTCAGCTCGGTGGTACGCCGCCGGTAAAAGGCCAGCAGCTTAACGCATCGATTATTGCCCAAACGCGTCTGACCTCAACGGATGAGTTTGGCAAAATCCTGCTGAAGGTGAATCAGGATGGCTCCCAGGTTCGTCTGCGGGATGTAGCGAAAATTGAGCTTGGCGGCGAAAACTACGACGTCATCGCGAAATTTAACGGTCAGCCAGCGTCAGGTCTTGGCATCAAACTGGCTACCGGCGCCAACGCGCTGGATACCGCTACCGCTATTCGCGCCGAACTGAAAAAAATGGAACCGTTCTTCCCGCCAGGGATGAAAATCGTCTACCCGTATGACACCACGCCGTTCGTGAAGATCTCTATTCATGAAGTGGTAAAAACGCTGGTCGAAGCGATTATCCTCGTGTTCCTGGTGATGTACCTGTTCCTGCAGAACTTCCGCGCGACGTTGATTCCGACTATTGCGGTTCCGGTGGTGTTGTTGGGAACCTTTGCCGTGCTTGCGGCATTCGGTTTCTCGATAAACACGCTGACGATGTTCGGGATGGTGCTCGCCATCGGCTTGCTGGTGGATGACGCCATCGTGGTGGTCGAGAACGTCGAACGTGTTATGACGGAAGAAGGCCTTCCGCCGAAGGAAGCGACGCGCAAATCCATGGGCCAGATTCAGGGCGCATTGGTGGGTATCGCGATGGTACTGTCGGCGGTATTTATTCCGATGGCCTTCTTTGGCGGCTCAACCGGGGCAATTTATCGTCAGTTCTCTATCACCATCGTATCGGCGATGGCGCTGTCGGTGCTGGTCGCGCTGATCCTGACGCCCGCGCTGTGCGCGACGATGCTCAAACCCGTCGCCAAAGGCGATCATGGCGAAGGGAAAAAAGGCTTTTTCGGCTGGTTTAACCGCCTGTTCGATAAGAGCACGCATCACTACACCGATAGCGTAGGCAATATTCTGCGCAGCACCGGGCGTTATCTGCTGCTCTATCTCATTATCGTCGTCGGTATGGCTTATCTGTTCGTTCGTCTGCCAAGCTCTTTCTTGCCGGATGAAGACCAGGGCGTATTCCTGACAATGGTCCAGCTCCCCGCCGGCGCGACGCAAGAGCGCACGCAAAAAGTGCTGGATGAGGTCACGGATTACTATCTGAACAAAGAGAAAGCCAACGTTGAATCGGTATTCGCCGTCAACGGCTTCGGTTTTGCAGGGCGCGGTCAGAATACCGGTATTGCATTCGTGTCGTTGAAAGACTGGGCCGATCGTCCAGGCGAAAAAAACAAGGTTGAAGCGATTACCCAGCGGGCAACCGCAGCGTTTTCACAAATTAAAGATGCGATGGTCTTCGCCTTTAACCTGCCGGCGATTGTTGAACTGGGCACCGCAACCGGGTTTGACTTCGAGTTGATTGACCAGGCGGGACTTGGTCATGAAAAACTGACCCAGGCGCGTAATCAGTTGTTCGGCGAGGTAGCGAAATATCCTGATCTGCTGGTAGGCGTTCGACCTAACGGCCTGGAGGATACGCCGCAGTTTAAAATCGATATCGACCAGGAAAAAGCTCAGGCGCTGGGCGTGTCTATTAGCGACATCAATACCACGCTGGGCGCAGCATGGGGCGGCAGCTATGTAAACGACTTTATCGATCGCGGTCGTGTGAAGAAAGTTTACGTGATGTCCGAAGCGAAATACCGCATGTTGCCGGATGATATTAACGACTGGTACGTTCGTGGTAGCGATGGTCAGATGGTGCCGTTCTCCGCATTCTCCTCTTCCCGCTGGGAATATGGTTCGCCGCGTCTGGAACGCTATAACGGTCTGCCTTCGATGGAAATTCTGGGTCAGGCGGCGCCAGGCAAGAGTACTGGTGAAGCGATGGCGATGATGGAAGAACTGGCCAGCAAGCTGCCGTCAGGCATTGGGTATGACTGGACCGGGATGTCCTACCAGGAACGGTTGTCCGGCAACCAGGCCCCTGCCCTGTATGCTATCTCGCTGATCGTCGTCTTCCTGTGTCTGGCGGCATTGTATGAGAGCTGGTCTATCCCGTTCTCCGTAATGCTGGTTGTTCCGCTTGGGGTTATCGGCGCGCTGCTGGCCGCGACCTTCCGCGGACTGACTAACGACGTTTACTTCCAGGTGGGCCTGCTCACAACCATTGGGTTGTCGGCGAAGAACGCGATACTTATCGTCGAATTCGCCAAAGACTTAATGGATAAAGAAGGGAAAGGTCTGGTAGAAGCGACGCTGGAGGCCGTCCGGATGCGTTTGCGCCCGATTTTGATGACCTCGTTAGCGTTCATGCTGGGGGTTATGCCGCTGGTTATCAGTTCCGGCGCGGGTTCCGGCGCGCAGAATGCGGTAGGTACTGGCGTACTGGGCGGGATGGTAACGGCAACCGTACTGGCTATTTTCTTCGTACCGGTCTTCTTCGTGGTGGTACGCCGCCGCTTTAGCCGTAAAAGCGAAGATATTGAGCATAGTCATTCGACAGAACATCGCTGATTTGCTCACTGTAGATAAGGCCGCGCAAGCGGCCTTTTTTACGCAAAAATCATAAAATACGCTTATTGTTAGATTGATTATTTTTTGCCATATTAATAAAAGGTATAATCCTTACTGCGTTAAAGGCTTTTCTTAGGAAAGTTGGCCATTTCTTAATTCAGCCATTAATTAAGAAATATTAAGAATATTCCTGGCTATTTTCTCCTGTCAGAGTCTATTGTTTTAGCCTGAAAAGCTAAAAAACGTTAACCCAATGATTACACAAACAATAAAACTGGTTCCTTTTTAGGCGACCGACGATCACTGTTAAAATTCGAAAAAGTATGGCAACACGCGGCTTTCACGCAATTGTAATTTTTCGTAATATGACGATGAAAAGTTTTTTAGAGTAGATTATAGTTAAATCATAAGGTGACGTGGGAAGTACCAGGTTAGTTAGTTGTATCCATCCCGAAGGTGTTCGGTTAGTTTAAGCCACTAAAAAGGGGATGCATTATGGACGAATACTCACCCAAAAGACATGATATAGCACAGCTTAAATTTCTTTGCGAAACCCTGTATCATGACTGTCTTGCAAACCTTGAAGAAAGCAACCATGGCTGGGTTAATGACCCGACCTCAGCAGTCAACCTGCAGCTCAATGAGCTGATAGAGCATATTGCAACTTTCGCTCTTAATTATAAAATTAAGTACAATGAAGACAATAAATTGATTGCGCAGATAGATGAATACCTGGACGACACCTTTATGTTGTTCAGCAGCTATGGTATTAATACGCAGGATTTGCAAAAATGGCGTAAATCGGGCAACCGCCTGTTCCGTTGTTTCGTCAACGCCACCAGGGCCAATCCTGTTAGTTTGTCTTGTTAAAAATTATTACAATCATAGGTAGAATTTATGTCTGATAAACCATTAACTAAAACTGATTATTTGATGCGTTTACGGCGCTGTCAGACAATTGACACTCTGGAGCGCGTCATTGAGAAAAATAAATATGAATTGTCCGACAATGAGCTGGCTGTATTTTACTCAGCTGCGGATCACCGTCTTGCAGAATTGACAATGAACAAACTCTACGACAAAATCCCCTCTTCAGTATGGAAATTCATTCGTTAATCACGCTACATTACTTTTTAGAGAACACGCAGGTGTTATCTGCCTCCTCGTTCTGGCTAATAACACAACGGGCTATTATAAAACAGTGAGATAGATCACATACCAATAGCAGGGAACGTTCCCTCTAATACTTTATTATTGCTTCTATTGCGATAATATCCACCAAGGGGAGCGCGCGATGAGTGACGAAAAACAAAAAATGATCGCTGGGGCACTGTATTGCCCGACCGATGAAACTTTATGCCAGGATCGACTGCGGGCGCGTCAACTCATCCATCAATACAATTATACTACGCCTGATGAAATAAATAAGCGTCAGGCGATTTTACGCGACCTGTTGGGTCGATGCGAAGACGCCTATATTGAACCTTCCTTTCGTTGCGACTACGGCTATAATATTTTTCTTGGTCACTCCTTTTACGCTAACTTCGACTGCGTCATGCTTGATGTTTGCCCAATTCATATTGGCGATAATTGTATGCTCGCGCCAGGGGTACATATCTATACCGCCACGCACCCGCTGGACGCCGTCGAACGCAACAGCGGCAGAGAATTCGGTAAACCCGTCACTATTGGAAATAACGTCTGGATAGGCGGACGAGCCGTCGTTAATCCTGGCGTAACCATCGGCGATAACGTCGTCGTCGCTTCAGGCGCTGTGGTGACAAAAAACGTACCGCCAGACGTCGTGGTAGGCGGAAACCCGGCGCGAATCATTAAAAAATTGTAGCCAAAATGATAACTGTTATGCTAATTCGGGGCTAATCTGTTACTTTTTTCACGTTACACCTCCCTTTAAAATGGGCTGTTATTACCTCCTATGTCGCAGAAATCATGAAGGCAAAAGATGACAGAGATACAGCGCCTGCTTAGCGAAACTATTGATGACTTAAACGTCCGTGAAAAACGCGATAACAGGCCGCGTTTTAGTATCAGTTTTATCCGCAAGCATCCTGGGTTATTTATCGCGATGTATGCGGCCTGGTTTGCGACGCTGGCGGTCATGCTGCAATCAGAAACGCTGGTGGGGTCAGTGTGGCTGTTAGTGGTGTTATTTATCGCATTTAATGGCTTCTTCTTTTTCGACATCGCCCCGCGTTATCACTATAACGACATCGATGTGCTGGACCTCCGGGTCTGTTACAACGGCGAATGGTACAACACCCGCTTTGTTCCCCCCACGCTCATTGAGACGATTCTTCAATCTCCACAGGTGGATAATGAACATAAAGTCCAGCTGCAAAAAATGGTTGCCCGTAAGGGCGAACTTTCCTTCTACGATATTTTTACGCTGGCCCGCGCAGAAGCCAGCCGGTAATAAAAAAGTGCGCACCCTCCCTGGTACGCACTGCTTTCCCTGAACTGTTGTTTTTTTAACGCCTTTTTTTACGCCCCTGAACCGCCTTAAAACGCGGATTTGTTTTACAAATCACGTATAAGCGTCCTTTGCGTTTGACTATCTGGCAATCCGGATGCCGTTGTTTTGCATTGCGAAGTGAGTTTAACACCTGCATTTCATTTACCCCCTTTTAGCGCCGATAAAATGACCGAAACGTTTCTGGAAGCGTGCGGCGCTACTTTCGCTATCAAACGTTTTCTGTCTACCGGTATAAAAAGGATGCGATTTTGATGACACATCAATAGTGACATACGGATATGTCACGCCGTCCAGTTCGATTTCACGTTCAGTTTTGATAGTTGATCCCACTTTCACATATTCATTTGCGCTGGTGTCGTGAAATACGACGGTGCGGTATACAGGATGAATATCAGGTTTCATTGCGCTCTCTCAATTATGTTATAACATAACAATAAAATACGCTATCAACGCTCCTTTTTCAACCGGTAAACATTCACGATCTCTTCCTGGCGGCAAAAGCAATGTGGCGTAACGCGTTAGTCTGGCCCCTATATCTGTAAAATCGATAAAATAGCTTTATCATTCGAGGGCGCGATTTACGATCGGATATACTTTCTCTACGCTGTGTTTATAAGGACATCACTGTGACAACACGACATCTGGTCAGCCTGGTAACGGGAGTGCTTATCCTGTCTGTCCTTTTCCCGATAGGATTGAGTCTGTGGCTGGCGCACCGTCAAGTTGAAAAAAGGTTTAATGAAGAGCTGGATATCTTCTCGTCCCGGGTGGCGCTACGTACAGAAAGGGTCAGTGACCAGGCAAAAGCCGCGTTAACGCATATTGCCTCCTTTAAAGGCGAGCCCTGCAGCAGCGCCCATTTACTCGCCATGCGCCGCGTGTCTTATAGCTTTCGGTATGTCCAAGAAGTTCTGTACCTTAAAAATTCGATTCCCGTTTGCTCCTCACTTGAAAAAGAGAGCCATATTCCCGCGTTCCCTCCGCCCATGAAAATCACTCGCGACGGTTATCGCGCCTGGTTTACGGCGCAAAACGATCTGGGTATAAAACGCTATATGGCGGCACTCGGGAGCGACAGCTATATCGTGATGATCGACCCGGCATCCTTTATCGATGTGATTCCGTTTGGCGCATGGCCGATTGACGTCGCTATTATTGGCCGGGAACGCAATACTGTGGTTGCCAGCAGCGGTAACCTTGACCCCGCTATTCTTCCGCTCATTCACCATGAGACGCCCCTGCGGCTGGAAAACCGAGGCATTCAGTATGCTATCCACCCCTTTCCGGAAATGGGCATTACTATCGTAAGCTGGGCACCGACCGCTCCGCTGGAAAGGAGCTGGTATCGACAGGCATTTATCTGGCTACCGGCGGGCATCGTAACGGGTCTGCTGGCTGCGGCCTTTATTCTGCGTATTTTGCGTCGGCTACAGTCGCCCCGCCACCGTCTCCAGGATGCGATAGACAATCGCGAAATTAACGTACACTATCAGCCTATTGTCTCCCTGAGCAGCGGAAAAATTGTCGGTGCCGAAGCTTTAGCTCGCTGGCAACAGGCGGACGGCACCTTCCTTTCGCCGGAAATTTTTATCGCGCTGGCTGAACAAACCGGGCTCACGGAGCCGCTAACCCGGCTAATCATCGACACCGTTTTTGAAGACATGGGGAGTTGGTTAAAGTCCCATCCCGAACAACATATTTCAATCAATCTTGAGGCATCCGATCTGGCGTCGGAAACGTTGCCGACGCTGTTAAGCACGCTGCTGAACCGTAGCCAAATTTCTCCGTCGCAAATCGCGCTTGAATTAACAGAACGCGAGTTCGCCGATCCGAAAACCAGCGCGCCAATTGTCGCCAGATACCGTAACGCGGGACATTCAATTTATATTGATGACTTTGGCACCGGCTATTCCAGCCTCAGCTACTTACAAAATCTGGATGTAGATGTCCTTAAAATTGATAAATCTTTTGTCGATGCGCTGGAATATAAAAACGTCACGCCGCATATTATTGAAATGGCGAAAACGCTCAAACTTAAGATGGTCGCAGAAGGCATCGAAACGACCAGGCAAGAACAGTGGCTACGCCAGCATGGCGTACATTATGGTCAGGGCTGGTTATACAGTAAGCCCCTACCCGCTACGGCATTTATTCTTTGGGCGGAACAGCGGCTATAACGTCGCACAGCAGAAAAAAACAGTGTGGAGAAGCACAAATGGGTGGGGGCCCTGCCAGCTACATCCCGGCACACGCGTCATCTGCCTTGGCTGCTTCCTTCCGGACCTGACCTGGTAAACAGAGTAGCGTTGCGGGAGAACCAACAGAGCCCCCATTGAGAGCGTTGTGAATCAACGCGCAGGCGCATTATCACTGCTATATCGTGCAATTGCAACCCATCAGGCATCGGATGCTGGTTTCTTGCGCATCCGGGCTTTCCTCCCCCCTTATTCCAGATTATCCTGAAGCATTAACGCAGGATTCTATTATGGATATTCAGGACACTTTTCCTCAACGCGTCTGGCAAATCGTCGCCTCGATCCCGGAAGGATTTGTCACGACCTACGGTGATGTCGCCCGGCTTGCCGGTTCCCCTCGGGCGGCGCGTCAGGTCGGCGGAGTGTTAAAACGTCTGCCGGAAGGCAGCACTTTACCATGGCATCGGGTGGTGAACCGCCACGGCGCAATATCACTTACCGGGCCGGATCTACAGCGGCAACGTCAGGCATTACTGGCGGAAGGCGTGGTGGTGTCGGGAAGCGGACAAATCGATTTACAACGCTATCGCTGGGTATATTAACCCTCTCCGTAACGGAGAGGGTTGGCGCAGGATTAATACTGGGTAGGCGCAGGAACGGCAGAAGACGGATTGACCTGGGTCGGCGAAGTCGATGGAACCGTCGTCGTCGCACCACCGCTGGCCTGCACAGGCACCGCCGTTTGCTGTACCGGTACCAGCGTCAGATCCGCTTTAGTGCCGCCATTGTTAATCACCGGTTTCACGCTATCGGTAATAAATACCAGCTTATTGTCAACGGTGATGGCCGCGCTCAGGAGAATACGCGCGTTAGGTTGAATATCTGATGGGTTAAACGGCAACACAAAACTGAAAGGCGCCTGTTTACCTTCGGTACGTACCGCTTTTTGCGACAGCACCTTAGACGGCGCATCAGCCAGCGAAGCATCTGAAAGCGTCACGGTCAGCACCGCATCTGGCGGCAGAGCGACCTTCTGGCGGATCCAGACGGTACCGGAAACATTGGGTTGCTGAATAGTAGACTGGTTAGCTGTAATCGACATGTTAGGGTTTGGCGCAGGCGTCTGGATATCAGCGCTTTTATCAGCGCAGGCCGCCAGAGATATCGCAACCGCTAAACCACTTACGATGTGCACGAGTTTCATTCAATTCTCCTTATCATCAATGCACCAGCAGGCCTTTCCCCCCGCCGGAAGAGTGGTTAACAGAAACATAACGTGATTAAGTGTGGCACATGTCACTCATTTTTGCCTGGAATTGGTCTGTTATTCAGACTTTTGTACCCATCGGACCACTTGCAAAATTGCGTTATACTCTGCCCTACCTCGCTTCGGCATCGTTGTCACCTGGAGAGTATGTATGAGTCAGACACTGAATAATTTGCTGACATTATTGAATCTGGAAAAAATTGAAGAAGGACTCTTTCGGGGCCAAAGTGAAGACTTAGGGCTGCGCCAGGTATTTGGCGGTCAGGTGGTGGGCCAGGCGCTCTATGCCGCCAAAGAAACGGTGCCGGAAGCGCGACTGGTGCATTCATTCCACAGTTATTTTCTGCGGCCAGGCGACAGCCAAAAACCCATTATCTATGACGTAGAAGTGCTGCGCGATGGGAACAGCTTCAGCGCCCGCCGCGTTGCCGCTATTCAGAACGGGAAACCCATCTTTTATATGACCGCCTCATTCCAGGCGCCGGAACCGGGTTTTGAACATCAAAAAACCATGCCGACGGCAGTCGGGCCGGAAGGACTACCGTCAGAAACGGAAATCGCGCAATCGCTGGCGCATTTACTGCCGCCGATTCTGAAAGAAAAGTTTCTCTGCGATCGCCCGCTGGAAATTCGTCCCGTCGAATTTCACAATCCGTTGAAAGGTCACGTCGCCGCGCCTGTGCGTCAGGTATGGATTCGCGCCAACGGCACCGTTCCGGATGACATTCGCGTCCATCAATATTTACTGGGATACGCCTCGGATCTGAATTTCCTTCCCGTCGCGCTTCAGCCTCACGGCATCGGTTTTCTGGAAAAGGGCATTCAGATCGCCACTATCGATCACTCTATGTGGTTCCATCGTCCGTTCAATTTTAATGAATGGCTACTTTATAGCGTGGAGAGCACTTCCGCCTCCAGCGCCCGGGGCTTTGTTCGCGGCGAGTTTTATACTCAGGATGGCGCGTTGGTCGCTTCAACCGTGCAGGAAGGGGTAATGCGCAATCACAATTAAAAAACATGCCGCTATGCGGCGTTAATGGCCTGATGACGCTGCGCTTATCCGGCCTACGGTAGACTGGGTAAGCGCAGCGCCATCAGGCATGGTGCGCAATCACGCGTTATACGCATTCTCGCCGTGACTGTTCACATCCAGCCCCTCGCGCTCCTGCTCTTCCGGTACACGCAGTCCAACAAAGATATCCGCCAGTTTGTAACCAACAAACGCGACAACGCCGGACCAGACGACCGTAATAGCAATACTTTCCAGCTGTACCATCACCTGATGTCCCATCGTAACGCCGTCGACAAAGCCAACGCCGCCCAGCGAACTGGCGGCAAAAACGCCGGTCAGGATACAGCCGACTATTCCGCAAACGCCGTGAACGCCAAATACGTCGCACGGATCATCTACCCGTAGCAGACGTTTAAGCATGGTGACTCCCCACAATCCCGCCAGCCCCGCAATAACGCCGATAACCAGCGCGCCGCCAACGCCAACATAGCCACAGGCTGGCGTCACGCCGACCAGACCGGCAATCGCGCCGGAACACGCTCCCAGCAGGGAAGGCTTACCGCGTAGCGTCCACTCGCCGATAATCCACCCCAGAATCGCGGCGGCGGTCGCCACCACGGTGTTCACAAAGGCCAGCGCTGCTATCTCGTTTGCGCTACCAGCAGAACCCGCGTTAAATCCAAACCAGCCGATATACAGAATCGCAGTACCGGTAAAGACCATCGGCAGGTTATGGGGTTTAAATGCTTCTTTCCCAAAGCCGACGCGTTTGCCAATTAAATAAGCCCCCACCAGCCCGGCGATTGCGGCGTTAATATGCACCACCGTACCACCGGCAAAATCCAGCGCGCCGTGAGCAGCCAGCAGGCCGCCGCCCCACACCATGTGCGCAATCGGGATATAAGAGAGCGTGAACCACACCACGACAAAAATCAGTACCGCCGAAAAACGAATACGCTCCGCCAGCGCGCCGACAATCAGCCCGACGGTAATACAGGCGAAAGATCCCTGAAACGCGACATGAATATATTGATAAATCGTACCCGTTACCGCCGTCAACGCGATATTCTTCAACATCGCCCCATCAGCATTACCGAAGAAATGATTCCCTTCGCCAAAAGCCAGCGAATAGCCGTACACCACCCATAAAATACAGACCAGCGCAAAGGTGACGGTCACTTGCGTTAACATTGACAACACGTTCTTAGCGCGAATTAATCCGCCGTAAAACAGCGCGATACCCGGTATCGTCATGAACAGCACCAGCGCGGTGCAAATCATCATAAAAGCACTATCCGCTTTATCGGCAACCGCCGGCGCGGCTATCGTTAGCCCAGGCAGCAGCGCCAGTGAAGCCAGTGTGGTTTTTATCATCGCTATCTTCATTTTTTCATTTCCTGTTGCTGTGTGGCGGGTCTTACAGCGCTGCTTCGTCAGCTTCGCCGGTACGAATCCGAATAACGCGCATGAGCTCCGCGACGAAAATTTTGCCGTCGCCAATTTTTCCGGTGTAAGCCGCTTTACTGATGATATCGATCACCTCTTCCAGTTGGTCGTCGGCGATAGCCACATCAATTTTGACCTTCGGCAGGAAATTCACGCTGTACTCCGCGCCGCGATACAGTTCGGCGTGTCCTTTCTGACGGCCAAACCCTTTCACTTCGGTGACAGTCAGTCCCTGAATGCCAATGGAAGAAAGCGCCTCCCGCACGTCCTCCAGCTTGAACGGTTTGATAATCACGGTAACCAGCTTCATAGAACCCTCCAGTCAGAATTAGGTAACGGCTGCCGCCGCGCATGGACTCTTCAGAATGGATATTGCAAAGGATGTGCCAGAAGCTGGCGAGCGAGGAAAAGCGCGGTTAGCGGCGCGTCTTTATATTGACGCGCCCCAAAATCGAAGCAGGGAAAGAAAAACGCACCACGACGGTGCATGATGGGCGAGGTTTTGCCCTGTGGCGCAAAACCTTACGCCGCAGGGCCGGGCTCTTCGTGTACGCTGGCGGCTAACTCCTCGCCAACTAGCTGTAATTGATACATTTGCCAGTAGCGCCCTTGCGCCGCCAGCAATTGTTGATGCGTCCCGCGCTCCACCGCCTGGCCGCGATGGAGAACCAGAATGGTATCCGCCTCCACGATTGTCGATAGCCGATGGGCAATAACCACCAGCGTGGTGCGCTCGCGAATCGCCGCCAGCGCCTGCTGTATCGCCTGCTCAGTGCCGGAATCGATGCTGGCCGTCGCTTCATCAAGAATTAATATTTGCGGGGCGTCAACCAGCACGCGCGCCAGCGCCAATAGCTGTTTTTGCCCGACGGACAACGTATTTCCCTGCTCGCCGAGATGCGTATGC
Organism: Salmonella sp. SAL04157; assembly: GCF_046551635.1. NCBI lineage: Bacteria > Pseudomonadati > Pseudomonadota > Gammaproteobacteria > Enterobacterales > Enterobacteriaceae > Salmonella > Salmonella sp. SAL04157. The sequence goes on from NZ_JBGDVS010000006.1 coordinate 296,131, forward strand.
AGCCCGTCGCTCAGGCCGCGCGCCAGGTCTGCCAGTTGTACCGTTTCCAGCGCCTGCCACACCTGCGCCTCGGAGACATCGCGCCCCAGCGTCACATTAGCCAGAAAGGTATCCGCCATCACTACCGGGTCCTGTTGAACCATCGCCACGCCCTGGCGTAAAACGCGATGATTAAGAGAGGAGATCTCTCGCCCATCCAACCGAATTTCGCCTTGCGTCAGAGGGTAGTACCCCATTAATAAGCTGGCGAGCGTGCTCTTCCCGCTGCCGGTGTGCCCCACCAGCGCCACAAAGCTACGGGACGGTACTGATAGCGTAATGTCCTGTAAAACAAGATTATCGTCGCGGTAAGCAAACGACAGATGATCAATATCAATCGCCCCGCTTTGTAACGGCCTGTCGTCGCTGCCATAGCGCTGGCGCGGGCGATCCATCAGTTCAAAAACACGCTCTCCCGCCACAACCGCCTGCTGTAGCATGGATTGCTGGGTGGTCAGTTCAATGAGCGGCTCGTTCAGACGTGACAAATAGCTAATGAACGCATACAGCACCCCGACCTCAATCGTGCCGGCAGACGTAAAGCTGAAAAGCATCAACAGACCGCACAAAATGAGCGCGGAAAAGAGGCTAAGCAGCGGGCGCAACAAAAAGCCGTCCAAGCGCAACGTCTGCATTCGCGCCATATAGTGCGAGCGGCTGGCCTCGCCCATGCGTTCGCCGAAGCGCGCCTGCTGGCGAAACTGCTGGATTACGCTCATCCCGTTGATGATTTCGTTAAAGCCGTCGTTAATATCCGCCAGGTATGCCCGCACGCGGCGTACAATCGGCGTGCTGTAGCGCTGATAAATGATCATCACGGTCAATACCGCCGGAAAAATCAAAATCGCCACCAGCGCCATCCGCCAGTCAAGGCTGAACATGGCGACCAGCATGGCGCCGATCAACGCCGCGCTACGTAATACCGTCGCGACGACCGTGACGTACAGATCGCGGATGACTTCCGTATCGTTGGTCACGCGTGAAATTAATTGTCCGACAGGCTGCGTGTCGAAGGCGCTTAGCGGCTGACGCAAGGCGGCATCCATGACGTCCGTGCGCAAGGACTGAACCACGCCAACGGCCGCCCGGTTAAATAATAAAGACTGGGCGTAATGCAGACCCGCCGCCAGAAATTGTAGCCCCACATAGGCGGCCGCCAGCCCCGCGACCTTGCCCAACGGTAAATGGTGGCGGGCCACCATGTTATCAATGAAATAGCTGATCAGCAGCGGACCGCTAACCTCCGCCGCTGCCGCAATCCACAGCATCATCACCGCGACAGAGAGCGGTTTTCGCCATGGCGAGCCATACGCCAGCAACCGTTTCAGCGTCGGCCATAGCTGTCCAAAACTACGCATTCACCGCCTCCTCGCCGCGTTCCGGCGCGTCATCCAGAGCGGCCTCCAGTTGCTGATAGCGATACATATCGCGATACCAGCCAATCTGCTGCGCCAGTTGATCGTGATCGCCGCGCTGAACAACATGACCATGTTGCATAACGATAATTTCATTGGCGTCGGTCAGCGCGGATAAACGATGCGCGCTGATGATGACCGTACGCCCTTCGCCCCACTGGCGCAAATTATGCAAAATCTGATGCTCCGTGCGGCCATCTACTGCAGAAAGCGCATCATCGAGAAGCAGAATTTCCGCATTTAACAGTAGCGCTCTGGCAATCGAGATACGCTGTTTTTGCCCTCCCGATAACATGACGCCACGTTCACCTACCTGCGTGTCGTAGCCCTGAGGCAAGCGGAGAATATCCTCATGTACGCTGGCTAAACGCGCCACCTGTTCAATCTCCTCCTGAGTCGCCTCCGGGCGTCCGAGCGCAATATTATTGGCAATAGAGTCCGAGAACAAAAACGGCGTCTGGCTGACGACCGCCAGTCGGCTACGCCAGCTATCCAGTTGCAGATGCGTCAACGGCATGTCATGGAATCGGATCTCTCCCTGCGTCACATCAAAATGGCGCTGGATAAGCGACAATATTGTGCTTTTCCCCGCGCCGGTCGGACCGCATATCCCCAGCATCTGACCCGGTTTAAGACGAAAGTTCACATTCTCCAGCGCCGGATGCGTCGTTTGCGGATAGCAAAACTCACGAATGGCCGCCGTCAGTTCGCCGCGCCCCGCCGGGACCGGCTCTTCGCCATCCTTAACTACCGGCGCTTCCGCCAGCATGGCGCGGATGCGGCTGTAAGCGGCGCTACCCCGCTCCACGATATTAAACATCCAGGCCAGCGCCAGCATCGGCCAAATCATCAACCCCAGATACATCATAAAGCTGGTGAGTTCGCCCAGCGTCAGGCTGCCGTTAACCACCATCCAGCTTCCGCCGCTAATCGCGAGCAGGTTCGCCATGCCAATGGCGATGTAAATGGTTGGATCAAAACGCGCGTCAATACGCGCCACGCGCATATTTTTCTTGCCGGTATCTTCGGCATCCGCCGCAAACAGCGAAGACTGGCGGTCCTCCAGACCAAACGCTTTGATCATGCGGATGCTGGTCAGACTCTCCTGCGTGCGGTCGTTCAGGCTGGAGAAGGCGGCCTGCGCCAGTTTGAAATAGTCATGCAGCCGATCGCCGTAACGTTTGATCATCAGCGCCATAATCGGCATCGGCAACAGCGCTAATAGCGTTAGCTGCCAGCTAATTTGCGTCGACATGACAATCAGTACCGCGCAGCCCATTACCAGCGAGTCAACCAGCGTCAGAACGCCCTCGCCCGCCGCAAATACGACGCGATCCACATCATTCGTCGCACGCGCGATAAGATCGCCCGTCCGATGGCGCTGATAAAATTCAGGATGCTGACGACTCAGCTGGCGATAATAATCTTCACGCAGTTCGACGGCTAATTGATAAGAAGCGCCAAATAGCAGCACGCGCCAGACATAGCGCAACAAATAGACCACTACGGCGATCAGGGCAATGGTGCCAATCCACATCGCTATTCGGCCTGGAGTAAAATGCTGTGCGGTTACGCCATCCACGACAATCCCCACCACTTTGGGCGGGATTAGCTGAAGCATCGCAATAAGCATAAGCAGGGCCACCGCGCCAAGATAGCGACGCCATTCCCGGCGAAAGTACCAGCTTAATTGAGCAAATAATCGCACGCGTTATTTCCTGATATGATTTCCGGCAATACCGGGAGAATTATTCAATGGGCAGAGAGGTGGTGTACTTAATCTGTTCCATCGCAAAACTGGAGGTGACGTCTGACAGTCCTGGGACGCTATTGACCAGACGTTTATAGAAGTCGTCATACCGCTTCATGTCGGCCACCTGAACTCGCATCAGATAGTCGTATTCCCCCGCCATCCGCCAGAAGCCAAGCACTTCCGGCATCTCAGAGACGACGGTCACGAACCGACAGTACCATTCACTGCTGTGGTGCTGCGTTTTTATCAACACAAAAGCGGTTAATCCCAGCCCCAGTTTTTCCGGGTCCAGCAGCGCGACCCTGCCAAGCAGGATACCGTCATCTTCCAGGCGTTTAAGCCGCTTCCAGCAAGGTGTTGTCGTCAGATTAACGGCATCCGCCAGCGCCTGCAAAGAGAGGGTACAGTCCTGCTGCAATAAGCAAAGCAGTTTACGGTCAATTTTATCTAACATACCCACCCCATAGAGAATATTTTTCTCCTTACATTGTAATTTAAAGGTCAAATAGCAACAATTTTTTCCGTACTTTTCGCTACTCTTGGCACAAAATGATAAATGGATATTAATGATGAGTAGCAATTGGGTTAAAAATGCCATTAATGAAATTAACGCTGACCACCAGCGCTCGGCGGATACGCATCTTATTCGTTTGCCCCTGTCGGCATTTCCAGGTATCCAGCTTTACCTGAAAGACGAAAGCACGCATCCCACCGGTAGCCTCAAGCATCGTCTGGCGCGCTCGCTGTTCCTTTATGGGCTGTGCAATGGCTGGATTAAAGAAGGCACTCCGATTATTGAAGCGTCATCAGGCTCAACGGCGATTTCCGAAGCCTGGTTCGCGCGTTTACTGGGACTGCCGTTCATCGCCGTCATGCCCGCCTGTACCGCAAAACGTAAAATCGAACAGATTCAATTTTACGGCGGCCACTGTCATTTTGTGGAGAGCGCCTGCGAAATTTATGCCGCCTCCGAGCGGCTGGCGCATGAACTGAACGGTCACTATATGGACCAGTTTACCTACGCAGAACGAGCTACCGACTGGCGGGGCAACAATAATATTGCCGACAGTATTTTCCGCCAGATGCGCAACGAACCCCATCCGGTACCGCGATTTATCGTCATGAGCGCCGGAACGGGCGGAACCTCTGCGACGATTGGGCGCTATATTCGCTGCCAGGGCTATGATACTCAGCTCATGGTGGTGGATCCGGAAAATTCCGTCTTTTTACCTTACTGGCAGGATCGCGACGCTTCATTACGCAGCCCGGTGGGCAGTAAAATTGAAGGAATTGGTCGTCCGCGAGTAGAGCCTTCTTTTATTCCGGATGTCGTAGATGAGATGCTGCGCGTGCCGGACGCCGCCAGCGTTGCCACCGCACACTGGCTGGAAACGCAGCTAGGCCGTAAAGTCGGTGCCTCTACCGGCACGAATATGTGGGGAGCGCTGCAGCTTGCGGCCCGGATGCGCGAGGCTGGAGAAACCGGCGCTATCGTGACATTATTGTGCGATAGCGGCGATCGCTATCTGGATACCTATTACCATCCGTCCTGGGTTAGCGACCATATCGGCGATTTGACGCCGTGGTCAGCGGCCATCGCAAAATTACTTACCGGCGACTAGACACCAAAAAAAAGCCAGACTGAATGTCTGGCTTGCTGGAAGAGATCTCTCATTCGGGGGAATAAGGTAGATGCGGATTGTCCAGCCAATGCGTCAAAAAGTGTGATACCGCTTGATTACCACAATGTCCGATAACCGAAAGGTGTGGCAACGCGGCGATAAGCTGCGGCATGGCATTGCCCATAATGAGCCCCCGCCCGACGCTGCCCAGCATTTCCCGATCGTTCATCGCGTCGCCAAATGCCATGCAATCTGCCAGTGAAAGCCCTAAATGATTGCTCAATACCGCCAGCGCCGATCCTTTATTGCACCCCAGCGGTAGCACTTCCAGGCAGTCGACGGCAGAGAAACAGAGGTGAGCGCGTTCTTCCATCGCCTCATTGAGCTGAATGCGCAAACGGATCAGATCGTCATGATCGCCGCAAAAACAGATCTTCGTCACCTGATGGGCCGGAATGCTTTTTATATTGATAACCTGATAACGAAAGCCGCTGTAGACGTGCGCCTGGAGTAGCGCGGGGATCTCCTGGCCTGTAAACCAGCCGTTGTCATTAAACACATGCATACTGGCTCGGGTATCCCAGGCATGATGCATCACCGTATCGGCAACCTGAGGATCGAGATCCTGACGATGCAGCACGTCGCCTTCCAGCGAGTGAATTCGCGTCCCGTTACCGGTAATAAGATAAGCATCCAGTGAAAGCGTCCCCAGAATATGCCGCATCTCCAGCACATGACGACCCGTAGCGAATGTCAGAGTGATATCGCGTTCGCGCAGACGCGCCAGCGTGGCGATCGTTTCTCTACCCAAATGGTGATCGGGCATTAATAACGTGCCATCCATATCAAATGCTGCCAGACGGGCCATCTCTTTCTCCACACTGTGACGCGGTTAACTTGTTGTTCAGTATTACCTGAGATATACGGAAGTAATAGTGAACAGATAAAAGGAAGTGTTCCGGGTTTCTATGAGGCTACTGAATCGGCTTAATCAATATCAACGCCTCTGGCAGCCTTCCGCCGGGGAAACGCAACATGTCACCGTTAGCGAACTGGCCGAACGCTGTTTTTGTAGCGAGCGCCATCTGCGAACGCTGCTGCGTCAGGCCCAGCAGGCGGGTTGGCTAAGATGGGAGGCGCAGTCCGGGCGCGGGAAACGTGGACGGCTCCAGTTTCTGGTCACGCCGGAATCGCTCCGCACCGCCATGATGGAACAGGCGCTGGAAAAAGGGCAGCAGCTCAACGTACTGGAACTGGCGCAGCTGGCGCCTGGCGAGTTACGGGCGATGCTCCAGCCTTTTATGGGCGGCCAATGGCAAAACGATACGCCGACATTGCGTATTCCCTACTATCGTCCGCTTGATCCGCTGCAGCCGGGTTTCCTGCCAGGACGCGCGGAACAGCATCTCGCAGGGCAAGTTTTTTCCGGGTTAACGCGCTTCGACCGCGATAGCCAATATCCTTGCGGGGATTTGGCGCATCACTGGGAGGTTTCCGCCGACGGTTTACGCTGGGATTTTTATATTCGCTCCACGCTGCACTGGCATAATGGCGATGCGGTGGACACCGCGCAGCTACACGAACGCCTGGAAAGGCTGCTTACCCTACCGGCGCTAAGCAAATTGTTTATTAGCGTCGCACGGATCGAAGTAACGCATCCTCAGTGCCTGACCTTTCTCCTTCACCGACCTGATTACTGGCTGGCGCATCGTCTGGCGAGCTATTGTAGCGGTCTGGCGCATCCTGACCTGCCGCTTATCGGCACCGGTCCTTTTCGCCTGGCGTTGTTCACGCCGGAACTGGTGCGTCTGGAAAGTCATGACCATTATCACCTCAGCCATCCGCTGCTGAAAGCGATTGAATTCTGGATCACCCCGCAACTGTTTGCCCAGGATCTGGGCACCAGTTGCCGCCATCCGGTGCAGATTGCCATCGGCAAACCGGAAGAGCTGGCGACGCTGAGTCAGGTAAGTAGTGGTATTAGTCTGGGTTTTTGCTATTTAACCCTCAAAAAGGGCTCACGGCTCAACGTACAGCAGGCGCGGCGTCTGATACATATTATCCATCATACTTCGCTGCTGAAAACCTTGCCGGTAGATGAGAACTTGATTATGCCAAGTCAGGGGCTGCTACCCGGCTGGACAATCCCGCAATGGCAGGACGTTGATGAAACGCCATTGCCGAAAAAACTTACCCTGGCGTACCACCTTCCCGTAGAGCTGCATACGATGGCGGAACAGCTTCGACATTACCTGGCGACGCTCGGCTGTGAGTTAACATTGATTTTTCATAATGCCAAAAACTGGGATAACTGCCCTGCGTTGGCGCAAGCGGATCTGATGATGGGCGACAGGCTGATCGGCGAAGCGCCGGAATATACGCTGGAGCAGTGGCTACGTTGCGATCAGATCTGGTCACATGTCCTGGACGCGCCTGCGTTTTCCCATCTGCAGGCTACGCTTGACGCTCTGCAAATTCAGCCCAATGAAAAAGATCGCCGCGCCGCGCTACAACAAGTTTTTGCCAACCTGATGGATGACGCCACACTTACGCCGCTGTTTAATTATCACTATCGCATCAGCGCCCCACCGGGCGTTAACGGCGTTCGACTCACCCCTCGCGGCTGGTTTGAATTTAGCGAAGCCTGGCTTCCGCCGCCTTCGCCGTGAAGAAGCTGGTCGGGATTATCCGTACGCGTTACCATATTGGTTTTCGTCATTGATCAGGATAACTATGAAACGCGCCGTTGTTGTATTTAGTGGAGGTCAGGACTCCACCACTTGTCTGGCGCAAGCGCGGCATCAGTATGATGAAGTGCATTGTGTCACGTTTGATTATGGTCAGCGCCACCGCGCAGAGATCGATGTCGCGCGCGCGCTGGCGTTAAAACTTGGCGCACGCGCGCATAAAGTGCTGGATGTCACTTTGCTGAACGAACTGGCGGTCAGCAGCCTGACGCGGGATAGCATTCCGGTGCCGGACTATGAACCAAACGCTGACGGTATCCCCAATACTTTCGTACCGGGACGCAATATTCTCTTTCTGACGCTGGCGGCGATTTACGCTTATCAGGTCAAAGCCGAAGCGGTGATCACCGGCGTTTGCGAGACCGATTTTTCCGGCTATCCAGACTGCCGCGATGAGTTCGTCAAAGCGCTGAATCACGCGGTAAATCTGGGCATGGCGAAAGATATCCGTTTCGAAACGCCCTTAATGTGGATTGATAAAGCTGAAACCTGGGCACTGGCCGATTATTGGGGCCAACTGGAATTGGTTCGCGAAGAGACGCTGACCTGCTATAACGGCATTAAAGGCGATGGCTGTGGTCATTGCGCGGCCTGTAATCTGCGCGCTAACGGCCTGAATCATTATCTGTCGAATAAAGCGGCGGTGATGGCGGCAATGAAGCAAAAAACCGGGTTAAGGTGATTGTTTTGCCGGATGGCGGTGCATGCACCTTATCCGGCCTGGCGATATTCACCATGGTCAATATCGCCAGGCCGGATCAGTTCAACGCCATCAGACAGCGAGGGGCGTTATTGCACCATCTGTTCCAGCTTTTCACGCAATTCGCCTTCCAGCGGCAGCGCTTTTTGCGTTTTTAAATCAATACAAACAAACGTGATGAGCGCATCGGCCACCACCTGCCCTTCTGGCTCCAGCGTAATCGTCTGGCTTAATACGCCGCTTTTACCGTTAAGCTGTTGTACCTGGCTGGTCACGGTCAGTAGATCGCTCAATACCGCCGGGCGACGGTAATTTATATTGATGTTTACCACCACAAAGGCAATATTGCGGGCCGTCATCCACTGAAAGCTGTCGCTGTTTTCCAGCCCATCCCAACGGGCCTCTTCCAGAAATTCCAGATAGCGGGCATTATTAACATGTTGATAAACATCAAGATGATATCCACGAACTTTGATTTGTGTTTGCATAGCGCAATAACCTTACGTTGTTGTTATAAGTAAACGACAAGTACAGAGGTCATAACTGGTATGACCTCTACAGTCTGGCAAATTTTTGCCACTGTGCAAGTGATTACAATGTTAAAACTGCCAGATTACGCTCCACCAGCGCGCTTCCCATTCCCGGCACCTGCTTTAAATCATCCACCGTTTTAAAAGGACCATACTCCTCCCGATAGCTCACAATAGCCTGCGCTTTTTTCAGCCCAACGCCGTTCATCACCCGCGCCAGATCCTCCGCAGACGCGGTATTAATGCTCACCCTGGTACCTTCATCATCGCTGGCTTTAGTAGGTAATGCCGCTTTGGCGGAGGATGAAGAAGGCGTATCCGCTTTTGTTTCCACCGCTGCATTTTTTGCGACAGGCGTCGCCGCCAGTGCGCTATGGGCCATGCCCGCGCAGGTTAAAGAAAGTGTAATAAGCAGTGCTTTAATTCCGTGTTTCATACTGTTTTCTCCTTGTTTGTTAACAGTGCAGCCACGATAGCGGGGCGGAGAAAAACGAACAAACGGCAATTCTCAGAAATGGAAAAGGCCGCGAAAGCGGCCTTTGTGGGATACAACGTTTTGCAATTTTTTGCGAAGCGCCTCGACGATTACTGCTGTTCCAGAGCGTCGCCGATTTTGATTTTCGCCTCTTTACGCAGATTACTCATCAGCGCTTCAAAGACAATTTGCGCATTGTTCTGCGTGATGCCCTGCACCATCGCTTTTTTCTGCGCTTCCGGCATGGCACCCGCTTTCACCTCGTCAAACGCCAGCAGAACGACGTTACCCTGCATATCGTTCGCCACGCCATAAACTGGCTTATCTTTCGTCGGAAGGCTTAATGCAAAGGCCGCCTGACTCACCGGATCCTGACTGGTACGACTTAACGTTTTAGGCTCGCCAAAACTCAGACCCGCCGCTTTCATCGCTTCCGCGCCTTTGCCCGCTTTCAGCTCGACCAGCAGTTTTTCCGCATCCAGCTTCGCCTGTTGTTCCGCTTTGTTATGCTTCACCAGGGCAGTGACCTGTTCTTTCACTTCTGCCAACGGCTTCACGGCTTCAGGTTTATGTTCGCTCACGCGTACAACAAAAGCCCGGTCGCCATCCACGGTGATAATGTCTGAATTCGGCCCCGGCGTACCGTTTTCGCCTACCAGACCGCCATTAAAGATAGCATCGGCTACCGGTTTGAAGTTCAGCTCTTCCGGTAAGGTGTCACGGCTAAACCAGCCGGTTTCAACGGCTTTTACACCAGCGACCTGTTCAGCGCCTGCTAACGACTCATTGTCGTTGCTTGCCGCATCGCTCACTTTCTGCTGCAACGCATAGTAAGCATCCAGCGCTTTTTCTTGTTTCACTTTCGCGGCAATGTCGTCGCGAACCTCGCTTAACGGTTTCACTTTGGCAGGCTGAATATCATCCAGACGCGCCACCAGAAAACCGACAGACGACTTAATCACACCAGATATCTGGCCTTTTTCTTTTAATCCGGCGTTTTTCAGTTCCGGCACCGTGGCAGACTCTTCCAGCCAGCCCATATCGCCGCCATTACGCGCAGAGATGATATCGGTAGATTTCTCTTTCGCCAGCGTGGCGAAATCTTCGCCCTTGTTCAGCGCATCCAGTACCGCTTTCGCATCATCTTCCGTTTTGGTCTGAATAATGCTGTAACGAATACGCTCCGGCTGAGTAAACTGATCTACATGCTGGTCATAATAGGCCTGAATATCCGCATCGCTGACCGGTGCCTGCATCGTCGCGGCATCCAGCTTGATATAGCTTACGCGGAACTGTTCCGGCGTCATAAAGCGGACTTTATTCTGATCGTAGTAGCTGGACACTTCCTGATCGGTCACCTGCTGCTTCGCCGCCAGCGCGTTGACATCAATAACGGCTTCACGCACCACGCGCTGTTGAGAGACTAATGCCGCCAGTTCGTCGGTTTCCCCTTTCAGCATAAAATCAGTACCGGCCACGCCGTTGATCAGTTGCTGAGTGGTAAGCTGGTTACGCAGCGCCTGAGCGTACTGATCGGCGGTCATTCCCATCTGATTCACAATCGCGTTATAGCGGTTGTTGTCAAACTTACCGTCCACCTGAAAAGCGGGAGTGGCGAAAATCGCCTGCTTTACCTGCTCATCGCTGATGCCCAGTTTCAGTTCGCGGGAATATTGATCCAACAGCGCTTCATCTATCAGACGATTCAGCACCTGCTGGCGCAGGCTTTTCATATAACCTTCGTTGGCCGCCAGTTCAGAATACCTGTCGCCCAACTGCTGCTGCATACGGTTACGTTCGTTATTAAACGCATTCTCAAACTGTGCCCGGCTGATTTCCTGGCCATTCACTTTTGCGGCGTAGTTATTGCTTCCGCCAATCAGGTAACCACTAACGCCGGTCAAAATGAACGACACGATAATGATAACGAAAATAATCTTGAGCACGAGACTGTTTGCAGCCGTGCGTAAGCTGTCCATCATGGTGTAACCACACTCCGCTGTAGGTGACTTTACACTTTATCTTTCAGGCGGCTTCTCTGCTGGCTACCGAGTGATTCGCTCAGTTGCCGCGTCGACGCAACCTGAATGATTTGCGTATATAGACTTCACGCGCATCGCATTTTCTGAACGCGGCGCGCAAAAGCCTATTGTGACAAGAAACGAGGGCAATTGTCAGCCCGCAACGCGCAGAAAGTCCCGAATCGTCAATAAAAAAGGCACATCAGTTGATGCGCCCTTGTACTTTGTCACATCCCCCGAGGGGATCACGCTTAGTTTACCGCGTCTTTCAGCGCTTTACCTGCACGGAAACTCGGCACTTTGGCTGCGGCGATGGTGATCTCTTTACCTGTTTGCGGGTTGCGACCAGTACGGGCAGCACGCTCTTTAACAGCAAAAGTACCAAAGCCTACCAGTGCAACGTCATCCCCTTCTTTCAGAGATTCGGTAACAGAAGCAATAATCGCGTCTAACGCACGTCCAGCCGCAGCCTTAGAGATATCAGCCCCTGCAGCAATTTTTTCGATCAGTTGAGATTTATTCACTCTTCTCTTCCTCTTTATAATTTATATCGCACCTGAATCCTTCGAAGTACGACCGCGCAGCAGTTATATCAGGCCTGCCACGCCCTTACAACACCCGTTAATGGTGGCAGACCCAATCAACCATCTAAATTAGCTATACAAAAAAAGGCTGGCAAGTCCGAAATAGCCTGCCAGCCCTGTTTTTATTAGCGCTATTTGCGCGAGGTCACTATTTTGCGGTTACAACCTGCATTCCAGACGGTTCATTTTGCAGAGCAAGCGTCAGAACTTCCTCAATACGCTTAACCGGGTGAATATCCAGATCGGCAATCACGTTGTCCGGAATTTCCTCCAGGTCACGTTTATTTTCGAATGGAATTAAGACCGTTTTAATCCCGCCGCGATGCGCCGCCAACAGTTTTTCTTTCAGGCCGCCGATCGGCAACACCTGACCGCGCAGCGTGATCTCACCGGTCATTGCCACATCTGCGCGCACCGGATTACCGGTCAGGCAGGAAACCAGCGCGGTACACATCGCGATACCGGCACTTGGACCGTCTTTCGGCGTTGCGCCTTCCGGCACGTGAACGTGGATATCGCGTTTTTCGTAAAAGTCCGGATTAATACCCAGTTTTTCCGCGCGCGCGCGCACCACGGTCAGCGCCGCCTGAATGGATTCCTGCATCACTTCACCGAGCGAACCGGTGTAGGTCAGCTTGCCTTTGCCCGGTACGCAGGCGGTTTCGATGGTCAACAGATCGCCGCCCACTTCCGTCCACGCCAACCCCGTCACCTGACCTACGCGGTTTTCGCTATCCGCGCGGCCATAATCAAAGCGCTGCACACCGAGGTAGTCGTGCAGATTATCGCCGTTAATTTCGATATGTTTTAACGACTTATCGAGCAACAGTTGTTTAACCGCTTTGCGGCACAGTTTGGAGATTTCACGCTCCAGACTACGCACGCCCGCTTCACGCGTGTAATAGCGAATAATACCGATAATCGCGCTATCGTCGACCGTCAGTTCTCCTTTCTTCAGCGCGTTACGCTCGATCTGCTTCGGCAGCAGGTGACGTTTAGCAATATTCAGCTTCTCATCTTCGGTATAACCGGACAGACGGATCACCTCCATACGATCCAGCAGCGGCGCCGGAATGTTCATGGAGTTGGAAGTGGCGACAAACATCACATCGCTGAGATCGTAATCCACTTCCAGGTAATGATCGCTGAACGCCACGTTCTGCTCTGGATCCAGCACTTCCAGCAGTGCGGAAGCCGGATCGCCGCGCATGTCAGAAGACATTTTGTCGATCTCATCGAGCAGGAACAGTGGGTTTTTAACCCCCACTTTGGCCATTTTTTGGATCAGTTTACCCGGCATAGAGCCAATGTAAGTCCGGCGATGACCGCGGATTTCCGCTTCATCACGCACGCCGCCCAGCGCCATACGGATGTATTTACGCCCTGTTGCTTTAGCGATGGACTGGCCCAACGAGGTTTTACCTACCCCCGGCGGCCCCACCAGACACAGGATCGGCCCCTTGATTTTATTTACACGGCTTTGAACCGCGAGATACTCAAGGATGCGGTCTTTCACGCGCTCCAGACCATAATGGTCAGTATCAAGGATTTCCTGCGCCTGACGCAGGTCTTTTTTGACCTTGCTACGCGCATTCCACGGCACCTGCACCATCCAGTCGATGTAGCCGCGCACCACGGTCGCTTCCGCCGACATCGGAGACATCATTTTCAGCTTCTGCAGTTCCGCTTCCGCTTTCTCTTTCGCCTCTTTTGGCATTTTCGCCGCGTCGATCTTACGCTTCAGCGCTTCGTTTTCGTCCGGCGCGTCGTCCATCTCGCCAAGTTCTTTCTGAATCGCTTTCATTTGCTCGTTCAGATAGTACTCGCGCTGGGATTTCTCCATCTGCTTTTTCACGCGGTTGCGAATGCGTTTCTCAACCTGCAGCAGATCGATTTCAGATTCCATCATCGCCATCAGATATTCCAGGCGTTCGTTAACGTCGGACATCTCCAGTACGGACTGTTTATCCGCCAGTTTCAGCGGCATATGCGCGGCGATGGTGTCAGCCAGACGTGCAGGGTCGTCAATGCTATTGAGTGACGTCAGCACTTCCGGCGGAATTTTTTTGTTCAGCTTGATGTAGCCTTCGAACTGGCTGATAGCGGTACGCACCAGCACTTCTTGTTCTCGCTCATCAATGGCTGGCGAATCAAGGTACTCCGCCTTCGCGGAGAAATGTTCGCCGTTGTCAGACAGCGCGGAAATACGCGCGCGCTGTAACCCCTCGACCAGCACTTTTACGGTGCCGTCAGGCAGTTTCAACATCTGCAAAATAGAGGCCACGGTCCCGACGGTGAAAAGATCGTTTACACCCGGCTCATCCGTTGATGCTTCCTTCTGGGCGACCAGCATGATTTTTTTATCATGGTCCATAGCCGCTTCCAGACAACGGATAGATTTTTCCCGCCCTACAAATAAGGGTATGACCATGTGCGGATAAACCACCACATCGCGCAAGGGCAATACGGGGATTTCAATGCGTTCAGAACGCTCAGGATTCATAGAGCTCTCTCTTAGTTTAGTGTCCGCCAGGTAATCAGATAGTATAGCTGTGCTCCATACCACCTATAACATGTACGTCAGTATATGGGGATGTTTCCCACACATTCAACGGCGTGTTTACAGGAAAAACGAAAGGGGAGATAAAATCCCCCCTTTTTTGGCTAACTGATTGTATGAATGTTTAATTATTCGCCAGAAGCCTGCGCTTCCGGTTTGCCGTAAATCAGCAACGGCTTACTCTGACCGGCAATAACGGACTCGTCGATCACTACTTTTTCGACGTCTTCCATAGATGGCAAATCGTACATGGTATCCAGCAGCGCCGCTTCGACGATAGAACGCAGGCCACGGGCGCCGGTTTTACGCGCCATTGCTTTCCTGGCGATAGCGTCCAGCGCTTCGTCACGGAATTCCAGATCGACGCCTTCCAGGTTAAACAGCGCCTGATACTGCTTGGTCAGCGCATTTTTCGGCTCTTTCAGGATTTGAATCAGCGCTTCTTCGCTGAGTTCGTTCAGCGTCGCCACCACTGGCAGACGACCGATAAACTCAGGAATCAGACCAAATTTGATCAAATCTTCCGGTTCAACCTGCGACAACAGCTCGCCTTCGCTGGCTTTGTCGGACTTCGCTTTCACCGTCGCGCCAAAACCAATGCCGGAGCCGGTTTCAACACGGTTAGCGATCACTTTATCCAGACCGGCAAACGCGCCGCCGCAGATAAACAGAATCTTAGAGGTATCTACCTGTAAGAATTCCTGCTGCGGATGTTTGCGACCGCCCTGCGGTGGAACCGCGGCGACGGTGCCTTCGATCAGTTTCAGCAACGCCTGCTGTACGCCTTCGCCGGAAACGTCGCGGGTAATGGACGGATTGTCTGATTTACGCGAAATCTTATCGATTTCATCAATGTAGACAATCCCACGCTGCGCTTTTTGCACGTCGTAGTCGCATTTCTGCAACAGTTTCTGAATGATATTCTCGACGTCTTCACCCACGTAACCCGCTTCGGTCAGCGTGGTCGCATCCGCCATAGTGAACGGCACATCCAGCAAGCGCGCCAGCGTTTCCGCCAGCAGCGTTTTACCGGAACCGGTCGGTCCAATCAGCAGAATGTTGCTTTTGCCTAACTCGACGCCATTGCTGGTATCGCCGTTACGCAGACGCTTGTAGTGGTTATAGACCGCCACCGCCAGCACTTTTTTCGCCTGCTCCTGGCCGATAACGTAATCGTCCAGGTGAGTACGAATTTCATGCGGCGTCGGCAGCGCACTACGTTCACGGTGCGGAGCAACTTCTTTAATTTCTTCGCGAATAATGTCGTTACATAAATCGACGCATTCGTCGCAGATATACACGGATGGACCGGCAATCAGCTTGCGCACTTCATGCTGGCTTTTGCCGCAAAAAGAGCAGTACAACAATTTGCCCGAGCCATCTTTGCGTTTATCTGTCATGAGTCAAAACCTCTTCTTTGTTCTTTGTGCCGCACACGACGACGCAAATGCCATTCTCAGGCGCAAGCCGCTAATCAGCGTTGTGCCGCCCTTCATTAGTATATACACAAAATCATTCGAGCTACATCAAGGCGGCAACTCAGCGACTCCGCAGCGCTTACATAAGTAAGTCACCGGGAGGCGCGCTGGCAGCCAACACCGAGGTAGCGTGAAGGATGAAGTGTATAGCGGCACACTTGCGTCCAGGGCATCAATTACGATGGGTCAAAATTGAGTCAACCAAACCGTACTCTACCGCTTCAGGCGCGGAGAGGAAGCGATCGCGCTCAGTATCACGTTCAATCTGCTCAAGAGATTGACCCGTATGATGCGCCATAAGTTCATTCATGCGCCCTTTTACTTTCAAAATTTCGCGGGCGTGAATTTCAATATCCGTCGCCTGGCCCTGGTAGCCGCCCAGCGGCTGGTGGATCATGACGCGAGAGTTCGGCAAGCAGAAACGTTTGCCTTTCGCCCCGGCAGTCAGCAAAAACGCCCCCATAGAGGCCGCCTGTCCCATACAAATGGTGCTGACGTCTGGCTTAATAAACTGCATGGTGTCATAGATGGACATCCCCGCAGTAATTACGCCGCCAGGAGAATTAATGTACAGATAGATATCTTTTTCCGGGTTTTCCGCTTCCAGGAACAGCATCTGCGCCACGATCAGGTTAGCCATATGGTCTTCGACCTGGCCGGTCAGAAATATGACGCGTTCCTTAAGTAGACGAGAATAGATATCAAAAGAGCGCTCACCGCGTGAGGTCTGTTCAATGACCATCGGCACCAGCGCCATATGAGGGGCCAAATTATCTCGTTCTCCGCTGTATGACATTTCCGTCTCCTGGATAAAAATTGAAAAAATCTGCTGTACTGATTGTAACCTGATGGACGGATTATCAGCCAGTCCCTCTGTAATGGGTACGGCATCGCCATAATTCAAGCATAACAATCTTTTGCTCTAACGCTAACACTGAAACGCGGTTTTCGCACCCTTACCATGCAAAATGCGTGACAAAAAAAAACCCGTCACTGAAAGGTGACGGGTTTTTGTGCAAATTTCGTGCTTTTAATGCGAAAAATTACGCCTGCTGGTTCATCAGCTCATTGAAGGAAGTGGCTTTTTCAGACACTTTCGCTTTTGCCAGAACCGCTTCAACAGCCTGTTCTTCCAGAGCGACGTTACGCATATTGTCCATCAGCTCTTTATTTTTGCTGTAGAACTCAATCACTTCTTTCGGATCTTCGTAAGCAGACGCCATCTCTTCGATCAGACCTTTAACGCGTTCTTCGTCCGCTTTCAGCTCGTTGGTACGAATGACTTCGCCGAGCAGCAGACCGACAACTACACGACGCTTAGCCTGTTCTTCGAACAGTTCGCGCGGCAGCTCCAGAGCCTGTTTCTCGTTACCACCAAAACGCTGCGCAGCCTGACGACGCAGAACGTCGATTTCGCTGTCGATCAGCGCAGCCGGTACGTCGATGTCGTTAGCTTTTACCAGACCTTCGATCGCCTGAGACTTAACGCGGTTACGCACCGCGCCTTTCAGCTCGCGTTCCATGTTTTTACGTACTTCAGCGCGCAGACCGGCTACGGAACCATCTTCAACGCCGAAACGTTTGATGAATTCTTCGGTCAGTTCCGGCAGTTCACGTTCTTCAACTTTCTTCAGGTTGATAACGAACTTAGCCGCTTTACCTTTCAGGTTTTCAGCGTGGTACTCTTCCGGGAAGGTCACATCGATAGTGAACTCTTCGCCAGCTTTGTGGCCTTTAACGCCGTCTTCAAAGCCCGGAATCATACGACCCTGGCCCATCGCCAGAACGAAATCGGTCGCTTTGCCGCCTTCGAACTCTTCGCCGTCTACAGAGCCGGTGAAGTCGATGGTCACGCGGTCTTCCGCATCAGCAGCGCCGTCTTTTTCTTTCCAGGTCGCCTGCTGCTTACGCAGGGTGTCCAGCATCACATCAACGTCAGCGTCGGTGACTTCAACAACCGGTTTTTCAACTTCGATGGACTCGAGGCCGGTCAGTTCAACTTCCGGATAGACTTCAAACTCGACGGAGTAAGTGAAGTCTTCACCCACTTTGTATTCGCCCGGAACATAGTTCGGCGCGCCTGCCGGGTTAATTTTTTCTTTGATGATCGCGTCAACGAAGTTGCGGCTCATCAGATCGCCCAGCACGTCCTGGCGAACAGAAGCGCCATAACGCTGAGCGACGATATTCATCGGTACTTTGCCTTTACGGAAGCCGTCAATACGTACTTTTTTCGCTACGTTGACCAGCTCGCTTTTTACAGCGGTCTCGATGCTGTCAGCAGCGATTGTAATCGTTACACGGCGGCCAAGGCCCTGAGTGGTTTCAACTGAAACTTGCATCTTGTTACCTCAAAAAATCACAGTGCTCGGTCAACTCTACTCCGCAAGCACGTGCTATTTGCTTCGCGGAACCGGGATGTTCTCATAATCAATCACATTCCCTGTCGTCAGAATCATCCCGAAGACGTTCATATATAAGACGGCGCATTATAGCGGCATCACTTTTGTGAGTCGAGAACGGTGATTGTGCGATGCTGCGGCGGTTTTCACAATTCTCGGCTAATTTTTGTCTGAATACTGTACGACACGCTCAAAATTCAGACAAAACAAAACGGCCCGCAGGCCGTTTTCACATAATTCTGTAGCAACATACTGGAAAAGCGGAGGTAGTTGCAAATCCGTTTTGCTACGCGATGCTTCCCGCGCCGCGACAAGGAGGCGACGCGAAGATAGTATCCTGCAACCCTTCCCACTCTTTGAGGGTATAAGTATGCAGTGCCAGCGCATGTACGGTTGTGGAGAGTTCCGCCGTTAACGTACCGTAAATCATCCGATGACGATTAAGAAAACGTTCGCCTGTAAAGCGATCGCTCACCAGCACGACCTTAAAATGACTTTCCGATCCTGCAGGAACATTGTGACGATAGCTTTCATCCACAACTTCGAGAAACACGGGGTCGAACGCTGTCCTTAATTTTTCTTCTATTTGCTCACGTATCATCATGAAAATCTCCTCCGACAACGCTGTGATGTCACCCATCCCTTTAAATACTAGCCGCTTTTACCGTTTCCATTACAGCATGACAACAAAAATTTAGCTTTCGTCTGATTATTTCAGCCAAACGTATGAAGTTTACTGCCTTAATCATTCTTTTAGCGCTCAAAATCCCCGCTCGCGCCGTTATCAATACCAAATCGGACATTACGACGAATTTACCTGCGTTGACCACTTCCCCTCGCCGTTAGCGGTGTTATGATGGCGGGAATTTTTACCTATCACGTTTTAAGCGTCATTGAGAGCCTGAATATGTTAAAAAAACTTCTCTTTCCGTTAGTCGCTCTGTTTATGCTGGCAGGATGCGCCACACCGCCGACGACCATTGACGTCGCGCCGAAGATCACCTTGCCACAGCAGGATCCGAGCCTGATGGGCGTCACCGTTAGCATTACCGGCGCGGACCAACGCCAGGATCAAGCGTTAGCGAAAGTCACGCGTAACAACCAGCTGGTAACGTTAACCGCCTCCCGCGATTTACGCTTCCTGTTACAAGAAGTCCTGGAAAAACAGATGACGGCGCGGGGCTATATGATCGGGCCTAACGGCGCGGTTAATCTGCAGATTATTGTTAACCAACTGTATGCTGATGTTTCCCAGGGCAGCGTGCGCTACAACATCGCGACCAAAGCGGATATCGCGATTATTGCGACCGCGGCAAATGGCAACAAGATGACCAAAAACTATCGCGCCAACTACTCTATTGAAGGGGCATTCCAGGCCTCTAACCAGAATATTGCCGACGCGGTGAACAGTGTTCTGACCGATACTATCGCTGATATGTCTCAGGACACCAGTATTCACGATTTTATCAAGCAAAACGCCCGTTAATAGCAACAACAAGACCCGGCAGAAGCCGGGTCTGTAGATGCCTATGTCAAGTCAATATTTACGTATTTTCCAGCAACCGCGTTCAGCCATTCTGCTGATATTGGGTTTTGCCTCCGGCCTCCCGCTGGCGCTCACCTCCGGTACGCTACAGGCGTGGATGACCGTCGAGAATATCGATCTTAAAACGATTGGCTTCTTCTCGCTGGTTGGTCAGGCCTATGTGTTTAAGTTTCTCTGGTCCCCGCTGATGGACCGCTACACGCCGCCTTTTTTAGGTCGTCGTCGCGGTTGGTTACTCGCCACCCAACTGTTGTTACTGGCGGCGATTGCGGCGATGGGCTTTCTTGAACCCGGCACGCAGCTACGCTGGATGGCGGCGCTGGCGGTGGTGATTGCTTTTTGCTCCGCCTCGCAGGATATCGTGTTCGACGCCTGGAAAACCGATGTTTTACCCGCAGAAGAACGCGGCGCTGGCGCGGCAATCAGCGTGCTTGGCTACCGGTTGGGGATGCTGGTTTCCGGCGGACTGGCGCTATGGCTGGCCGATCGCTGGCTCGGCTGGCAGGGCATGTACTGGCTGATGGCGGCATTGCTGATCCCCTGCATTATCGCCACCTTACTGGCGCCGGAGCCGACCGATAGTATCCCGTCCCCGAAATCGCTGGAACAGGCCGTCGTCGCGCCACTACGCGATTTCTTTGGCCGTAATAACGCCTGGCTGATTTTACTGCTCATTGTGCTTTATAAACTGGGTGACGCCTTCGCCATGAGCCTGACCACCACCTTTTTGATTCGCGGCGTCGGCTTTGACGCCGGCGAAGTCGGCGTGGTCAATAAAACGCTGGGCCTGTTGGCGACAATCGTCGGCGCGTTATACGGCGGCATATTAATGCAGCGTCTTTCGCTGTTTCGCGCGCTGCTGATTTTCGGCATTTTGCAAGGCGCGTCCAACGCCGGTTACTGGTTGCTCTCCATTACCGATAAAAACATGTTCAGCATGGGCGCGGCGGTCTTTTTCGAAAATCTGTGCGGCGGGATGGGGACTGCCGCCTTTGTCGCCTTATTAATGACGCTATGTAATAAGTCGTTTTCCGCAACACAGTTTGCCCTACTGTCGGCCCTCTCCGCAGTAGGCCGCGTTTATGTTGGTCCCGTAGCGGGCTGGTTCGTTGAAGCGCACGGCTGGCCGACATTCTACCTCTTCTCGGTTGTCGCCGCCGTTCCCGGGCTGTTACTGTTGCTGGTCTGTCGGCAAACGCTGGAATATAGCTGGCAGAGCGAGCGTTTCATTCCCCGCACGCAATACCGTGGCGCCTACAATTTCGCGCTTTCAATCCTGCTCGCGGGCGTCGCTTTGCTGGCGGTATGGGTACTCCTGCTGACCATGAACGCGGTGGATTACACCAACTTCTCATTCCTGCCCGGATTGCTTGAGACCGCGGTAGCGGTTGCCGTGTGCGGCATTGTCTTTGGCGGGTTGCTGGACTACCTGGCGCTACGAAAAACACGCCTGCTCTAAAACATTATTTGCCGTTGTAATAACGACCCGGAATTATAACGGCTAAATAACCATCAATTGATAAAAAATATATTTGTCTTTTTGTGCGCAACAGAATTTTGGAAATTATTGGTAATTTCTACGCTACCTATTTTCTTTACACGATTCAGCCGATTAAATTTAAATTTCTGCCGTTGATTGTCCTTTTATTGATAATAAATTGTTAAGTAATTGTTTTATTTTCACATTGGTTATACCAATTATCCCTCAACATCCCACTTACAGACCTCATCCGTTATAACGCAAAGTTTCAACAGTGTCTTAAAGTTATTTCGACATACTTGGCAACATATGTGACATGCGCGGCAGAACTTGGTAACACAGAACCAATCATGTTTACAGTAATGTAACCTTACCGTAAAATGCCCCTACACTTTAAACGCCACCAGGTCCCGTGGAATTGAGGTCGTTAAATGAGACTCAGGAAATACAATAAAAGTTTGGGATGGTTGTCATTAATTGCAGGCACTGCATTACTCAGTGGCTGTAATTCTGCGCTGCTGGATCCCAAAGGACAGATTGGACTGGAGCAACGTTCGCTGATACTGACGGCATTTGGCCTGATGTTGATCGTCGTTATTCCCGCCATCTTGATGGCTGTTGGTTTCGCCTGGAAGTATCGTGCGAGTAATAAGGATGCGAAGTATAGCCCGAACTGGTCACACTCCAATAAAGTGGAAGCCGTGGTCTGGACGGTGCCTATCTTAATCATCATTTTCCTTGCCGTACTGACCTGGAAAACCACGCACGCGCTTGAACCAAGCAAGCCGCTGGCGCATGACGAAAAACCGATCACCATCGAAGTGGTTTCCATGGACTGGAAATGGTTCTTCATCTATCCGGAGCAGGGTATCGCCACCGTCAACGAGATCGCCTTCCCGGCGAACACGCCGGTTTATTTCAAAGTGACCTCCAACTCCGTGATGAACTCCTTCTTTATCCCGCGTCTGGGTAGCCAGATTTATGCCATGGCCGGTATGCAAACACGTTTGCATCTGATCGCCAACGAACCCGGAACCTACGATGGCATCTCCGCCAGCTATAGCGGCCCGGGCTTCTCTGGTATGAAGTTTAAAGCTATCGCCACCAAAGACCGCGCAGAATTCGACCAATGGGTCGCAAAAGCGAAGCAGTCTCCGAACACCATGAATGATATGGCGGCGTTCGAGAAAGTGGCTATGCCAAGCGAGTACAACAAGGTGGAATATTTCTCCAGCGTGAAACCAGATTTGTTCAAGGACGTTATTAACAAATTCATGGACCACGGTAAGAGCATGGACATGACCCAACCTGAAGGTGAGCACAGCTCGCATGAAGGAATGGAAGGTATGGACATGAGCCACGCGGAATCCGCCAACTCCAAGGGTTGAGGAAGATAAGATGTTCGGAAAATTATCACTGGATGCAGTACCGTTCCATGAACCTATCGTCATGGTAACGATCGCTGCAATTATCGTCGGGGGACTGGCGATACTGGCAGCGATTACTTACTTCGGTAAGTGGACCTACCTATGGAAAGAGTGGTTAACGTCGGTTGACCATAAACGCCTCGGCATCATGTATATCATCGTCGCAATTGTGATGCTGTTACGTGGTTTCGCCGATGCCATCATGATGCGTAGCCAGCAGGCGCTTGCCTCCGCAGGCGAAGCGGGTTTTCTACCGCCGCACCACTACGATCAGATCTTTACCGCTCACGGCGTAATCATGATCTTCTTCGTGGCGATGCCCTTCGTTATCGGTCTGATGAACCTGGTGGTTCCGCTGCAGATCGGCGCGCGCGACGTTGCGTTCCCTTTCCTGAACAACCTGAGCTTCTGGTTCACCGTTGTCGGCGTTATCCTGGTTAACCTCTCACTGGGCGTGGGTGAATTCGCGCAGACAGGGTGGCTGGCTTATCCGCCGCTATCGGGAATAGAGTACAGTCCCAGCGTCGGGGTCGATTACTGGATATGGGCGTTGCAACTCTCGGGTATTGGTACGACGTTAACCGGTATCAACTTCTTCGTGACGATCCTGAAGATGCGTGCGCCGGGTATGACAATGTTCAAGATGCCGGTCTTTACCTGGGCCTCTTTGTGCGCCAACGTACTGATCATCGCCTCTTTCCCGATTCTGACGGTTACCGTCGCGTTGCTGACCCTGGATCGCTATCTGGGCACCCATTTCTTTACCAACGATATGGGCGGCAACATGATGATGTACATCAACCTGATTTGGGCCTGGGGCCATCCGGAAGTGTACATTCTGATTCTGCCGGTCTTCGGGGTATTCTCCGAAATCGCAGCGACCTTCTCGCGTAAACGTCTGTTCGGCTATACCTCGCTGGTTTGGGCGACCGTCTGTATTACCGTACTGTCGTTTATCGTTTGGCTGCACCACTTCTTCACGATGGGCGCGG
The DNA here is from genome assembly GCF_046551635.1 of Salmonella sp. SAL04157. Lineage (NCBI taxonomy): Bacteria > Pseudomonadati > Pseudomonadota > Gammaproteobacteria > Enterobacterales > Enterobacteriaceae > Salmonella > Salmonella sp. SAL04157. Next base: position 319,902 of record NZ_JBGDVS010000006.1, read on the forward strand.
GCGCGAACGTTAACGCCTTCTTCGGTATCACCACCATGATTATCGCCATCCCGACCGGGGTGAAGATCTTCAACTGGTTGTTCACCATGTATCAGGGCCGTATTGTCTTCCATTCCGCAATGATGTGGACCATCGGCTTTATCGTGACCTTCTCGGTCGGCGGTATGACCGGCGTTCTGCTGGCGGTACCGGGCGCGGACTTCGTCCTGCACAACAGTCTGTTCCTGATTGCGCACTTCCATAACGTGATCATCGGCGGCGTGGTGTTTGGCTGCTTCGCGGGTATGACCTACTGGTGGCCGAAGGCGTTTGGCTTCAAGCTGAACGAAACCTGGGGTAAACGCGCCTTCTGGTTCTGGATTATCGGTTTCTTTGTAGCCTTTATGCCGCTGTACGTACTGGGCTTCATGGGCATGACCCGTCGCCTCAGCCAGCAAATTGATCCGCAGTTCCATACGATGCTGATGGTTGCCGCCGCCGGTGCCGCGCTGATTGCGCTGGGTATCCTGTGCCAACTGATTCAGATCTTCGTTTCTATTCGCGACCGCGATCAGAACCGCGATCTGACCGGCGACCCATGGGGTGGCCGTACGCTGGAGTGGTCAACCTCGTCTCCGCCACCGTTCTATAACTTTGCCGTTGTGCCGCACGTTCACGAACGTGACGCCTTCTGGGAAATGAAAGAAAAAGGCGAAGCGTACCAACAGCCTGGACAGTATGAAGAGATTCATATGCCGAAAAATAGTGGTGCCGGTATTGTTATCGCCGCCTTCGCGACGGTATTTGGCTTCGCCATGATCTGGCATATCTGGTGGCTGGCGATAGTGGGTTTCGCAGGCATGATCATCAGCTGGATTGTAAAAAGCTTTGATGAAGATGTGGATTACTACGTGCCGGTCCCGGAAGTCGAAAAACTGGAAAACCAGCATTTCGATGAGATTACTAAGGCAGGGCTGAAAAATGGCAACTGATACTTTAACGCACGCGACTGCCCACGCGCACGAACACGGGCACCATGACGCAGGCCAGAACAAAATCTTCGGATTTTGGGTCTACCTGATGAGCGACTGCATTCTGTTCTCTATTCTGTTTGCTACCTATGCCGTTCTGGTGAACGGCACCGCTGGCGGCCCGACAGGTAAGGACATTTTCGAACTGCCGTTCGTTCTGGTTGAAACCTTCCTGCTGTTATTTAGCTCCATTACCTACGGCATGGCGGCGATCGCCATGCACAAGAACAACAAGAGCCAGGTTATCTCCTGGCTGGCGTTGACCTTCTTGTTTGGCGCCGGATTTATCGGGATGGAACTCTATGAATTCCATCACCTGATTGTTAACGGTATGGGCCCGGATCGCAGCGGCTTCCTGTCTGCGTTCTTCGCGCTGGTCGGCACGCACGGTCTGCACGTCACTTCCGGTTTGATCTGGATGGCGGTGCTGATGGTGCAAGTTGCCCGTCGCGGTCTGACCAGCACTAACCGTACCCGCATCATGTGCCTGAGCCTGTTCTGGCACTTCCTGGATGTGATTTGGATTTGCGTATTCACTGTTGTTTATCTGATGGGGGCGATGTAATGAGTCATTCTACCGAGAGCGGCGGCGCATCCCACGGCAGCGTAAAAACGTACATGACCGGCTTTATCCTGTCGGTCATCCTGACGGTTATTCCATTCTGGATGGTGATGACTGGCGCTGCCTCTCCGGCCGTTATTCTGGGATCTATCCTGGCAATGGCAGTGGTGCAGATTTTGGTGCATCTGGTGTGTTTCCTGCACATGAACACCAAATCTGATGAAGGCTGGAACATGACGGCCTTCATCTTTACCGTGCTGATCATCGCCATCCTGGTTGTGGGCTCCATCTGGATTATGTGGAACCTCAACTACAACATGATGATGCACTAAGAGCGGCGAGTATGATGTTTAAGCAATACCTGCAAGTAACGAAACCAGGCATCATCTTTGGCAACCTGATCTCGGTGATCGGGGGATTTCTGCTGGCCTCAAAGGGCAGCATTGACTATCCCCTGTTCATTTATACGCTGGTCGGGGTCTCACTGGTTGTGGCGTCGGGTTGTGTATTTAACAACTACATCGACAGGGATATCGACAGGAAGATGGAAAGGACCAAGAATCGGGTGCTGGTCAAAGGCCTGATTTCTCCTGGCGTCTCGCTGGTATACGCCACCCTGCTGGGTATTGCTGGCTTTATGCTGCTGTGGTTTGGCGCTAATCCTCTGGCCTGCTGGCTGGGGGTGATGGGCTTTGTGGTCTACGTTGGCGTGTACAGCTTGTACATGAAGCGTCACTCCGTCTACGGAACGCTGATTGGTTCTCTCTCCGGCGCAGCGCCGCCGGTGATTGGCTACTGCGCCGTAACGGGCGACTTTGACAGCGGCGCGGCGATCCTGCTGGCTATTTTCAGCCTCTGGCAGATGCCGCACTCTTACGCCATCGCCATTTTCCGCTTTAAGGACTATCAGGCGGCCAATATCCCGGTTCTGCCGGTGGTAAAAGGAATCTCAGTCGCTAAAAACCACATCACGCTGTACATCATTGCGTTTGCCGTTGCAACGCTAATGCTAACGTTGGGCGGTTATGCCGGTTACAAATACCTGGTGGTCGCCGCGGCGGTCAGCGTTTGGTGGCTCGGCATGGCGCTACGCGGTTACAAAGTGGAAGATGATAAGGTCTGGGCGCGCAAGCTGTTCGGCTTCTCTATCATTGCGATTACCGCGCTGAGTATCATGATGTCCGTTGATTTTATGGTGCCGAATTCGCAGAATCTGCTGACTTACGTCTGGTAAGTTCATCGTCACCTCTTCTATGCCGGATGGCGGCTTATGCCTTATCCGGCCTACAAAAGCACGTTACCTGTAGGCCGGATAAGCGACGTGAGTATCGCCATCCGGCATTTTTCGTCTCTCGTGGCCTACCCTCACCACCACAACATTTGTTAATAAAGCGCATATTTACCCAACCAACCTGGCGCTTTACACTAGGTGCGAATTTCATACAGAGGTGGCAATGAACGATTATAAAATGACGCCAGGGGAGCTGCGTGCCACATGGGGTTTAGGGACCGTCTTTTCGTTGCGTATGCTGGGCATGTTTATGGTTCTACCGGTACTGACCACATACGGTATGGCGCTACAGGGCGCCAGCGAAGCATTAATCGGCATTGCGATCGGCATTTACGGGCTGGCGCAGGCTATCTTTCAAATTCCCTTTGGGCTGCTGTCCGACCGCATTGGCCGTAAACCACTGATTGTCGGCGGACTGGCGGTATTTGTCGCGGGCAGCGTCATTGCCGCGCTCTCCCACTCAATCTGGGGCATTATTCTGGGGCGAGCGCTACAGGGGTCCGGCGCTATTGCCGCCGCCGTCATGGCGCTCCTGTCTGACCTGACCCGAGAGCAAAACCGCACCAAAGCGATGGCGTTTATCGGCGTCAGCTTTGGTATCACCTTCGCGATTGCGATGGTATTAGGGCCAATTGTTACCCATAGTCTGGGATTGAACGCGTTGTTCTGGATGATCGCCGCCCTCGCCACCCTGGGCATTCTTCTGACGATCTGGGTGGTTCCCAACAGTACCAACCATGTGCTGAATCGCGAATCCGGGATGGTCAAAGGCAGCTTCAGTAAAGTGCTGGCGGAGCCGAGGCTGCTCAAGCTTAATTTCGGCATTATGTGTCTGCATATTTTATTGATGTCCACCTTTGTCGCCCTGCCCGGCCAGCTTGCCGATGCCGGTTTTCCTGCCGCCGAACACTGGAAGGTGTATCTGGCAACCATGGTGATCGCCTTTGCCGCCGTCGTGCCTTTTATTATCTATGCTGAAGTCAAACGGCGGATGAAGCAGGTATTCCTGTTCTGCGTGGGGCTCATTATCGTCGCGGAAATCGTGTTGTGGGGAGCGGGCCAGCATTTCTGGGAGCTGGTGATTGGCGTACAACTCTTTTTCCTTGCCTTTAATTTGATGGAGGCGCTGCTGCCTTCTCTTATTAGCAAAGAGTCGCCCGCGGGGTATAAAGGAACGGCGATGGGCGTCTATTCTACCAGTCAGTTTCTTGGCGTGGCGCTTGGCGGCTCGCTGGGCGGCTGGATAGACGGCACGTTTGATGGGCAAACCGTTTTTCTTGCCGGGGCCGTACTGGCGATGGTATGGCTGGCGGTGGCAAGTACCATGAAAGAGCCGCCCTATGTCAGCAGCCTGCGTGTGGAAATTCCAGCGGATATCGTTGCTGACGACAGGCTAAAACAGCGACTGTTGGCAATGAAAGGCGTAAGCGAAGCGCTGATCGTGGCGGAAGAGCATTCCGCTTACGTCAAAATCGACAGCAAAGTGACCAATCGCTTTGAAGTTGAACAGCTTATCAGCAAAGGATGAATGCAGCATTGCCGGATGGCGACGAGGCTCTATCCGGCATAACAACTTAATCGCGGAAGTTTTTGAACTGGAACGGCTGGCCCAAATCGCCGCCGCGAACCAGCGCCATTACCGATTGCAGATCGTCACGTGATTTGCCCGTCACGCGAATCTCTTCCCCCTGAATTTGCGCCTGCACCTTCAGTTTGCTGTCTTTAATCAGCTTGACGATTTTCTTCTGCACGGCGCTTTCAATGCCCTGCTTCAGCTTCGCTTCCACATACCAGGTTTTACCGCTATGCACGAACTCGTCCGGTACATCCAGCGAAGCGCCTTCAATACCGCGTTTAAGCAGCTTGGCGCGCAGAATATCGAGCAACTGATTGACCTGGAAATCGGACTCGCTCAGCACCTTGATGGTTTTATTGGCATCGTTCAGTTCAATAGTCGCCTCTACGCCACGAAAGTCAAAACGAGACTCAACCTCGCGAACCGCGTTATCCACGCCGTTACGCGCTTCCTGCAGATCAACTTCAGAAACAATATCGAAAGATGGCATCTTTTCTTCTCCCTTCATTTTCGTTGCGTTGCATAATACCTGCAACGAGGCTTAACGAGAAGCTTAGCTGATGACGCTATAATTAGCGCCATAACACCTGGCGCTGTTGCAGGTGAGGAGGAACAATGAAAATTACTGTACTGGGATGCGGAGCCTTAGGACAACTTTGGCTTTCGGCACTGTGCAAACACGGACATGACGTACAGGGCTGGCTACGGGTGCCACAACCTTATTGCAGCGTAAATCTGATCGATACCGATGGTTCCTTTTTCAACGAATCACTGACGGCAAACGATCCGGATTTTTTGGCGAAGAGCGAACTGTTGTTAGTCACGCTGAAAGCGTGGCAGGTTTCCGACGCAGTACGAACCCTGGCGTCAACCCTACCGGTGACGTCGCCTATTCTGCTCATTCATAATGGAATGGGAACCATAGAAGAACTGCAAAATATCCAACAGCCGATGTTGATGGGGACTATCACCCATGCTGCGCGCCGCGACGGTAATATCATTATTCATGTCGCTAACGGTACTACGCATATTGGCCCGGCGCGCGAGCAAGACGGCGATTACAGTTATCTCGCCGATATCCTGCAGGGGGTACTGCCCGATGTCGCCTGGCATAACAATATCCGCGCAGAGATGTGGCGCAAACTGGCGGTCAACTGTGTTATCAACCCGCTCACCGCGCTTTGGAACTGCCCGAACGGCGAGCTGCGCCATCATACTGATGAAATCAACGCGATTTGCGAAGAGGTCGCCGCCGTGATTGAACGTGAAGGCTACCACACATCGGCAGACGATTTACGCTATTATGTTGAGCAAGTGATTGACAGTACGGCAGAAAACATCTCATCCATGTTGCAGGACGTGCGCGCCATGCGCCATACCGAAATTGACTACATCACCGGTTATTTACTCAAGCGCGCCCGCGTGCACGGTCTCGCCGTTCCGGAAAATAGCCGCCTGTTTGAAATGGTAAAGCGAAAGGAGAGTGAGTATGAGCGCTCAGGCACTGGTATGCCTCGCCCCTGGTAGTGAAGAGACCGAAGCGGTCACTACTATCGATCTGCTGGTTCGCGGCGGAATTAAGGTCACTACTGCAAGCGTCGCCAGCGATGGCGGCCTGACGATTGTCTGCTCGCGCGGTGTAAAGCTACTGGCGGATGCGCCGCTGGTTGAAGTTGCCGACGGCGATTATGACATCATCGTGTTGCCCGGCGGAATTAAAGGCGCCGAGTGCTTTCGCGACAGCCCGCTGCTGGTCGAAACCGTAAAGCAGTTTCACCGCTCCGGGCGCATTGTCGCAGCCATTTGCGCCACAGCCGCTACAGTGCTCGTGCCGCACGATATCTTCCCTATCGGCAATATGACCGGTTTTCCAGCGCTGAAAGATAAGATCCCCGCCGAACAGTGGCAGGATAAGCGTGTGGTGTGGGATGCGCGGGTAAAATTATTAACCAGCCAGGGACCGGGTACCGCTATCGATTTTGGTTTGAAAATCATCGACCTGTTGGTTGGTCGTGAAAAAGCGCATGAAGTGGCTTCGCAACTAGTGATGGCGGCGGGGATTTATAACTACTACGAGTAAGAATGATTGCCGGATGGCGGCGTAAATACCTTATCCGGCCTACAAAACGGTACAGTCTGTAGGCCGAATAAGCGGCAGCGCCATCCGGCAGTTATTTTACGGGCGTTCGCCCTGCGCCAGACGCGCATTAATATGCGCAATCACCCCAGGTAAATCCGCCAGTGAATCCACCACGTAATGCGCGCCGGCGGCATACAGCTTGCTGGCCGCGTGCTCGCGGCGGGTCGCAACGTCCTCTTGCGACATTGTCTGATAGGCGTCCCATGTTGCGCCGAATTCGTTACCCGATACCGCCAGCCCCACCGTCCACATCCCCGCGTTAAGCCCCTCGCTAATGCCCGGCGCGGCATCATCTACCTTCACGCAGTGCGCGACCGCATCAATGCCCAGCGCAATCACGTTTTGCAGCGCCATCCACGGCCCCGGGCGACCACCCGCGGCCAGGTCGTCCGTTGCCACCCAATGATCCGGACGATAACCATGCTCAGCGGCGGCGGGGACCAGGCGCTCCATCACCGCTCGTGGGTAACCGGAGCAGGAGCCTATCTTAATGCCCTCGGCTCTTAGCGCCGCGATCGTGTCGATAACTCCGGCAATAGGAGAAGAAAAATCGACAACTTTAGCAATCTGTAGCGGCATGAAGGCGGCATAGATGGCATCAATATCTGCTGCACTCATGGAGCGGCCAAACTTTGCCTGCCAGCGCGCGTCAACAGCAGGTAATTTTCCCAGCGCTTCAATGTGTTGCCATTTACCCAGCCCCATTGGCACGCGTGCTTCGGCGAGGGTGATCTCCACATCAAATGCCTGACGGAACGCCTCGACGAAAATTTGCGTCGGCGCGAAGGAGCCAAAATCGACGGTGGTGCCCGCCCAGTCGAGAATAACAGCGTGAATACGGTTCATCATGGTTCCTTATTTCGTCCAGTACATGGCGGTACGAATGGCGGTCAGCAGGGCAGTGATATCGGCGGCATATACTTCACCAATGTTGCCGATGCGAAAGCAGTCGCTTTGCGACACTTTGCCTGGATAGATAACAAAGCCCTGCTCTTTGAGGCGGCGATAAAATTCGCTAAAGCGATACTGCGGGTCTTCCGGTGAATAAAAGGCGGTGATAATGGGCGAATGAAGTTCGTCATCCAGCAGCGTGTTAAAGCCCAGCGCCCGCATTCCGGCCACCAGGCTGCGCTGATTTTGCTGATAGCGTTGATGACGTGCCGCCACGCCACCTTCTTCCGCCAGCTCTTTCAACGCCTGGGCAAACGCCAGGACGGTATGAGTGGGCGAAGTAAAACGCCATTTGCCGTGGTTATCCTCCATGCAGCGCCACTGGGCGTAGAGATCTAACGACAGCGAGCGGGAACGCCCTTTGCACGCGGCCAGTTTTTGCTCGCGGGCAATCACGAAGGCAAAACCCGGCACGCCCTGAATGCATTTATTGGCGGAGCTGATCAGATAATCGATGTGTAATGCTGCAATATCCATGGGGATGCCGCCGAAGCTGCTCATGGCGTCAACGATGTAGGTTTTGCCATAGCGATGCGCCAGAGCGCCCACCTCATCAATGGGGTTGAGCATCCCGGTGGTCGTTTCGCTATGCACCATGGCGATATGGCTGATCGTCGGGTCGGCGTTGAGGATCGCGTCGATCGCCTGTACGTCCGGGCGCACAACTTCGCCGCAGTCGTAAGCGTGATGGGCGATACCCATAAGGCCGGCCATCTCGACCATTCGTGCGCCGTATGCACCGTTGCTGACGATCAGCACCTTATCCTGCGGCCCCAATGCGCTGCCCAGTACGGCTTCCACAGCATAGCTGCCGCTGCCTTGCAGCAGTACGGAGGTGTAGCCTTCGGAGGCCGTTGCCAGTGCGGTCAACTGCTGGCGGATCTGTTCTACCACGCCGATATTGTAATCATCATCCCAGGTACAGCTATCGAACAACATCGCTTCTTTCACGGTGCGAGAGGTGGTGAGCGGGCCAGGAGTCAGCAGCAGATAGTTACGCGAAGTCATGTTATTTACCTTTGGTCTATACCAGATTGCATTTATCATGACGATCTTTGCCGCGACGGGTCAAAGAGAAAATCGCGCTGCAACAAAAAATTCATCTCTGCTTGTATAATGGCGGCAGGCAAAACGGAAGCGAGTAAGCATGAAATCTATCCCGGGCGATATCCCGCAGTACCTGTTGATCAAGGCGCAGCTTCAGGCGCGTATTCAGAGCGGTGCGTTGAAAAGCGGTGATAAACTGCCGTCTGAACGCGAACTGTGCGCGATCTTCAACACCACGCGCATTACTATCCGCGAAAGTCTGGCGCAGCTGGAGTCCAGTGGGCTTATCTGGCGCGCCGATCGTCGCGGTTGGTTCGTTACGCCGGAACGCCTGTGGCTGGATCCGACCCAGAACACCAACTTCCATAAGCTTTGTCGCGAGCAGGGGCGGGAGCCAAAAACCGCGCTACTGAGCGGCGTGTTAACCACCGTGCCTGTCGAGGTTATGGAGCCCCTCCAGCTCCAGCCGTTTGATCAAATCTATCTGCTGACCCGTCTGCGTTACGCCGATGGCCGCGCCGTGTGCTACTGCGAAAACCATTGTTTGCCCGCCCGCGTGCCTGAGCTGCTGCAGTACGATCTCAACGGCAGCCTGACCGAGGTATACGAGTCGCACTACAACCTCACCTATACCAGCATGCATCTGTCGTTCTACCCCACCGCCATGCCTGCGCAGGCCGCACAGGCGCTGGGAGTTATGGAAGGACGCCCGGCGCTGTTGCTGCGCCGTCTGAACTACGATCAACACGGGCGAGTGCTGGATCTGGATATCGAATACTGGCGTCACGACAGCCTGCGCATTGAGGTAGATACCCACTAGCGGGTGCGCCGGATGTTGGCTGCGGGCCTTATCCGGCCTACCAATCGTATCGTCTCACGGCTATCCGGATAAGCGCAGCATCATCCAGCGTGGACTGATTTATTTCTTTTTCATCGTTTTGTCACATAAGCCGTTTAGCGTAAAAAGCAAACCTGGTATAGGCCAGAAAATGCAATGTACGCTATGAGGCTATTACGATGAAACTTTCCCGACTTGCTCTGCTGTCTGTCTTCGCTCTCGCCAGCGCCCCGTCATGGGCGGAATCAGTGGTCACAGTGTACTCCATCGACGGGCTGCACGATGGCGATAACAGCTGGTACCAGGTGCAGTTTGACGCATTCACTAAAGCGACCGGCATTACCGTACGCTATGTTGAAGGCGGTGGTGGCGTGGTAGTGGAACGTCTGGCAAAAGAGCGTACGAATCCGCAAGCCGACGTGCTGGTAACCGCGCCGCCATTCATTCAGCGCGCCGCCGCCGAAAAGCTGCTGGCGAACTTTAACACCGACGCCGCATCGGCTATCCCCGATGCCAACAACCTTTATTCGCCGCTGGTAAAGAATTATCTGAGCTTTATCTACAACAGCAAGCTGCTGAAAACTGCCCCGGCGAGCTGGCAGGATCTGCTTGACGGTAAATTCAAAAATAAACTCCAGTATTCCACGCCAGGCCAGGCCGCTGACGGCACGGCGGTAATGCTGCAGGCTTTCCACAGCTTCGGCAGTAAAGATGCCGGTTTTGCGTATCTCGGCAAGCTGCAGGCCAATAACGTCGGGCCATCTGCCTCTACCGGCAAGCTAACCGCGCTGGTTAATAAAGGTGAAATCTACGTCGCTAACGGCGACCTGCAAATGAACCTCGCGCAGATGGAACGTAACCCGAACGTGAAAATCTTCTGGCCGGCCAACGACAAAGGCGAGCGCAGCGCGCTGGCCATCCCTTATGTCATTGGCCTGGTCCAGGGGGCGCCGCAGAGTGAAAATGGTAAAAAGCTGATTAACTTCCTGCTGAGTAAAGAAGCGCAGACTCGCGTCAGCGAACTCTCCTGGGGAATGCCGGTACGCAGCGACGTGACGCCGAGCGACGAACATTATAAGGCCGCCACTGCCGCGTTAGAAGGCGTGCAGATCTGGCAGCCCAATTGGGATGACGTAGCCGTTTCGCTGTCGGCAGATATTAGCCGTTGGCACAAAGTGACCGAAAGCGAGTAAGCCTGATGCTGATGAAAACGACCGCCGTTCACGCCCCTGCATCGCAGGGGACATCGGGGATAGTCCTCGACTCGCTGCGCGTTGCGTATCACGGCAACGTGGTGCTTAAACCGCTCTCTTTGACGATTGAACCTGGCGAAGTGCTGGCGCTGATTGGCCCATCAGGATCTGGAAAAACGACGGTGCTGCGTGCGGTTGCGGGCTTTGTGCAACCTGCAGGCGGTCGTATTCTGATTGGCGATACGGACGTCACCCATCTGCCACCCTATAAACGCGGGTTGGCGATGGTGGTGCAGAACTACGCCTTGTTCCCGCATCTGAAAGTGGAAGACAACGTCGCTTTTGGTCTGCGTGCGCAGAAGCAGCCAAAGGCGCTAATTAATGAGCGTGTCACGCAGGCGCTGAAAACGGTTGGCATGAGTGATTACGCCACCCGTTATCCGCATCAACTTTCCGGCGGCCAGCAGCAACGCGTGGCCATCGCCCGCGCGATTGCCGTGCGCCCGCGCGTGCTGTTGCTGGATGAACCACTGTCAGCGCTGGACGCACAGATTCGTCATAATATAGTGGAAGAAATCGCCCGTCTTCACCGTGAGCTGCCGGAACTCACTATTCTCTACGTCACCCACGATCAAACGGAAGCGCTCACCCTGGCCGATAAAATCGGCATTATGAAGGATGGCTCGCTGATTGCTCACGGCGAAACCCGCGCGCTATATCAGCATCCGCCCAATCGTTTTGCCGCCGAATTCTTAGGCCGCGCCAATATTCTCTCCGCCATCGCGCTGGGGATAACGGAGGTTCCTGGGCTGGTGGACGTCAGCTGCGGCGGTGCGGTGATTCGCGCGTTCAGCCGGGGCAGCCACCACGGTTACAACAAACTGCTGTGCATTCGTCCTCAGCACCTCAGCCTGACGCCGCGTTCGGCCTACAGCAACCGCTTCAACGCCACACTGCAATCGGTGCACTGGCAGGGCGATTTAACCCATCTGTTGTGTGACGTTGCTGGCGAAACGGTGCGGATGGTGTTGACGCATGTCAATCCACTGCCGCGCGTGGGCGACAAGCTGGCGCTGTGGTTCGAACCGGATGATGCGGTCCTGATTGAGGTATAACCATGTCACTCATTTTACCACTGGAAAAACCGGCGCTTAACCTACGCCCGCTGCTGTGGCTGCTGCTCCCGTTGCTGGTGCTGGCGACGCTGTTTTTCTGGCCTCTGTCGCTCATCGTTGAACAGGCGCTACGCGGTGCCAATGGCGAGATCGGGCTCGAGACCTTCCGCCAGGTGGTCGACTCGAAACGCTTTGTCGGCGCGTTGCTGAACACGTTGCAAATCGCCTTTTTCGCCACCGCCGGTTGCTTGCTGCTGGGCAGCGTGATGTCGCTGATTCTGGTGTTTATTCCTTTCCCCGGCAGCGAGTGGATTGGTCGGGTCGTCGATACTTTTATTGCGCTGCCGACCTTCCTGATTACGCTGGCGTTCACCTTTATTTATGGGTCAGCGGGTCTGCTCAACGGTACGCTGATGAGCCTGTTTGCCTTTGAGCTACCGCCGGTAGATTTTCTCTACTCGATGCAGGGCGTCATTCTGGCGGAGATCACGGTGTTCACTCCGCTGGTGATGCGGCCACTGATGGCCGCGCTGCGGCAAATTGATAAAAGCCAGCTAGAGGCAGCCAGCATTCTGGGGGCGCACCCATTACGGGTGATTGGGCAGGTGATTTTCCCGGCGGCGCTACCGGCGCTGATGGCTGGTGGCAGCCTGTGCCTGCTGTTGACCACTAACGAGTTTGGCATCGTACTGTTTATTGGCGCGAAGGGAGTTAACACCCTGCCGATGATGGTTTACAGCAAAGCGATTCTGGAGTCCGACTATACGGTCGCCTGCATGATTGCGTTGATTAACATTGTCTTGTCGCTGGGGCTGTTCTCCCTCTATCGCCTGGCGGCATCGCGTACCAGCGTAAGGAGCTAGCCATGCTAATTTGGTCACCTAAAGGACGCGCAGCGGCGGGCGTTGTGGCTAGCGTACTGTTTATCGTGTTCTTTTTCCTGCCGCTGGCAGTGATTCTGATGTCCAGCCTTAGCCAGCAGTGGAACGGTATTCTGCCGAGTGGCTTCACACTGAACCACTTTGTTAACGCTCTGCACGGTGCGGCATGGGATGCCCTACTTGCCAGCCTCACGATTGGCTTTTGCGCCAGCCTGTTTGCGCTGCTTTGCGGCGTTTGGGCGGCGCTGGCGCTGCGTCAATATGGGGTGAAAACGCAGAAATGGTTAAGTATGGTGTTCTATCTGCCGAGTGCGATTCCGTCAGTGTCCGTGGGCCTGGGCATTCTGGTTGCTTTCAGCCAGGGGCCATTGCAAATGAACGGCACCCTATGGATTGTGCTGACAGCGCACTTTGTGCTGATTTCCGCCTTTACCTTCAGTAACGTGTCGACCGGACTGGCGCGAATTTCCGCCGATATTGAAAACGTCGCGTCGAGTCTGGGGGCATCGCCCTGGTATCGTCTGCGTCACGTGACGTTGCCGTTATTGATGCCGTGGATGATGTCAGCGCTGGCGCTGAGTTTATCGCTCTCCATGGGGGAGTTGGGCGCGACAATGATGATTTATCCGCCGGGCTGGACGACGCTACCGGTGGCTATCTTTAGCCTGACCGACCGTGGAAATATCGCCGACGGCGCGGCGCTGACCATTGTGCTGGTGGCCATTACGCTGCTGCTGATGATGAAGCTGGAGCGCATTGCAAAACGGTTGGGGCACAAATAAAACGGTAGGCCGGGTAGGACATAGCCGCCACCCGGCAAAGGAATTACGGACGATACACCTTCACATTGGCAAACCCCTGCTCGCGCAGATAGAGCGCCTGCAGGCGACTCATTACGCCGCGTTCGCACCATAGCAGCCAGGTTTTGCTCTGATCGAGGTCGCCAAATTTAGTACTCAGCTTGTAGAAAGGCAGCGAAACGACGTCGACGCCTTCCACTTTCAGCGGCTTGTCATCCTGCTCGTCGACAGAACGGATATCCAGAATCACATCGTTGGCGCCAAAACCGCTCACGGTTTCTACTTCCACCACCTCCTGCTGGGTCTGCTGGGCGATTTCACGAATATCGACGTTGTTCGCTTCTTCTACCACCTTATCGAGAATACTGAAGTCGAAATTTTCTTCTTCGGCTTCAATTTTCGCTTTAATGGCTTTCACCGTCGGACTTTTTGAAATCACGCCACAGTATTCCGGCATCGTACGGGCAAAATCTTCCGTACCAATCTGGCGCGCCAGGTTGATAATGTGCTCTTTATCGTAAGAGATCAGCGGGCGCAAGATCAGCGTGTCAGATACGTTATCGATCAAGCGCAAGTTGGTTAGCGTCTGGCTGGATACCTGGCCCAGCGCTTCGCCGGTCACCAGTGCCTGTACGCCGTAACGTTCCGCCACTTTCGACGCCGCGCGTACCATCATACGTTTGAGCACCACGCCCATCTGGCCGTCGTCAACTTTCTCCAGAATCTCGCCGACCACCGGTTCGAAGTTAATCGCCACAAAACGCACGCGATGGGAGCTGCCAAAGCGGTTCCACAGGTAATGCGCCACCTGGCGAACGCCGATTTCATGCGCCGCGCCGCCGAGGTTAAAGAAGCAGTAGTGTACGCGGCAGCCGCGACGCATCAGCATATAGCTGGAGACGCCGGAGTCAAAACCGCCGGAGATCAGCGACAGCACATCTTCCTGGGTGCCAATCGGGAAACCGCCAATACCTTCATAACGCCCTTTGATCAGCAGCAGGCGATCATCTTCCACTTCCAGATGCACCGTCACATCCGGGTTAGTGAGCTTCACGCGCGCCGATTCAATATGCTGATTTAATCCGCCGCCGACATAGCGCTCCACCTCAATGGAGCTAAACTCATGCTTACCGCGACGTTTTACGCGCACGCAGAAGGTTTTGCCTTCAAGCTGCTCGCGATACTGCGCCAACGCTTTCTCGAAAATGTCGTGCATATCGGTGAACGGCACATCTTCGACTTCAAGAATATGGTGAATCCCCGGAATGCGGGTCAGCGCGTCGCGAATCGCCAGACGCTGGTTTTCATCTTTGGCGCGAACTTCAATGTTATCCCAGTGACGGACAACCGCGAGGGTCTCATCGTAGTGCTTTAAAACGTTACGGATGTTCCCGGTTAAAATTTTTATAAAGCGCAAACGCACAGATTGGCTTTTGATAGTGATTTCCGGGAACAATTTAATGATAAACTTCATGGCGGCAATGGTTCTTTAGCAAGCTATCTAAGGCTTGTCGTGGAGAAATAGTACAGCAGCCCATACCTACGGCTGCATCCAGGCGCGGAAGTATATCACTATCACGGACATCTTGCGCATTTCCCCTTACCATTGCGCGTTATTTGCTTATCAGTGTGAGTCCGTTACCATAGACTTGTGCTGCCATTACAGAGAGTCAAACAGTCATCATGCCGAAGAAAAATGAGGCGCCCGCCAGCTTTGAAACTGCGCTGAGCGAGCTGGAACATATTGTTACCCGCCTGGAAAGCGGCGATTTGCCGCTGGAAGACGCGCTGAATGAATTCGAGCGCGGCGTACAACTGGCGCGTCAGGGGCAGGCAAAACTGCAGCAGGCGGAACAGCGCGTGCAAATTTTGCTGTCTGATAATGAAGAGGCTTCACCTGAGCCTTTTATCGCGGATAATGAGTAAATGGACTTTACGCAGCAGCTACAGGCTTGCGTAACGCAAGCGAATCAGGCGCTGAGCCGTTTTATCGCGCCACTGCCCTTTCAGAACACTCCCGTGGTCGAAGCCATGCAGTATGGCGCATTATTAGGCGGTAAACGCCTGCGGCCATTTCTGGTTTACGCCACCGGTCAAATGTTTGGCGTCAGTACGGCAACGCTGGATGCGCCAGCTGCGGCGGTCGAATGCATTCATGCCTATTCGCTGATCCATGACGACCTGCCAGCAATGGACGATGACGATTTGCGTCGCGGCCTGCCGACTTGCCATATTAAATTTGGCGAAGCCAACGCAATCCTGGCAGGAGACGCGTTGCAAACGCTGGCGTTTGCCATTATCAGCGACGCGCCGATGCCGGAAGTCGCCGATCGCGATCGTATCGCGATGATCGCCGAACTGGCGAACGCCAGCGGCATCGCCGGTATGTGCGGCGGTCAGGCATTGGATCTGGCGGCAGAAGGCCAGCGGATCACTCTGGACGCGCTGGAACGCATTCATCGCCATAAGACCGGCGCGCTCATTCGCGCCGCCGTTAGACTTGGCGCGTTGAGCGCGGGCGATAAAGGACGGAATACTCTGCCGATACTTGACCGCTATGCAGAGAGTATCGGCCTTGCCTTCCAGGTTCAGGATGACATTCTGGATGTGGTGGGCGATACTGCAACGTTAGGTAAACGTCAGGGCGCAGACCAGCAGCTTGGCAAAAGTACCTACCCTGCACTTCTGGGTCTTGAGCAAGCCCGGAATAAAGCCCGGGACCTGATAGAGGACGCCCGTCAGTCGTTACATCAGCTGGCCGCGCAATCACTGGACACCTCGGCACTGGAAGCGCTAGCGAACTACATAATCCAGCGTGATAAATAAACCCCATATCCAATGAGCTTGCGATGAGTTTTGATATAGCCAAATACCCTACCCTGGCATTGGTCGACTCCACCCAGGAGTTACGACTGTTACCGAAAGAGATTCTGCCGAAACTCTGCGACGAGCTACGCCGCTACTTACTCGACAGCGTAAGCCGTTCCAGCGGGCACTTCGCTTCCGGGCTGGGCACGGTAGAACTTACCGTGGCGCTGCATTATGTCTACAACACCCCGTTTGACCAGCTAATCTGGGATGTTGGACACCAGGCTTATCCACATAAAATCCTTACCGGTCGTCGCGACAAAATCGGCACCATTCGTCAGAAAGGCGGTCTGCACCCGTTCCCGTGGCGCGGAGAAAGCGAATACGATGTGCTGAGCGTTGGGCATTCCTCCACTTCCATCAGCGCCGGTATCGGCATTGCCGTGGCGGCGGAGAAAGAAGGCAAAGATCGCCGCACCGTCTGTGTGATCGGCGACGGCGCCATCACCGCCGGTATGGCGTTTGAAGCAATGAATCACGCAGGCGATATCCGGCCCGACATGCTGGTCATTCTGAACGACAATGAAATGTCGATTTCGGAAAACGTCGGCGCGCTCAACAACCATCTGGCGCAGCTACTTTCCGGTAAGCTTTACTCTTCTCTGCGCGAAGGCGGAAAAAAGGTCTTCTCCGGCGTACCGCCAATTAAAGAACTGCTCAAGCGTACCGAAGAACATATTAAAGGCATGGTTGTGCCGGGAACACTGTTCGAAGAGCTGGGCTTTAACTACATCGGGCCGGTCGATGGTCACGATGTCATGGGGCTTATCAGCACATTGAAGAACATGCGCGACCTGAAAGGCCCGCAGTTCCTGCATATCATGACCAAGAAAGGCCGCGGCTATGAGCCCGCGGAAAAAGATCCGATCACTTTCCATGCGGTGCCTAAATTTGATCCTTCCAGCGGATGTTTGCCGAAAAGCAGCGGCGGTCTGCCCGGTTATTCAAAAATCTTCGGTGACTGGCTGTGTGAAACCGCCGCCAAAGACAGCAAACTGATGGCGATCACCCCGGCAATGCGCGAAGGTTCCGGCATGGTGGAATTTTCACGTAAATTCCCGGATCGCTATTTTGACGTCGCCATCGCCGAGCAGCATGCCGTCACCTTCGCCGCAGGCCTGGCGATTGGCGGCTATAAGCCCGTCGTGGCGATCTACTCTACTTTCCTGCAACGCGCCTACGATCAGGTTATCCATGACGTCGCTATCCAGAAACTGCCGGTCATGTTCGCCATCGATCGCGCCGGTATCGTTGGCGCGGATGGGCAAACGCACCAGGGCGCGTTCGATCTCTCCTATCTGCGCTGCATCCCGGATATGGTGATCATGACGCCAAGCGACGAAAACGAATGTCGCCAGATGTTATTTACCGGGTATCACTATAACGACGGCCCGACGGCAGTACGTTATCCACGCGGTAATGCGCAGGGCGTGGCGCTAACCCCGCTGGAAAAACTGCCTATTGGTAAAGGCCTTGTAAAGCGTCATGGCGAAAAACTGGCGATTCTGAACTTTGGCACCTTAATGCCTGAGGCGGCGAAAGTCGCCGAAGCGCTGAACGCCACGCTGGTCGACATGCGCTTTGTTAAGCCGCTGGACGACACGTTAATTCTGGAGATGGCCGCGCAGCATGACGCGCTGGTGACGCTGGAAGAAAACGCCATTATGGGCGGCGCTGGCAGCGGCGTAAACGAAGTGCTAATGGCCCATCGTAAACCTGTACCTGTGCTGAATATCGGTCTTCCGGATTTCTTTATCCCGCAAGGAACGCAGGAAGAAGCCCGCGCGGAACTGGGGCTCGACGCCGCAGGCATTGAAGCCAAAATCAAGGCCTGGCTGGCATAATCCCCTCTTTGCTCCTGCTATGCTTGAAGAGTGACGGGTATAACAGGAGCGGAGTCATGCAATACAACACGTTAGGAAATACAGATCTTCGGGTGTCCCGCCTTTGTCTGGGCTGCATGACATTCGGCGAGCCGAGTCGCGGCAATCACGCCTGGACGCTTCCCGAAGAGAGCAGCCGTCCCATCATCAAGCGCGCCCTTGAGGGCGGCATTAACTTTTTTGATACCGCCAACAGCTACTCCGACGGCAGCAGCGAAGAGATTGTCGGTCGCGCGCTGCGTGATTTCGCCCGGCGCGACGAGGTGGTGGTAGCGACGAAAGTCTTCCATCGCGTCGGCGATCTGCCGGAAGGATTGTCCCGCGCGCAAATCCTGCGCTCTATTGACGATAGCCTCACCCGTCTGGGAATGGAGTATGTCGATATCCTGCAAATCCACCGCTGGGATTACACCACGCCGATAGAAGAAACTCTGGAAGCGCTAAACGACGTGGTGAAGGCGGGTAAAGCCCGCTATATCGGCGCTTCCTCAATGCACGCCTCACAATTTGCCCAGGCGCTGGCGCTACAAAAACAACACGGCTGGGCGCCGTTTGTCACAATGCAGGATCACTATAACCTGATCTACCGCGAGGAAGAGCGAGAGATGCTACCGCTGTGCTGGCAGGAAGGCGTCGCCGTGATTCCGTGGAGTCCGCTGGCGCGCGGACGCTTAACTCGCCCCTGGGGAGAAACCACGGCCCGCCAGGTCTCGGATGACGTGGGTAAAAATTTATACGCTGAAAGCGATAAAAATGATGCGCAAATAGCGGAACGGCTGGCTGGCGTCAGCGAGGCGCTTGGCGCAACGCGAGCGCAGGTTGCGCTGGCCTGGCTACTCAGTAAACGAGGCGTCGCCGCGCCGATTATCGGCACTTCGCGTGAAGAGCAGTTAGATGAGTTGCTGAATGCCGTTGATTTAACGCTCAAACCGGAGCAGATTGCCGAACTCGAAACGCCGTACAAACAGCATCCGGTGGTGGGATTTAAATAATGTGCCATTGCCCGATGGCGCGGCGCTTATCGGGCCTGCGAAATCGACATATTGTTCGGGGGTAGGCCGGATAAGGCATTTACGCCGCCATCCGGCAAACCCTTTAAATAATACCGAGCGGCCAGTGATGACCGATAAAATACAGTATGCCGGCGGATATCACCCCGGCGACGATATCATCGATCATAATCCCCATGCCGCCGTGCACGTTGCGATCAAACCAACGGATCGGCCAGGGTTTCCACATATCCAGAATGCGGAAAATAACGAACCCGGCAGCCACCCACTGCCAGTCCGTCGTCGGCAACGCCATCAGCGTTATCCACATACCGATAAATTCATCCCAGACAATACTGCCGTGGTCGTGTACGCCCATATCTTTCGCCGTCTGATGGCAAAGATAAACGCCAATGCAGATCCCAAACATCACGACCAGCGAATAAAGCTGCCACGGCAGAAACGTCATCAAATACCAGAAGGGGATCGCCGCCAGCGAGCCCATCGTGCCCGGCACCACGGGGCTCAGCCCGCTGCCAAAGCCGGTAGCGAGCAGGTGCCACGGATTGCGCAAATTCAGGCGGCTTTTCGCAACATCTTTATGGCGTGGCAAAATGGTCATATCCTTTCCAGTCAAAGGTGACAGGCATTCCGTCACGTACAAAATTCAGCCCTTCAATATCTGCGCTCATTTGACCTACGCAGGTAAAGGGAACACCCAGTTGACCAATGGCGACATCCAGCGCGCCACGGTTCAGTTCCGGCACCGTAAAGCACAGCTCATAGTCTTCGCCGCCGGAAAGCGCCCAACGCAGCGCCTGCCCGTCATCAACATGGCGCATCATCGCATCGGATTTTGGCAGCGCATCAACATCTACTCTTGCCCCACAGCCGCTGGCCTTGACGATATGCCCCAGATCGGAAATCAAACCATCGGAAAGATCGATAGCCGCGCTGGCGATATCACGCAGCGCCTGGCCGTGTAAAATACGCGGCGTCGGGCGTAAATGCCGTTGAATTAAATAGTGAGCGTCTGTCTCCTCCGACACCTGTAGCCGGTTTTGCAAAACCGCCAGCCCGGCAGCGCTGTCGCCCGGCGTACCGGTGATATAAATCCAGTCGCCCGGCTTCGCGCCAGATCGCTTGAGTGCGCGCCCTGCCGGGATATAACCGTGGATACCCAGCGTCATCGACAGCGGTCCACGCGTGGTGTCCCCGCCAATCAGCTGCATATCGTAGTAATTCAATAGCGCAAACAGACTGTCGCTAAAAGCCTCCAGCCACGGCTCATCCACTTCCGGCAACGTTAACGCCAGCGTTAACCAGGCCGGGTCGGCCCCCATCGCGGCCAGATCGCTTAAATTCACCGCCAACGCTTTATAAGCCAGATCGGCAGGATCGATATCAGGGAGGAAGTGGTTGCCCGCCACCAGCGTATCGGTACTGATCGCCAGGGTCTGCTTTTCAGGAATATTCAGGAGCGCACAATCGTCGCCAATACCGGTTTCAACATCAAGACGAGAGCTTCTTACACGGTCAAAATAACGGGCAATCAGGGAAAACTCGCCACATGCCATACGTTATGCCTCAGCAGAAAAAAAGAAAAGGCCGGAGACGGCGGGTATCCATCGCCCGCTATCTTTCCGGCCTGTGAATCACTTTTTGTTGGGACGAATCACCGGAGCTGCTTTATCCAGTACGCCGTTGACGAATTTGTGGCTGTCTTCAGCGCCAAAGGTTTTCGCCAGTTCAATCGCTTCGTTGATGGCCACTTTATAAGGCACATCGCTGCGTTTTGACAGCTCAAACAACGCAATACGCAGCACGGCTTTTTCAACCTGTCCCAGCTCTTCAAGCAGGCGGGACAGATACGGTTTCATTAAACCATCCAGGTACGCGCTGTTAGTCGCCACCCCGGATAGCAGTTCACGGAAATAGAGAACGTCGACGTCTTTTACGTCCTGTTCCGCCAGGAACTGGTATTCAACATCAGCGATGTCGTTCTGGGACAACTGCCAGGAGTAAAGCGCCTGGACGGCACACTCACGGGCGCGGCGACGAGCAGCAGGTTTCACGGAATTCCCCTTACAAAAAATCAGGCCTTAATGGCTTTCAATACATTAATCATTTCAAGCGCGGTCAGCGCAGCTTCTGCGCCTTTATTACCGGCTTTTGTACCAGCACGTTCGATGGCTTGTTCAATACTCTCGGTGGTCAGAACACCAAAGGCTACCGGCACGCCACTGTCCTGGGCAACGCTTGCCAGGCCATTGCTGGCGCCGCCTGCCACATATTCAAAGTGCGCAGTCCCCCCGCGAATCACGGTTCCCAGCGCAACCACGGCGTCATATTTACCGCTTTTCGCCAGCGCATCGGTCGCCAGCGGCAGTTCATAGGCGCCAGGCACCCACACTACGGTAATATTATCATCTTTTACCTGACCAATACGCGTCAGGGCATCAACCGCGCCATCCAGCAGGCTGTCGTTGATAAACTGATTGAAACGCGCAATAGTGATGGCGACGCGAGCGTCAGGGGCTGCAACGTTAGCTTTAATAATGTTCATATTCTCTCTTCCAGGGTTCATTTGGCCCCGCAGGGGGGCGGATTTTATCATAATAATTTGAGCGCTGCTCCCCTTTCGACGGGAGAACTCATACGCTCACCATATGCAGGCAAACATCCGGGCCGACATGTCGTATTTCGCTGAAGGTAAATTGCGGCGCGTCGGCGAGCTTCTCAAGCCCTGGCAATTCGCATAATCCCCGCGCCTGGGTTCCCAACAATTTAGGCGCGACATAGACAATCAGTTCATCCACCAGCCCGGCTTGCAGCAACGCGCCCGCCAGTCCCGGTCCGGCTTCAACCCATATGCTATTAATCTGCTGCCTGCCTAACTGCATCATCAGCACAACCAGATCCAAATGTCCGTTGTGCGCTGGTACGCTGATAGTACGAACCGAATCGGGCCACGTGCGGCTATCTTCCTGGGTACGCGCAATCCACGTTTCGCCAGGCTGCTGCACAATACGATGCGCAGGCGTTACCCGGTTTTGGCTGTCGATAACAATTCGCACCGGCTGGCGCAGATTTTCCTGCGGGTAAGACGCCTGCGTAGAGGCGTCTAACTCCGCCCAACGCACCGTCAAGGCCGGATCGTCAGCCAATACCGTCGCGCTACTGGTTAAGATAGCGTGGCTTTGCGCACGCAAGCGCTGAACGTCGCGCCGGGCCTGCGGCGAGGTGATCCACTGGCTTTCGCCGCTGGCCATCGCCGTCCGTCCATCCACGGAGGCGCCCAGTTTAAGCTGAAGATAAGGGAATCCGGTACGCATCCGCTTGAGGAAGCCTTTATTGAGCGCCTCCGCTTCACTCATCATTAACCCGTGGCTGACCGCAATACCCGCCTGTTGCAGACGATACAGTCCGCGCCCGGCGACCTGTGGGTTCGGGTCCTGCATCGCGGCGACCACGCGCGCGACGCCGGCCGCAATCAGCGCATCGCAACATGGCGGCGTTCGCCCATGATGGCTACAGGGTTCAAGCGTGACATAGGCGGTTGCGCCTTTGGCTTTTGCGCCCGCCATCCGCAGCGCATGAACCTCGGCGTGCGGCTCTCCGGCGCGATGGTGATAACCTTCGCCGACGATGTCGCCATTGTTAACAATGACACAGCCGACATTAGGGTTCGGGTGAGTGGTGAAACGTCCACGCTGCGCCAGTTTGAGCGCTCGCGCCATGTAAAACTCATCCTGCATGGCTTAGTCCTGTAGGCGAGCGATTTCTTCGCCAAAGTCTTTGATATCTTCGAAACTGCGATAGACGGAGGCAAAGCGAATATACGCGACTTTATCGAGTTTTTTCAGCTGCTCCATGACCAGGTTGCCAATCATCTTGCTGGGAACTTCACGCTCCCCAGTGGCACGTAATTGTGACTTAATATGGTTCAATGCCATTTCAACATCATCTGCGCTGACGGGTCTTTTTTCCAGCGCTCTCAACATGCCGCTACGCAGCTTATCCTCATTAAAGGGTTCGCGCACATCGTTACTTTTTATCACGCGCGGCATGACCAGTTCAGCCACTTCAAAGGTCGTAAAGCGTTCATTACACACCAGACACTGCCGACGGCGGCGCACGGACGAGCCCTCGCCTACAAGACGAGAGTCAATGACTTTGGTATCTACGGCGAAACAAAATGGGCAATGCATACGGCGTCCTGACCAGATGATTTAGAAAACACTATTTTACCCTGAACTGGCGCGACAACAAAGGCGGAGCGCTTTTGAGATAAAGGATCGGTGCCTTTGTGCGTATAGCGCACTACCATTACGCTATCGGACCACGAAGGAAATGATCGACATGACAAGACGTTACCTAAGAATTCTCCTGGTGGGAAGTCTCTTGAGCCTGACCGCCTGCGCGCCGCAGAGCGAAGTTCGCCAGATGCATCAAAGCATTAGCACCCTGAATAAAGAGATGACCCAACTGAATCAGGAAACGGTAAAAATTACCCAACAAAATAAGCTGAATGCGGAGTCAACCCGCGGCGTCTATTTGTTGCCTGGCGCCAATACGCCTGCCCGGCTGGAGAGTCAGATCGGTACGCTACGTATGACATTGCTGGAGATTACGCCTGTCGCAGACGGCGCTCACGCAACGTTACGCATTCAGGGCGAGTCCCGCGATCCGCTGCCGGCATTCAGCGCTACCGTAGAGTACGGGCAAATTCAGGGCACTACGGAGAACTATCAGGAGGTGAATGCACAGAGCCTTCTGGTAAATGCCCCTGCCAGCTTGCTGGCGCCCAGTGATGTCAATATTTCGTTACCGTTGAAGGGGATCACTCCGGCGCAGTTAGGCTTCATTCGCATCCATGATATTCAGCCTGTTAATCAATAAACGTTCTGGCGGAGCGTTTTGTGCGTTCCGCAACATCCCCCGCGCGACTTTTGTTGCCCTACTGACATTTTCGTCATTTATGACATAGATTGGTAATATTCATGAAAGACAGTACTGTCGCCGCACCTAAAATGCGCAAACGTGAACGCAATCGATTACGTAAATGATAGATATGTGAAACAAGACATATTTTTGTGAGCAATGATTTTTATAATAGGCTCCGCAGAAACACGAAATATTTAGAAACGCAAATTGCGTTCTTTTCACTCCCGTAAGGGATTTCAAACAGTGGCATACATATGAAAAAAACTTTACTCGCAGTCAGCGCAGCGCTGGCGCTCACCTCATCTTTTACTGCTAACGCAGCAGAAAATGATCAGCCGCAGTATTTGTCCGACTGGTGGCACCAGAGCGTAAACGTGGTAGGCAGCTACCATACCCGTTTCTCGCCGAAATTGAACAACGACGTCTATCTGGAATATGAAGCATTTGCCAAAAAAGACTGGTTTGATTTCTACGGCTATATCGATATTCCCAAAACCTTTGATTGGGGTAACGGCAACGATAAAGGTATCTGGTCCGACGGTTCTCCGCTGTTCATGGAAATCGAACCGCGTTTCTCGATTGATAAGCTGACCGGCGCAGACCTGAGCTTCGGCCCGTTTAAAGAGTGGTATTTCGCCAACAACTACATCTACGATATGGGCGATAACAAAGCCAGCCGCCAGAGCACGTGGTATATGGGTCTGGGGACCGATATCGACACCGGCCTGCCGATGGGCCTGTCGCTGAACGTGTATGCGAAATATCAGTGGCAAAACTACGGCGCGTCCAATGAAAACGAATGGGACGGCTACCGTTTCAAAGTAAAATACTTCGTCCCCATCACCGATCTGTGGGGCGGTAAACTGAGCTATATCGGCTTTACCAACTTTGACTGGGGATCTGATTTAGGCGACGATCCGAACCGTACCAGCAACTCCATCGCTTCCAGCCATATCCTGGCGCTGAACTACGATCACTGGCACTACTCGGTCGTTGCACGTTACTTCCATAACGGCGGACAGTGGCAGAATGGCGCAAAACTGAACTGGGGCGACGGCGATTTCAGCGCGAAATCTACCGGCTGGGGCGGCTACCTGGTCGTGGGTTACAACTTCTAAACCTGCAATAAATATCCTCCGGCATAGCCGGAGGTTTTTCTGATGCGCCTGTAAGGCTCTCTTACCAGCCGCGCCCTAACAGG